>JBJXDX010000109.1:0-2682 GCA_046154585.1 Hyphomicrobiaceae bacterium | reverse complement strand
CCCTTCGCAGCCGGCTAGCCACTTGATTAGAGCGTTGCCTCGGGTCTGCGGCGCCGGTAAGGGTCAAAACCTACCGATCAGCCGGCAGCGAAGGTACGGCAGGTACACTGCCGATAGCTGCCTGACTCTTGCGAAATCGCGAACGGTGAATTTGTGCCAGGAGCGATCGTTTCAAATCATCTGCACTGCGACCCATGTTGCGATAGCACAACATGGGTTTATTGGCCCGACCACGTTGAGAAGTCATTTACTCCTGAAACTGGCGGATCTGGGGCTTGGCACCCCAATGGCAAAAACCCTTCGGCTCGAACGGATACTGTCGTTCGCGATAAAGCAGCTCGTCGGCGATCGATCGGACGCCCGATGAATATTCGAACACCATGCCGTCGGGCCCCTCGAAATAGAGGAAGCGAGCCGACGAGGTGGGATGCCGTCCTGGGCCGAACACCATGCGGACATTCCTATCCTTCAGGAAATAGTAGGAGCGCATGACGTCATCGCCGGTCTCAACCTGATGATTGATGTGCTGAATGCCTGGTTCCTGCGAAGGGAACAGCGCGATTGAGTGATGCACCTCATCGATACGCAAGAGCGGCGCATCGCCGATCCGATCGGAAACACGCGCGTTGCATACAGTTGTCCAGAATGCTTCGTCACGCACGGTATCAGTCGAGCAGAGTCCGACATGGCTGAAGCTCGTGATTCCTGCATCGCGGCTGCCGTGGTAGCGCCTCCCGGTGTGTCGCGGCCTGTAAACAAGCTCGATGCCATTGCCGCTCGGATCTTTGAAGGCGATAAAGCCTTTGACGTGACGCGAAGTGGCTTCACTGCCCGTGCCGACCTTGACAGCATGGCCTAGGCTGTCGAGCTGCGCGGCGGCGGCGTCTAGATCGCTCTTGGCCCCGACCTCGAAGGCAACCGCTTGATCGGCCGGATCGCCCTCGAAATAGCAAAGTGTGTGTTCCCGCTCGTCCGATTGAAAGTAGAGGGCCGACTTGTGGCGTTCGGCGATCTCGAGCCCTAGATAGTCGACCGCAAAGTGGGTGGCCCCTTCGAGGTCGCGGGTTCCGAGCCGCACATAGCTCACGTCCTTCAAATGGATCATGCCTTACCTCCGCTTCCAGGCGCCAGCTCTGCAATCCGCTAGTCAACGAAACAGTCAACTAAACTCCGGCACTTCGCTTTCGCTGCCCCAGGCACAGAACGACGATCGCGTGCGAGGGAATTGACGCGGTCGGTGGTTTTTCTCGTCGGCGATATGGTCGCCCTCCGAGACGAACGAGAACAGCGTTCCCTCGGGGCCTGCGAAGGTGAGAAACAGCTGGTTCGAGGTAGGGCGGCGACCGGGCCCGTGGACGATGCTCACCTGTGCGGACTGAAGGAAATAACTATTCTGCATGAGAAGATCGACGTTCTCGACGCCGAACTCGACAGCCAGAATGCCGCTGCCGGACGAGGGATAGTAGGCAATCCGATGGTGCGCGTCGTCAAACCGTAGAAAGGCCGCTTCGCCAACCCAATCGCTGACGCGGCCGTTGAATACGGTGGTCCAGAGAGCTTCACATGCCGCCACATCGGTGGCGCGCAACGCCACACCTGATAAGGCGGTGATGCCCGCGTCACGGGAGGGAAAGTAGCGCCAGCCGGAATTCAGTGGCCTGAGAACGAGCTCGATAGTGTTTCCGCCAGGGTCGCGGAAACTCGCGAGTGCGCGAATCCTTCTCTGGGCACATGCCGTCTCATTGCCGCGCGTGACGTCAAAGCCGCGCTGCGACAGGGTCGCAATGGCAGCCTGGAATTGCTCTTGGCCATAGATCTCCAGCCCCACGGCTTTGTCGGTCGGTTCACCGCGGGAGTAGACCAATGTGTGATCGTGAAGGTCGGATCGAAAATAGGCCGAGTCGTCCGACCGCTCGATGAGCTGGAGACCGAGTATGCGCTGCGCGAAGTCGATGGCAGCCGGTAGGTCACGCGTGCCGAGGCGCACATATCGGAGCTGGTCTACCGCAATCATTTGCCGATACTCCGTGCCCCGGGATCTAATAGCCCGCGCGACTGAGATCGTGCGAGAGCCGACCGGTCGTCCACACTACCCCGACGCCGGGTAGTTTGGCCACACGATGTACCCCAGAGCAACATGACTGGTTGGGGTCAAACTTTGCCGAAGCAGCTTGGCGCCGGTAACCATTCACGGCAAATCCATCCCGGAAGCTGCCATGAAGTCAATAAGTGGCTCGTGCTCGAGTACCCGGGCAGAACTGCCGTGTTCTGCCCGCCTCTCAACCGGAGCAAGAGTGCCAGAAGCTGACGTTTGTCGCTGGCCCGCTCGAACACCAAGGCGAACGCGTGCTCTCCGGTCCCGCTACCAACCTCGAGCACGAGTCCGGATTGCGGCAGGACTTGCGCAAGAACCTTTGCAATTGGTTCTCTGTTACGCTCAGCCGAAGGGCTCGCGAGCCGACCGTCACCCGTAGCGTTCAGATCCTCGAGCCGCATGCTCACCCGCTACTTCCAATACCGCGGCGCAACCTATTTGAGCGCCAGCACCACAGGGTCCGAGACCGGATCGGTGCATCTAAGGCTGAGTTGATTGCCCGCGCTTGGCTTGACTCAGCCAGTCTTCAGCTTCCTGGAGCGAGAAGGAAAACTCGGCGCCAGAGATGCCGGAGGCCATTCGTGAAC
>JBJXDX010000108.1:0-10693 GCA_046154585.1 Hyphomicrobiaceae bacterium | reverse complement strand
CCCTTCGCAGCCGGCTAGCCACTTGATTAGAGCGTTGCCTCGGGTCTGCGGCGCCGGTAAGGGTCAAAACCTACCGATCAGCCGGCAGCGAAGGTACGGCAGGTACACTGCCGATAGCTGCCTGACTTTTGCGAAATCGCGAACGGTGAATTTGTGCCACTTCCGGACTCATGCGCCGCAACAAACATGTGCTGCGGCCGGCCCAAAGCACCGGTCGACCAATTGTGCTGCGCTCTAATGCGTGAGGCGCGCAAGCAGCGGCAGCAGGACCGCCATTCCCAGCGCTGTAAGTCCCATGGCCAGCGCCGCAAATGCGCCAGCCTCTTCGCTTTCCTGCAGAATGCGCGCCGTGCCCTGCCCGTGACTGGTAACGCCCATCGCCAAACCCCGCTCCAGCGCGGCTCGGACCCGGCATTTGGTGAGCAGCCACGGTCCGAACGCGGCGCCCATCATACCCGTCAGCACGGCAAAGACGGCGGCTAGAGAGGGCACGCCTCCGATGTGTTCGGCAATGCCCATCGCTACGGGAGCCGTGATGGACTTCGTGCTCAGCGAGGCTGTCAGGGCCAAGTCGATGCCGGCTGCGCTACAGATCGCGACGGCGGTGGAGACGCCCGCGGCCGACCCGCAGATCACCCCTCGATCGTCCGGTGCAAAATCCCGGCTGCCTGGATCATGGAGGCCTACGGCCTGACGCTGACGGAGGCCCGGGTGGCCCTCGCCGTGGCGTCCGGCATCACCATTTCCGCCACGGCGCGGCGGCTCAAGGTGTCGGTCAACACAGTCAAGGCCCATCTCCGCCGCGTATACGAGAAGACCGGCACCATTTCGTGACGGCCAGCGCTGCGGACTGGCATGGCCTTGGTCTGCGCCGGCAGTCCATGCTGCATGCGTCCGCGATGGGCACTTGGGGTCCCGGTCCCTTCTACAATGACGCCGCCGCCGCTTTCCTCGATGCACTGCGCGCATCTCCCACGCGCTCGATTGCCAAGACCTGCGCGAGATCGCATGCACCGCGGCCGGAAATACATTGACGTCGACGATGGCGCCCAGGATTGGACACTTCCGAGAGTACCCTGCGTGAGGCTGCAAAGACATTTGCTAAGAAGGCTGCTAAGCGACGAAGAGCGAACCCAGTGAAGATGCTGGGAGATGCCGGGCTGCCAGAGGGGTGGGCAGGCGCACTTCGTCAGATGCGTGAGATGCGCAATTACTTGGCACACGAGTCTTTCCGAGCCAACTGGCCTCGCATGCAGACGCGTCCAGCGCGACGGGAACTGATGCAGCATCGGATTAGAGCCTGCGGCGACAGAGCGCGCGCCTTCATGGACGATGGCCTGAGCAAGAACGGTGGCCGTCGTAGTGCCGTCTTCCGGCAAGATCGTTGGTCTTGGGATGCTACCTCGCGCACCATGTGCGCGCCCATGTTCTTGAACTTGTCCTCGAGCTCGATCTCCTTGGCGACGGTGACGCTGTCCTTGGTCGTGCGCGGCGAACCGAATGATTTCTTGAGCCGCCTGATATTGCGTCTAACTGCCAAACTGTTGTGCGCCCGGACTATCGGGCCAAGCCACAATGCCAATCCTGCAGACGCGCCTTTTCCCGAACACCAGCCAAGGGTCATCCACTGTCCCGATTACTCTATCAACGCGGAATTTTCCGGGGTGCTGCTCAAATACTTCGAGTGCCGTAATGCCGCTTTCGTAAGCACCACTGAGCAATCCTTGTGCAACCGCGCTCGTGGAAGTCTCAGGTACCCATTTCTCCCATGCCGAAATATCGGCATAACCCTTCGTTGCGGGCTGCAATGCAATCTCCCTCGGCGCCATCACATCCGCTCGCGTCAGGATTGCCAACTCCTTACTTGGCGAGATGAACGTGTCGATGATGTGGATGCGATGCACGAAATGCGCCTTGGCAACAACGTCCGTACAATCGGGATGCACTGCGACCTGGATCATGAAGTCCGCTGCACCATCACTCATCATCTCCAGTCCTTTGAAGAAGTCGTCGATGAAGATGACGGATGCGTTGGTGAGCCCTCGGAAATCTAGATACTGTCGGGTGACGAGCGCGTGGTTGGAGGCTTCTGGACCGAGCGTCAAAAATCGAATTTTGCCTGTCATTCTCTTAACCTCTTCGTCCCGGCCAATTCTATTTGGAGCGACACCGCCAACAACGAAAGCGATGGGACTTTGCCGAACAATGCGTTCGTCTGTCGCGATACCACCAGCAACTTTCGATGCGCTTAAGTTTTACCTCCCTTGACGAGCTTTCCTTTAGTCGAAAAGATGATTGCGCGGAGCATAATGTTCGGACGAGGAGTCGCGACATGCCAGGAACTGATCCTGCTCGGCTAAGCACTTTCCAGCTGAAAAAGGCATTGTTTTCACGACGCGAGAACAATCGCGCCGCAAGACGAGGAGGCGCTCGATCCCAGACGGCAGGTCGGTTTCGAAAAGCGGCCGCTGCATCTGCCACAGCCCTCATGCTCGCAGCGACCGGCGCACCCGCCGCCGAAGAAGCCCGCGAGTGCGGCAAGTACGGTGGCGTGCTCGCCACCCACGCTGGCGAAGACCTCGTGGACTTCGACTTCCACCAGCAGACAACCGTGCGCACGCAACAGAGGGTCGGCGGATCCTACAATCGCCTCTTTCGTTTCTCGTTTTATGAGAAGGACAAGATCGTCAACGATCTCGCCGAGTCCTACACTGCCAGCGACGACGGTCTCGTCTACACGATCAAGCTTAAGAGCGGCATCAAATTCCACTGTGGCGATCTAGTGAAAGGTCGCCTCGGCGCTTGCACCGAGCTCGACTCCAAGGATGTCGTCTGGAGCATTGAAAAAATCCGCAACAAAGACTTTTCCAAGCGCGCCGGCTATTTCACAGCCATCTCTAAGCTTGAGGCCGTCGATCCGCTGACTGTGAAGATCACGCTCAGTCAGTCAGATGCCGGCCTCATTTCGAAACTCGCCGTCGGTTGGGCCGCGATCTTCCCGAGCGAGCTTCCCTGGGACAAGCTTAAAGACACAGTCATGGGCACCGGCCCCTTCATCTTCAAGGAGTACGTCGCGGGCGCGGGCTCGACCACGGTCAAGAACCCAGACTACTTCCGCAAGGGCTATCCATGTCTTGACGGCGTCCGCAACTTCGTCTTCAAGGATCCGACTGTCGCATTGGCCAACGTTCGTGCGAACAAGCTCGATATCAATTCCTACATGCAGTACATTTATCCGGCCGATGCCAAGGTGCTGAAGGAGAAAAACCCTGAGATCATCGTCTCCTTGCCCGCCCGCCTTTGGTGGCACTCGATTGCAGGCAAGCTCACCGAGAAGCCCTGGGGTGACCAGCGCGTCCGGCAAGCCTTCAATCTCGCCATCGACCGCTACAAAGCGATCGAAGTCTTGGGCGAGGGTGCCGGGGCCGTCGGTGGTTACGTGCCCCCCTGGTCGAAGTGGAGTCTGCCCGAAGCCGAGCTCGCGAAATTGATCGGCTCTCCAGACCCGGAGACTGTGAAGGCCCGTCGCGAGCAGGCGAAGAAGCTGCTCGAAGAGGCAGGTTACAAGCCCGGTACCTTGAAGCTCCGTTGGCTGACGCTGGACACGCCTGAGTCGCTGCTGACCCCCCAGTTTGTGCAGGAGCAGATGCGCCAGGTGGGGGTCGAGATCCAGCTCGAGGTGGCAGACCGCGCAACCTTCACGCAACGCCGCAACGCCGGCGACTACCAGCTGATATCGACCAGCGAAACCGCTGGGGTGCTCGATCCCAGCCTCTTCTACGCCGACTTCTTCATCTGCGGCGCCAGCGGCAACCAATCCGTCTACTGCAACAAGAAATTCGATGAACTCTTCAAGAAGCAGCTCTCCGCCAAGACCGACGACGAGCGCAAAGTGTCCATCCACGAGCTCGAGCGTACCCTGTTCGAGGATCTTCCCCAAGTTCAGGTCCGCTGGGTGGCCGAAGGCATGGCCTGGCATCCATGGGTAAAAAATTGGCTCGACGTCGACCCTGCCTACTACAACAACGTCACATTGGAGGAAGTGTGGCTGGATAAGTAGTTGGTCCAAACCCGAACATGGGGGTGATGCAGCTATGTGGAGGTACATCGTCAAACGGCTGCTCTTGGGCGTCGTGACGATTTACGGTGTTGCAACCCTCGTCTTCTTTCTGATGCGGATCGTACCCGGTGACCCGGCTCTGATCGCACTGTCAGACGCCGGCCGCGATGCGGCCGTTCCCGAGAGGATGGTAGAAGCCATGCGTGTCAGACTTGGCTTCGCCACAATCCACGTTACTCCGAAGCGCGATGTCCTCGAACCGAAGTACGGGAGGGACTATCCGAAGCTTGCGGCGGCGATTGCCGCAATGGACGGCCAGCAGATCCTCGGGAGCGTCAACTCCCGCGCTCCCATCATGGCCGAGGGCATGATTGTTATGCCCGACGAAGTCCAAGTCGAGATCCGCAAGATCCCCTTGCTGACCCAGTACCTCACCTGGATGTGGAACTCGACCAGGCTCGACTTCGGTAACTCCCTGAAAGTGAATCGACCCGTGATCGACGAGTGGATGCGCTTCTTCCCGGTCACCGCCAGCATCGTCATTCTTGCCGCGATCATGACGGCGATCGTGGCACTTCCCCTCGGCATCCTGTCCGCCATCCGCCAAGACAAGTTCGTCGACTATGTCGCGCGAATTATTTCTATCGCAGGGCTGTCGCTCCCCTCGTTCTGGGTTGCGCTACTGATCATTCTCGGGTTGGTGATCTGGTTCCGCTGGTTGCCACCGCTCGAATACGTTCCAGTCTGGCAAGCCCCATGGCAAAGCTTCCAGCAGATGTTCTTCCCCGCCTTCTCCGTGGCATTCGCGCAAATCGGCATCATCGCACGCATGACCCGTTCGTCGATGCTCGAAGTCTTGCGCGAGGATTACGTGCGCACCGCGTGGTCGAAAGGGCTGAACGAACGCACAGTCGTCTTCCGCCACGCCCTGAAGAACGCCTTCCTGCCCGTCCTTACCGTCTTTGGCCTCCAATTCGGCTTTTCCATCGGGGGGCTGGTGGTTGTCGAGCGGGCATTCAACCTGCCGGGGCTGGGCAACTTCCTCGTCGATTCTGTGGTCTTCCGCGACTATAACGCGATCCAGGCTACCTTGTTCGCGACCGCGATCTTCGTCACGCTTGCCAACTTGCTCGTGGATGTCGCCTATGGATGGTTCAATCCCCGTATACGCTACACATAGAAGTACGGGTGAGCGGATCCGCAGAGCCATTCGCGGGAGCGGCTGGTTCATCATAGCCAAGCCACTTGGCGCCTTCGGAGCCTTCGTTGTGTTCGGCATGCTGCTCGTGGCAATCTTCGCTCCCTGGCTTGCCCCTTACCCGCCGGAGGAATTCATCGACGGCGGCTCAGCACGCCTGAAGCCCCCTTCGCTGGCGTTCCCCATGGGCACCGATAATCTCGGGCGCGACATCCTGAGCCGTGTCATCTACGGCGCGCAGATCTCGATGCTGGTCGGCGTCCTGTCGACCACCCTCGGCACTGGGCTCGGCGCCATCATCGCACTCTTCGCAAGCTACGCCGGCGGTGTCTGGGACCTTCTGGTCGAGCGCGTCATGGACATTCTCTGGTCGTTCCCATCCTTGATCATTGCCATCGTCATCATCGCCGTTCTTGGGCGCACCACGACAAACCTTATCATCGCGATCGGCATTGTCATCATCCCCAGCACGGCGCGCGTGGTTCGCTCCACGGTCCTCGCCGTGAAGGAAAGCGAATACGTCCAATCCGCCCGAGCTGCAGGAGCTAGCCATCTCAGGATCATCTTCCGGCACGTCGCACCGAACTGCGTCGCCCCCTACATCGTCATCGCGACAGCTAGCCTGGGTAGCGCGATCATCACGGAAGCGTCCCTGAGCTTCCTCGGCCTTGGTGTCCCGCCGCCCGCACCGTCCTGGGGACGTGACCTGTTCGGCGCGGCCCAGAAATTCGCCGAGCTCGCCCCTTGGATGCCGATCATGCCGGGCATCGCAATCAGCTTGACCGTCTACGGATTCAACCTGTTCGGCGACGCGATCCGCGACCTGCTCGACCCACGCCTGCGCGGCAGCCGTTAAGCAAAGTCATCGCGCAAGCATTGGTGATAGGAGATTTTCAGACCGCAGCTTTGGTAGGTGTCGCAACAGGCGGCAACGGATGGACAGGCCCATCGTCGTGCAGGTGGCACCTGATCCAATGGCCATTCTCCGCCTGTCGCAACTGCGGTGCTTCCTCTCGGCAGCGCTTGGTGGCGTAGGGGCACCGCGTGTTGAAATGGCATCCTGCCGGTGGCGTTATGGGGCTCGGAACATCGCCGCTCAGCACCATTCGCTTTCGGCGACGCGACCTAGGATTGGCAATCGGAGTCGCCGCCAGCAATGCGATCGTATAGGGATGCAGCGGCCGATCGAACAGCATGGCCGTATCCGCCAGCTCCACGATGCGCCCAAGATACATCACAGCAATGCGGTGGCTGATGTGCTCGACCACTGCGAGATCATGCGAAATGAAAAGATAGGAGAGGTTGAACTCGTCCTGCAGCTCTGTAAGCAGATTGATGACCTGCGCCTGGATCGACACGTCGAGCGCCGAAACCGGCTCGTCGCCGACTATCAGTTGAGGGCTTACCGCAAGCGCACGTGCAATCCCGATGCGTTGGCGCTGCCCACCTGAAAACTCATGCGGGAACGACATCATTTGATGCGGCTGCAGCCCCACGCGTTCGAACAGTCTCGCGACTTTCTCGTCGCTTTCCGCCCCTGAGCTGAGATTGTGAATAGTCAGCGGCTCGCGGACAAACTCGCCTGCCGACATACGTGGGTTCAGCGACGAATAGGGATCCTGGAAAATGATCTGCATCTGCCGACGGTAAGGACGCATCTCGCCAGTGCCGAGATGGGTAATGTCTTCCCCGTTGATCTTGATGGTGCCCCCCGTCGGCTCGATCAACTTGAGGATCGTCTTCCCGACCGTCGACTTCCCACACCCGCTTTCGCCCACCAGACCAAGCGTCTCACCCTGCTTGATGTGAAATGACACCCCGTCGACGGCGTACACGTGCCCCACCACCCGGCTCAAGAGCCCCGCGTGGATCGGAAAGAACTTCTGCAGCCCTTCCACCTCCAACAGGTTCTCTTTCTCACCCGCCATCGTTCAATCCGCCGCCACTTTCACAAGATCGCTATGCCAGCACGCCGCCCAGTGTCCCTCGCCCCTCTTTTCATATGGCGGATATTCACGCCCGCATTGTGCGGATGCGTGCGGACAACGCGGAGCGAATGTGCAACCCGGTGGCAAGGCAAACGGCGACGGGATCATCCCCTTAATCTCGCTGAGCTGCCGTCGCGTAGATACCCCATTGGCTGTGGGCGGCGCCGCGATCTTCTGCCCGGGCACCCCGCCCGAAATCGTACGCCGGCGCCGCGGAATGGAATCGAGCAACCCCGCGGTGTACGGATGCTTGGGTCCTTCGAAGAGATCGAATACATTCGCCTCTTCCACTTTCCGCCCGGCGTACATCACCACCACTCGGTCGGCGTTCTCAGCAACGACACCCATGTCGTGCGTGATGAGCAGGATCGCCGTCCCGAGCCGGTTCTGCAGTTCCTGCATCAATGTGAGGATCTGCGCCTGAATGGTGACATCGAGAGCCGTCGTCGGTTCATCCGCGATCAGGAGCTTCGGGTTGCACGCTAGAGCCATCGCGATCATCACCCGTTGCCGCATTCCTCCCGAGAGTTGATGCGGATAGCTACGAACGCACTTTGCAGGCTCAGGAATATTGACCAACTCGAGCATCTCGATGGCCTTGGCCATCGCTGCCTTGCGCGGGAGTTGCTGATGCAGTTCGATGATCTCGGAGATTTGCAGGCCGATGGTCAGAACCGGGTTGAGCGAGGTCATCGGCTCCTGAAAGATCATCGAGATCTCGTTGCCGCGAACCTCTTGGATCTCCTGGTGCGACAGTTCGAGAAGGTTCCGGCCCTCAAAACGAATTTCGCCGCCCACGATGCGTCCGGGCGGTGAAGGAACGAGCCGAAGGATTGAGAGAGCGGTCACGCTCTTGCCGCAGCCGGATTCGCCGACGACAGCCAAGGTTTCCCTGCGTCGGATCGAATAGGACACATCGTCGACGGCCCGAACAATGCCATTGTGGGTGAAGAACTGAGTCTGGAGATGGTCAATCTCCAGCATCATCGCTTCATTCGCCTTGTTCATGGCCGCCATGCGATCCACTGGCCGCGTCCGATAGTGAACAGCCCAAGCATGGACTGCCCCTCATGCGCCTCCTTTTCATGCAACTCCCAACTGTGTGCCAATCGTCGTCATGACTTTGCCTAGTCGATGCACAGCCTCGTCGACTTCCTCGCGCGTGATGCAGAGCGGCGGAGCGATCGGGATAACTTGCCCGGCTCGCCCCAGCATGCGGTGCGCCCGCATCGCATGCACGGCGACCTGATTGAGGTTCGCCGATTTCGGGAAGGGTTCACGCGTTTTCTGGTCCTTGACGATTTCGAGCGCGCACAGCAAACCCTTTCCGCCACGCACATCTCCGACAATCGGGTACCTTCGCAAGTTTTGCAGCTGCTCATATAGATAACTGCCCATCTCCGCGGCACGATCTGCGAATTTCTCGTTCTCCATAATCTCCAGATTTGCGAGAGCCGCCGCACACGACACTGGATTGCCGCCGAATGTAATCAGGTGTAGGAAGGTCTTGTCCGCCGATCCGATAAAGGCATCGGCAATCTTTCCGCTGACAATGGCGGCCCCAATAGGTGCGTAGCCGCTCGTCAGTCCTTTCGCGACCGTGCGGATATCCGGTGTCACGCCCCAGTGGTCCAACGCGAACATCTTGCCGCTGCGGCAGAACCCGGTAATCACCTCGTCGACGATCATCACGACGCCATGTTTCGTGCAGATTTCCCGGATCTTCGGCCAATAGCCATCATCGGGGACGTGAATGCCGGCGCCCGCCGAAATCGGTTCTGCAATGAAGGCCGCTACGCTCGACGGACCTTCGTGCTGGATCCAGCGCTCCAAATCTTCGGCGCAGTCGATGTTCGGCAATCCGCCGCCGATATTGGTGTGCGGAAAGTTTTGCGAAGGCTGCGCGATGTGAATGTTCCCCGACACAAGCGGGCCGAACTGCGCCGGTACGCCACCGCCTTGCGGACCGCCGCGGCCCAGACTGGTGCATGCCAGGGTCGCCCCGTGATAAGAGCCGCGTCGGCTGATCACTTTCCAGCGCGCCGGTTCGCCGTTGAGAACATGATAGTTCTTCGCGATCTTCAATGCTGTCTCGTTCGCCTCCGACCCGCCGCTCACGAAGTAGACGCGCGCCTTCGGGTCTCCCGAGTATTCGGCCAGCTTGGCCGAGAGCATCGCCGTGACCGGGCTGACGGTATCGTTTGGCGAGAAGCTGACTTCCAGCATTTGCTTATAGACTGCGTCCGCGATCTCGCGCCGGCCATGCCCAATATTTACGAGCCATAGTCCTGACAGCGTATCGAACCACCGCTCGCCATCGGCGTCCTCGACCCACACGCCCTTGGCCCGGGTGACGAGTTGCGCGCCCGTCTCCTTGGACATGTTGCCCGCCTGCTGGGAATGCGGCCAGAAGTGCGCTTCCGCATCCTTGCGGGCCTTGTCGATATCAGAGGCGTTCTTGAGTTGTTGCATCTATGGGTTCCCCTTAGTCAGGCGCGGATTTGGCTTCTGACGCAATTTCTCGAAACCTGGCGGCACAATCCCGAGCGGTGGCGCAGGTGTGGGCAGACCTTGAATTGACGCCTCAACTGTACCCTAAGGAAAGTACCGCGTGTCAATCGAACTGCACCGAGGAGTTTCTAAGCGCGCCCCCAAAGGGCGTTGTGCGCGACGGCCTCCCTCCTAGCCACCCGAATCAGATGCCAATTTTCTCACATTGGATGGTCCGGTTTGCCGGGCTCAGCACAACATGCAGCCTCATGCAGCGCAGCAAGTCGTGCACGCGATTGACGACCTATCGTCAACCACAGGATCAGGAGAAGATGAGGCGCAGCAGCGCCATGGACAGCGCGCCGATGGCGAATCCGAAAAAAAGAGCGAACCACACCCGATAACCGGCAAGCCACATGGACGCGAGCTTGCCCATCGAAGGGCCCTGCCCTCCTATTTGGGCCATCAGGGTCAGCATGTCAGAGCAAATCCACTCCTCGGCGATTTTCCCGTCCGCAATGCGGTAGATTTCGTTGCTCTCGTAGGCAATTTTCTTTCCGGTGGGTTGGACGCCGAGGAACTCGCCAGCGTGCGTACCTGTAAAGCGCACGCGGACGGCTACTTTGTCCTCGCCCGCAAACATGTCCTCAATCCTTACCTGAATGTCCGGAAACGCCGCGAAGAGGATTTCGGCGTGTTTGCGCCATGCGTCGGCACCCCGTTTTTGATAGGGCATACCGGCTATGTTTATGAGGAAGTCCGGCGGCATCAGCTTCACGACCCCATCCACGTCGCTGCGCCCCAAGGCCGAAAACGCGGTCCGGACGAGCTCAGAGCTGGCTCCACAATTTCGGACGGTAGGGTGAGTGGATTGTCTGCCTGACAGCGGGCACGGTTGTGCCTGCGAATCAGGAGCATTCGATGAGCAGACGACCGAGGCGGAACCACTCGCCGGCC
>JBJXDX010000107.1:0-16859 GCA_046154585.1 Hyphomicrobiaceae bacterium | reverse complement strand
CCGCATTGCCGATCACCCCGCCAAGCAGATCGCCGACCTGCTGCCCTGGAACTGGAAGGCCGCCAAGGCCGGTGCCGCTCAAGCCGCCTGAGCACTCACCCCTGCGGTCTTCGCCGGATGCGTACATCCCAAATGCGGCCCACGGCATTGGTATCCAAGCGCTCGGTTCCGGTTTCTTTAAATGGCTTACGATGACGTGGCGCGGCGCGTGGGCCGGGTTCAAGGGTGTTACTCGCCCTCGGCAATTATGGTCTGAGTAGGTGATGCGCTAGATCGTATGGCGGGCGGCGAGCCTCGCTCCTCGGCTCGTTCTTGGCCAGCGTTTGGTCCCTACGCTGCCCCAGGCCAGTTCACGGCGCCGAGCTCGGTCCGCACGCGCTTGATCAACATCTCAGTGTCACCAGCTCTGAGGCAGGTCGGGCCTAGCACGATCACGTTTTCGCGCGCCCGAGCATGATTGACATGAACGGATGGATCCCCGTCCTGAAGCCGCTTGATAAGTTCAGCTGCGGCAAAGCCGAGCCGTCGTCTTTGGTCATGACGCGATCTCCGCTCTGACGCGCGGGGCGCTCTCTCGGCGGCGCTGCTCCCGCGCCCTCTCGTTGGCTTCGTTGGCGCGGGCTTCTTCCTTTTCGTCGAGCTGGCAGAGCAATTCCAGGAAAAGCCACGGCATGGGTGTTTGCACCGTCTCCTGGCCTGCCCTTTGCAGTTGTTCGCCGATCTGGCGCAACGTCGGATCAAGGGTTCGCATAAGACACCCTTCTCGTGCCAGCCCATAGCTCGCACTCAATTAACGGTCGTCTAGCTCGGGTTATATGTCGCCCGGAGCATCCCGCTCTTTCGCAAGGCGATTTAGTCAGAACGCGCCCTATTGCCGCTCGTTCCCGCGAAATGTTGGAAATCGAACATTTTTGTCTTCATCGTCGCAGAAACAACAACATTCCCGCCTTATGCGCCAAAACGTGCTATGGTGTTACGTGCGGAAGTTTCTGATTTCACCGCTTCGCTGCACTCCCGGCCATCGGGCATCACCGAACATCGGCGTCGCACACGCTGCGATTTTCCCATCAGTCGCGAGCAATCACACTGCGACCGTGAGATGGGGCGGGTGGAGGGAGAAGTCCCTCGGTTGGAAACCGTCATCATGCAAATTCCGTCTGAAGTGAAGCCCGCGGCTTGGGGCGCCGTTGCTGGTGCCATCGCTCTTGCTATTGTTGGATTTAATTGGGGCGGCTGGGTCACCGGCGCCACCGCGAACAAGAACGCAAAGGAAGCTGCTGACACCGCCATCGTGAGGGTGCTGGCGCCGATCTGCGCCGAGAAGTTTCAGCAGCAGGCCGACGCCAGTGTGAAGATCGTCGAGCTAAAAAAGGTCAGCTCGTGGGAACGAGGCACGTTTGTCGAGAAGGGCGGCTGGGCGACGATGCCCGGCAGCACATCGCCAAGCACGGGTGTGGCACGGGCTTGTGCCGAACTCCTCGATAAGCCGAAAGTCTAAGTCGATCTATCGGCAGCAGGACCATAAGCGGTCCTGCCATGGCCTCAACGCATCAGTCTGGATGCTACCCCAAACCTTGGCAGCTCAGACGAAGTGGCCGCGAGCTGCCCACAATTGAACGGTATTGGCCCGCCATTGGATGGCGGGCATTACCGATGTTTCGGCCGCGCAGCGTCGGTCGTTTGTCAAATGCATCGAGGCAATCGAAGTGCAGCAGAAGATCGTGTACGACACCAATAAAAAGCCAGCATCCGACCATGCCATCGAGGGCAGGACGCGCAAGTGTTTGGTGTGCCGGAAGCAGTTTTTCAGTGCGTGGAGCGGTCAGCGTATTTGTCAGGGCTGCAAGACCACCGCCGCTTGGCGTAGGGAGCGTTGAAATAGCAATGCAAAATCGGCCCAGGCGGACTGGTGGGCGATTTGCAAACCCAGCGAGCGCGCAAAACCGCACTCAACGTACACCCGGCGCTTCCAACAACAAGAACCATGAACGGTACATGGCGCTTGCCAAAGAAGCGGCGGCGCGCGGCGATATGATTGAGGCAGAGAACCTGTACCAGCACGCTGAGCACTACTTCAGAGAGATGCGCGAAAAGAACGTTTAGAGAGTTGCGAAAGAGATGCCGCCCACTCTTAGTTCAATTTCGTCAATGGGAAACCGACATATGTCATCCATGGCTGAAAAAACATTTGGTTGGGTTGTCACTGTCACGACACCTGATCCTGGGTCATCCGCAAAGGTGTGGTACGCAGCTTGCGCCGAGAAAGTGGCGGCTATAGAGGCCGTGAAGAGGGCCACTAATGACCCGAGTTCGACCATCGAAATTAGCAGAGTGATGTCAGAGACACTGATGACTGCCTTTGGTCTCAAAAACGGGCAGGCCAAGTGTTTCAACTGATCTGATCCGAAGAAGCCCAAAACGGTTTGAGACTTATCGAGCGTCGATCAAGCGCAAGCTCGATCTGGGTCCGTGGCCGCATTGGTGCTTACGCTGTCCGCAACAGGCTGATCGAGACTTGAGATGACATTTCGCTCCCTCCTAGGGTGGACGTTAGCCCACAATAGACGCGTCATGGAGTACGATGATGCCATTCAGTGATATCAGGGATGGGCGCGCTCTTGCACAAGCCATCGTTGACACCGTGCGCGAGCCCCTGCTGGTGCTCGACAAGGACCTGCGCGTCGTCGCCGCAAGCCGCTCCTTCTATCTGACGTTCCGCGTCAACCGGCAGGAAACGCAAGGCCGTCTGCTCTACGCGTTGGGTGATGGTCAATGGGATATCCCCTCTCTGCGCACGCTTCTTGAGAAAATCGTGCCAGAGCACGGTGTGATGGAGGATTACGAGGTCGAGCACGAATTTCCCAGTATTGGCCTGCGCGTCATGCTTCTGAACGCGCGCAAGGTCTACTACGAGGGCAACAGCCATACGACCATCCTGCTCGCCATCGAGGACATTACAGCCCGACGCGCAGCGGAGCGCGAAATGCAACAGCTTCTGCATCAGAAGGAGCTGCTCCTTGAAGAGATGCAGCATCGGATCGCCAACTCGCTCCAGATCATCGCCAGCATCCTTCTGCTGAAGGCAAGCACCGTCCAATCTGAAGAGACGCGGCTGCACCTCCAAGAAGCGCACAAGCGCGTCATGTCGGTGGCAGCCGTGCAAAAGCATCTAAAGGGGTCCAGCCTGGGCGAACCGATTTCCGTCTCTTCCTACCTATCCAAACTGTGCGAGTCGCTGGCCGACTCCATGATCGGCGAAAGCCGTCCAATTACGGTGCAAGTGAATGCGGAAGGGGCAACAGTCTCGTCGGCCAAAGCCGTCAGCATCGGTCTGATTGTCACCGAAGGCTTGATCAACGCCCTCAAGCATGCATTTCCCCAGGCCAAAGAAGACAGTCATATCGTCGTCAGTTACGTAGAGACGGGTTCGGACTGGAAGCTGTCGATTGCCGACAACGGCGTCGGCAAGCCGACCGAAGGACCGGCTGCCACCAAGACCGGTCTCGGCACCAGTATCATGAATGCGTTGGCGCAGCAGCTCGATGCGACTGTCGAACTCGCGAGCGGTCCGAATGGCACGGTCTTGTCCGTCATTCACGTCTTGCCCGTATCGGCCCTACCTCGCGCCGCATAGGAGAATTGATGATAATCAGGAGAGATGTATATGAACCGGAAACTTGCGGCGGCTCGCGCACTCGTCAGGAATAGCGCCTTGCCTCTCCCCGAACGGCGACGCCAGCTAAACCAACTGACCGTTGATGTGCGCCACGACTATGATCAGCAGATATCGCAAATCCGATCCAACATAGCGGCCATTGGCATGTCAACAGCCCATGTGGTGTGGCGGGCGGTTGTGAATTTCCTCACGCGTGCACCCACCGGCGGAACCACAGGAGCGGCAGCCATTGCCAAACTGCGCGTGAAGCTCGCCGAGCTGCACACGGCGAAATTCGCCGCGCTGGCCGAGCTGAAACTCCTGAAGGCGTTAAGTTAGGCCCCCGCGCCACGCGCCGACCGCTCGATCCTAGGCGCAAGTCGGCTCTGATACGGCACTGGTAAGCCAGAGCCGCGCGACCGCCTCAACTGCCGTCGCGCCGGAACCCGGCTGCGAACTGTGGGAGCAGGCTAGCCACCGGACCTCACCATTGGCGCTCACTTGACGCACGAGCGATGAAAAGCTGTCGCCGCAGGCCCCGATGAGTTCCGACAGGCTCGGAATGTAGGCATCGAAAGTGTCGGAGTATTGTCGGGAGCCGACCACACGGTTCTCGGCGGCAAAAAAGCCCAGCCCGTTCTGCGGCAGCCCGGCGTCCTTCAGTTGTCTGGCAAGCTCATAGTCCATGTCATCACATAGCACGGCTTGGTGGCTAGAAGAGTTCGCCGTTCAGCCACACATCAACCCTGGCGAGGAGTGATAGCCTTGTTAGCGTTGTCGCCGCTGGGACTGGCCCGCGATGCGCCCTGCCAAGCTGACACGTTACTTGGGCGCATGATTGATCTGGCCTTGGTGCAGCCCGGCCATCTCATCGGCAGTCAGCTCTCGTGTGGCTTGTACTTCTGCCTGCACGCCGGGTGGCAAGGTGCCCCGTACCTGCTCCTCGGCCTGACTGGCATCAGATATGGCGGCAAAATAGAACTCGTCAGGCACGCTCCAGACCCGGACGCAGACGAGCCAGCCCTTATCTGGTGCGTTATCAGTCATGCCTTGGAAGATGGCAGTGTTCCGGCGCGCCTTCAAGCTGACTGCCGTTCGCTATCCCCAAATCGAGTAGCAAGACGGGCCGTCGCCCTCTCGACCCGGCAGCTCACGAGCAGCAGGATGGCACTGCGAGAGCGGCCAGCAGGATCGCGTTGTCAGCTACAGCCACTCGCCTTACATCCTTCTTCATGTGCGGTCGCATCACCCAGAAATCCCCGCCCGACCAACTCCGGCTCACCATCGTCATGGGCACGCCGGATGATCCGCGCGTAGACAAGGCCAAGCAGCAAGAGCCAAACTGGACGCCAAGATATAACGGCGCGCCAGGACAAGAGCACTGGGTGATCCGCCAGAATCACAAGACGGGTGAGCGATCCTTGGACCGTTTGTGGTGGGGCCTCATTCCCTCCTGGTCCAAAGAGATCGGCAGGAAGCCCATCAACGCCAAGGCCGAGACGGTCGCCTCGCTGCCGATGTTCCGCGACGCCTACAAGCTGCGGCGCTGCATCCTACCCATCGACAACTTCTTCGAGTGGAAGTCCAGATGCTCACCAGCGAGCGCATCGAAGATCATGCGTACCTGCTGGACTTCGAACGGCTTGTGCGTCTCCTCATCGACGAACCGGCCGCCCGCCTTTCCGATCTTGAATTGTGACCGGTCTTGATGAAACGAAAGCGCGGCGGGATGCGGCCAGCTAGTTGCTCCGCTCTTTCCTCCCAAGCCGCTTCAGAGCATCCTGTCGTTCTTTATCGTTGTGGTGGTGGATCAGCTCGACCCCACGTTCAGGCAGCGGTTCCTTAGTAACTGGGGTAAGTCGAGTCCGCAGTATCTTGCCGACATGTTGTAGGACAGGTGCTTGCCACATGGGGTTCTGTCCCATGGCTAGAGCGACCCCCGATATGTACGATAACAGACATTCGCCGTGATGTTTCCGCGATCCGTAGAAATCTTTGCGAGTTCCACGGAAAACAAGGGACACACTGGATGTCAAATTCTCGGTTCCAGACGCAACCGGGGCGGGGTGGCCATCGTTCTCCGCCTAAGCGCTTGCTGGTATCGGAGTCGCATCCACCCAGCAAAGCGGAAGGCGTCGGGCAACCCGTCCCCGGCGCCTTTATCTTGCTGCTGTGCGCCGTTGTCGTCGGAGATATCGCCGATGCGCCCGCCCTTCGACATATCGGGGATAACTCAGATCTCGAATGACATATGACTCGACATGCGCTTGTCACAAGCGCTGTCATGACCGGTTGGGTTGGCGCGTGCCCTCTCGCCAGCCCGAGCATCTCTGCTCAGATCCGTGTGTAGCAGAACCAGGGGAGCGTCCGATTGTAGCCTACCCGCTTGCGACCGGACGCCCCCTGAAGTCAATGTGCCGGATCATATGTATCAATACGAATTGCATGGTCCAGGGGGCAAATGATCCCCATCAACACGTTTTGGCTGGCCCGCCGTGCGCGCGCATGAAGAACCTGGAACTCCGATCTGAAGGTGGAAAAGTTGGAAGAAATATTGTTCCGTCCGCCGCTGTATGCCGCCGCGGCGTCTGGCTTACCGGCGATAATTCTCTCTGTGGAGCAAGCCCACAAGGCAATGTCCGGATCGCTTTTGCCCGCTGCATCGCTGCGCGTTCACTGGCGCTTCGCGGCGACAATGCTGAAGTTCGCATTCACGGGAAGGTATGCGGACATTGATCGCGTCCGGCAAACGCTGTCGGACGCACTAGCAAGTGACGGGTGGTTGCTCGAAGAGCCCGTCGCGCGTCTCTGAGACAAAGGGCACTCTGGTACTGAGTCTATTGGCTGCTACGTACGGGGCAGGTTCGCACTGAGGCTACGGCAGAAACGGCCCCAACTTGCGCGCGGCCGTTCTCTATTCGGCAGCGGCTTGGAAACGTTCAGAGTATCGACGTTTGAGCGCGTTCAGGGCGTTGCATTTCAACGCGAACACATCGGTGGCGCCCAACCGGAAGCCCTCAATGATGGCGTTCGCCGAATCTGCCTGAGCCGTGTTGATCACCTCGGGTGATGCACCCGCAAATCGTCCAGAGACGTGATCCCAAGCCGCATCTAACCGGCTCGCATGATGGCAACTTGCTGCGGGTCGGCGACAACCTCCCCGAGCTGACGTTTTGCTTCCTGCATTGGACACCTCCCCGAGACAAGCCTCCGGCTTGGATTTTACGAAAATGGAACTTCGCGTTCAAGATCAGGCGATCACTAACCCGGCTGTCCATGGACGGCGGTCGGGCGCTGAACAGGTCGACTACCCCTCCAAGGACCTTGAGGCGGTGCTGGCCAAGACGCTCGGTGTTCCGCTCTTTCAGGAGCAGGCGATGCAGATCGCCATTGTCGGCGCCGGGTTTTCGCCGGGCGAAGCCGATCGTTTGCGCCGCGCCATGGCCACCTTTCGCAACGTCGGGACGATCCACTCGTTCCGCGAGAAGTTCGTCGCCGGCATGATCGGCAATGGCTACACCCAGGACTTTGCCGAACGCTGCTTCAGCCAGATCGAGGGCTTTGGCGAGTACGGCTTTCCCGAAAGCCACGCCGCAAGCTTCGCCCACCTGGTGTACGTGTCGTCGTGGATCAAGCATCACTATCCCGACGCGTTCTGCGCCGCCATCCTGAACAGCCAACCCATGGGCTTTTATGCCCCGGCCCAGCTGGTTCGCCATGCGCGCGAGCACAAGGTCGAGGTGCGCCATCCCGACATCAACACCAGTAGCTGGGACTGCGCGCTTGAACCGGCGCGCGAACCGGATGCAAAGGGCTGCGCCGTCCGCCTGGGCCTGCGGCTGGTCTCTGGCGCGCCCGAAAAGATTACCAGCCAGATTGTGACCGCGCGCGGCAGTGGCTATGCCGATGTCCCCTCCCTGTGGCTGCGCAGCGGGGTCCCCGTCAGCGTTGTCGAACGCTTGGCCGACGCGGATGCTTTTCGCTCCGTTGGGCTGGACCGGCGCGCCGCACTTTGGGCCGTGCGCGGTCTGGGTGGCGGCGCCCTTCAGCCGGGAGCAAAGCGAGCCACGTCTAGCAAGAGCTCCCTGCTGACACGCTCCGATATGGGTGATCTCTTTGACGAGACACCGGTGGCGCTGCCACAGACAACACTGGGCGAGCACGTGGTGCAGGACTATGCCAGCTTGTCACTATCGCTGAAGGCCCACCCGATCTCGTTCTTCCGCGAAGAGCTGAGGGGGCGGGGCGTCATCACCAGTGCG
This sequence comes from Hyphomicrobiaceae bacterium, assembly GCA_046154585.1. Lineage (GTDB taxonomy): Bacteria > Pseudomonadota > Alphaproteobacteria > Rhizobiales > Hyphomicrobiaceae > CADEFX01. The sequence goes on along the minus strand of JBJXDX010000107.1, from coordinate 8,942 downwards.
GAGCATGGGGAGGAGCGCCGCGCAGGCCGCTCTGCGCGGGTCGCCGGTCTCGTTCTGGTGCGCCAGCAGCCGGGGACGGCCAAGGGTGTAATCTTCATCACGCTGGAAGACGAGACCGGCATCGTCAACGTCGTGGTCTGGCCCAAGGTGTTCGAGCACCACCGGCGCACGGTCATGTCGGCGCAATTCCTGGAAGTGCGCGGCAAGATCGACCGCGACGGCCTCGTCATCCATGTGATCGCCAATGAGCTCGTTGATCTCACCCCACGGCTGCGCGCGCTGGGTGAGGGCGACGCCGAACTGCCCAACCCTGAAAAGCAGCATAGCGAGGGATCGTGGAAACCCCGCAGCCGGGATTTCCATTGATGAAACAGCCGCACGAGATGCGCCCAGGCAATCGCTATGCCAAGGAACGCGGCGAAGGCCGGACGCTGGGCGAACTCGCGCGCGCCAAGATGGCGCTGGTGGCCGTCTGCCCCCGCTGCAAGCATCGCCGCGTTCTCTATCCCGCCGTCCTTATCGAACAATTTGGCGAGACATATCCTGCAATCAGCTTGCGGCCGCGCCTGCGCTGCACGGGCTGCCGCCGCCGCAGCCCTAACCTGCATGAATCTGCACGCTAGAGAACGTACTGTGCAACAATGACATGGGAGTGGGCTTGGGCTCGCCAGGCGGCACTGTTGAGCCGGAGAAAGTTGATCGATGTCGAGGGCGCAAAAAGCTTTTCTCACTGCTGCTTTTTGTTTGATCTGCTTTGTTGCCGGCGTAAAGAAACCTCCGAGTGCATATGCTCAGTCCAAGCGCGAACGTTCCGGCGACGTGACGGCCGCACACCGAGCGGCGCAGGCCATCATTGCGCTCACGAACCGAGAGCGCATGCAGCGCAACTTACTACCGCTGAAGATGGACGGTGCCTGCACCTTGGCCATCACGGGCCACGTCAAGGATATGGCGAGGGCGCGTTATCTGAGTCATCAGGGGCGCGACGGGCGAGGTGCCAGCGATAGATACCGGCAGTACAAACCCACCGGCCGCGGAGCCGGCGAAAATATTGCGTACAACACACACGGAACGGGCGAGTCCTTCATGCGCCAATGGCTTCGGTCCCCCGGACATCGCGGAAACATCCTGAGCCCGGTCTACAAAGGCATCGGGGTTTCGGTTCAAGCGACCTGTTCGGCGCGGCAAGCCGGAGGCCGGTGCTACTACTATGCCGGCCAGTGCTTTTCCCTATAGCGGCGGTGCAGCAGGGGCGGGATGGTGCGACCGATCGGGCACGAGAACACCAATCTTTCGCGCTTGAATGCTTTAAACGCGCTCCAAATGCGAAGAGCGCGGACACGGCTGGTGTCTCGCGCTCCTTCGTGCGCCCGATGTCGGCTAGACCATCCGAGCGTTTGGTGCTCGCCAAACGCCCCTGCTGAGCTTGAGTTCCGTGTGAACATCACGGGCAGAGAATGCTGGGATGGCGAGCTTCAGCTTGTGGCGATAAGGAAGTTGCCTTGTGCATCGCTAGGGCTCGCTACTCCAGCAAAGCGATGGAAAGTGCCTCCCGGCCTTTCTGGGTCTTCACGACCTTCATCGAAACCCGTTGGTTTTCGCCAAGACTTGGCACTCCGGCGCGTTCGAGAACCGAGGCGTGGACGAACACGTCCTTCTCACCATCCCCGGAGGAGACGAAGCCAAAGCCCTTATCGGGGTTGTACCATTTCACGATGCCTTCAACGCTGGTGGCGGTGGAGGGATCGGGCATTCGGGTCGAGGACGTGCGGGGCGGGGGCCGCGTGACCCGGGCGTGTCTGCGGCTGTGGCGTCGAGTGAAAAAACCGCAGTCACTTGACGACCCTTTTGGCCTGGCCCGACTTGAGGCTGAGCTTGGCGTTGGGCTCAACCGTATCGTGTCCCGCTGCTTGCAGGACCGCAACGTGCAGGAATACGTCGCCCGAGCCATCAGCAAGTTCTACGAAGCCAAACCCTTTCTCCGGATTGAACCACTTGACGATGCCGTCAAGTGCCGGACCACTCGCGGCTGGCTCATCTCGGATACTCTGCGGAAGGGTTGGCGCGAAGGACCGTTGTATGACGAGCGCGGCATCTCTTCCTCGTCGTCGAAGCCGCGTCGGCGCTGACTCCGATCTCGTCCCTTCTTCCCCATCGTGCGCTCATCATTCCACTGTACCGGGTAAGCGTTACGAGCCTTATCTGGAGCGGGCTTGCTTCGCAAGAGGCGTGCCCGGACGGGAGGTCTAGGCGGCAGCCTAGGTTCCTACAAGGGCTCCAACGGCGCCTGGAGGCGTGGCTAACCTCCTATCGAATCCCGCCCCGGCGGGCAACCATCCGCTATGTCGGAACATGGTCCGACATACCTCATCACTCTCGCGACTCAGCGCCAGCCGGAACGGGAACGATCGCCCGGAAGATGGCGCGCCGCTCGTTCGTCGAGCGACGGCCCGGTCCGCGACCAGCCCAGCAGCGTCAAGGTAACCACCGCACCGGCCGTCGCAACAAGGATGGAAGCGATGTTCAGGCCGCGGGGGTAGTCGAAACCCAGGATGCTGCCGAAAAGGAAGCCACCCACGATCGCGCCGACGACTCCGACGCATAGGTTCATCAAAAGCCCGTGGTTTCTTCCTGTTATCCGCTCGGCAAGCCACCCGGCTAAAAGGCCTACTATTATCCACGCGAAGATGCTCATGCCGCTGCTCCGGTTCCAATGCCGAGCAAATTTAACTCGGGAGGGACCCGAAGGTTCAAAACGCTCCCTGAAGAACTCAGGACACTGATGCATCAGCCAGATCCCGACGGTGGGGTTGCGCACCGACTGGGGAACGCATCAGCACAATTCAGGTTTGACCCAGAGGAGGTCCGACCAATGCCACACAATCCAGAAAGCGCGCGTGCGACAGTGCGTGATGCGCAGAAAGAGCCAGCGAAGCCTCTGCGAGATCCAGTCAGTCACGTGTACATCGTTGGCGGGGCCATCGCCGGGTTCATAATGTTGCTGTTGGCCTTGGTCGCTGCCTTGGTGGGTATACATCCGGCAGCATAGGCCTCCCGCCATCAGGGGCATCGTCAGCACCGATGACGCGGTCACCAATACCCCTTGGGCGATTGAGGTGATCGAAATGCTTTGCGTTCACGTGAGTTGATCCTCCTGGAACTGGGCACGCCAAGCCGCCCAACGCTTACGCTGCACCTCTGCAATGCGCGCGCGACCAACTGGCGTTTTCGGCCCTGAACTCATGCCTCCATGATTGGCGCATCGGCCGTTGCCCAAGCCAGTGCGCCGGCATGGGGCGCCAGTTCTCGTCCTGGCGCCGCATGGGGATGATGACTTCCGTCTCGCCACAACGGCTGGCACAGTCTTACTCCACGCGCGCATCGCCAAACCTGACAAAACCGGTATTACCCCATGATGCGCGCGCCTGCGCGACGGAGGTTTCATGGCCAGCTTGGCAGAATCGGCTGCCCGCCTCAGCAGCTCAGTTTCGGAGCAATCCCACCCTCGGGCGTACTCTCGTTATGATACCGCCGAATGCGCGCCCAGTAGAGGGCGCCTTGGCACATCGGGCACGGCGTGGCGGTGGAGTACACGTCGCAGTCTGAGAGATCACGCGACTTGAGCCGCCGAGCCGCATCGCGGACCGCCAGCAGCTCGGCATGGGCGGTGGGATCGCTGTCCAGGACAACGTAATTCCGGCCCTCCCCGACGATCACCCCATCGCGCACGACCACTGCCCCATAGGCTTGATCGCCGTCGCGCACGGCTTGGTCCCGAAGGGCGCGTGCCCGTGCGAGAAATCCAGCCTTCGTCTTCTCGCTCGGTGCACAATGGACGATGTCCCCGATGCGGTCTGCGCAAGTGTTTTTTTTGAGAACGCGCTAGGATCGTCACGGGTGCGAGGAGAAGCCAGGGAAGCAGGGTACGTCGGCCGGGATGGGGGTCAGTCATACTGTGGCCTCCGAGCAATCCTGGTGCAACACGCCCGGCCACCCTACTTCGGCGCACGGCCGCTTGCAGGCCCGCCATCACAGCGGCCTAGTGGGCCTTGGCGACAGACGAGCAAGCATACCCGGCGCGCTTGATGCCAGCTTTCCATGGTCATGCACACTAAAACAACACGGTGGTTGTCTTGGTGGGAAAGACACCGCAGATGGCCAAAGCGCCAAACGCGAGCGGGTTCCTATCGTAAGAACTCTTCGGCTGCGATTGCGAAGTTAAGGTTCTGTGCGTCCTTCAAAATGAACGTGGTAATGCCGACGAGGTTACCCTGCGCATCGATGAGCGCGCCCCCGCTGGAGCCGGGTGACACAGGAGCGCTTGTCTGGATTAGGGTGATCCCGTGCATCTGCCGAAGGCCGGATACCAAGCCCTCGGTTAAGGTGTTCGATAGGCCCTTGGGATTGCCCACCGCGTAAACCCGCTCTCCGATCTCGACGCTTTTTGCAGTGCGAGCAGTGCGCAAAGGCCAAAGCCCCCCGGACACGGAAAGAAGGCACCGATCCGTTTGTAGGTCTGCCTTGAATGGAGTGGCAGGAATGGGTGCAGTGTCAGCAGGGCCTTGACGCCCTGCCGGAATGAGCCGCACAAAACTCTGGCCTTTAATTACGTGACAATTGGTTAGAGCCAGACTGGTGGATACAGCCACGGCTGACCCGGTGACATAGCTGCCCTTGGTCCAGTCATTCTCGCTATCAGCGGCCTGCACCCCGTAGATCGAAGGCGCTACCAACCGAAAGACGGCTGTCGCAGGTAGTTCTTTATCCTGCTTGTCAACGAACTCCATGACGGGTGATGGGGCACCTTCCCACGCTGGTAAGCTCGCGACGGCTTTGGTGCGCCTATCAATGACCGCCTGTTTAGCGGCGAGCCTTTCTTGTTGTTGCTGGCCAATCCATTGATCAATTTCCTGCGTAATGGCCTTGAAAGCGTAATCTCTGAATTTCTCCTTGCATTCGGCGAAGTCTCTCTGGCTTAAGGCGTTCGGGCAGGCCGCCAATGCCCTAGTGTCCGCCTCATGTTCGCCACACCTGACACTGTGATTTACATCAATCAAATCCAAGCAATCTTTGCGATCTTTAACTCGCGATGATGCGCGGTCGATCTGCCTTATGCAGTCCCAAGCCGCAGACGAACGCGCGGGATGATGCTTGCACGAGCTATAATCGATCACAGGCCCGTATTGTCGCGTCTCTTCTAGAGCCCGACTTCGGCAACGCCTTAGTTCACCCAAGGCTTGGGCCATTCCCGACACGTCGTATGTAGCGGACCCACCGTCAGCCCGTAACGCCACCATCTGGGTGCGCGCCAGCGCTGCGATCTCTTTCGATGTGAGGGGTGGCTGAAATTCGCCGTGGTCGTGGCTGACCAGTACGATATGTCCTGAATAGATTGCCCGGTCATCGACCCAAAGCTCAGCGCGATCCCTGTGTCCTCGCGATCCGAAGCTTGTCGATTTGCGCAGCGATACCTCCAGTCTCCCATCCACGACGGTCATCGTGAGCATCATAACGATGGTTGCGGTTGCCTTGACGATGGTTGTGGTTGGCAGAACCCTTTTGCTTGCGGAGCACGTCCTGAAATGATTGCCCATATTGGGCTCTGTAAAGCTCCAACCGCTTGCGCTCTTGGGCGTCTCAGCTTTCGAATGACGTGTCGTAGCCCCTAGACAACATGCCCCAAGCACGGCAGGAACCAGTAACCATCCGCACCGCATTGAACCCCCTCGCCATACGACCTTCGCAACGGGTCCGCCTCGACCTGAAGAGTGCAGGCGATGCATCTGGTGATCAATACCTCATTGTGAGGTCGTTCCCCTGGTCCGCTCACGGTTGCTGGTAGATCGCGCTACATGGGCACGTTGAGGCCGCTGGAGTGCCCGGCCGGTTTGATATCGGCCGCTGGTCTCAGCCTCCCTTCTGATCGCAAGGCCCTAAAAACGGTCGCTGCATTGCAATTGAGGTGGCGGGCGATCTGTAGGCTTCATGCCTTCGGACCGCTTCTGCCAGATAATGGCCGGATCAAAGCGCACCTTGCCGCCTTTGAACACGCTACCCTTGGCTTTGGCCTGGGCGATGCCTTCGCGCTGACGCTCGCGAAATGCGGGACCTCGCTCGAACTCGGTTATCCCGGTCAGCATCAGATTGGATGCCGTACTATCCAGCGTATTCAATCATCCAGGTGGTGCGAAATTTATGACTTGTTCGCCACTTGCAGAAGGGCGCTGTTTCCCTATCTTTGCGGTGGATAACAATTCAGTGCGATTTGGAAACCCAGAAAATGGCAAAGATCGGCTATGCAAGAGTGTCTGCGCCGCATCAGCATCTGGATCGACAGATCGCGGCCCTGCGAGCTGAGCGGTGCACGAAAATCTTCCGCGAGAAAGCCAGTGCCAAGGACATCAGGCAGCGGCCACAGCTCGAAAAGGCCATCGATCAGCTCGGCAAAGGCGACGTGCTTGTCCTTGCGGAATGGGACCGCTGCACGCGCTCGATGCTCGACGGCATCGCTATTGTCGAACGCATCCATTCCCGTGGCGCGCTCATCAAGGTCCTGGACCGTGCATATCTCGATCTCACGACGCCAATAGGTCGGGGCTTCATCGCGTTTCTATCAGCGATGGCTGAGGATGAGCGCCAGCGTATAGTTGGACGTGCTAATGACGGCCGAGCCGCTGCCCGCAAACGGGGCGCCCGCTTTGGGCGAAAGCCCAAGCTCAGCGAGCACCAGCGAAAGGAAGGGCGCCGCAGGCTGCTGGCTGGCGACAGTGCTCGCGCCATCGCGCGGGATTTCGGCGTCCATCACGCCACGGTCTCAAGGCTAAGATGATGCGCTGGACCCCAAGTGTTAGTTCTGGCAACGGCTTGCTGCCCAGTCCGCCCTTCCCACTGTCATCCAATGGACATTGATGACCTGCGTGGTGGTCGCCATGGCCTTGGGCCAAGTGCCGACATGCCGAAAACCGAGCTTCCGGTAACACGCAATCGCCGCATCATTTGAGGCCGAAACGCCCAGATCGATGTGGTCAACGTGATGCTCGCTGAAGGAATACGACAGCGCTTGGCCGACCACGGCTTCGCCGATGCCGCGCCGCCGGTGCTCGGGCGCGACTATGACCCTGGACAACCGGCTAGAGAGATGCGGCCAGATATGGCTGATCTCGATGTGACCAACGGCGTTGGTGTTCTCAAAGGCCGTAAAGATGACTCGAGTATTCGGCTGCTCTGCTGATGCCAGATAGCGTTCGAGCTGTGCGTGATCGAGCGGATAGCGAAAGAACGCCGCACACCACGCGATCAAGGCGCCCTCGGACGGCAGCCAGCCAATCAGCCGATCAAAGTCATCGCGGCCAAATGGTTGCAGCGCAATTGATGGCATGCCCATGAGCCGGAGCGTATGTCATCTCAGGGCATGGCGACAACCACGGCAGATCAAAGGGCGGGCACCAAAAAAATACAACTGATTCTCGAACACCAAGCGCGCCGAAGTGGGGACCTTGTTTCAGATGGGCTTTTCCAAGCGGTTCGGCGAAGGGTTTTTTGAACGCTACCGGCTCTGCCGGCCGGCGATGGTAATCCTGAACGTCGCATTGATCATCATGATGACGGTGATGGCCACGATAACGACCACCGGGCTCCTGATGCCAACTGGCGTGTGTCGCGCTGGGCGGCATCTGGCTTGCCATTCAGAGGCTGCGATTCAAAAGTGCAATATCGTCGATCCAAAACCCACGATCAGGATGCGTGGTGGCTCGCGCGGCAACATGCTCGTGGCGGCAACCTGTTCATGCCGGCGACGCCGCCCTCCTATCCGCCAGCACGACCACGCTCAAAAGCAAGGGTCGTGATAGTAGCGATCACCCGAGACGCCAGTCCGTCACAATGCTGCCACCGGCGTCATGGCAATGACCGAGCCGACTGCGAGCATCAATATGAACGACCCAGGTAGGTTGGGCCGCCATCGCGAACGGCTGGACCTTGCAGTATTTCAGACGGCCAACACCGTCATCCCACCCCACGTCTTCCCTGGCGTGGGTGATTTTCATTGTGAAGCACGTGGAACGGCGCAGAAGGCGGCACATTGGCAGCTAAGGGGCGACGCCAAATTGGAATGGAAAGGAACCATCATGGGAGTGATGCTGGTATTTGCCTGTCCAGAAACCGGGCGAGGTAACCGTGACCGAGTGACGTTGATCGCACCTCGATACTAGTGAACCGGCAACGGAGGCTCAGCGCCACATGGCCCGCATGGCCGGCGCCGTTGCCCACCTTCGCCGGCATCAGATATCCGTTGCCAGAAAGTCGCGTGGATGGCGAAGTTGCTGGCGGTCACATACATCGATACGTGGCTGGTGACCGCCACGACAGCCCAGTCAGTTTAGCTCGACCGCCAATCCGGCCACCAAACCCACAGGGCTGCATTCCTTCACCTGCAAAACCGCAAGCTGTCGAACCGCCGATGCAGGCTATTGGCCCGATGACATACATCGATCCTATATTCCCAATTGCCCGATACTTCGCTGTGTCTTGCATGTCGCCCCTACAATGCCCAAGTCGGGTCTTCTGAATGATCCGTTGTCTGTAAGCGTTGGAGTGGCAGATGAACGACTCAGACTTGAGAAGAGTTGCTGGAATCGGCTTTGCGATCACCGGCTTAATTGCTCTTTCCCCCTTTGTGATTTTCGCGATGGCCTGGGCGCTAAATTAAAGTCCTCCAGTCCCACACGAGGCCCACGTGCATTTGGGCACTACAAGCGCACCGAGCAGGGCACCTATTTTGGGGAGCCACCAGACCGACATGAACAGGCGGCTTTCGTGAGCTGCTGCCGGTTCGGTAGACACCCGCTTAAGCTAATCGCATCTGCTGCTCGTACGCCACCGGGCTGACATAGCCCAGCGTCGAATGCCGTCGTCGCGGGTTATAGAACCGCTCGATGTAGTCG
>JBJXDX010000106.1:0-34013 GCA_046154585.1 Hyphomicrobiaceae bacterium | reverse complement strand
GGCTGGTCCGCGACCAGATGCATGTCGACCCCGACAGGCAGCTCGCGCACGAGCTCGGCAACCTTGGCCTTGACGTTGTGGCCGAGCGAAAGCACGTCACCGCCCGCCGTCATGGCAACCGCAAGGCTGATCGCCGGCTGTCCATTGTAGCGAAACATCGGTTGCGCCGGATCGACGTAGGTGCGCTTCACCGTGGCGATGTCGCTCAAGCGGAAGAACCGGTTATTGGCGCGGAAGTTGATGGCCTTGAGGTTGTCCTCGGACGTGAACTCGCCGGACACCCTGATGGCAATGCGCTCGGGGCCGGCAGAACCGGCATCAAGGTTCTAACGGTCTACCTAGGATACTGGGGCTCACGGAGGCTCTGGTATGTCAGCTGCTCGGTGGGATCGAGGCGCGACTCATTTTGATTGGGCCGTAGATGCATCGCGCGCCTGTTGCGGCCTATTGCGACGGCACCATCTCCCACACATGGAACATGCCGTTCTGTACCTCTTGTCTCCCGCCCTTCTTCCCTCTCCCTTCTACTGAAAATAGCGCACACATCTGCAACGGACTATTCAACTCTAGCGCCACTTTGCCGGCGCCCGAAAACTGTCCATCCGCTTTAGCCGAAGAAACCAGCAAAAAGCCGTTGGGGGATTTGGCAACGCACAGTCGGCATGATTTTGAGTTCGCCTTCGCGGCCGTGCCGTCCTCGGAAACAAGATGCGCCTGATCTCCACATTCGTTGCCTGGCCCCGAGAACGGTTTTTGGCTTTTCCCTGCTCGCTTCTCAGTCTTGAAGGTCGCCATTGCCTTGTTGGGTGGCGGCAATAGAACTGGGGGAAGCGCCTGCCCATGAACTATGACCTCAATCTGCAAAAGGCCGTTGGTCGATCGCTGGATATCGAAAGGCATGGTGACACCTTTCTTCATTGTCCCAGCCACCCCGCCCTTTCCCTGAACTCTTCCGCCAAGCACTCTTATCTCAAATTCAGCCGTTTCAGGAGCCCGGGAGGTTGGGGTCCAACTGACAGTCAAATCGAAATTTTGCTCGGTGTAGGCAGCATCGGGGACAGCGATTCGTATGCTTTTTGCAGCCACGCAATCCTTGTACATTTCTGCGCCCGTTTTGGAGAGGGCGGTGCGAACAAGGTCTAGGCGAAGTTCTTGACTGACAGCGAAGCCGCTGGACCTGAGCATAAAGTCGGACAGAGCTCTGGCTTCATCGTATTGCAATGTATCGGGCACGCCATAGATTGCGGCGCTTCCCTCAAATTCATTCTTTCTCTGCTCTGTTTTGTCCGGCCTGGCGAGGGAAAAGCCAGCATGCCTAATCACATCCGAAAAACTGATCTTCTCCACCTCCCGGAAGGTGAAGTCCCGAACGCTACAGGCCTGCCCTGATGCCGATACCGCATGCAGCCCACATACGAGTGCCAGAACGAGCGACAATGTCTTCTGCGTCACGTGCATCTTCTCCGCAAAATTGCGGCTCACCCGAGGCCACGAACACGATGCGCATTGCGCGGCCTGCGTCAAGAGAGAGGCGATCGGACGCGCGGTCGTGACGCTGCTGTGATCAAGCTGCAGCTTCTATCGGGCGGCAGCGCGATGAGGGGCGTTTCACAACAGCAGAACGAGAGGCCGGAGCGCTCGGAGGCATCGCAGGCGGGCGCTTTGCCGTTCAAGCGAATGATGGACCGTGTAAGGCCACATCTAGTCGCCATCACCCTTACGGGGACGATCTAGCCTCTCGATCTCTCCCTTCTGCGCCTTCAACCGCACCTGCACCTCCTCCAGCTTCTTCAGCATGACGCGGGAGTAGGCCGTGTCGTCGTGCATGCGCTCCATCAGGGCTATGCGAGCCTTCTGCCGTTCGACGCGTAAATCGCCTTCCTGAAGAAGGCGGCTCACAACTTCCAGTTCAATATCCTGGTGCGGCATCGTACAGTCACCTCGCGGGCCGATTGATCGCCCGAAACTACTCCCCTGCCGCTGCATAAGTTGGAGTGGTCAAAATGGCTAAATCGGGACGGGAACACGAAGACGCTGGGCAATTGGTAAACGAGCTTGAGCGGCTGCGATCGGAATCGCAACGTGTGAGACGCCAGTGCGATGAGGCGCGAGAATCCTTACGAGAGGCTTGGAGGTCGCTGCAGCGGGCCGGGAAGCTAGAAGAAGGGCTATCAAGGCGCGGGCTTCCACGCGGCAAGGATGAGCGCAGGCGCCAAACCAAGCTGCCAAAAGCCAATTCCCACAATGAGGCCGAAGGCTAGTGTCCCGATTCCGAACTTCGCAAGAGCTCTCGGCCGGATCGGAGAGCGAACTTCGGAATCAAAAGGGACACTAGAATCATAATCACGCTCGTGTGATTCAGATCGAGAAATTCGCTCAGAGGCCGCCGATAGAGACGGCGAATTTCTCGATCATCACATGGCGATGCTGGTCTGGGGCACCGACCGCTTTGGCCATTTCGAGCGCGTCGAGCCGGCGAAGGCCGAGCTGGCCCCGGAAGGTGTCGCCGTCCACGACAGGGCCGTCGCTCTTTACCGGGACTGCTATCTCGAAGAAGAGGCCCGGCACGCCCTCCTCTCAGCCTGAGGGACCGCGCGGCGGCTGCCAGGATGAACGTGAGCACGCGTCTTGTCGCGCAGTGCAGCGTCCAAACCGCAAAGCTAATACAAATGGCAGGCGACAGCGTGACCGCGGGCAACCTCCTTGCTCACCGGTGGCTCCTCGGTGCAGCGCGGCATGGCGCGCGGGCAGCGCGTGTGGAACCGGCATCCCGAAGGGGGAGCAAGCGCGCTCGGGATCTCGCCCGTCAGGGCCAGTCGCTCCCTCTTGGCGTCCGGATGCGCCGGCAGCGCGGCGATGAGCAGCGCCTGAGTATAGGGATGCAAGGGGTTCGCGCACAGCTCGGTGCTGTCGGCGGTCTCGACGATCTGGCCGAGGTACATCACGGCAATGCGGTGGCTGATGTGCGCCACGGTGGCGAGGTCGTGGCCGATGAACAGGTAGCTCACGCTCAGCCTCCGCTGCAGCTGCTCGAGCTGGGTGATGATTTGCGCCCTGATCGACACGTCGAGGGCGGAGACCGGCTCGTCGAGCACGATGAGCCGCGTGTTGGTCGCCAACGCCCTGGCGATGGCGACCCTTTGGCGTTGGCCGCCGCTGAACTCGTGCGGGAACAGATTTGCCACGTCCGGCCTTAGGCCGACGAGCTCGAGCACCTCCGCCACACGCTCCCGCATGGCGGAGCGGGAAAGGTCGGTGTGAATTTCCAGCGGCTCGGAGATGATACTGCCGACCCGCATCCTCGGGCTCAGCGAGCCGAACGGGTCCTGAAACACCACCTGCACCGCCCGGCGGTAGCGCATCAGCGCCGGCCCTTTGAGCGCAGCAACGTCCTGGCCATCAAATCGAATGGTGCCCGCCGTCGGCCGCTCCTGCAGCAGGATCAGCTTGGAGGTGGTGGTCTTGCCGCAGCCCGATTCCCCGATCAGCCCGAGCGTCTCGGCTGCGGCGATCGTGAAGCTGATCCCTTCCACCGCTTTCACCCAGGCGGTCTTGCGCTGCCAGAATGCACCGGTGCCTACGGGGAAGTACTTGCGTACCTCGCGCAGCTCAAGCATCGGCGTGGTCATACACCACCTCCGCCGCACGCTGAGGGAGCCAGCATCGGGCCGTCCAATTCGGTCCGCACTCGACATCCTCGGGGTCTTGCACCGCACAGCGCGGCATCGCGTCGGCGCAACGCGGATGAAAGGCGCAACCCAGCGGCGGGCGCGCCAAGTCGGGAGGTTGGCCCGGGATGGCAAGCAGCGGCTCCTTGCTCCCGAGCTTGGCCATGGAGCCGAGCAACGCCTTGGTGTAGGGATGCTTGGGCGCGCTGAACAGATCGCGCACAGCGCCGCTTTCCACGATCCGGCCCGCATACATCACCGCCATGCGGTCGCACATCTTGGCGACGATGCCAAGGTTGTGCGTGACAAAGATCAGCGCCACGCCGGTTTCCTGCTGGATGTCCATGAGCAGGTCCAGATACTGGGCCTGGATGGTGACGTCGAGATTGGTGGTGGGCTCGTCGGCGATGATGAGCTTCGGGCCGCCGGCCAAGGCGATGGCGCCGACAATGCGCTGGCGCATGCCGCCGCTCATCTGGTGGGGATAGCCGCGCATGCGCATCGCCGGGGAAGGTATGCGCACTGCCCGCAGCAGTTCCTCGACTCGTCGGCGCAGGGAGCGACTGCGCATGCCGAGGTGGTAGTAGGCCGGCTCGGCGACCTGGGCATAGATGCTGAATAGTGGATTGAGCGACGCCATCGGGTCCTGCAGGATCATGCCGATCGCACTTCCGCGCACACGCCGCATTTCTCGCGCGCTCATCTTGGTCAGGTCCGTGCCGTTCAAGCGGATCTCACCGCCGACAACGCGCGCGGCTGGCGGCAGCAGGCCGACAATCGAGAGGCACGTGGTGGTCTTGCCGCATCCGGACTCGCCGACGAGGCCGAGCGTCTCGCCCTTCCCCAGAGTGAAGCTGACGTCCTCGACGGCCTTCACGATCCGGCTGCCGCCAAAAGTGAAGTAGTGCGTCTGCAGGCCGCGGACTTCCAGTAGTGGCGCGCTCATGCCGGGCACCGCATCAGAGATTGCGCTGCTGGGGATCGAGGCGGATGCGCAACCAATCGCCGAGCAGCTGCGTGGCCAGCACGACCAGCAGGATGCAGGCTCCCGGAAACACCGTCAGCCACCATTTGCCCGCCATCAGCGTCGATCGGGCCTCCGACAGCATCAGGCCCCAGGCTGGCTCGGGCGGAGGCACGCCGACGCCGAGAAAGCTCAGTGACGCCTCGGCGATGATGACGACGCCGATGGTCAGGCTCGCCAGCACCATCGCAGTGTTCAATACATTGGGCAGGATGTGGCGGCAGATCACGCGCAGGCTGGAAGCGCCAGCGATCTCTGCCAGCTGAACGTACTCCCGCTCGCGCAAGCTCAGCACCTCGCCGCGGATGACGCGCGCATAACGGGTCCAGTAGACCAGCCCCAGGATGATCACGATGTTCCACATGCTGGGACCGACGACGGTTGCCAGGAAGATGGCAAAGACCAGCGCCGGCAGGGCCAGCCAGGCGTCGGTGAGGCGCATGATGGCCTGATCCACCCAGCCGCCGAGATAGCCGGATAGGATGCCGAACGCGGTGCCGAGGCTGCCGGCCACCACCGTTCCCATCAGGCCCACGATCAGCGACACGCGGGCACCGAAAATCAGTCGGCTCAACGAGTCGCGGCCCTGGAAATCGGTGCCGAGGAGCGTGGCGGTGCTGCCGCCGTCCATCCAAAAGGGCGGCACGAACATCTTCGCACCTTGCACGGGCTCCGTCGGGTCGTAGGGCGCGATGAAGTCGGCAAACACCGCGGCCAGCGCGAACGGCACGAGAATGAGGAGGGGAAGGAGCGGCAACTCCAGGATCCACCGCCCCCGGCTCGGTGCACGAAGCTCGATCACTCGCGGCGCGGCGGTGGTTGACATGGCAAGCCTATCTGGTCAGCCGGATGCGTGGGTCGATGTAGGCGTAGAGGATGTCGATCAGCAGGTTTACGAACACGATCATGACGCCGGCGAGCACGACGACGCCTTGCACGAGCGGGAAATCGCGCTGGAAAATGCCCTCGAACAGGAGCCGGCCGATCCCTGGCCAGGCGAACACGACTTCGATGATGACGGCGGCGTTCACCATCACGACCAGGTTGACCCCCGCCAGCGTCAAAACCGGCACCAGCGCATTCTTGAAGCCGTGCTTGGCGATGACGACGTAGCCTGGCAGGCCCTTCAGTCGCGCGAGCTTGATGTACTCGCTGCGCATGACCTCGAGCATGCTCGACCGGGTGAGGCGCAGCAGCGAGGCTGCGAAGTACCAGCCCAGCGCTAGGGACGGCATGACGAGATTGCGCCAGTCGTTCTTTCCTCCGGTGGGTAGCCACTCGAGATATACGGAGAACACCAGGATCAGCACGAGGCCCAGCCAGAAGCCCGGAATCGACAGCCCCAGCAGCGCGATGACCTTGCCTGCCTGGTCCCACACGCCGTCGACTTTCACGGCCGAGAGGAGGCCCGCCGGGATGCCGATGAGGAAGGAGAGGAGCGTGGCTGCAAGCGCTAGCTGCAGCGAATTGGGCAGGCGCTCGAAATAAAGCTCGCTCACGGGCATGCGGTAGTTGAACGAGATGCCGAGATTGCCGGCCAGGATGTTGTACACGAAGTGGGCATACTGTACCGGCCAGGAGCGATCCAATCCCCATTGAGCGCGGACGCGAGCCAAGTCCTCCGCGCGCGCGCCGGGATCAGCCATCAGCGTCACCGGATCGCCGGTAAGCCTGACCACCGTGAAGATGGTCAGGCTCAGGATCAGCAGAGTGATGATGCTGTAGCAGGTTCGCCGGATGATGAACTGCCGCATGGCCGATGCCTTCGCGTGGGACCCGCTTCCGCTATCCCTTGAGCTTGATGTCTTCCCACGGATAGGCGTAGCCCGTGGTGATGGTCGGAAACACGTCCTGCCATTTCTGCGCCGCTATGCGCGGGCCGATGCCACACATGAAGGCATGACGGAAAACGGGCACCACATAGTGGTTCTCCATGATGGCGCGTTGCACCTCTTCAGCCAGTTGCTTGCGCTCCGCAGGGTCGGTCGATGCCAGGTAGCGGGTGAACTTGGCATCGAGGTCCCCGACGCACACACGGTCGGCGGAATTGAAACCGCCGCACTTGAAGAATGACTCGTACCAGTTGGACCATGTCCCGCCGATGCGCGCCCCATGCATGATCAACTGCACGCCCGGCCATTGCTGCTTGCCGGCCTGGAGCCGCTGCAGGAAGACACCGCGTTCCATGTTCTGCAGCTTGGCACGGATGCCGATCGCCTGCAGTTGCGACACCAGGCGCTCGCCGCGTGAAGAGAACGGCGCGAGCGGCGTCAGCCAGTCGACGGTGAAGCCGTTGGGATGGCCAGCCTCCTTCATCAGCGCACGCGCCTTCTCGAGATTGAATTCGAGCTCTGGCCACTCCAAGCCATACTGCACGTCGCTATTGATCCAGTTGCCGCTGACCTTGCCGAGCCCGGCCGACTCGGCTTCGTTGATCGCCGCCCGGTCGATGGCCAAGCTCACCGCCTGCCGCACCCGCTTGTCGTGGAACGGGCTCTTGGGATCCTGGAAGCCGACGAACTCGAGCCAGAAACTGCCCGACAGGACCGGCGCCAGCATCATCTTCGGGTTCTTCTTCACGCGGTCGATCAGCTCGCCGGGCAGGCCGTAGACGATGTCCGCCTCGCCGCGCTCCAGCATGGCCAGCCGGGTGGCCGCCTCCGGCACCGCCACTATTGTGAAGTTCTTGATGTGCACGGGCCGGTAGTAGTGCTCGAACGCCTCGAACTGCACCTTCACGCCTGCCTCGATGGAGGCGAGCTTGTAGGGCCCGGCACCGATCGGCTTTCGTTTGAATCCGTCCGGGCCCACCTGTTGGTAATACTTGGCCGGCACGACCCATCCCGCGCCCGTGACGTTGCCGGAGCCCAGGAGAAGCAGGAAATCCAGGAACGGCTCCTTGAAGCGGAAGCGCACAGTGCGCCTGTCGACGATGTCGACGGCCTCGGTCTTGGCCTTGAACGCGGAGGCGAGCGCGCCGCGGTAGCTCTCATAGCTGAACTTGACGTCCTCGGGGGTGACCGGCTCTCCATTGTGGAACTTGATGCCTTCACGGAGCCAAAAGGTGGCGCTTCTGCCGTCCTTGGCAAACTCGTAGCGTTCGGCGAGAGAGGGATGATCGTAGAGGGTGGTGCCGGAGTTCTTGATCAACGCATCGTGCAGCGCCATGAGGAAATTGTCGGGCGTGGCGGTGCCATCGTGGTCCTGGGGATCCAGCCATCGGGGTACCATGGCCGTGTGCCAGGCGAGCGTCATGGCCCCGCTGGGAGCCGCGCTGGCCGTCGTGCTGCCAAGCACGGGCAATTGCGCCAGCGTCGCGGCGGCACCGCCCGCCAGCATGTCTCTCCGGGTCAGCGCAAGCGCAGTCGTAGACCTCCGGCTGCTGTGTTCCATTGCATCCTCCCTTTGCGACCCCCGTTTGCCGGGTGGTCATTCTGTTTTGAGGCAGGCAGAACGAGACGCAGGCGTGACGGCGCCTGCGCCGGAGCACCGAGCGATCCAGTGGCAGGCCAAAATCGGTCAGCCTTTGCTCGGTCTTCCGCGGTCACACTGGGACCTTGCCCTTCAGCATGACCCGGTAGAGGTAGCAATACCCGTTCATGTCGTAGTCGGCATTGGCCGGATGAATAACGCTGCGGTTCATCTGGTGAGAAGTGCTGGTCGCGCACCAGCACTTGATGGTCGGCACGGCTCAGCGTGGTCCAGCTTTCCGCACCGATCGGCCGAGCGACGTCCAGGTCGATGACCTCGGCGCCGGGGTGATCCGTCAGGGCCGTAATGGTGCCGTACTGGTGAAGGACACGATGCACTCATCCCTCCACGAAGGATCTCGCCAGAGCACGCTATAGGCGGGCGACCCGAAGGGCAAGCAGCAGACACAGACGCCCCGGGGTGGCGATCCGCCCGGCAGCTCGCATGGGACGCGGCCGCGTCCGTCATCTGCACGCCCGTTTCGGATGAACCGGACCTGAACTGCGGTGAAGATTACCGAGGTGTCGATCAGTGAGTTGTTGTGCGCTAGATGGCCCGAGAGCGAGAGCGTATGCGTGGGAATCTCACGACAGGAGAGGTGCCGTTCAGCAAGGCCTACTTGGGCTCACTCGTGGACCACATCGAAGTCGACGATCGGCAGGTTAGGATCATGGCCGGACGGAAATCCTGGAGCAAGCGGCGCTGGCGAACGGAGATACGCCGCGTGTTCATGGTTTTGTACCGAAGTGGCGACCCCGGCAGGATTTGAACCTGCGACCCCCCAGATTAGGAAGCAGGTGAAAGACTAGCAGCATCAATGGTTATTCTGACTCTTAACGGCACGAGAGCACCATGGAGGATCAACGAGTTGGGTTCGGAGTCAGAACGCGGCAGCAGTGCATGTGACGTCAGATTGAAAAGCGGCTCTGACGTCAATGATATCAACGTCCATTTCGACTTTTCATGCAAACCCGCCCGACCGGGAGAACGTGCTCGAGCCAGGGGACCTGATCACGCATGGGACCCTGCCCTCGCGGCCGGCCAGCGAGCGGTCGGTTTACCTCAAGCTGCGTGATTGCACGTCCTATGAGTTTGCGCTGGTGTCGGCGGCCGTGGGCCGCCGTCGTATCCGACGGCAAGATGACGTCAGTTCGCTTAACCCTGGGCGGTGTCGGCACGCGGCCCTGGCGCACGCCCGATTCTGAACAGGCACTGATCGGGGAAGCGCCGACCGACCAGAATTTCCGTCGCGCCGACGATCCCTCTTGCGACGCACGGCCGGACCATACATATGGGTCAAATTTCCCCGTGAGCACATCGCTGCTGGCACGGCACGTTCACCCCAATAAGCGGACATGCGTTCGAACTCGTCGACACGAGGAAAGAGTGCCAGAACTAGACATTGCGCTAGCGGCTTGGGGTTGTTTGGGTTATCTGCCACGCTGCCGACTATAAATTCGCGCTGGGGGCAATAGAGGGGCAATCCCGCCTGCTTTGCTCGATTGCAACCCATTACAGGAAACGCATGGCCACCAAAGCAGATCGCGGCACCAAACGAACATGTCAAGACGCGTCGTGCGGCTTGCGGTTCTACGACCTGGCGCGCGATCCGATCACCTGTCCGACGTGCGAAGCGGCCTATAAAATCATAGTCATGCCGCCTGCCGCCATTCGCAAACCGTACAAGAAATTTGACCATTCGGTGAAAGCATCAGCGCCAATCGAACCGGAAAAAGAGGCTGAAGACGACATCGTCGTCGCCGACGATACGGACGGCGAAGTCCATGATGCAATCATCCTCGAAGATGAAGAGGAGGATGGCGATGTATCAGGCATCGTCGAAGGACCGGCCAAGGAGGAAATCTAGCTCGGCCCAGTGCCTCAGGCGATCGGCGGTTTGCCATGCAAACGCGGGCCGCTATTCCAGCAAGGCGATGGAACGGCCTCGCGACCCTTCTGAGTCTTTACGACCTGCATCGCGACGCGCTTTCCTTCCTTTAGTCCCGGTATTCTGGCGGGTTCGAGAATGAAAGCCTGAACGAACACGTCCTCTTCGCCATCCTCGGAGGAGACAAAGCCAAATCCCTTGTCGAAGTTGTACCACTTTACAATCCCTTCGACGCTGGTTGCGGTGGAAGGATCGGGGCGCGTTCGGCCCATTGAGGTGCGTGGTGCGTCTGATCAAGCGCGGTTATCTACGAGGGACACGATGGATACCCCTGCAGTCCACAACCGAAACGCCGATCAGGCCGCCTATTGGAACGGGCCTGCAGGACAGCGCTGGATCGGACGACAAGAGACGCTGGACATCGTTCTCGCCCCTGTCTCGGACGTTTTGTTCGACCGTGCCCACGTCGCGGAAGGCGAGCGCGTGATCGATGTCGGCTGCGGTTGCGGAGCGACAACGTTTGAACTCGCGCGGCGGGTAGGTTCGAGCGGCCAAGTGCAGGGTGTCGACATTTCGGCGCCCATGCTGGCGCGGGCACGCGAGCTGGCCCCGGCAAACTTGGCGTTGGACTTCATTGCCGCCGATGCGACGGTGCATCAATTCGAGCCGGGTTGCACCGACCTGCTGTTTTCCCGCTTCGGCGTCATGTTCTTCGCCGAGCCCGAGGTATCGTTCGCTAACATGCGCAAGGCATTGCGGCGCGGCGGTCGCATAGTTTTTGCCTGCTGGCGGGAGCCGCGCAAGAACCCGTGGATGATCCTGCCACTGCAGGCAGCATACAAGCATGTCCCCCGTCTGCCAGAGGTCGGCCCCGAGGATCCCGGACCGTTCGCCTTCGCAAACGAGACGCGAGTGCGCCGCATCCTGAATACGGCGGGCTTTACGTCGATTGCAGTCCAGCAGGTCGAGCTTTCCTTCGATCTGGCGGTGGGGAAGGGTCTTGATGACGCGGTTGAAGCCGCACTTTCAATCGGTCCGGTAAGCCGGGCTCTCGAAGGTCAGCCAGCCGATCTCCATGAGGCGGTCGCGCGCTCGATTCGAGTAGCACTCGAATCGGTCCAGCAGGGCGACAAAGTGGAGCTGGGTGGGTCTGTCTGGATTGTCACCGCAGAAAGCGTGTGATGGGCGCTAGCGGATCCGAGGGATGTCTGAAACTCCTCAGTGAGGTGGAAATATGCCAGTCGAGTTCAACCACACGATCATCTGGTCGAAGGACAGCAAAGCCTCAGCGGCGTTTCTTGCTGGCATCTTGGGCTTACCTGCACCGAGGAAATGGGGACCCTTCCAGGTGGTTGCGACGTCGAACGGCGTCAATCTCGACTTTATGGATAAGGACGGTGAGATCTTGTCTCGACACTTGGCGTTCCTCGTGAGCGAAGCAGAGTTCGATGAGATCTTCGGGCGCATTCAACGACAGGAGCTTCAGTATTGGGCCGATCCCGCACGTACCAAGAAAGGTGAGATCAACCGCCACGACGGCGGCCGCGGCGCGTATTTCGAGGACCCGAACGGCCATCTCCTTGAGATTATCACGCGGTCGTACGGCAGCAGCGGCTGGGAGCCGTGAGTTTGGTCGGCAGGTGTACCGCTCATTTCTGACGAAGTCGCGCAACGGCGGGGTTCGGGTTCAAGAGGCTGAACTCTACTGGAAGCTGCTGCAGCGCAATGCCTTCGTGGATTTCTGCCTGATCTTGCATTTCTCCTTGAAGCTCCTTCGGGAGCACCCAGAAATTGCAGATCATCTTGCATCGAAATTTGCCTGGCTCCTGATCGATGAATTCCAGGATACGACGGATCTACAGGTCGAGATACTTTCTCTTATCGCCGAACGTAACAGAACCCGCTTCTTCCTCGTCGGTGACTTGTTCCGGTCCATATTCGGCTTCGCCGATGCGAAGCCAGAACTGGCTGGAATCTTTGCCAAGCGCATCAACGCGCGCATCGAACTCACGCTGACGGGCAACTTTCGCTCAAGCGCGATTTCCTCTTTAGGTGGCACGCCAGCATTCAGGCATGCGAATGCTCAACTTGCCTTGATCTAGGTCAACGATTGTCTCTGTGTCGAAATGACCTTGGCGACTCTCGCCGCAGCCGCCGGCTCATCAGGGGCTGTGTGGTCATCTATTCAGAGGGGAACAGAACTCGCCCCGTCTCGCGACAAAATAGTTGAGCCGGCGGGATCCTTATGCGGCGACTCGGGTCGGCCTTTGCACGTCCTCGAGCCGGCCATCGCGCAGCATGTACATCCGATCAAAGCGATCGAAGATCTTCTCGTCATGGGTGACCACGATGACAGCCGCGCTCTGATCGACGGCCAGCTTGCGCAGGAGGTCCATGACGATTTGCGCGCGTTTGGAATCCAAGGCGGCTGTCGGTTCGTCGGCCAAGATGATGCGCGGTCGATTGGCCAACGCACGAGCGATGGCAACACGCTGCGCTTCACCGCCAGACAGCTTGGCGGGGAAGGCGTTCCTTCGATTGCCAACTTCAAGATAGTCCAGAAGACCGATAGCCCGCTTGCGCGCAAGGGCTGGCTCGTAACCGGCAAGCTGCAGGACTATAGCGACGTTGTCGGTAGCGCTGAGAAACGGCAGCAGATTGTGGGACTGGAAAATGAACCCGATCTTGTCGAGCCGGAGGCGTCGCAAATCCCGTCGCAGCCACTTCTGGTCGTATACAAGTTCTCCCTGGAGGCTCATGGCGCCGCCAGAAGGATCGAGGATGCAGGCGATGACGTTGAGGAGTGTGGTCTTGCCTGATCCCGACGGCCCGCGCAGGGCGACGACCTCTCCCGGAGCTACGTCCAGGGAAACGGCTCTGAGCGCATCAATGCGCGTCTCGCCCTCTCCAAAGTGCTTGGAGATTTCCCGCAGGCTGACAAGGGCAGTAGAGGAAATCGGGTTGTCCATATTCAGCCCCCGAGCGCAGTCGCAGGGTCGGCCTGCAATGCGGCCCGCACCCCAAGGGCGCTTGCCAGGAGACAGACCAGGACAACAACTCCACCAAGCGCCAACACGTTGTCAGGCTCGAGCACTACGCGGCGTGGGAAGTAGTCCTTGATATTGGCGATCAATAGCGCCCCGAAGGCGAAGCCGGTCAGTCCCAACGCTAGGGCCTGCTGCACGATCATGGCCACGATCGTACGGTCCGGCGCGCCGATCAGCTTCAGCATGGCAATCTGGCGCAGCTTCTCCATCGTCATCGTATAGATGATGAGCGCAATGATCACCGCTGAAACCAGAAGCAGGATGCTGGTGAACATCCCGATCTGGCGGCGGGCGCGATCGACAAGGGATTCAGCCAGGATTCGTTCCTGCTCGGCTTGCGTCATCGCACTGAGGTGCCGCCAGCGGCGTACTCCTTCGACAACGATTTCCACATTTGCCTGGGACGCAACGCGCGCAACTACAGCGTTGACCGTATCCTTGCTCGCGCCTTGCGTGCCCCTAGCCAGCTGAACACGAGCGGCTGTAGGGGCTAGATCGAACTGGAGCTTCTGCGCATCGAGCAGGGTGACAAAAGCAACCGGGTCACCACCGGACGCGACTAGGTTCTCGGTCAGGCCAACCACGGTGAATGTGGTTCGCCCAAGCTTGATCCGATCGGCGAGTTCCAGTCCGGTGCGCCGATCTGCGATCATCTCGAAATGACTCTGGGCAATGGCGCGGCCAGCAGCAATGTGGCCGGGTCCGCCAGGCCGACCCGGCTCAAAGCCAATGAGGTAGAGTCTAATCTTGCGCCCGAACTGATCGGCTTCAACCGTTTGATAGGTCACCGAACCTGCTGCCGTAATTCCGGCCAAGCGGGCGATCCCCTCGCGGCTGTCCCCCGGTATGCGCGAGGCTTCGGCGAAGGGTCCGCGCGATCCGGCCTCGACCACCCACAGATCGACACCGTGATTGCGCGCAACCGTGAGTGCGTCGACAACGATACCGCGATAGATGCCGATCATAGCCAGAACGACACTGAGCAGAAGGCTCAGACCAAAGCAGGTCAGCAGGAACCTGAACAGGTTGTGACGGACGTCACGGTAGGCCAGGTTCACTGCTTGCCCTCCTGCACAACTCTTGCCGCACGCCCCTCCTGCAATGACGCGCTAATCTCGGTGACCACAGCAGCACCGGATGGAAGACCACCCTTGATCTCCAGCCGTGCATCTTCAGTTCGGTGGCCAAATGACACGCCGCGGCGCTTCATGCGTCCGTCCTCGACGGTCCACACGGTACCTTTAGAGCCGTCGTAACCACCGACCGCCGCTTCGGGTACCAACGTAGCCTGTGCCAAAGTGGCAACTTGGATAAGCACCTCCGCTTGTTCGCCAAGATAGAAGCGAACTGGGCATTGCTCGCATTTCACGTAGACGCGCCGCTCCTCAGTGACGCGATCACTCTCTATGCCGATCCGCGCCACACGAGCGGGAAAGACTTGATTGGGGAGGGATCGCAGGCGCACTTCCACGGGCTGGCCCTCGTTGATGGCACCAGCACGTGACTCGTCTATGTAGGCCAAAGCCCATATGGAATCTCTCGCTACCAACGTGAAAATTGTATCGCCGGCCTTGACGACGGTGCCGAGCTCTTTCTGACGTTCGATCACAACAGCAGCAAACGGTGCGATTAGCGTGTGCTGGTCGGCAATCGCCTTTTCGTAAGCTAATTGGGCGCTCGCGTCTGCCAACTGCGCCTTGACGACCTCGACGTCGCTTTCCGCAACCAGCACATCTGCCTTGGCGACATCTTCGTCGCGCTGCGCCTCCTCGGCTGCCTGCGTCGATGTCGCCTGGCGGCTGACCAATTGCTGCTTGCGCTTGTTCACCTCCAGCCGTTGCGCCAGGATCGCGCGAGCCTTGGTGACGTTTGCATCCGCCTTCTTGCGGGCAGCTTCAGCGCTGAGCATCGCGGCTTTGGCTTTTGCGACTTTGGCGTCCTGCTGCGTCGCATGGAGCTTGGCAAGAACCTGGCCTTGCTCGACGACGTCTCCATGATCGGCATGAAGCTCCGCAATGGCCGCGCCTACCTCGAAACCGATCTTGGAGAGCACGCGTGCTTCAACGGTACCGAGGCCGAACACACGGATTGGAACGCCTGCTTCAATACCGGATACCTTAACCGCAATCGCTCTTCGCGACACGTAGGCGTAAGTACCTCCAATCGCTGCGATCGCAACCAGAGCTGTTGAAACGACCCGTAGCTGTAGGTTCGATTTGGATAGGAACCTTCGCCAGATACTGAGCCCCGGCTTCTCAGCTGTATTTGCCTCGGACGTTGGTGCGAGCACGCAAGGTTTTCTTTCCTATGTTTCGCCCCCTTCATGCTCTGCAGACCATCTTTTTGCATTGATGTGGGTCAAGACTGCGATTCTCGTGACTTGGCTATCTCAGAGGGGGAGCGCGATGCTGGCGCGCAGGCCGCCGGTCGGCCGGTTGCTCAGGGTCAGCATTCCACCCTGGGCCTGAACGATGGTTTGCGCGATGGCTAGACCGAGGCCGACTCCGCCAGTCTCGCGACTGCGGGATTCTTCAAGCCGATAGAATGGCTCAAATACACGCGAGAGCTCTGGCTCGGGAATTCCGGGTCCCTCATCATCTATGCTGATCTCGATCGCCCGCGCTGTGGTGCGGAGTTCCACGCTGCCCACTTTTCCGTACTTGACGGCGTTGTCGAGCAGGTTGCGGATTGCCCGCTTCAGTGCGGCCGGCTGACACTCGTAGAAGATGGGCACCGCAGCCTCCATGCGCACCGAAATGCCGGCATCCCTCATATCGTCAACAACGCTTTGCAGGAGAGCGGTGAGGTCCGTCTGTCGCCGGGTCTCGCTCGCACTCTGATCGCGAGCAAACTCCAGCGTGGCCCCGATCATGGAATCCATCTCGGCGATGGTGGATAGCATCTTGTCCCGCTCCTGCGCGTTCTCGACGGTTTCGGCCCGCAGCCGCAACAACGTCAGGGGGGTGCGCAAATCATGCGAGATGGCTGCCAGCAAACGCGTCCGGTTCTCGATCAGAGTCCGCAATCGCGTCTGCATGTCGTTGAAGGCGCGGGCCGCCTGCCGGGTCTCGATGGTGCCAGTCTCAGGCAGCGACGCCGCATTCACGTCATGCCCGAGCCGCTCGGCGGCCGTTGCAAGTGAGGCAAGGGGCGCAGTCACACGCCGGACGGTCCACACGGACACGGCGAGGATGATGATTGCCATAACGGCCATGGAGAGGAGGAACTGAGCAGAGAACGCAGGGCCGCCGGCCGGCAAGGCCGTCGAAAATGTGAGCCACTGGCCTTCCGTCAGGGGGACCGCCACCTGCAAATCCCGGAAGCCGCCGAACCCTCCGAAGCCATGCATCATGGGGCCATGCCCCATCATGTGCCAGGGACCGAACGGGCGACCGTTGACCGACGATGCCGACACACGCGGCTGGCGATCCGATCCGAGGGACAGCCGTTCTTCAAGGTAGTCCCTAATCGCTTCTGCGATGGGCGCGTCGCCACCTGTTGTGGTCATCAAAGGAGGTTCGGCCGACAGCGAAAGGCGGAAACTCTGATCACTCAGCGCCGAAACAATTCGTTGCCGCGAGTCGTGTGGGGTCTCTTGGACGAGACGGGTCAGGTTGGCGATGCGCTGGGCGGTGGCAAACCCACCGACAGCGCGCACGGCCTGCTCGCGGTCTGCGGTATAGATCCAAGAGCCGACGGCATGCGACACGACAAGTCCGGCCAGAAGAATGAGCAGGGTCTGTCCAAACAAGCTCTTCGGAAAAAGCCGGTTCATTCCTGGGTCACCGCGGACGTAAACATGTAGCCGCCGCCCCAGACTGTCTTGATGATCTTGGGATCGCTCGGGTCCCTTTCGAGCTTTCTGCGCAGGCGGCTCACCTGCGTGTCGATGCTGCGATCCAAGGCGTTGGCCGTACGTCCACGAGCGAGGTCGAGGAGCTGGTCGCGACTGAGAACGCGCTGCGGCCGCTCCACAAGCGAAATCAATAGATCGTACTCTCCGGTGCTGAGCGGCAGGAGAACGCCGTCCTCGCGCAGCAGCTCGCGCGCGCCAATATCGAGCCGCCAGCGATCGAAATGGTAGTGCTTCGGTCGTTCGCTCGGTTTCGCCGCCGAGGGGGTGTCTTGGCTGCGCCGCAGGACGGCCCGGATGCGCGCGACCAGCTCGCGGCTGCCGAAGGGTTTGGGCAGGTAGTCGTCGGCACCCATCTCCAGACCAATCACGCGATCGACCTCGTCACCCTTGGCGGTCAGCATAATGATCGGGATACGGGATTCAGCACGTACGCTGCGGCACAAGGACAGGCCATCTTCACCCGGTAGCATCAGGTCGAGGAGGATCAGATCAATCCGGCTGTCGGCCAGTGTCTTGCGCATGGCGCGGCCGTCTGCCGCAACGCTGACGCGGTATCCTTCCTTGGTCAGCGCGCGCGAGACCAGATCGCGGATCTCGCGATGATCATCGACGATCAGAATGTGCGGCACGTTCGGCATGGCAAGGAATATAGCCGACCGGGCCGGGCGGCGTGGTCGGAATGTGTGTCGAGATGTTGCTGGGCGAGCGCCTGACAAACTTTGTCACAAAAAACCCTGTCCCTGAAAAACTTCAGTGAAACCTCAGCTCTCCAATGGCTCAGCAACGGACCTCTCCGTGGCGGTGAGAATTGGAGACAGTCATGAAGACGAAAACCCTGATGATCGGCGCCATCGCGGCCGCAACGGTGTTAGCAGGCGGATGGGCGGTGGCACAGTCGGTCGGACCCGACGGCTTCGGTCCTCCATTCATGCGTGGGAAAGGCCATGATGGAATGGGTCCAGGCATGATGAAGGGCATGCGTCATGGGATGGGCCCCGGGATGAAAGGTATGGAACACGGACCCGGCATGATGAAAGGCATGGGGCCCGGGATGATGCACGGCGGCCCTGGCCAGAACTTCTCCGATCCGACACGGATCGGCGCGTTGAAAGCCGAGCTCGCCATTACGGCAGCTCAGGAGCCAGCCTGGACGAAATACGCCAACGCTGTCCAGGACACCGCAGCCAGCATGAAGGCAGCGCGAGAGAGTGTTGATCCTGACGTGGTGAGCAAGATGACCCCCGCGGATCGCTTCGCCTTTGTGACGAAGAGGCGCGAGCAGGGGCAGGCGCAGTTCGGCGCCGTGAAGGCGGCTGCCGAGGAGCTGCTTGCGACGCTCGACGCAACACAAAAGGCCAAGGCCGCCGACACCCTCCCGGGTCTGGCCTTCGGCGCTGGTGAAATGCGCGGCCCGTTCGCGGGCAACCACCAGCAAAGGCACTGACGCGATCGATAGCGGCGGCTCGTATCTGCACGCCGCACCGCTTAAACCCTCTGGGCGCCCCAGCGTCCAGAGATCTATCGCAGCAGCATGCCTCTTCTGACTGAGCTGGCCCGAAGGATTTTGCCATGTCGAAGCCCACAGCACTCACACGGCGACAAGCACTCTTGCTCTCCGCCTCCGCTACGGCTGGTTTGGTTGCCGCCGGCCTACCCCGGTGGGCGCAAGGTGCGCCATCAGCAGTGCAAGCGCTGCCGATCCCAACATTGATCGAGGCGCGCAGCGGTGAGCCCGTCACGCTCGCTCTGCAAAAGACGCAGCATCGGTTTGTGCCGGGACAAGCGGTGCCCTCGCGGGGTATCTCCGCGAGCCATTTGGGTCCGGTTGTACGCGTCCGCAACGGCGACACCATTCCATTCCGAGTCGAGAACCGCCTCGACGAGGAGACGACGCTGCATTGGCACGGATTGCTGGTGCCGTCACACGTGGACGGTGGTCCTCATAATATGATCAGGCCGGGCGGAGTATGGTCGCCCGAGATCACGATCAGGCAGCCCGCCGCGACAACATGGTTCCATCCCCACCCGCACGGGAACACGGCTCGGCAGGTCTATTCCGGCCTTGCCGGCATGATGATCGTGAGCGACGGGGCAGACCACGATCGCGGCATTCCAACAACCTACGGCATCGACGATCTGCCGATCGTGCTTCAGGACAAGCGCTTTGGTCGCAACGGTGAGGTCGTCTACCAGCCCGACATGATGGACATCATGCACGGCTTCCAGGGTGACACGCTGCTGGTCAATGGCGTCATTGCTCCCGTGGCAAGCGTTCCCGCGGGGCTCGTGCGCTTGCGCTTGTTGAATGCCGCCAACGCCCGCAACTTCGATCTGCGCTTTGCCGACCGCCGGCCGTTCTTCGTTATCGCCGGTGACGCCGGCTACCTTTCGGAGCCGGTGGAGGTCAGAAGCCTGGTGATTGCGCCGGCGGAAAGGTACGAGATCCTCGTGGACTTTGCGGATGGCCGTACCGTCGATCTCGTCACGGCACCTGACGCGCATCACGGGGCCGGGCCCGGCATGATGATGCACATGGGTCCGGCACGCCGGTCTGCGGGCGAAATACAGCTCGTGTTGCGGTTCAGGCCCGATCCCGAGTTGAAGCCCATGGTGACAACACTTCCTCGGCAGCTCGCCACGCTTGTTGCGCCTGACATCAAGTCGGCCGCGGCGTGGCGAACCTTCGAGCTCAATCCCATGATGGGAATGGGCATGATGGGCATGCGCGGTGGACATGGCCAGACGATGGGGATCAACGGCCGCTCGTTCGCCATTGATCGGATCGACGTGACCGCCAGACTCGGGACCGCGGAGATCTGGGAGATCAGCACGGGTGGCATACCCATGGCCCATCCGTTCCACATCCATGGAGCCAACTTTCGGATCCTGAGCAAGAACCGCCTAAACCCTGCTCGGCATGAGTTGGGGTGGAAGGACGTGGTGCTGGTCAACGAGCACGCGGAGCTTCTTGTGCGCTTCGACAATGCGGCCCCTCACAAGATGCCGTTCATGTACCACTGCCACATCCTCGAGCACGAGGATCACGGCATGATGGGCCAATTCGCCGTCGTCTGATCGCGAGAGTCAACCATACCGAACTTTCAACTGATAATGCCAAGGAGTGCAACGATGTCTGTGCATCGGCACTATCTAAGTCCGGCTATGCTGCTCATCATTGGCGCAAGCGCGCTATTCGCTGCCAGTGCGCTGGTCTTTGCTCAGGACCGATCTCATATGGACCGCGCCCATGCTCACGGTGGCGAAGGGGTTGGTTCCGACCATGCCAGGACAGCAAGTGTTTGGCACGATCCAGGAGATCGTGCGCATGCTCGAGGCCGACCCGGCCACGGACTGGTCGAAAGTCAACATTAGTGTGCTGCGCGACCATTTGATCGACATGGACGAGGTGACGATGCGGGCGCGGGCGAGTGAGCGTGTTCTCGACAATGGTGTCGAGATCGCGGTTACCGGCGAGGGGCGCACACTTGCCGCGATCAAGCGCATGCTCCCTGCGCATGCGCTGGCGGCCCTCGGATGGAGCGCCAAGACCCAGGGCTTGCCGAGCGGCGTGAAGCTTGTGGTGACCGCCGGCGATCCGCACCAAGTCGTCAAGATCAAGGCGCTTGGGTTCATGGGCGTCATGATGCAAGGGCGCATCACCAGATGCATCACTTGATGATGGCAAGAGGTGGGTTCGCTCACTAGGCCTGGGACGACAGCGCTGTCCCCGGAAGGGGATTCTCACGGGTCGGGCAGTGCAGATGACGGCCCCCACTGCCCTCATCTACTTGCTCACGTCACAAGCTGCACCGGGATCTTGACGTAGTGGACGTCATTGCTTTCGGCGGGTGGCAGCTTGCCGGCCCGGATGTTGACCTGGATCGACGGCAGCAGGAGGAGCGGCGCGGCGAGCTTTGCGTCACGCGCCTCGCGCATTGCAACGAATGTGCCTTCCTCAACGCCTTCCTTGACGTGCGCGTTGCGGGCACGCTGTTCGCCGACCGTGGTCTCCCAAGCGTAGTGATCGCGACCAGGCGCCTTGTAGTCATGGCACATGAATAGCTGCGTCTCGGGCGGAAGTGACAGCAGCTTCTTGATGGAACGGTAGAGCGTACGGGCATTGCCGCCGGGGAAGTCCGCCCGCGCCGTGCCGTAGTCGGGCATGAAAAGCGTGTCGCCGACAAAGACGGCATCCCCGACCTTGTAGGCGATGTCGGCCGGGGTGTGGCCAGGCACGTGGAGCACCTCGATCTCGAGCGCGCCTAGGCGGAAGCGCTCGCCATCCTTGAAGAGGTGATCGAACTCGCTGCCATCGCCCGTGACGTCCGTGGCATTGAATACCGGCCGGAAGATCTTCTGCACCTTGCGGATGTGCTCGCTGATGCCGGCCTTCGCGCCTGTTTCAGCTTCACATAGGGAGCGCCAGACAGGTGGTCGGCGTGGGCATGCGTTTCCAGGACCCACTTGATTGTGAGGTTGCCAGCCGCTGCCAAGTCGAGGATGACGTCTGCCGACTTGGCGGAAGCCTTGCCGGTGCGGTGATCGTAGTCGAGCAGAGGCTGGCCTACCGGTTGCGCGCGACCGAGATCCGGCGCCAAGTGATGATTGCGACCGGCAGCCTGGTGGTGCTCGGCGTTCTGCTCGGCCAACTCGTGGCGTCGGAGTTCTATGCTGTTCCGGCCTTCGTCGGGGCGGGTCTGATCTTTGCCGGCATAAGCGGCTGGTGCGGCATGGCGAAGCTCTTGGCGCTCATGCCATGGAACCGCCCGTCAGGCGCCGCGGCGTGACCAGAGTTGCGTAAGGAGCTCACCATACCCATCGCTATCCTTCCAGCTATTTTGGCCGTCGGGTCTGGTGCAGTCATCGGGCTCATCTTTGCCGGGTTCAGCCTGGCTGCCCATGCGCGTCTGGGGAAGGTGGAGTGGCGCTGCGCGCTTGCGCCTCGATAGGAGGACGCAAGCGACAAGCGCGGTGAGCGACGGATTGCCTGGGCAGGTCACACCGCCGCGCCGACCGCAAACGTTGCGGCGGATGTCAACGCCGCTTGGACTGGGCGCGCGGTTGTGATCTCGGAGATGCCGAGTTCGTCGCGCGCATGTGCACCGAGAGCGTCATTAGCCAGTTGGACGGGGCGATCTCCAGTACGCGGCAGATCGGCTCGACCCCGTGCGTATCGCGGTACGCAGCGACGAAGCTGATCATGGCTTCCATCGGCGGTCGAGCTCCGCCTGGGCAAATAGGCGCTCGCCCTGCGCAAGATTTCGTTGGCCTAACGCAGCTCTCGGTTCTCACGTTCGAGTGCCTTCAGTCGCTCGCGATCGTCCGTAGTCGTGCCGAGCTTCATCTGGGACCCTGAACTCATCTTCGCGCCCCTTGCCTCCAGCGCCAGCGAGATGCACTGCGCAAAAGAGTACTCCCAGAGAAGTCATTCATCTACCGAATAACATCTGCCTGTCCATGCCCCGTCGGAGCCGTTGGAGAAATCATGCCGCTGCGCTTCTGAGTGATATTTCTAAAGTCGAAAGCCGCGCCACTGCGCCAGCTTCGGCCGAGCCCGGCCCTAAGTAGTTGTGAGGAAAGCGCGTGGCCAGCCATGTTAGCGGTGCGAGGTAACCGGAATGTCACGGCGGCGAGACCAGTACATCGCAGGGCGCTTCTGCCAACATATGATGCGCAAGCGCGCCGATCTCCAAACCCGTCAGCCACGGCGCTTTGCTGTGTGTGCCCATGACCAGCAATTCCGCGGCATCACTGGCGTGGCGAATCGCCAAATAAGGTGCGGTCTCCACGATATCGATGGTAACGTTGGGGAAAGAACCCGTCGCGTGGCTGCTACTAAACGCACTCTCCAACTCACGCCGTATTCGATCTTTGATTTCTCGCACACTGTGGTCCGTCACTCGATGGTCGCCGGGAATAGACGTTCGCGCGTAGATGACGCCAAACTCCGCATTTGGCGCGAGTGCAACGGCGGCCTTTAAGGCCCGCGTTGCAGCTGGCGAGCCGTCAAGTGCGATTGATATGCGCCGGTACGTTCCGATTCCGCGACGTTTGACCATCAGGAGAGGCCGGTCCGTGAGCCGCGCGACGCATTCAGCCGTCGTGCCGACGAACAATTGCGCCCGCCTCGGAAGAGCCGGCTCTCCCACAACAATGAGTTCGGCCCGTCGCGACACGGCTTCGCTCGCGATTGTCGTGAACGGGTGTCCTGTGGCTACCAGTGGAAAAACCGCATTGGCGCCAGCTCCCGGCGAATACATCGCCCGATCGGCAAGATACCCTTCGATCACACTGTGCAATTGCATTCTCAACGGATCGGGCAATCCCGCGCGTAGCACGTGCAGCAGCGTCACATTGCTGCCGTGCGAGAAAGCGAGCGTCCGCTCCAGCGCCAACTCGGAGGCATCGGTCAGATCGGTCGCTACCAAAATGTTCTGCATCGTCATTCAGTCCTCCTTGCCAAGCGTGAGGCGCCCCCCCCCCCCAACAGCCGCCTTCTGGTTGACCAAGCTCCACCCTGCCGCGAATACGGCCACCAGCTTAGCCGTCCGCTATCGATCAGCTGATCAGTTGATAGCCCTTCAGGCTGAGGTAGAGTCCGAGCAGAAAGAACAACAATCCGCTGAGCGTCGCCCCGCCGCGATTGCTGGCGACCGGCAAAGCCACAGCCGCCGACTGTTCCGGCACGAGCATCCGCACCAGGCCGCCAAACACCGAAAACCATCCAGCCAGTGTTATGATTACGCGCCAGTCCGCGACCCAAAGATTGTGCACGCGCACGATCGAGAGGCCAGCAACCAGCAGCAGAAGGCCGGCCAAAAAAACCACAGGCAAGCTTGCTGGCATTTGTCCGGCCATTGCCTCGAGAGAGCGCCGGTTGGTCAGCATCGCCAGACCAATCGTTGCGAGCACTGGACCGAGTAATCCGGCAAGCAGTTCGGAATACGACATGGGTCCTCGCCATGTGAAGGGGAGTCAGCAGCCCAGCTTTCGGTTGTGCGCTTGATTGAGTGTGAAGCCGCTAGTATGAAAATAGTACATCGGGCACCGCAGACGCCTTGACTTGCATCAAGGCTCGCAACCCGTCACATGCGAAACGGGGTGTGCGGGCTCCACCCCTCGAGTATGGTGGAGCGGCGTGGGAAGGCTTGAGCACGACCATGCCAAGCGGGAGTTTCTGGTTGGAGAATCCGCGAAAATGACGAGAAGTGCTGGGGTCGCCGGGGTCGCCTTTCTGTGCCTGGTCGCCAGCGCGGCGATATGCCGGGCGCAGCCAGCGGATGCCAAACGCGGTCACACGCTTGCAGTCCGCTTGTGCGCGCAATGCCATCTGGCGGACGGCGGCTCTCCCAATGCAAGATTAGCCGATGTTCCCAGTTTTGCTGCGATCGCAGCCCGTCCCGGTGTCTCTGCGGAGCAATTGGCGGGGCGGATCATCATCCCACATCCTGAGATGCCCGACGTCCAGCTCACAACTCGCGAACTACGCGACATTGTCTCGTATATTCTCAGCCTGAAATGAGGGTCCACAGCGCGACAGCCAGTGCGCCGCTCGCCCGCACGTGGGGCCGCGCGCCGCCGACCACATGGGCAAAGCCCGGTGAACGGCGAGTAAAACTACGGATTTTGCTGACGGAGGTTCATGATGTAGGCGACGATGTTGTCGCGATCCTCACGCTCCAGCACAAAATTGGGCATGGTCTCATGGGACGTCTGGAGGGCGACGGCGAGAGCCCGTCCTGTCATGCCCGGGGTGTTGGCCAACGCAACAAAGCTTGGCGCTTCGAGATGCGGCGAGGCCCCTGATCCGAGTGCGTGGCATTGCGTGCAGTGAACCTCGGCAATGCGGCGCCCCGCCTGGATGTTCCCTGGCTCCTGCGCTCTAGCGTTCGTGGAAGCGAGAACAAAAAGCAGCACCAGCATCCTGGGCACCACTTGCATCGTCGACCTCCGGATTGTGGCTCAAGATCGACTTAAGCGCGACCGTGACGGCCCATCTGCCGGCAATTGCACGTTGCGTGACTTTGCCCATGCCGCGACCAGCTCGTTCTTTTGAGCGTGGAACGGGAGCCGGGGGATGGATCCGAGCAGCAGGCACCGCAAACAGTGTGCTTCATATTCACCCATGCCGATCCGCACATCTTGAACCAACTGCGCCTCGTTGGCGCCAAGTCCAACGTCACCGCATCCTATCATAGAGACATCTCCGTTGCCGCAACCCCGGCCATCAATGCGACGGGGCAACGTTTCCCGCAGCCGTGCTACCTGCGCTTGTGCGACCTCTGTGAGCTTGAACGTCTCGGCGGTCGGACGGCCGTGCAGTGTCAGTTTCGTCCTCATTCACGCAATCTGGACTGCGCACTGCCTTGCACCTTGATTCAGATCAAGACGTTGCGAACTCGCAATGTGCATGCACGGTTTAGGTCGACCACCTCGAACTGAGGGCCGTGCAGATTCGCTGGGCGCGCCGTCACACGGAAGCGTCGGAGCCGCCCAAGCGAGATGCACGCGCATTTGCGGCCACGCAGGCTTGCTTTATGCCGCCACCACTCTCGGCATAATGGTGAGGTTGTCTTCGACTTTCTGGACACCGCTCACGTTATTGATGAGGATCAGCAAAGCGCGCCGTTGATCGGCCGAGTCCACGGCACCATAGAGTTCGACGACGCTATCCTTCACAGCCAAGTTCAGGTAGGCGGACCGCAACCAAGGTTGGGCTTTGATCTGATCCCAGATCGCTTTTTGCAGCTCCCCGTTCGCCGCCCTCGGCATCGCCGCCGTCGTGCCAGTGTTAGCTAACACGCGCACCAAGTCGGCGCGGCTAATGATCCCCACCATCCGGCCTTCACGCAGGATGAGAACTTGCCGCATCCGGTGCGCGTCCAGCACGTCTGCGACTTCGGCGAGACTAGCGTCGTGCGGCACCGAGACGACGACCCGCGTCATCACATCCTGCGCCCTAAGTCCATGCGCCTTCACGTAATCCCGCGCCTGTCCATCCGCATCCGCGAATATTTCCAGCCACCACTTTCTCTTCTTTTCGGTGCCCGTTTCGCTGCGATGGCCGAGGTCAGTCTGACTGACGATGCCGATCAGCTCACCCTCGTCAGTGACCACCGGAACCGCACTGATGCGATGTTGCACAAGCAGACCCGCTATTTCGTTGACCGATTTGTCTGGCGTGACCGTGATGAGATTCCTCGTCATGACATCTTGGGCTTGCATGTTGTCCTCCATCCATTCGAAGCTGCTATCCAACCTGCTCCTCGGATGAATTGCTTTGACCTCGATCAATCGCCGTTACCTCGTGCCGCTTACCCTGGGAAGGGTGCCTATACGAGGCACATCGCTGAAGTCGCCGCCGCGTTGGGCCAGTATTTGCTGAATCAACAGCATGGTCCCAGAAAGGTCCGCGACGACATCCGCATGCGCCTGTGCGCAATGAACCGCATACATGCGCGATCTGCTCAGGGCGCTCCACGGGACTTCAAGATGTCTGAAACACGTCTCGGGACAAAGGTTCTTTGAGGGTGGCAGCGTGTGAGAGTTTCCCGCGAATGCTCAACGCGACCCTAGATCACAACTCCTCACTCTGCCCGTATCTTGGCACGATTGCGTCCCAACCGAACGTGTGGATGATCTTCTGCTGCAAGGCCTGTGCCGCAGCCGGCTCGCCATGTGTTATGAACAGCTTGCGCGGTGGGGAGCGGAAGTTGCGGAGCCAGCTGAGGATCTCGGCATAGTCGGCATGGGCCGATAGGGTATCGAGCTGCACGATCTCGGCGCGTACCGGCCAATCATGACCGTGAATCTTGAGAGTGGTGTCACCGCGTGCTAGTCGGTCGCCGCGCGTGCCCGGAGACTGGTAGCCTACCAGCAGCACCGTGTTGCGGAAATCTCCAAGATAATGCTTCAAGTGGTGTAGTACCCGTCCTCCTGTGGCCATGCCGCTGGCCGACAGAATAATCTTCGGCATGGTGCTGGCGTTGATGGCTTTTGACTCATCCACACTCCGCGCATAGCGGGCCACTGCGCACACGGAACTACATTCTTGCGCTGACAGCCGATGCTCGTTTCTGTGTTTGAGGAGCAGCTGCGTCGCGTCTATGGCCATCGGGCTATCGAGGAATACCGGAACGTCTGGAATGCGTTTGGTACTCTTGAGCACCCAGAGGTGATAAAGGATGTCTTGCGTGCGCCCGACGGCGAAGGCAGGAACGATGAGCGTGCCGCCGCGCCCGACCGTCCTGCGCACGACCTCGCCGATCTGCCCGGTCGGCTCTTCCCCCTGGTGAAGGCGATCGCCGTAGGTCGCTTCCAGAACGATGTATTCGGCCTCCTGAAGACGTGCTGGCGGTTTCATCACCGGACTATTTTGACGGCCGATATCACCGGTGAACAGCACAGAAGTTCCATCGCCGGCCGTCACGTGGATAAACGAGGCGCCAAGGATGTGGCCGGCACGTGACAAGGTAAAGCGCAGCTCGTCAGTCATCATATGCGGCTGTCCAAAGGCAACCGGCCTAAAGAAGGTGAGGGCGGTGCGTGCGTCCGCCTCCGTATAGAGCGGCAGCGCCGGCTGATGGCGTGCAAAGCCATAGCGATTGGCTGAAGCCGCATCATCCTCTTGAATATGCCCGCTATCAGGTAGCAAGATCGCACAGAGATCGGCCGTCGCCTCCGAGCAGTAGATCGGCCCCTTGAAGCCGTCGCGCACAAGGCGCGGAATGTAGCCGCTATGGTCGATGTGAGCGTGGGTCAGCAACAAGGCCTCGAGCCCTGCGGGTTGGAACGGTAAGGCCTGCCAGTTGCGCTCCCTGAGCTCTTTGTGACCCTGAAACAGCCCGCAATCGACCAGGAAGCTCTTGCCCCCGACTTGAAGATGAAACTTGGACCCGGTCACCGTCTCAGTGGCTCCCAGAAAAGTCAGTCGCATCTCATTCCGCTTTCAGTGCCTGTGGACGATCTAGCCACGCGTCAGGAGGGAGGCTCCCTTGAGTCAGTTCAAATGAGCAGAGTCTGCATGGCAAGCAGCGATCGATCACCGGTGGCGAAGGGGCGATGGCCGGTGTGGGAATTCAAGGGAAGCAGCCCCGGCTCTCCTATACTCCTATACTTCAGGTTTAACCGTATCCACGTCGTGACCCCGCGATCTGCCGAGGGAGTGCACAAATGCGGCAACCATGGGCACCAAGACTGCGGATACCAGAACATCGATGGCCGGCTTGACGGGATAGGAGAGGGGCTCGCTCTGAGTGGCGGGCGGAGACAAATCCCGTTCCAAAGCTTCCGTAGCGGATCGTCGCATTTCCACCGCCAGAGTGAACGTTGGACCGGGCCTAAAACGGGCCGCAAGCGCGAATAACAGAAATGACAGGATACAGTTGACGGCTGCAATTAGCGCTCCAGCCGTAATAGGCCCCAACGTTGGCTGGAAAGTCCAGAACAGGGAGACTTCAACTGCCGCAAAGCTTGCGAGCGATATCGTGCCTGCCACTACGAACAAAGCTGACCTGCGAAGAATGTAACGCAAATAGCTATCCGCAATGATGGCATCTGCCGTGGCAAGCCTGTCAAAGTTGCGAGCTAGATTGAGAAAGTTTATGCGTGCCATTGCTGCCACCGTCTTCTTCGTGCGCCGCTTATTTTCTCTCGGTACAGCTCTGTCATTTGTGAGGGTTTGATATGAGTCAACATGCAGCGGTAAACTAGCGCTGCCCATACGCGCCACGTCTAGGACTCATCGGAACGGCAGATCCCCGCTCTTCAACCGCGGAGGGCTGGTGAGCTGCAGTGGTCATCTTCCACTCCGATGGGATGGTGGCTGGAGGCTACGCCGCTGTAGCCTGTTCATAAATATCCTCTTCCTGGGCATTGTGGATGCGCACAAGTGCCTCGATCGATTCGATGACGCGTTGCGCGTCGCGTACGAGGTAGCGATCGGCATCATCCGGCGTCAGCCCGTTGGCGATGCGGTCTAACAACCTCGCCTGGTGAATAATTTCGCGGTGGGCGCGGCTCATCGCAATTAGCCCATGAGCGCCCGACAGCACCCTAGCCAGACGCGGATATATCGCGCTTTCATCCTCGCGCTCATGTGCCACAATTTGTTGCTTAACAACTTGGTTGGCTTCGCAAATCAACGTTACAGCTGCAACTGGATCGGCATCATCCAAGCTATCTGTGATTGAACGGAGACGATCGAGGGCCGCCTCCATATGCCGGTGGTCATCCCGCAAGGCCCGCGCGGTTGCAGCCGGCAAGGCGAGACGACGAAACATGCGCCCAGGGCCTAAGGCGCGAAGTGCGTTGAGGATGACGGCAACATCGATTGCTTCCTGTGTGAGCGCTCCGGAAACCGGAGTGAGCCAACCGACCGCAGCCGCTGCCATCGCCAAGCCAGACAAAGTCAAGCCGCTAACGATGCTTTGCAGGGCAATCAGCCGGGCACGTTTGGCGATGATCACCGCATCAGCTACACGGTCCAAGCGATCGACGAGAACAACGACGTCAGCGGCTTCCGACGACGCACTCGCGCCGCGAGCACCCATGGCAATACCAACATCGGCCGCCGCGAGCGCTGGGGCATCATTAATGCCATCCCCTACCATCAGTGTCGCATGTAAGCGCTGCTCGGTAGCAACGGCGTCGACCTTGTCGGAGGGCACGCAGTCGGAAAACACCGCATCGAGATCTAGCGCCGCACTGATGGTTTCTGCTGCTTCTGCACGGTCGCCAGTAACCATGACGATTCGCGATATCCCGGCGCTGCGCAGCGCTTGAATGGCACGCGGCGTCTCGCGCCGGAGCTCGTCACCGAGTAGGAGGGCACCAATAGTACGACCGTCGACAGCAACAAATATGCTCAGCGCAGAGCGCCAGGAGGCGCGCCGCAATGCACGCACGGCCCAATCCTCCGGTCTTCGTCCACCATACACCAGCTGGTGCGAGCCGACACACACCTCACGATCATCGAGCCGGCCTTTGACTCCGGAACCGATGGTTTCGCAAGGGTTGGATGGCAGTTGCAGCTGAAGGCCTCTTGCCCTTGCAGCCGAGACGACGGTCGTCGCCACGACGTGGTGCGATGCCTGTTCCAGAGAAGCGGCAAGCCTCAGAACCTCATCTGGGCTCTCACCGGGCGCCGTCTCGATTGCGACCAGTCGCGCTCCGCCGACGGTCAAGGTTCCCGTTTTGTCAAACATGGCCGTGTGCGTACGCGCCAATGCCTCGAGCGCGCCGCCTCCCTTGATCAGGATGCCACGGCGAGCCGCTTGCGAAACCCCGCCTATAAAGGCGACCGGTGCGGCCAGAATGAGCGGGCAAGGAGTTGCAGCAACTAACACAGCCAATCCCCGTATGGGGTCACCCGACACGAACCAGGCGGCAGCCGCAACGAGCAGCGTGACCGGGAGCAGCAAGAGCGCGTAGCGATCCGCCAACCGTATAAATGGGGCTTTCGCGGTTTGCGCCGTGGTGACCATGCGGACGATACCCGCATAGGTACTTTCGCCCGCAGTGGCCGTGGTACGCAGTTCGAACGTCTCCCCCGCATTGAGGCTGCCGCTCCGCACGGGCTGTCCCTTGCAGCGGCTGATGGGCATCGGCTCGCCGGTCAGCGCTGACTCATCGAGGATAGCCGTGGAGCTTCCGACCACGCCGTCGACAGGAACGATCTCGCCTGCCTGGACGAGAACGGCATCGCCGACTGCGACCTGTCCGACTGGAACATCCTTTATGGAACCGCCGGCATGCCGATGTGCGACACGTGGGGCGCGGTCAACCAATGATCGGAGGTCCCGTTCCGCACGAGCGACGGCAAAGTCTTCCAGCACGACCCCGCCTGCGTACATCACGGCGACGACGGCACCGGCCAATGCCTCACCGAGGATCAGCGCGGCGGACATTGAGACGAAAGCGACCGCATCGACGCCCACGCGACCGAGCATGAAATCCCGGACGATGGAGACAGCCAGCGCGAGCACAATCGGCAAGGTGCCTATAGACCAGATCCATCGAGCTTCGCCAAATCGCCCCATGCCGCTCATGACGAGACCAAGGGCAAGGGCAGCGAGCGCAAGAAAGATCAAGGCGCGGCGTAGTGCGCGTTCGAAGTTAAATGTAAGCACGAGGCTGAGCTCCGGAGATTCTCAATCGCATTTTGCAATCGAATGCGACATGCCCAAATGCTTCAGAGCTTAACGCAGTTGCGAACCATAACCCGTTTGACTCTTCTGCGCATTCGCGATGGGCGCTTTCATTCGCTATCCCACCGTACGGTCTTCCAACCCGCGCCGAACCAGCGAGGCCCATCCTTCTTCCGCGCTTTCAGCAAACTCGAACAGCTGTAAATCTGCAGGAGAGATCATGCCCTCCTCTACGAGGGCGTTGAAGTTCACAATCCTGCGCCAGTACGCCTCGCCGAACATCACCACAGGAGCCGCCGGTGCTTTACGCGTTTGCTGCAGCGTGAGGAGTTCGAACAATTCATCCATCGTCCCAAAACCACCAGGGAAGATTGCCAAGGCACGGGCACGCATCGCCAAGTGCATCTTGCGCATGGCGAAGTAGTGGAACTGGAAGCTCAACTCCGGTGTAATATACGGATTGGGCGTCTGTTCACGAGGCAGTGAAATATTGAAACCGATGCTGGGAGCACCGGCATCGAAGGCGCCGCGGTTGGCCGCCTCCATAATACCGGGACCGCCACCCGTGGCGATAACGTTGTCGCGCCACCTGTTCTTGGGAGCGAAGGCACCCCCGCCTGCGACGCAATGCGACCAAAATTGCGCGCCACTTGGTAATAGCTCGAGTGCCTTGTTAGCCGCTCGGCCGTCGCTCTCTCAGCTGCGTCCCGAGCAGCTTTAACCGCACTAGCTGCCTGCTCTGGTGATGGAATGCGCGCGCCACCGAAAACGATGATCGTTGAACGTATACCCCAATCGCGGAGTGCAAGCTCAGCCTTGGCATATTCGAGTGCAAACCGGATGGGCCTCATCTCATCCCTGAGGAGGAATTGTTTGTCCTCGACGGCCAACAAATAGCTTTGAGATCGAGAAGTTGCGTGGATAGTCGATTTGTTCATTGTATCCTCTGCGCCAGCTTGCAAAATTTTGGCACTGCCTATTGGCGCTCTGTTTGATCCATATCAACCAAGTGAACTTATGTTTTGGTCCGAGGTCTGGCCATGGACACGCAGGACGACACGGACGAGAAACTGTCGCCACAGCTCACTGCGAACGGTGAGATCGTGCAGTGCCCGTATCGAGAGAACCGCTCCTTGATAACACCTGAGGATGGCCACACGAAGCCTACTGACCGTGCCACGATCGAGATACGCATTCACGAGCTCGGGCAGATCTTCAATTCGCTGGATCCGTCGCCGTTCACCGAGCGTGACCTCGACGCAAGTCGAGCTGAAGTCATTTTAATCAGGCGGTCTATCAACGGCGTAACAGTGTCAATGCATGATTTTGCAAAGGGCTTGTTGCGCGCCCATGAGCACGCAGTCAACTATGACGCAACATCCCGCTTATTGCCTACTTGCGCATACGCTTGGATCGCATTCATTTGCTGCACAGAGGACGCCTGACTTAGCGGGTGGAGCAAATATCACGCTGTGCTGCTTCTCGTGAGCGAAACTCAGCGGCCATGGCTGTTCTCAAAGGCCATAACTGGTCGCCGCTTGATCGATCGATCAACAATCTGGTCACGCGGTTGCGCAAGAAAGTTGAGTAGATCCTGATCGACCGGCCTTGATCAAAATCGTGCGTGGGGCGGATATACATTTACAGCCGACGTCGAACGACAGGGCGCGTAACTCGCAGCACTCATGATGACCCGGTGAGCAGCCGCTTAGCGATGCGGGGCCGCCCACCGGCTTCGACACTATGATGCTTTCTTGATCTCGATCTTGCGCTGTGCCTTGACAGCCTCCGGCTTCTTCAGCGCCGTGATCTTCAGAACGCCCTTGTCGAACTTGGCTTCGACTTTGGCCTCGTCGATGCTATCGGGAAGCTGCAACGAGCGCTCGAAGCCTCCGTAGCTCCGCTCGGCTAAATAGTAGCTTTCGGTCTTCTCTTCCTTGTTCTCCTTTTTCTCGCCCTTGATGGTCAGAACGCCATTGGCCAGCGTGACCGAAACATCTTTCTCTTCGACGCCCGGTAGCTCCGCCTCGATGGTGATTGAGGTAGTGTTATCGCGCACGTCGAGCTCCGGTACCATGCCTATACCATTCTCGGCACGGAACAGGCTGGGAAGGTGCGGGAAGCCATGCTCGAAGCGCTCAAACATGCGATCCATTTCGCTCCGCATGGCAGAAAAGATGTCCCGCGGACGGGATATGGCGGTGTCGGACGCTTTCGTGATCTCGGTCTTAGCCATGGTGTACTCCTATGCGTGACATAAATGGGATTGACCTTAAGCAGGCCTATTCAATCTGCGCGCTCCTACGGTGCCTTGATCTGGCGCAAACAGCTGCGGATGATAGGATTCGATAGCGCGTAGGCGCCGGTCCTGGTGTGGCTTTATCGAGGAGCTGCCGGTCCGGCGGATGATCGACCGTCTCGACTGTCGCAATCTTTGTTCCGACTTCGGGTGCGCAGCGCTCGATGTGCTTGACCAGTTCGGTCTTGGCGTTGGCTGGCCCGGTAATCAGGATTATGCCGGCATCGCCAACTGAGTTAGCGACTCGTTCGAAGAAGTCCTGATCTTCTAGCGCATGTCCGCTGCCGATGACATCCGCCTTCTGATGAGGGTGGCGGGTCGGACGATCCGCATGAACTAAGCTGCGCTCTGCTTCCACTGCATTAAAGTGAAAGATGCGGGCTTCACGATGATCGATCCAAAGGACTGCATGATAGTGGCCTGCGATGGATTTCTCTCCAACGCTGTCAATTTGAATCACTAGGTCGCGCGACTATCCGCTTCGCGTGGTACGCATCCGGCGAAGACCGCAGGGGTGAGTGCTCAGGCGGCTTGAGCGGCACCGGCCTTGGCGGCCTTCCAGTTCCAGGGCAGCAGGTCGGCGATCTGCTTGGCGGGGTGATCGGCAATGCGG
>JBJXDX010000105.1:0-59080 GCA_046154585.1 Hyphomicrobiaceae bacterium | reverse complement strand
GAGATCTGGCGCCTGTCGGAGCTGGCCGACTGGCTGCGCAAGAACAATCGCAGCCGCTTCCTGATGACCGCGCCGCCGCTCAGGCTGCCGGGTGCGGTCGGATCGCCCGCCACGCCTGTGGCGAC
Organism: Hyphomicrobiaceae bacterium; assembly: GCA_046154585.1. Taxonomy (GTDB): domain Bacteria; phylum Pseudomonadota; class Alphaproteobacteria; order Rhizobiales; family Hyphomicrobiaceae; genus CADEFX01. Next base: position 58,955 of record JBJXDX010000105.1, on the reverse strand, counting down.
GGTGTAGACCATTGCGGTGGTACTCTGGGTCCGGGGTCTCGCTGCGCTCGCCCGGGATGACAACCGCGGGTGAGGCGTGGCCGTAGTCGACATTTGTCGTCCCGGGCAAGCGCGGGCCCCCGCGGTAGTGATGCGAGAGACATCAATGCCCGCGCGCGACCCGGAACTCAGGGTCACGCGCGGCAGCTTTGCTTGAGACTACCACGCGATCTCGAGGATCTCGCGCACGTCCGCGGCCGTCTTGATCGGCCGTGGATTGACCAGCACGGGCTTGTAGCCGAGTGATCGCTCCGCGATCTCGTCGAGGTTCTCGCGCTTGATGCCGACGCCGCGCAGTGTCACCGGCTGATCGAGGCCTGCCACCAGTTCCCTGACTAGTTCACTCGCGGGCCGGGTCGGAGCACCCATCGCCTCCGACAGCGCGCGCTGGCGCTCGCCGTTGACCTTGGCGTTCCATTGCAGAACCGCCGGCAGCATGACGCAGGACGTATGCCCGTGCGGGACACCGAATGTGGAGCCGAGAGCATAGCCGATACCGTGACTCGCGCCGCTGCCCGGACCTGCGGTGGAGGCAGCGATCGCCTGCCACATACCGAACTGCGCTTCCTGGCGTGGCTTTAGATCCTTGGGCGACGCCTTGATGGCGGGCAGTGCGTGTGACAGCAGCTTGAGGCCCTGCAGCGACAGCGGCTCGGTGGCCGGGTTGGCGCCGCTCGCGCAATAGCTTTCGACGGCATGATCGACCGACCGGATGCCCGTGCAGAAGAGCAGCCAGTCGGGCGTATCGACCGTCGACTCCGGGTCGAGGATGACGGAGCGCGGCACCAGCAGGCGATGGATGAAGGTCTGCTTCGTGTTGGTCGTCGAGTCCGTCACGCCTGCGGCGGGCGTGAATTCCGAGGCCGACAGGGTGGTTGAAATTGCCACCATGCGGATTGGATCGGCCGGCACCCGGACAGGCTCACTGCCTGTCTTGAGCCCGGCGCGATAAGGCTCCATGGCCTCTGTCTTGTCGAGGCCCATCCAAAGGCAGAGCTGCATGGCTTTGGTGGCGTCGATCACCGAGCCGCCGCCGATGGCAACGAACAGGTCGGCCTTGGCCTCCCGGGCTTGGTTGGCCCCGGCGATGACGTCCTCGCGTGGGCTGTGTGAGCTGATGGCGGTATACGTGCCCACGTGCGCGCTGCCGAGCGCGCGTTCGACGCGCTGAAGGGGTCCATTCTCCAATTTTGCGAGCGAACGGGTCGACGTCACGAACACGCGGTAGGCGCCGAGCCGCTTCACCTCGGCGAGGGCGGCAGCGGCGGCCGGCTGCCCGAAAATGATCCGCTCCTGGGCGTGAATGGTGAAATGCCCGGAGGGCAGTCCAGCGTGGCTTTCGCTCATGTGGCGTCTCCCGTTTCTTGTCGGCGAAAGCCTAGTACGGCGCACCCCGCGCGGCTACGGCTGAATGGCCGCGCCGGAGGAGGCTCGACGTGCAACCCTGCAAAATGACAAACTGCAGTTCTTATACAGACAACGCTTCAGAGGAACGGGCATGAGCAAGGAGCTTGGATTCATCGGCGTCGGCAACATGGGTCTGCCCATGGCCCGGCGGCTTATCGAGGCTGGATATCAGTTGACCATTTTCGACGTCCGCCGCGAGCCGGTGCAGCGGCTGGTGCAACTCGGCGCCAAGGCGGCCGCGTCCCCCAAGGAGGTGGCGGATCTATGCGAGACGGTCTTTCTCAGTCTGCCCACGCCCTCCATCCTCAAGACCGTGACATTCGGTCCCGACGGTGCCGCCCACGGCTCACGCATGAAGCGCTATGTCGACCTGTCGACGACGGGCCCGACCGCATCGATCGCCATCGGCAAGGAGCTGGCCGAGAAGAAGATCGTGCACATGGATTCGCCCGTGTCCGGCGGCGTCGGTGGTGCGGAGAAGGGCACCCTGGCCGTGATGGTGTCGGGGCCGAAGAAGGACTATGAGGAGATCAAGCCTGCTCTGGACATCATCGGCAAGGTGTTCTTCATCGGCGACAAGCCCGGCCTCGGGCAGACCATGAAGCTGTGCAACAACATGATGTCTGCTGCGGCCATGGCGATCACGGCCGAGGCCGTGGTCATGGGCGTGAAGGCCGGCCTCGATCCCGAGGTGATGGTACAGGTCATCAACGCCGGCTCGGGCGCCAATACGGCCATCCGTGACAAGGTGCCGAGATCGATCATTCCGCGCACGTTCGACTACGGCTTCACCAATGCGCTCATGTACAAGGACGTGAAGCTGTGCATGGAGGAAGCCGAGGCCATCGGCGCGCAGATGTTCGTCGGCGCCGCCGTGCGCAGCATGTGGGAGCTGACCAACACCCAGATGGGCGGTGACGCGGACCTGACCTCCATCTTCCAGGTGGTCGAGAAGTGGGCCGGCGTCGAGGTCAAGAAGGCGAAGAAGTAGCGCCTCGTTCGCGCAAGACTCTCCGATGGCGAGATCACGCCGGAGAGAAACAAAAACGAGAAGGAGGACGCCCGATGACGGACACGACCATCACCGGTCTGAAGACGACCCTGTTGCGCGTGCCGTGGCCAGGCGAGCCGCCGCCGAACGGCATCATGGCGGCGCAGGATCGCCAGTATGTGGTGCTCGAGATCATGACCAAGGGCGGCATCACCGGCATGGGCTACCTGCAGCCGCTGCGCGGCGGGTCGGAAACGCTCGACGCCTGTCTCAAAGAGATGATCGCGCCGATGATCCTCGGCCGCGATGCGACCGAGATCGAAGGCATCTGGCAGTCGATCTGGAAGGGCACGTACTGGATGGGTCGCGCGGGCGTCACCGTATTTGCCCAATCCGCAGTCGATATCGCCCTGTGGGATATCGTCGGCAAGCGCGCCAGCCTGCCACTGTACAGGCTCTGGGGCAAATGCCGCGACTCCGTGCCGGCCTATGGCTCGGGCTGCTGGCGCGGGCTCGGCCGGGACGGCATGATCGATCGCGCCAAGCATTTCACCGGCATGGGCATGACGGCCATCAAGATGCAGGTGGCGCACATCCGGCCGTGGCGCGAGGACGTGAAGAACGTGCTCGCCATGCGCGATGCGCTCGGCCCCGACATCGAGATCATGATCGACGTCAACATGGGCTGGACCGCCGATACGGCCATTCAGGCCGGGCATCGCATCGACGAGGCCGATCCCTATTGGCTGGAGGAGCCGGTGGTCTGCGAGGACTTCGAGGGATACCGGCGCGTTGCTGCTGCGCTCAAGACGCGCGTGGTCGGCGGCGAGACGCACGTGACCCGGTACGATATGCGGCCGTTCTTCATCCAGCCGAGCACGCCGATCCTGCAGCCGGACATGATGCGCGGCGGGCTGACGGAGCTGCGCAAGATCGCGGCCATCGCCGACACCTGGGGCATTCAGATCGCGCCGCACCTGTTCCACGAGATCATGGTGCACGTGCTGTGCTCGATCCCCAATGCCAACTATGCCGAGTACATGGATTGGAACGACGATATCTGGGCCGAGTCCGCGGTTCCGAGAGATGGCGTGGTGCGCCCGCCCGAGACGCCAGGACATGGCGTACGCTTCAAGCCGGAACTGCTGAAGGACTGCCGTGTCGGCGGATCCGAGGTGCGCGCGTAACCTGCGGGACGCCAACCTGTGGCGTCCCCAACTCGGAGTCAGATCGCCCCACGCTCGCGCAGCTTGGCGATACCGGCGCTGTCATACCCGAGGTCCCTGAGAATTTCCTCGGAGTGCTCGCCGAGCTCGGGCGTCGGCTTGAGCTGGGCGGGCTGCGGCGCGCTGCTCATGTTGATCGGCTGTCCCACGACCTTGATGGCGCCGAGCTTCTTGTGCTGCACGGGACGCGCTATGCCGAGGTGCTCGACCTGCGGCTCAGCAAACGTCTTGTCGATGGTGTTAATGGGGCCGCACGGTACGCCGGCCTTGTTCAGCGCTGCGATCCAATGTGCGCTGGTGTTTGTCCGAGTGAACGCCGCAAGCCGCTCGTTGAGCTCGACGCGATTTTTCGAGCGAAGTTGGCCAGTGGCGTAGTTTGGATCGGATAGCAGCTCCTTGGCGCCGAGTGCTCCGCATGCGCGCTCGTACAGGTTTTGACCTGATGCGGCGATGTTGATGTGTCCGTCCGAGGTCGGGAACACGCCGGTCGGAATCGAGGTCGGATGATTGTTGCCCGCTTGCTTGGGCACCTCGCCGGCGATGAGCCAGCGCGAGGCCTGGAAGTCGAGCATGAAGATCTGCGCTTCGAGCAGCGACGTATGCACCCACTGGCCGACGCCGGTCTTCTCGCGGTCGAGCAGCGCCAGGATGATCGCCTGCGCCAGCAGCAGGCCGGACGTCAGGTCGGCGATGGGAATGCCGACGCGCACCGGCCCCTGTCCCGGCAATCCCGTGATGGACATCAGGCCGCCCATGCCCTGGGCGATCTGGTCGACGCCGGGTCGCGTCGCGTCCGGGCCGGATTGGCCGAAGCCGGAGATGCTGCCGTAGACGATGCGCGGATTGATCTTGCGCACGGACTCGTAGTCCACGCCGAGCCTGAACTTCACGTCAGAGCGGTAGTTCTCGACAATGACGTCGGCTTGCTCGGCGAGCTTCATGAAAATCGCACGGCCTTCCTCGCTCTTGAGGTTGAGGGTCAGTCCGCGCTTGTTGCGATGCAGATTCTGGAAGTCGAAGCCGTGGCGGTTGCCGCCGAGCACATCGCCTTTGCCGCTGCCTGGCGGCTCGATCTTGATGACCTGCGCGCCCCAGTCGGCAAGCTGGCGAACCGCTGTGGGTCCTGCGCGATGTGCGGTCAGATCAAGAACGCGATAGCTGGATAGTGGCAGCGTCGTCATGGAAGCGTTCCTCGCTTGATTTTTTGTGAACCCCAATTCTTACGCAAGATGACGCAGGTACTGCCCGGGGATATCGCAGCTCACCAAGTCTGAATAGGCATCGAGTAGTCGTTTGGTGATCGGGCCAGGTATCGTGCCTCCGGCTATTCTTGCACCGTTGACGCTCGAGACCGCGCACAGGCACAGGCTGGTGGAGGTCAGGAACATTTCGTCCGCCGTTGCGGCGTCGTAGAGGTCCAGATCGCGTTCCTCAACGGGTATCCCGAGGTTGGACGCGAGATCCATGGCGGTCTGCCGGCTTACGCCGGCCAGCACATAACGTTCCCGCGGCGTCAGCAGGCGCCCGTCCTTGACGATGAATACGTTGGAGCCCATTCCCTCGCACAGATTGCCGTTCTCATCGAGCAGCACGGCCCATGCCTCGGGGTCCTGGGCATGCACCTCCAGATTTGCCATCACCATGTTGAGATAGTTGTGCGTCTTGGTGCGCGGAGACAGCGCGTAGGGCGGCGTGCGGCGGACCGAGGGCACGATCACCTTGATGCCGTCGCGGTAGTGCTTGGCGCGCTCCTTGAACGGCAGCGGCCGGCATTCGACGATGATGCTCGGTCCGGTATCGTCCCAGCCTTCGTCGCCGACGGCGGAGACGCCGCGCGAGATTCTCTGGCCGACCCAGAAGTCATCGCCCGGGCGCAGCAGATGCAGGTTGCGGCGCGTCACCTCATGCGTCACTTCCGTCATCTGCGCGGCACTGAGTCCGATGTCGATGCGCAGGTAGGCGAGCGAGCGATAGAGGCGGTCGATGTGCTCTTTCACCTTGAAAAGGGTGCCGTTGAATGTGCGGGTCATGTCGAAGCAGCCGTCGCCGTACAGGAAGCTGCGATCGCGAAATGGCACGCGCACGTCCACCTCGGGAACGTAGCGGCCGTTGTGGTAGGCAATTCGCTGATTGGCCCGTTCTGCCATGACTCCCCTCCGTACCGCGATCAGATCATTCTGCGGTCTTGGCTTTGTGTGCATCGGGCGTACCGACGATGCCGCGCTCGGTCAGCGATGCGATCTCTTCGCGGCTGAAACCGATGTCCGTGAGAATCTCAGGCCCCTGCTCGCCGATGCCGGGCACGTCGCGGCGTACGCCGAAGCGGCGGCCGCCCATCTCGAACGGCAACGCCGGGATTTCGGTCGTGCGGCCGTCGGGCAAAGTAATCGGCAGGAAGGCGCCTGATGCCTTGAGATGCGGATCGTCGTAAAGCTCATGCGGCGGCGTGATCGGCGCATAAGGTAGGCCCGCCGCGGCCACCTTGGCCTCGAGATCGGCCTTGGTCCACTGCTTGAAGATTTCGCGCAGCCTCGGGATGAGGGTCGGGCGCGCATCGCAGCGCTTGTTGTTGGTGGAAAGCGTTTCGTCGTTCCACATATCAGTGAAGCCGAACACCTCGCAGAACGTCTTCCATTGCGTATCGGTGACGACGCCGACGAAGAGCTGGCCGTCGCTGCAGTCGAACACGTCGTAGATGCCCCAGGCTGAGATGCGCTCCGGCATCGGCCGCGCCGCCTTGCCGGTGATGGCGTACTGCAGCATGTGCTGCGCGACGAGCCACACGCTGCCTTCGAACAGGGCGCTGGTGACGGACTGGCCGCGGCCGGTCTTCTCGCGCTCGCGCAAGGCTGCCTGCACGCCGATGGCGCCGAACATTCCACCCATCATGTCCACCACAGAGGCACCGGCGCGCAGCGGGCGTCCGGGCGGGCCGGTCATGTAGGCAAGGCCGCCCATCATCTGCGCGATTTCGTCGAGCGCCGCGCGGCTGGAATAGGGGCCGGAGAGGAAGCCTTTGAGCGAAACGTAGATGAGGCGCGGATTGATCTTGGAGGCGCCCTCGTAGCCGAGGCCCTGCTTGTCCATGGCGCCGGGGCGGAAGTTTTCCGTCATCACATCCGCAGAAGCGAGGAGCTTGTGGGCGATGGCCATGCCTTCGGGCGATTTCAGGTCGAGCGCGATGGAGCGCTTGTTGCGATTGAAGGCTGGAAAGAACCCGGACCCGGAGCCTGCCAGGCGCCGCGTGTTGTCGCCGTTCGGCGTCGGCTCGACCTTGATGACGTCGGCGCCCAGATCGCCCAGGATCAGGCCGCAGCTCGGGCCCATGATCATGTGGCAGAACTCGATGACCCGAATTCCGTCGAGCGGCAGGGCAGTCTTGCTCATTCCATCCTCTCCGGCGCGGCCAGCTCTGGCACACCGCCACCTTGACACGTTTTGCTGCTGGAACCCATGCTGCCATATAGAGCACGCAAGGCGACGGGGCCAAGCCCGGTCTGCGTGCGGGATGGGAGCGCCCGAGAAAACGCATGAGCCTTTACCCGCCGCCGGTTACCCTCAAGGCTGAGCGCTTCACGCGTGTGCCGGACAAATTCAGGAAGCAGGTGCGAACTGCCTGGGCCGAAGCCAACAAGGCGGGACAGATCGCCGATTGCTTTCTGGAGGGCCCGAGCTTCGACCGTGCCGGAAATCTCTGGGTCACGGATATCCCGCACGGCCGCATCTTCAAGATTTCGCCGGCTGGCGACTGGTCACTCGTTGCCGAGTGCGACGGCTGGCCCAACGGCCTCAAGTTCCACAAGGACGGCCGCGCCTTCATCACCGATTACAAGCGCGGCATCATGGTTCTCGACCCAGCCACGGGCAAGGTCACGCCACTGATCGAGACGGTGCGGTCGGAGAGTTTCAAGGGCGTCAACGATCTGCACTTCGCATCGAACGGCGACCTCTACTTCACGGATCAGGGCCAGACGGGGCTGCATGATCCGACGGGCCGGGTTTACCGCTTCACGGCCGACGGCCAGCTGACCTGTCTCGTGAATACGATCCCGAGCCCGAACGGCATCGCGCTCGACCTGCATGAAAAGGTCGTGCTCGTGGCCGTGACGCGGGCCAACGCCATCTGGCGCATTCCGCTCATGATCGACGGCGGCGTGTCCAAGGTCGGCGTTGCCGCGCAATTGTCGGGCGGACTGGCAGGACCTGACGGGTTGGCGCTGGATGAGGAGGGCGGCTTGGTCATTGCGCACCCCGGCATGGGATGCTGGCGCTTCGACCGGCTGCTGCGCCCGACGCATTTCATCGAGCCGCCGGACAGCATCTTCGTCACCAACGCGGCCTTCAACGGCAAACGGCTTTACATGACCGAGTCCGAGAGCGGCACGATCCTGGTGGCGGACCTGCCGGTGGCGGGCAAGCGCATGTATGGTCAGACGGACTGATCGGCAAAGCATCAACAAGAACGCAACCTAGGAAGGAAATGTCATGCGGCTTGCGAACAAGATTGGCATCGTCACGGCAGCGGCCTCCGGCATGGGACGCGCGGGCGCCATTCGCTTCGCCAAGGAGGGTGCTGCGGTCGCCGTCGTCGATATCGATCCGGCCGGTGTCGAGGCCGTCGTAGCCGAGATCGTCAAGGCCGGCGGCCGTGCCAAGGGCATCGTCGCCGACCTAACGAAGGATGCGGATTCCAAGCGTATCGTCAGCGAGACTGCCAAGCACTTCGGTGGCCTGGACTTCGTCTGGAACCATGTCGGCCACCCGGGGCCGGCGGCGATGGAAGGGCTCGACATGAAGGATTGGGATCAGGCCGTCGATCTCAATCTGCGCACAGTGATCGTTACGACCGAGGCGGCATTGCCGGAGCTTCGAGCACGCGGCGGCGGAGCTCTGCTCTACACAGCATCGACCTCAGGCCTGCACGGCTCACAGTTCAGCCCGGTCTACTCAGCGGTGAAACACGGCGTCGTCGGCCTCGTGCGCGGACTTGCCAAGCGCTACGCCAAGGAGAAGATTCGCATCAACGCCATCTGCCCCGGCCCGATTGACACGCCAATGCTGCGTGTGTTCGTAGCGCGCCCCGACCAGCAGTCGACGCTTGGCATGGATAAGGAAGAACTCGTGCGGTCGCGCGGCGGCCAGACGCCGATGGGACGTCCCGGCAGGGCGGAAGAAGTGGCCAATGCGGCGCTGTTCCTGCTGTCGGACGAGGCTTCGTTTGTTACCGGCGCGGCATTGCCAGTGGATGGCGGCGCGACGGCCTAGAGTTTCCCGAACTCGCTGCCCTTGAGCGCGCGCAGGACGCGCTCGGGCGTCATCGGCATGTGCGTCATGCGCACGCCGATGGCGCGGGCGATGGCGTTGCCGACCGCGGCGGCCGGCGGGACAATCGGCACCTCGCCGACGCCGCGCACGCCATAGGGGACGCCGGGGACCGGCGTCTCGATGATGACGCAGTCGATGGGCGGCAGGTCGAGCGCCGTCGGCATGCGGTAGTCCAGCAGACTGGCGTTGCGCAACCGGCCATTGGCATCGTAGTCGAAGCCTTCCGTCAGCGCCCAGCCCAGGCCCTGCGCCACGCTGCCTTCGATCTGGCCTTCGACGGCCGCCGGATTGAGCGCGCGGCCGACGTCCTGGAACGCTGTGTAGCGCAGGATCGTGACCTGGCCGGTGCCGGTATCGACCTCCACGTCGCAGACCTGTGCGCCGATCTCAACGCCCAAGGGCAGACGTGTGGAGACGCCGCGTCCGATAATGGCGCCATCAGTCAGTGTCGCCTTCATCAGATCGCCGATGGAAATGGAAGGCCCGCCAGTCCGGGTCGTGCCGAACACGCCGGAAGCATAGGTCACATCGCCTACGCCGCACTGGAGCTTTTCGGCTGCCCGAGCTTTCATCTGCGCCAGCGCATCGCGCGAGGCCTCGACCACGGCGGCCGCCATGGTCCGCCCGACCCGGCTGCCCGCCGCAGCATCCGAGTACGGTGCCGTTTTGGTGTCGGCCGTCACCACGTGCACGTCATTGATGCTCAGACCGAACTCCTCGGCCGTGACCTGGGCCATCGTCGTGCGTATGCCGGAGATATCCACCGAGCCCATGGTCACCATCGGCCTGCCGTCGCCCGCGATCGCGATGGTGCAAGCCGAGGTCATGGACGTGCCGCGCCAGTATCCGACCGCCAGCCCGCGCCCGCGCGGAAATTTTCCCTTTCCGATCGGATCGGTCCAGCACGGATGCTCGGCGACGCGATCGAGAATGGTTGTCAGCCCGATCGGAGGGAACGGCGTGCCGATGGGCATGGTGCTGCCCGTGACGGCGGCGTTGCGCCGGCGCAGCTCGAGCGGATCGAGGTCGAGCTTCTGCGCCAGCATGTCGATCGCCTGCTCCATGGCAAACGTCGCCTGGATGCCGCCGGGACCGCGATAGGATTCCGTGCGCGGTTTGTTGGTGGCGACGTCGTAGCCGTCGAGCCGGATGTTCTCGCATTGATACGGCGCGGCCGAAGCCTGCATGAAAAGCGTCGTGCCGGTGCCGGGCAGGCCGCCGGTATCGATGTAGTAGCGGCCGTCGATGGCTGTCAGCTTGCCGTCGCGGTCGGCGCCGAGGCGCACCGTAACGTCCATGGCGCCCGCAGGTCCGCTGCCGACCATGACTTCCGAGCGCGAGAAGACGATCTTCACCGGCCGGCCGGTTTTCTGCGCGAGGCGGGCCGCTACGGACTCGCCGTGCAGGGCGATCTTGCCGCCGAACGCACCGCCGACTTCCAGCGGCACGACCCTGATCTGCGATTGCCGCATGCCGAGCAGGCCGGCGAGCTGCACCTCCGTCTGGAACGCGCCCTGCGTGGATGCCCAGACTGTTATGGCGCCGGATGGATCGGATTCCGCCACGACGGCCTGCGGCTCGAGATAGCCCTGATGCGCGGTGTCGACAATGACGTGATGCTCAACGGCGGCAGCCGAGGCTGCGAGCGCCGCCTGGACATCGCCACGAGCGATGAGCGTGCGGCCGCCGATGTTGGTCGGTGTCTTGGGCGCGGTATCGAAGCCTTTGGGAACGAGGTGCGGGTGCAGGACCGGCGCGTCGTCGGCGAGTGCCGAGCGGATATCCATGACGACGGGGAGTGGCTCGTAAGTGACGTCGATCAGGTCGAGCGCCGCCTCCGCGATATGCGGATCGGCGGCTGCAACAGCCGCCACCGGCTGACCGATCCAGAACACCTTGTCGCGCGCCATGTTGACGAGCGAGACGTACCAGAGATCGTGGCCGGTTTCGCCGAAGGGATAGGTCGTTCCGAATGGCACGTCCGCGAAATCGTCGGCGGTGACCGTTGCCAGCACGCCTTTCAGCGCCAGGGCGCGCGATACGTCGACCTTGACGATGCGTGCATGCGGCTCGGTGCTACGCTTGATACGCCCGTGGACCATGCCGGGACGCGAGAAATCCGCGGGGTAGATGGCGCGGCCGGTCACGCGCTCGCCGGCGTCGACACGGGCGAGGCGCTTGCCGATGACTTTCTGATTCTCGGGCGCGGAAGTGGTCACAATCATGGGGCAGCCGCCTTAGCGCTGGCAATTGAGCGGATGGCTTCGACGATCTTGTCGTAGCCCGTGCAGCGGCACAGATTGCCGGCAATGGCGTGGCGGATCTCATCATCCGTCGGTGTTGCGTTGCGCTTCAAAAGGGCGCCCGCCGAGATGACGATGCCCGGTGTGCAGAAGCCGCATTGCGTACCGCCGTGCGTGACGAGCGCCTGCTGCACTGCGTCGAGCACATTGCCGTCGGCGATGCCTTCGATGGTCGTGATGCGCGCGCCGGAGGCCTCTCCCGCCAGCACGAGGCAGGCGTTGACGGGCTCGCCGTCGAACAGCACCGTGCAGGTGCCGCAGTTGCCGTTGCCGCAGCCTTCCTTGGTGCCGGTCAGGCCGATGCGGTCGCGCAACAGATCGAGCAGCGTGTCGCGGCCGTCGGCCAGGACCTCGTGCTCCTCTCCGTTGATCTCGCAGCGGACGATAGATTTCATGGTGACGTGATCCCGAGGTTCAGGTCTTGGGCGCAGGCCATGAGGGCACGCTGGGTCAGGACGGCCACGAGCTCGCGGCGATACTCGGCAGACCCGCGCGTATCGCCGATGGGCTTCGCTTCGCGAGCGGCGATACGGCCGGCGTTGTTGAACAGCGCATGTGACGGCTTTTCGCCCTTGAGTGCTTTTTCCGCCATGGGGGCACGCAAGGGCACGGGCGCAACGGCGGCGAGTGTAATACGGGCATCTGCAATTGTGCCATCCGCACCGATGGCGATTGCCACGCCGGCACCAGCGATGGCGATGTCCATCTCGCGCCGCGGCGTGAAGCGCACGTAACAGCTTGCGCTCCTCGGCTTGACCGGCGGCAGCAGGATCGAGACCAGGATTTCATCCGGCGCCAGCTTGTTGCGCCCCGGCCCGGCGAACAGCGCCTCGACGGCCTCTTCGCGCCGTCCCTTGGGTCCGGCGATCTCGGCGCGGGCGTCGAGGCTGATGACCACCGGCACGGCATCGGCTGATGGGGACGCATTGCAGATGTTGCCGCCGAGCCCAGCTCGGTTCTGCACCTGCAGGCTGCCCACCAGCCGACCTGATGCCGGAACGGAAGGATAGGCCCTCGCGAGTGCATCATGCGAGGCGATGGCGTTGAAGTTTGCTGCTGCGCCGATGCGGAAACCGCCATCTGGCTGCAGGGTGATGCTCGTCAGCTCCGGAATGCGCTTGAGATCGACGACGCGGCCTACCGATTTGCGCCCCTCGCGGATCTGCACGATGAGGTCCGTGCCGCCGGCGAGCGCCCGTGCGTCACCCCGCCCGAGCGCGGCGACAGCCTCCTCGACAGTGGTTGGGCATTCGTACGCAAGCGGCTTCAATGCGATCTCCTAGCGTGATGCATGGCAGTTGCCGCCAGATGGGCGGAACCTAGCACAAGGCGTCGCGGCGTGCCTGGATACCAGGGCTACCTTGGCTGCCGCCAGACCGCGCCTTGTCGCGTGGAGCATCGGACGAGGATGCTTTACTGTCCGGCACCCATTGCCCTCAAGGGGATATTTGCGTGGTTCCCGACATTATCGCCAACGCCGGTCCGCTGCTGGAGCGCTATGACGTCGTCTTCTGCGATGTCTGGGGCGTCATTCATGACGGGCATACGGCCTATGCAACGGCGGGTGAGGCTCTGGCGCGGTTTCGCGCTGGCGGCGGTACCGTCATTTTGGTGTCCAATGCTCCTTTTCCCGGTGACCGCGTTGCCACCGTGATCGACGGCAAGGGTGTGCGCCGGGATGCCTGGGATGCGATCGTGTCGTCGGGCGATATTGCACTGCGCCACGTCGCCGAGAAGGGATATGCGCGCATTCACTGCATCGGGCCCGAGCCCCGCGATAGGGCGCTATTCGAGCGCCTCCGGGGCCGGCGAACGGAATTGGCCGACGCCGACGCCATCGTCTGCAGCGGCCTCGTCCACGATCGGACCCAGACGGCGGGGGACTATCGAGATGTGCTCGAGGCGGCTTTGAAGCGCAAGTTGCCGTTCGTTTGCGCCAATCCGGATTTGGCGGTGGATGTCGGCCCGGATCGCCTGCCGTGTGCGGGCGCTATAGCGGCGCTCTATGAGGAGATGGGCGGCCCCGTCTTCTGGGCCGGTAAGCCCCATGCGTCGGCCTATCGAGGGGCGATGCTCAAGGCGCAGGAGTTGCGCGGCGCGCCGATATTGCCGAGCCGGGTGCTTGCGATCGGCGATGCGATCCGCACAGACCTCGCGGCAGCTCAGGGCGCGGGCGTCGATGCACTGTTCGTTGCCGCTGGGCTGCATCGCCACGACTCAATGGACGGCGAAAAAATCGTTCCTGAGAAACTTGCGCAGCTTTTTGGTCCCGGCGGACTGCCGGCCGTCGCTGCGATGCCTTATCTGGCGTGGTGACAAGGCGGCTATTTCTTGGCAGGCGGTGCCGCTCCGGCAAAAGCGCCGAACACCATATCCGGCGATGACGTGTTGTGGCGCGATGGCGCGATGCGGCCGGCCCAGACATCCGTCGCGGATGCGCGCTTGAACGTCGTGATGCCGTCCTCACGCCAGCCCTTGGCGTCCTTCTCGCGCACGGCGATGCGCGCGACATCATTGTTGAAATCGGTGACGAACATGGAGCGCAGCGCGGCGAAAGGGCGGCCTTCGACGGCCTTGTCGAAGTTCACATCAAGGACGTGGCGGTTCTGATCGACCTTGGCCATAGTCACCGTGGCCGAGCCGCCGCGATCGAACTTGAGTGTGAACGCGCGGGGCTTCGGGTCAAAGGCGACTTCTGTGATGCGGACGATGGGCCTCTCGCCGATCTCCACGGGGCCCACCAGAAAGGACGAGCCGAACGCCGTTGGGGCCATGCCTGCCGGTGCAAGCGGGCGTGCGCGCCAATAGCCGTCCTGCGGATAGAGAACCAGCACCTCCTCTCCGCCCATGGGACGGATCATCCAGACTTGCAGAAGATGCAGGCCGGTCTCGATCCGATCGCCGATACGCACGGTGGCAGTGGCCGGACGCCAGAACGTCGGAAACCTGAGGCCCACGACCCATAGGTCGATGTCTTCGTACAAGGTCGTGCGTTTCGGCGGCGCGGCGGCAGGCTTGTCGGGGTTGCCCGGGATATCGCAGGCGGTCCAGTCGGCCTCGAAGCTGTCGCGCACGAGCGTGCCGATGTAGGCGGGGTGCGCGGCCTCGATGCGAAAGCGGCGCACGGCGGATGACTGCAAATTGAGCGTGACGTTGTCCTTCTCCGCGCACAGCACAGGCTCGCTGGCGTTGGTCACCTCCACGGCAAGGCCGTCGAGGGAGGCAGCGTGGGCCGGAGAAGAATACGCGAGCAGAAGCGAGAGCAAAGCGACCATAGAGCAGAATGTGCTGCGCATTGACTTGGTCTCGCTATGCCTCAGTCTTGTTGTCTGCCCGACCCCAAGAGTGAGGCCGTTTCGGCACCTTGGCCCCTACTTCCGCAACACGCAGTAAACATCGCCAGAGTTGGCGTCGTGCGGCAAGGATTCGATATGCAACTGCATTTCGGTGGCGGTGAGCCAACGCTCGAACGTCAATTGTTGAGCTTCGCCGAGCGCAATATCGAAGCGGTAGTCCCCAAGCAGCATCAGCCGATCGAGGCAGCGGACGGCGACGTCGCGCTGAATGGTCGTGAACTCGAAGGAAAGCGCTGGTACAGGTGCGGATAGGCCCGCCAGCACGTCGGCCTCGAAGCCCTCGACGTCGATCTTGGCAAAGTCCGGCGTGCCGTGTTCCGCGATCAGCGCGTCGAACGTTGTGACCGGCACGGCGATGGACTGATCCCAGACCTGCCCCTCCCATCCGCCGGCGCCATCGGCGGCGCGCACGAAGTCGTTCGACGCCGTAGTGACGGTCGGATTGCGCGAGTTGATGTGTAGCGTCAGCGTTCCGGGCTGCGGACCGCAGGCGGCTTCGACGAGGCGCACGCTGTTGTCACCAGCATAAATGGCGCTGATGGCTCGGGCGCACAGCGGTTGCGGCTCGAGCGCTACGACCCGGGCGCCAACGCGGCGAAAGCTGCCGATGCGGTCGCCCACATGGCTGCCGATATCGAAGGCGAGTTGGCCCGGCTTCAGGAACCGCGCGTAAAGCGCATCCATGGCGGCGTCTCGCGCCGCGTCACCGTAGTAGACATCGAGCGAGCGTTTGAGGCTCGCCAGCTCTGGGTCGCGCTTGAGTCCAGCAATAATCGCCGCTTGCGCCATCCGGCTACCGCAACACCGCTTTGATCTCGGCCGGCTCGGAGAAGTCCTCGGGGATGCCGCACAGGCCGAGCGATTTGAACCAGCGACCGAGGCTTGGCGATGCGGTGACGACCGCAAACGGAATCGCGAGCAGATAACCGGCCGTCAGCGGCAGGCTCCACCAGAGCACTGGCGGCGAAACGAGCAGCAGGAGGCCGCACACGATGATGCCGAACACGGTTTGCGGCCACAGGCTCTCGACGGCCGTGCGCCACGAAATGCCATAGGCGTCGCGCGACTGGCCGCCCCATAGAACCGACTTTCCGAACGCCAGTCCGATCATGAAGATCGATGTGCGGATGGTGGATACGGCGCCCTGCAGGAACGAGAACACGAGCTCGATGGCGGCACCTGTCACGAAACGCACGGGGCCGCCGTAACGCGCGATGCCACCCTTGGTCAGCACGACATCGATGAGGCCGGCGATCTTCGGCATCAGGTACATCGTGAAGAAGGTGATGTAGAGCCCGATCGCCAGACCAGACGGAAAGTTGTCGATCGTGCGCCCCTCCCACGCGGCCACGGGCAGCAGCGCGATCATGAGCGTCCAAGCCGGGATGCCGACGAACATCAAGATTGCCCAGACGAGCTGGAAGCGGCTCATGGGATAGAGGCCGGGCGTATCCAGCAGCTTGAGATACTGCATGTTGCCCTGGCACCAGCGCACGTCGCGCTTGGCGAAGTCGAGCATGGTCGGAGGATTTTCCTCCCAGCTATCGTTCTCGACCGGCAACACGCGCACCTCGTAGCCGGCGCGGCGCATGAACGTGGCTTCCACCTGATCGTGCGACAGCACATGGCCGCCGAGCGGCGGTTTGCCGGGCAGGATCGGCAGATCGCATTCTTCGAAGAACGGCTTGATGCGCACCACCGCGTTGTGGCCCCAGAAGGGGCCGCAATCGCCGACCCACCACGCCTGACCCATGGTGTAGGAGCGCATGCCGTGCCGCATGCCGAACTGGAAGATGCGCGCGAACGCCGACGAGGACGGCATGCCGACGACGAGACTCTGCAGGATGCCGATCCGGGAGTGGGCCTGCATCATGCGCACGAGGCGGACGATGGCGACGCCGGACATGAGACTGTCCGCGTCGAGCGGCAGCATCAGCTCGTAGTCCTTGCCCCAGCGCTCGCAGAAATCGCGCACGTTGCCGGCCTTGTAGCCGGTGTTGTCCTTTCGCCGGCGGTAGGTGATGCGGTCGCGGTCGGGGTCCTGCGCGCGCCAATCGGCGATGGCCTGATCCTCCGCGGCGGCGACGGCCGGATCGTTGGTGTCCGACAGCACGAAATAGCTGAAGGTGTGTCCCTCGCCGGAAGCATCGAGACCGGCCTTGACCGTGCGCAATCTGAGGATCGCCCGCACCGGGTCCTCGTTGCGCAGGGTCATGAGGATGGCAGTCTTGACCTTCAACGGGGCGGGGTCGTCGCCCGCAGCGGCGTAAGGCGCTACCTCGGCCATCGCGTCCTTGTGGAAATGCAGGAGCCACAGGCCAATCAGGGCGTTCCAGAACCCGAGCACCGTCCATGGCGTGCCGGCGGCGAAGCACAAAAAGAGAATGAGGTCGGTGGCGGTCCATCCGCCGGCGCCGAGCACCTTGGCCGCGACCCACATCATCACGAGCCATGTCACGACGTTGAGCACGATGACAATCCGGCGGCGGCGGCCAAGCTCGGCGTTTGCCTGGAGCCCGCTCGGTGTCGTAAGCCTGATGGCGCCCGAGCCAGCGGCCGGGCGCGAAGACGTTTCCAGGGTTTCGCTCATGACGATCTGGGTTGCAGCTTCAAGTCTAGGTGCGCATCCATGACGAAACCCGGCGTGACCGGCAGCACAATGACGGCTCGGCGTTCGACGGGCAAGCGCCGCGTGGCGCGCGCGGTCTGGTACGCGAAGAAAGGCATCGTCGAGCTCCGCGCAGCACCGCTGGGCCTGCCGGGACCTGGCGAAGCGGTCGTCAGAACATTGTTCAGCGGCGTCAGCCGGGGCACGGAGCGGCTCGTTCTCAACGGGGCAGTCTCGCCAAGCGAATGGGAACGCATGCGGGCCCCCCTGCAGGAAGGCGCGTTTCCTTTCCCGGTGAAATACGGCTATTGCGCGACCGGTGTTGTCGAGGACGGCCCGAAGGAACTGGCCGGGCGCACCGTGTTCTGCCTTCACCCGCATCAGGACACCTTTGTCGCGCCCGTGTCGATGCTGACTCCGGTTCCCGATGGCGTGCCTGCGCGGCGGGCGACGCTCGCGGCGAACATGGAGACGGCGCTGAATAGCCTTTGGGATGGCGGCGCCGGTCCGGGCGATCGCATCGTCGTGGTCGGCGGCGGGGTGGTCGGATTGCTGATCGCGTATCTGTCGGCGCGGTTGCCTGGAGCCGAAGTCACGCTGATCGATACCGACAAGAGCCGCACGAAACTGGCGCAGCATTTGGGATTCCGGTTTGCGGCGCCAGACCAGACCCCCAAGGATGCCGACGTGGCGTTCCATGCCAGCTCGACGTCGGCCGGCCTCGGCACGGCCATCGCCGCGGCCGGCATGGAAGCAACCGTCGTTGAGATGAGCTGGTACGGCGATGCGCCGGTGACTACCAATCTCGGTGGCGCATTCCACAGCCGGCGCCTGAAGCTGATCTCCTCGCAGGTGGGACAAGTGTCGCCGGGCCGACGTCCGCGCTGGACCTACCGCCGCCGCCTCGAAGCCGCCTTGGGGCTGCTGCAAGACGCTGCGCTCGATGTGCTGGTGGCAACCGAAATTCCGTTCGA
This sequence comes from Hyphomicrobiaceae bacterium, assembly GCA_046154585.1. GTDB lineage: Bacteria > Pseudomonadota > Alphaproteobacteria > Rhizobiales > Hyphomicrobiaceae > CADEFX01. Next base: position 40,726 of record JBJXDX010000105.1, on the reverse strand, counting down.
GTCCGTGGCCGAGGCGTTGCCGAAGGCGCTGGCCGCGGGTGCGGATGGGCTGGCGCCGGTGATCCGGTATCCGTCGTGACGGACTTTCGCGCCCGTATGGTGCCGGAGCTTAAGGTCAGTGATCTGGCTGCGAGCCTGCGCTTCTGGTGTGACCTGCTCGGCTTTTCCGTGCGCTATGGCCGTCCCGAAGACGGCTTTGCGTTTCTCGATCTCCACGGGGCTCAGGTTATGCTCGATCAGAGAGGCGCGGGTCCGCCGGAGCGCCGCGGTCTTTGGGAAACCGGCGCGATGGACTATCCCTTTGGGCGCGGCATCAACTTCGAGCTTCACGTTGTAGGATTAGCCAACGTGCTGGCGCGGCTCGAAGCGGCAGCAACTAGCATCTACTTCGGCCCCGAGGAACGCTGGTATCGCGTCAATTCGTCGGAGGTCGGCGTCCGTCAATTCCTGGTTCAGGATCCCGATGGCTATCTGGTCCGGCTGCAGGAGAAGATCGGCGAGCGGCCGGTTGCCTAACGTGAACGAAGAAACATTTGGAGCGAGCTTATGTACGCCGTCGAAGTGCGTGACCGGATCATGATCGCCCACAGCCTTCCCGATCCGTTTTTCGGTCCGGCGCAGGGCATGCATGGCGCGACGTTTGTCGTCGATGTCGCCTTCTTCCGCGAAAAGCTGACGAAACAGAATGTCGTGGTGGATATCGGCGCCGCGCTCGATGTGCTGAGCAAGACGCTGAAGCCGCTTGCCTACAAGAATCTGGACGCCTTGGCCGAGTTCAAAGGCAAGCTGACGACGACCGAGTTCCTGTGCCGATATGTGTTCGATGCCGTTGCCAAGGCCGCTAAGGACGGCGCGCTGGGCGACGACGGCAGGGGCTTGTCGAAGATCCGCGTGACGCTGCACGAGACTGATCTAGCGCGGGCCTGGTTCGAGGGACCGGTCACATGAGGCGGGTGTGCGCCTAGAGTCATGACCAAAGTCGCGTTCGCCATTCCTGGCGACATCGATCTACCGACAGGTGGATACGCCTACGACCGGCGCGTGCTGACGCTGCTGCCGTCGCTTGGGATTGAGGCTCGGCACCTGGTGCTGCCAGGAAGCTATCCGCAGCCGACAGCCGCGGATCTGGCCGAGACCGGACGATTGCTTGGGGCGGCGCCGAGCGACTCCGTGCTGCTGATCGATGGCCTCGCCTATGGCGCTATGCCAGCCGATCTCGTCCGCGGTATCGATCGCAGGATCGTCGCGCTGGTGCATCATCCGCTCTGCCTGGAGGCGGGATTGAGCGGGCAGCGGCAGGATGAGTTGCGCGCGCTCGAGACGGCGGCCCTGGCATTGGCACAGCATGTCATTGTGACGAGCCAGGCGACAGCCAAAACCCTGGTGACGGACTTTGCCGTGTCCGGTGCCAAGATCACCGTGGCTGAGCCCGGCACCGATGCAGCGCCGCGCGCGACAGGGACGCACAGGCCGCTGCAGTTGCTGGGTGTCGGCTCCATCGTGCCGCGCAAGGCTTTCGATAGTCTCGTGCGGGCGTTGAAGGTTCATGCCGATCTCGACTGGCGGCTGAAGATTGTCGGTTCCGTGGATCGCAGCGCCGAAGCGCTCGATGCGCTCAAAGCTGCGATTGCCGAGAGTGGTCTCCAAGGCCGCATCACGCTGACCGGGCCAGCCAATCGGGAGCGTCTGGATGCGCACTACGCCGCCGCCGATGTGTTCGTCATGCCGTCGCTCTATGAGGGATACGGCATGGTATTGGCCGAAGCGATGGCGCGTGGCCTGCCGATCGTTTGCACGACCGGCGGCGCGGCTGCCGATACGGCACCCAATGCCGCCGCGTTGAAGGTGCCGCCAGGCGATGTGGCTGCCCTGAGCGCCGCCATCGGCCAGCTGCTGCGCGATGCGACGCTGCGCGCCAGCATGGGCGACGCGTCCTGGTCAGCCGGGCGAAGCCTGCCGCGCTGGGAGCAGACGGCACGTACGATCGCCGACGTTGTGCGGAGGGTTGCGGCATGAGCGGTTTTTCACCGGAATGGCTGGCGCTGCGGGAGCCCGTCGATCATCGGTCGCGCAATGCGGAGCTGGCGTCGTCTTTGAGTGCGCGCTTCCAGCAGCGAAGCACGGTGGAGGTCGTCGACCTTGGATGCGGCACTGGCTCCAATCTTCGGGCGACGGTGCCGCTGCTGCCCGACATCCAGAGCTGGACGCTGGTCGACTATGACGAGCGCCTTCTTGCGGCCGCCCGGCAGACGCTGCTGCGCTGGGCCGATTCATCCCGAGCGGATGGGGAACGGCTGATCCTCGTCAAAGGCAACAGGCAGATCACCGTGCAGTTTGGCCAGGCGGATCTCAATGCGGCTCTGGATGTCGCGCTCGGCGACAAACCCGACCTCATCACGGCTTCGGCTTTGTTCGATCTATGCTCGGTCGACTTCATCAAAGCGTTTGCGCGGGCGGTGGCGCGGCGTGGTGCCGTCTTCTACACGGTGCTGACATACAACGGCATTCAGCGCTGGACGCCGCGCCAGCCGAGCGATGGCGCCATGATGGCGGCCTTTCACGCACACCAGACGACCGACAAGGGATTCGGGCTTTCGGCTGGACCGATGGCGCCGGCGCATCTGGCCGATGCGTTTCGCGTCTCAGACTACAATGTGCTCGAGGGCGAAAGCCCTTGGATGCTGGGCGCAAAAGACCAGACGCTTGTCACGGAGCTGGCCTCAGGATTTGCCGGCGCCGTGCGCGAGACGGGCGCCGTCGATGCCAAGTCGATCGAGACCTGGGCCAAGGTCATGCGCACCGGCGCCGAGGTCGGCCACACCGATACGCTCGCCTTCCCTTCCTGAGCGTCAGGACCGCCGCAGGCTCGGCAGCATGCGTGTCAGCACATTGTCCTTGCGGATGACGTAGTGATAGAGCGCCGCTGCGATGTGTATCGCCATGAAAGCGACCAGCACGAGCGCGAGCCAGAAGTGGATGAGGAACGTCCGGCTGGCGGCGTCCTGATCGGGGGAGACAATGCCCGGCAGCGGAATCCCGAAAATGTTCAGGGCCGGATACTGCGAGATGCCGATGTAGCCTGCGATCGGCGTCACCAGCAGCAGCAGGTAGAGGCCCCAGTGGTTGAAATGGCTGGCGGCCTTATGCCACCACTCGAGCGTCGGCTCGTCCGCCGGCGCGCCATGCGTGAGCCGGTATGCCAACCGAGCCAGCACGACGACGAAGATGATGATGCCGATGAGCTTGTGGCTGCTGTAGAGCGTGTTCGTGAGATCGTCGAAGATGCCCTGAACGTTGCCGCGATAGGACATATACAAGCCAAGCGGCACCTGGACGAGGATCAGCGCCACCGTCCACCAGTGGAAGTGGCGTGCTGGTGGGCTGTAGATTTCGACCTGCGTGTCTGGCGTCGGCGTGCGCTCCATGGTCGGCCCCCTAAGCTTGCTGTCTCAGATCGCAGTCAAATAGCACATCGCCGTCCGCCAGCACATGGACGTGGGTCGCCGGCCGCAGCGCTTGAGCGAGCGTATCAATGGGTGCCAGCGAAATGCCGGGTTTGCCTGATCCCAAAATGACTGGCGCCACGAGCACATGGAGACGATCGACGGCGCGCGCGTCGAGGAAGCTCGACACGGTATGTGCTCCGCCTTCGATCAGGATGGACTTGAGTCCAAGATCCCAGAGGGCAGAAACGATCGATGTGGGCTTGAGACGGCCGTTCTCGCACGGCAACACGATGACTTCGACATCGTTCGCAAATTTACCGTCGTGCGCCGTCACGACGATGCGCCGTCCGCCGTCCGCCGTCAAGCAATGAGAGGACTGGGGCGCGCGACCGGAGGGATCGATGACGACGCGAGCCGGATTGCGGCCAGCGACACGGCGCACGTTGAGCCGCGGGTTGTCCGCGATGACCGTTCCGACGCCGACGACGACGGCATCGACGGCTGCCCTGAGGCGGTGCACATGATCGAGTGCGCTGTCGCGATTGATCCATTGGCTTTCACCGGTTGATGTCGCGATGCGCCCATCGAGCGATTGGCCAAGCTGGGCTACCACGAATGGCCGATTGCGGGGCGCCTGCAACACGCGCTCGATCGCGGTGGCGCTCTGGGCACAGGTCACGGGTGCGGTCGACGGCATGTGGTCAGAGTGTTCCTTGGCCCAGTGAATGCGGCGCGGAGGTGAAAGACAGTCGGCCCGCAGCGTGGAGTCAAGTGTTATACAAGGATGAAGACCGGTTGATGACCGCAGTTGAGGAAAGCCGCCGCGATGAAGGCGCCGCGACGCCAGTCCCGCTGGGCCGATAAACTCGACTTGGATCCATCCGGGTCTGGCCACGGTTGGGCGCTGCTTCCCGTCTCCCTCCTCTTTGCTTTGTGCTTTTGCGTGATGACCGCGCCATGGCTGTCGGGGCGGTATACGATTCCGTGGGACGCCAAGGCGCACTTCCAGCCGCAGATACAGTTTCTCGCGGATTGCATCGCACGCGGCGAGTGGCCCTTCTGGAACCCCTACGTGTTCTCGGGCCAGCCCCAGATTGCCGATCCGCAGTCGATGATCTTCTCGCCGCCGTTTCTGCTGCTGGCACTCGTCAATCGCAGTCCGAGCTTGTGGGCGGTCGACCTCACGCTGCTGCTGGCGATATTTGCCGGTGGCATTGCCCTGATCGCCTGGGTCCGCGATCAGGGTTGGCATTGGGCGGGCGCGCTGCTGGCGGCTATCGTCTTCAGTTTTGGTGCGGCCATGGCTTGGCGCATCCAACACATGGGACAGGTGCTCAGCCTCGCGTATCTGCCCTTTACGCTTCTGTATCTTGATCGCGCGCTGGATCGCGGATCGCTCTGGTATGGCTTGGCGGCCGGTCTGGCGGCGGGCTGCATTGTGCTCGGCCGCGATCAGGTGGCGTTGCTGTGCGTCTATCTGCTCATCGCATACGTGCTTTGGCGGCTGTTCGCGGATTTCGGCGAGCGTACTGGTCTGTTCCGGCGTCTACTGTCGCTGGGTGTTGCCGGCCTGGCCGGCTTTGCCCTTGTCATCATCCCGGTCCTGTTCACGATTCTGCTTGCGGCCGATTCCAATCGCCCCGAGATCGACTACGTCGGCGCGGGCAGGGGTTCGTTGCATCCGGCGCTGCTGCTCACATTCCTGGTGCCCGATGTGTTCGGCGCCTCGGGCGACATGAAGGACTATTGGGGACCGCCCAGCTTCGCCTGGAAGGATACAGGGCTTTTCATCGCCCAGAACGTCGGCCAGCTCTATCTCGGTGCCATCCCACTGCTTCTGGTCGTTGCGGCGGTGTTTGGCGGCAGACTCTGGGACCGGGAGATCCGCTTTTTTGCCGTCGCCTTCGCCGTCATGCTGATCTATGCGCTGGGATGGTACACGCCGGTCTTCCGGCTCATGTACGCTGTCCTGCCCGGCGTCAATCTATACCGCCGGCCGGCTGATGCCGCCTTTCTCGTCGGTGCGCTCGGTGCAATTCTTGCGGGCTACGCGACGCACGTTCTTTTCACCCAGCCGTGGTTGCAGAGGTCTCGAAATCAGGTCGCAGGCATCGGCGCGGTTTTGCTGCTGGGCCTTATCGCGGCGCTGGTTGTTGGGTTGGCGATCAGCCGCGTGCACCGGCTTTGGGGCCCGCTCGGCCTAGCCGCTCTTTGTTTCGGCATCGGCCTGTTGGCGCTGGCCTGGGCGCAGCGGCAGGTTGCCATCGATGCCCGTCTCGTTGCTTTGGTTCTTGCGGCATTGGCCACCGCAGATCTCGCCTGGAATAACGGGCCCAGCACGTCGTCGGCCCTGCGCCCAAGGCACTACGACGTGCTGCAGCCCAGGACGCGCGACGACACGATCACCTACCTCAAGACGCATGTGATCGCCGATGCGACACGCCGCGACCGAATCGAGCTGGCAGGTCTCGGTTTTCACTGGCCGAACGCCAGCATCACGCATCGTCTGGAAAATACATTGGGCTACAGTCCCGTACGCCTGGGACTCTACAGCCAGGCAACGGGCGCGGAGGATCACGTCGGCCTCCCCGACCAGCGTAAGTTCTCGCCCCTCATGCCGTCCTACAGGTCGCGGTTGGCGGATATGCTCGGCTTACGATTCATCGCAACCGGAGTGCCAATCGATCAGATCGACACGCGGCTACAGCCCGGCGACCTGCACCTCGTGGCCCGTACCAACCATGGCTACATTTACGAGAACCTACGCACGCTGCCTCGAGTTCTGTTCGCCAGCGCTGCACAGAAAGCCGATTTCGAGGCGCTTCTGAACTCAGGCGACTGGCCCGACGTCAATCCCGAGACGACCGTCTTGCTCGAGAACCCGCCTGCCACGAACGAAGCGCGCCGCCCCGGCACGAGCTCGATCCGTGCCTACGGCAACACCGAAATCGTCATCGATGCCGACAGTCCGGATGGCGGCTGGGTCGTCGTCAACGATCCCTGGCATCCTTGGTGGTTTGCGGCCGTGGACGGCCGGGATGCACCGCTGCTGCGCGCAAACGTGCTGTTCCGGGCGGTGGCAGTTCCGCCCGGGCGGCACTTTGTAACATTGAGGTTTGAAGCGCTGCGCGGCACCCGGGCCGCGCTCGCGTCATCAGCGAGGTGAACGCCGGCTCAAAGCTGGTGCGCCATGCGCTCCTTCTTGGTCGACAGATAGCGCTGGTTGTGTGCCGTCGGGCTGGAAATCACCGGCAGCCGCTCAGCCACGATGATGCCCGCGGCGCGCAGAGCGTCGACCTTGGCGGGATTGTTGGTGAGCAGCTTGATGCGCGGGAAGCCGAGATCGAACAGGATCTGGGCCGCAAGGTCGTAGTCGCGCGCGTCGATCGGCGCGCCGATCTCGACGTTGGCATCGACCGTGTCGAGGCCCTGATCCTGCAGCGCATAGGCCTTGATCTTGTTGACGAGCCCGATGCCGCGCCCTTCGTGATAGGGCAAGTACAGCAGCACGCCGTTCGGCACGCGCGTTATGTGCGCCATTGCGGCCTGCAGCTGCGCATAACAATCGCAGCGCAGCGAGTGGAAGATATCGCCGGTCACGCAGCCGCTGTGAACACGCACAACGGGAAGCTCTGTCGTATCGTCCGTGGGCTGATTGATGAGCGCCATGGCCTGGCAATGCGGTTCCACGCCCTGATAGGCGCGGGCCTCGAGTTGCAACTCCCGGCCTTCGAATTCGATTGGCAAGATCGTCTGGGCGGACCAATCGATATCCAACTTCACTGACTTCATTGCACTCGATCTCATCCACGCCTCCAGGCGATATGGCGCACGCATACGCTATCAGAGAGTTCTGGGCGTATAGCTATGCTTTTGTCCCAAGTCTGGCTCATTGCAGTTGTGCAAGCCCTGGGGGCTTTCACACCTGCTCCGATGTCGTAGTCCAATCCACCATTAACCATGCCCCCCAGTAAGGCATGTAGCCGCGTAAATAAGCCGATCCTTGCTGAACCATAGATGAATGCCTGAAAGCAGGGTTTGGTGCGGGCCAGAAGGACGTCCGTCTACCGGCGCCCGCGAAATGCGCCGTAACGCATTCCCAGGTAGGCAAAAACCGCCGCGACAATCGAGGCGAGAATAAGAGCCGCAAGCGGCGGCAAGGATGGCCGCGCGATCAGGATCGAAGCGAATGTCCCATAGTTGATGGCGGCCGTCGTCCAAGCGACGGCGGCATAGCGCGCGAATTCCCCGAAGGTCGGAGGTGACCGCAGCATGAACGTCAATGTGCGGTGCGCCAGCCATCCGGCGACCATGGCACAGGAGATGCCAAGCAATCGGGCTGCCAGCGGATGCAGTCCGAACAGTCGGATGCCGGCCTCAAGAATAGCGGCGTCGACCGACAGAGCGATGAGGCCCGATGCCAGGAAGCCGGCCCAATGCCGGATCGGCGGCCTGGGCCGTGGGGCGATGACTTCGGCATCGTCGTCGGCCATGCCCGTCACGCCCTCTGCCAGACGACGGGCGGGCCGTCGGAGGCTCGCTCCGGATACCACAATTTCGCTGGCAGACCCGGCTTTTGCGCGAGAGCTGCATACTCCTCGGCGCGCCGGATGACGACCGGATCCAAGCTGGACAGCTCCGGATCGACATGGCCGGGATGGCACATCACCAGATGGTGTCGCCCGCCCTCCGAGAAGGCCGCCGTCAGCTCGTCGCCATAGGGCTGCCCTTCTTTGAACGGGGAGGTGCCGGCAAAGCTGTCGTTGACGGCAAAGCCTCGGGCGCGCACCGCCGCAGCGAACCCGGAGGACAGCAGGTTGATGACAATCGACTTGCGCACGGCCAGCCCGCGTTTGCGAATGGCCGAAACGCTGTCGGCGGGATCACGCACGAGCGGGCCACCGGAAGGAAAGCGCCGTGCCAGTGCCTTGAGCACGCCGTGGCGGATGGCGGGAAGTGCATGCACGTGCTGATGCCCGTCGACGTGATCGGGGGGAAAGCCCGTCCCGTCCTCGAAGCGATCGAGCTGCCGCGTCACCTCGGCGGCAATGTCCTCCTGATCGATGCGGCCTGTCAGAGCCCGCGCCAGAACTTGCCGAAGATTTGGAAAGCGTCCCTCGGGCGCGAGGGAAGGCATGGGGCCAAGGGGCCTGCCGAGCGTCAGGTCGATGTGCAGGCCGACGGCGATGCGGTCGCGCACACCGGCGATGGGCTTGGCATCTTCGGGCCATCGGTCGAGCGTGACCAGGGCACTCGTCGCCGACAGCCGGCGCGATTGCGCCAGCTCCAATATGCCTCGTGATACGCCGGCGGTCATGGCGTAGTCGTCGGCGCACAGAATAACCGGCGCGGTGGTCATGGAGCGGGTATCACGTGTTGCCCGCGCCCCTCTGTGCCGTTTGTGCCGGTGTTTCCGAGAGGCGCTGATCGGTGCCGATGGTCTCCGAAACGATGAACAGCGGCCGCCCCTTCACCTCCTCATAGACACGGCCGAGATACTCTCCGATGACGCCGAGTGAAATAAGCTGCACGCCAGCGAGAAACATCACCGAGATCACCAATGTCGGAAAGCCCGGCACGTCAACACCGTAGATCAGCGTCTTGGTCAGGAAGATGGCCGTATAAACAAACGCCGACGCGCCGACGAGCAGGCCGATATAGGACCAGATGCGCAGCGGCAGCGTCGTGAAAGAGGCAAGTCCATCCAGCGCAAAGCGCAGCAGCTGCCGAGGTCGCCATCGGGACCGGCCCTGGAAGCGCGCCTCCACCTCGTAAGGGATGCCGATGGAGCGGAAGCCGATCCAGGCGTAGAGGCCCTTGTTGAAGCGTGCGCGCTCGCCCATGCGGTTGAAGACGTCTACGGTCTTGCGATCGAGCAGCCGAAAGTCTCCGGCGCCGTCCGGTAGCTCTGTCCCCGTGGCAAATCGGAAGATGCGATAGAAGAGGCGCGCCGACCATTTGTGCAGGGTTGCGTCCGTGTCCCGGCTCGAGCGCTGCGCATAGACGATGTCGTATCCCGCATCCCACTTGGCGACGAAGTCGGGGATCAACTCGGGAGGATGCTGCAAGTCGCCATCCATCACGACAACGCCGTCGCCCATCGCGAACCGCAGACCAGCCGCAACTGCGATTTCCTTACCGAAGTTGCGGCTGAGCGATATGGCTTTGTACCGCGGGTCACGCAGGTGAAGCTGGCGCAAGGCGTCGAGCGTGCCGTCGCGAGATCCGTCATCGACGAAGATGACTTCCCATGTCTGCCCGAGGCCATCCAGCACGTTGCGGAGCCTCTGCTCCAGTGTCGGCAGCCCGCGTGTCTCGTTGAGAACGGGGATGACCACGCTCAGAGATCGCTTGCGCTCGCCGGCCATTGGGGCCTCTGCGCGCGGGCTTTCGGCGTGGGTCTGCAACACGTTCTGGGTCTCCGTTCTGGCTCGAGGCTGTCCTTAGAGCGCGATCGTTTCGTATGGAAGCACTATTGGCTTCCATGCGTCCGAGCGCAGCGCGGCTCCGCCGCGACGCGTGAATCGCACTCTAAACCAATGAAGTAGAGCAGGATTCACGTTTCGGCCGACGCGCCTCGTGCGAGGTGGGAAGATTCAGTCCGAAACGATCCTGCTCTAGTGCATTCCGCACTGGGACAAAAGTCATGGTCGCCTCGCGTACTGCCCGGCCCGAGGCGATGGCCAGTAGTACAACTATACAATCTTTGATTGTATAGTATATATCATACACCAATTAGTATAGGCGCAAGGATAAAACAGTTGATATGCGTATAGTGAAGACTTGGGCGTCCTGGGGAAGCTATCTAGTGTCCGCTCATGACGGTTCAGTCTCCTATCGCACGCCAGCAGTTTGCCCGCCGATTGCGCGAATTCCGTGTTGCCCGGGGTTTCAAGACCGCGCGCAGCCTCGCTCAAGCCCTGGACATCGACGAAAATCGGTACACCCGCTACGAACGCGCGGAAGTCGAGCCGGACATCAAACTCATCCAGCAGATCTGTGAGACTTTGGAGCTCAGTCCGAACGATCTGCTCGGGACCCCCCACGGCGCCCGGCATGCTTCATCCATCCGTCCATCTGCGGATTTGACGGCCACTGGGTTCGCAGAGCCCGAGCCTTCGTCGATGATTTCTCCGGTGGGTGACGATCGTCTGCTGCGGGACAGGACGGCGTGGTCTTTGGCCTGCGCTGTGGCCGACCTTCAGTCGCGGGCAGCGAACGACGCATCCGAGAGCACATCCCGCTTGGCGACTCTCCGGCAGGCGGCGCGACTGTTTGCGGATCTCGAGCGGCGGCCCTACGCCGCGGTGACCGACATCCTGCTCCTGCCCGCCATTGCGCGGGCGCCCGCCCAGGAAGCGCACCGGATCGAGACCTTGATCGAGGCTCTTACCCACGCGGTGGATTAGGAACGCCAGCGCGTGGCCGCCAGCCTATCGGCTGGCGCGCGCCAGAGCTGCGCGCAGCAATACGTTAGCCGCCGGCAGCGCGTCGTCCCGCGTCATATCTTCCTTTTCGTTGTGGGAAATGCCGTCCTTGCAAGGCGTAAAAATCATGGCTGCCGGGCAGACCGATGTCATGTTGTAGGCATCGTGGCCGGCCTCCGATTGAAGATCGAGCGTCGCATAGCCCAGGTCCGCTGCCGCTTCGCGCAGGAGAGCTATCAGGACGCCGTCGAAAGCAAGTCCGCCAAACCCCCAGCGCTCGGCGATCACGACGGAGCAGCGGCTGCGGCGAGCACAATCGGGAAGCGCCGTATCGAGATCCGAGACCATGCGCTCCAGCATGGCCGGATCCGGGTGCCGCATATCGCAGAACAGGCTGGCGCGCTCGCTGATGATGCCCGGCAAATTCGGCCATAGATCGAGGCGGGCCGCTGTCGTCTTGCCTTCGCCCGACGAATAGCGCCAGCCGATCTCGTCGATGGCGACAGCCACGTGCGACGCGCCCACGAGGGCATTTTTCCGCCGCTCCATGGGCGTCGGACCGACGTGGGCCGTCTCGCCCAAGACATCGATACGCATGCCACGCGTCGGAAATCCGCCGGTCACGATGCCCACCGGGACACCCGCCGCGTCGAGCTTTGGCCCTTGTTCGATATGCAATTCAAAGTAGGCGTCGACCGGCCGCTTTCCTACCGGCGCATCGCCGCGGTAGCCGATGCGCACCAGCTCGTCGCCGAGCCGCACACCCGTTTTGTCCATCCTGTCCTCGGCCCAGCGCACGCTTTCCTTGCCCGCAAACACCAGTGAGGACAGCATCGGCGGATAGAAGCGAGCGCCCTCCTCGTTGGTCCAATTCACGACCTCGATGGCCCGTCGTGTCGCGATACCGCTATCCTCGAGGGTGCGCAGGATCTCCAGTCCACCCAGAACGCCGAGAATCCCATCGAAACGGCCGCCGGCGGCCTGCGTATCCAAGTGACTGCCGATCAGCACAGGCGGCAGCTCGGGCTGCTGGCCTTCCCGACGCACGAACATGTTGCCGAGGTGGTCGACACGGACCGGGAATCCCGCCTCGCCAGCCCAGCGCGCGAGCAGGTCGCGCATCTGCTTATCTTCGTCCGTCAACGTCAGGCGGCGGAGACCGCCGTTGGGTCCCTGGCCGATGGCCGAGGACGCCTCGATAGTGCCCCACAGGCGATCCCCGTCGACGGACAAATTACTCGGCATGCCGGTCTCTTTTCCCGCTTTATCCAGCGTCTTTGCTGCGCTGCAGCAGTCCGCTGGAATCCTTGTACTTTGGCCCATTAACCTCAAGTTATCCACTGCGCCATAGGCTACCGAAGGTTTGATAGAGCGGACAGCCATTCATGTACAGCGGGGCTATTGGAACGGCAAAGCCGAACACGCTGATGGGCGACTACGCCGTTCGTCTCGGCGAAGCCGCGCTTCGCAACCGCACCCGTGAGGCCGAGCAGGCAGCGCGTATCGAGGTCGAGCTTGCCAACAAGGTCAAGTCCGAGTTCGTCGCCAACATGAGCCACGAGCTGAGGACGCCGCTCAATACGATCATCGGCTTTTCCAAACTGCTTGCCGAACACGGGCGCCGGCAGCTGACGGACCAGGATATCGCCGACTACGCGGGGCTCATCCATGATGCGGCCGGCCACCTGCTCGCGGTGATCAACGACATTCTCGACATCTCGAAGATCCAGAGTGGGAAGTACACGCTCAATGCGCACGAAATCAGTCTCGAAGAGCTGCTCAACGTGTCGGTGGCGAGCTATCGGTCCGTGGCCGAAGCTGCGGGATTGAGCCTGGACTTTCAGTGCGATCCGGAGCTGCCGGCCATTCGTGGCGATGCGCAAAGGTTGAAGCAGGCTTTCATGAACCTGCTCAGCAACGCCGTCCGGTTCACGCGCGCCGGCGGCACGATCCGCATCGAAGCGGAGGCGTTGGCCGATGGCAGCGCCCAGGTTCTCATTCGAGATTCCGGCATCGGCATGGACGAAGAGGAAATTCAGGTTGCCTTGACGCCGTTCGGCCAGGTCGACGGCAGCCATTCGCGCTGGCGTGAAGGAACCGGTCTGGGCCTTCCGATCGCGAATGCGCTGATTGAGTTGCACGGCGGAGAGTTGCGGATCGTGAGCCAGCGCGATCAAGGCACCGAGGTCTCGGTCATCCTGCCGTCCCCGCAGTTCATGGCGATGCTCCAAGGCCGGCATCTTGGGCAGGTGTTGCCGCTCCACCCTGCCGGGGCATGATGCGCAAATGTCAGGAACTCTGCAGGTGACACCCTCCGTACCCGAGCGACAACCCAGGCCGGACGACGGCTCGATCGGGCGCATCGTGTCCGTGACCGGCTCGAAAGCCATTGTTCTGCTCGACAATGGTCAGGCGCATGCGGCGCGCGCGTCCGCGCAGCGTCCCGAGATGGGGACTCTGCTCGCCATCGATACCGCCAGCACCGTCGCCCTTGCCATCGTATCCGCGTTGAGCGTGCCCGTTCCGGCCCAGCGCGAAGGCGAAAACGAGATATGGATTGCCGAGCTCGGGCTCGTCGGCGAGTTGTGGCGCAGCAAGGACGGCCGGCCGGCGACCTTCAACCGCGGCGTCAGCAGCTATCCGGCGCTCGGGCATCGCGTGCGTGTCGCGTCGAAAGCCGAGCTGGAGCTGGCCTTCTGCGGCGACATGAAACATTCGGTTCGCGTCGGAAGCATCCGGCAAGACGATTCCATTCCGGCGATGATCCGGGTCGACGAGCTGCTGGGAAAGCACTTCGCCGTGCTCGGCACCACCGGGACGGGCAAGTCCTGCACGACGGCACTCATCTTGCGGGCCATCCTGGAAAAGAACCCGGCCGCGCATCTGGTTCTGCTCGATCCCCACAACGAGTATGCGACGGCATTTACGGAATGGGCGGAGGTCCTGTCGCCGCGCAATCTGCAGTTGCCTTATTGGCTGCTGACGTTCGAGGAATTGGCCGAAGTGATGATCGGCAGTCCGTCCGAGCGCAAGAACGAGATCGAAATCCTGCAAGAGCTCATTCCCATCGCCAAGAGCCGCTACAGCGCAGGCCGGGGCAGGGAAGCGCAGGCGCTCAGGGCTCGCATGCACGATGCCGGCCGCTATACCGTCGATACGCCAGTCCCGTATCGTCTGTCGGATCTGATTTCGCTCATTGACGACCGCATGGGCAAGCTCGAGAACAAGCGCGATCTCGCCCCCTATCGCAACCTGAAGACCAGGATCGAAACGCTGTCTGTCGATCCGCGCTATGCCTTCATGTTCGGTTCTCTCACCGTCAACGACGACATGGCGCAGGTGCTCGGCCGTCTCTTCCGCGTGCCTGTCAACGACAAGCCGATTACCATTCTCGAGTTGACCGGCTTGCCCACCGAGATCGTCAATGTCGTGGTCGCTGTGCTGTGCCGGATGACCTTCGATTTCGCTCTGTGGAGTGAAGGCAAAATTCCCGTAACGCTGGTCTGCGAGGAAGCACACCGTTACGTGCCCGCCAATCCGGCGCTGGGCTTCGAGCCCTGCAAACGCGCCATCGCCCGGATCGCCAAGGAGGGCCGAAAGTACGGAGCCTCCCTTTGCATCGTGACGCAGCGGCCGGCGGAAATCGATCCGACCATTTTGTCACAATGCAACACGGTGTTCGCGTTGCGGATGTCGAACGATCGTGATCAGGCCATTGTGAGCTCGGCGATATCGGACAGCGGCTCGGGACTGCTGGAGTTCCTCTCGGCGCTGGGGCAGCGCGAGGCGATTGCCTTCGGAGACGGCGTGACGCTGCCGGTCCGTATTCGCTTCGACGAGCTGCCGAAGCATGCGATGCCGCGGAGCTCTACGGCCCGGTTCTCCGAGATGTGGCAGCAGTCGTCAGGAGACGACATGCTGCTCGAGCAGATCGTCGAGAAATGGCGCCTGTCGGCCAGTGGAGGCGGAACGGAAATTGTCCAACAGGCGGCAATGTTCGCCGAGGCGCTGGATGCTCCTGGGCCAACCGCGGCCGAGGCAGGGCTATTGGATGAAGCCGACGCGCACCCGCGCCGGCGCCATTCGGATCTCGCCGCAACGGGCGATGCCGATGACACGCACTATGTTCAAGACCCATTATTGGCGTCCAAGGCGCATGCGCCCGCGGGTCGTGGTCCACGGCGCGAGGCGCTTCCGCCCCGCCGCGACGTGCCCGCTTCGCCTGCACCATCCAGTCCGTCGCAGACCCAGCCCGGGGGGGCATTGCGGTCCCTGCGCGAACGGCTGTCCCAGCGTCCGCCGCCGCGCTGAACGGCCCCATCTGGCAGGATGTCCGGTGCATCTGCCGGGTGCTCACGGCTTGGACGTTTCCGGCCACGACGCTACTATCGTTGCTGCCGGTCGTATGATGACTGCGGGTGCCGATCGGATCGACTTCAAGCTTCCAAACAAGCGACCCACATTTCAGGGGCCATTGATGGCGACTATTCATCCCGTAATTTTGTCGGGCGGCTCTGGGACGCGGCTCTGGCCGCTCTCGCGATCGATGTACCCGAAGCAGTTCATTCGTTTCTTTGACGGTGAGGGGCCGACATTTCTCGGGGCCACGTTGAGACGCCTCACATCGGAAGCCGGTTTCGCTGCTCCAACGCTCATCTGCAACAACAATCACCGGTTTTTGGTTCGGGAGGAGCTCGAGCAGGCTCAACTGACGGCGAGCGAAATCATCCTGGAGCCGGTTGCCCGCAACACCGCACCGGCGATTGCCGCGGCGGCGCTGTCCGTCATGCAGGCGGATCCGGACGGCATTCTGGCCGTGATGCCGTCAGACCATGCCATTCAGGACGAGGAGCGTTTCGTCGAAGCGGTTCGCCTGGCGGCCAAAGCGGCGGCGTTGGGCAAGCTCGCTCTTTTCGGCATCAAACCGACCTCGCCGCGCACGGAGTATGGATACATACGCCAGGGGGCGCCTCTCGACGGCTTCGACAGCCGGGCCTTTGCGGTCGCTGGCTTCGCCGAGAAGCCGGATGCCGGCACCGCAAAACGATACGTCGATGAGGGATGCTATTTCTGGAACAGCGGCTTGTTCGTCTTCGGCGCCCGAGCCTTCCTCAGCGAAGCGGCGCGGTTAGCCCCGGACGTTGTGAGCGCGGCGCGCGATGCGCTGGCAAATGCCAAGCGTGATCTTGGTTTTCTGCGGCTCGACCAGGAGGCGTTTGCCCGGTCCCCGAACATCTCGGTCGACTACGCCGTGATGGAAAAGACCGATGCAGCCGTCATGCTGCCAATCGACATTGGCTGGAGCGATGTCGGCTCTTGGACGTCGCTCTGGGAAATCGGATCGCGCGACGCGCAGGACAACTACGTTCGCGGCGACGCCATCATCGAGGATAGCAGCGGGCTGTACATCCACAGCGACCGCTCCCTCGTTTCGACCATCGGTGTCAAGGATCTCATCATCGTCGACACGCCGGATGCGCTCCTCGTGGCCGATCGCGCGCGCGCCCAGGACGTATCCAAGGTCGTGGCCAAGCTGCGGCAGCTGGACCGCAAGGAACAAGAGCAGCATCTCCGCAACTACAGGCCATGGGGATATTTCGAGACACTATCGATCGGGCCGCGCTTCCAGGTAAAATTGCTTCACGTGAAACCGGGCGGCAAATTGTCCATGCAGCGCCACCACCATCGGTCCGAGCATTGGGTCGTCGTGCAGGGTACCGCCAAGGTGACCGTCGGCGATAGCGAGACGCTCGTACGCGAGAACGAGAGCGTCTATATCGTTGCCACCCAGTGGCATCGGCTCGAGAATCCCGGAAAGGTTCCGCTCGAGCTCATCGAGGTGCAGATCGGCACCTATCTCGGAGAGGACGACATCATCCGCAGCGAGGATGTCTATCACCGCAACCCGGACGAGACGAAATAGCCGGCCGTCAGTGCCGGGTCTCTCCTGGAGATGGGGCGGCGGCGCTGAGGTCTGTTTGCGCCGCGGGCCCATCGTCGGGTGCAGCGTTAGCCGCGGTCGCCTCCCAAGCCTTCTTGTGATGCTCGAAACGGCGGTAGCTGAGCGGGATCGTCGCCAGATACAGCAGCGTGACGATCGTGAGCGTCCCATAGGGGTAGGTCACGAGCAGCGCGACAAACGCTGCGACAGCAATGAGTATCGGCAGTACGAGCTCGCGCTCGATGCGTTCGCCCAGCAGCTTTCCCGAGAACGTCGGAAT
Source organism: Hyphomicrobiaceae bacterium (assembly GCA_046154585.1). Classification (GTDB taxonomy): domain Bacteria; phylum Pseudomonadota; class Alphaproteobacteria; order Rhizobiales; family Hyphomicrobiaceae; genus CADEFX01. Next base: position 23,632 of record JBJXDX010000105.1, on the reverse strand, counting down.
GGTCGAGACCAGCAGAAAAGCCAGGAGAAGCAAGTAGAGCGCGATCAGGATCGGGAATGCGCGCACGTCGAAAAAGCCTAGGCCGTTGAGATACAGCGGCAGCAATACCGTGACGGCGCCCGCCGGGGCCGGGATCCCCGTGAAGTAGTTCGACTGCCACTTCGGCTTGTCCACGTCGAGCATGGAGTTGAAGCGCGCCAGCCGCAGGCCCATCGCGCAAGCGAACACGAGCGCCGAGATCCAGCCGAAGCCTTTCAGGTCGCCAAGCCCCCAGGTGAAAACCAAAACTGCCGGGGCAACGCCGAAATTGACGAAATCGGCCAGGCTGTCGAGTTCCGCGCCGAACTTCGACTGTGCCTTGAGCGCGCGGGCAAGCCGTCCATCGACGCCGTCCAGCAGAGCGGCAATGACGATGAGCGCCAGCGCCAGATCCAGCCGGCTTTCGATAGCCATGCGGATGGCTGTGACACCGGCGCATAGGCTAAGGAGCGTGAAGAAGTTTGGGAGAAGCATGCGAACGGGAATCTTGCGGTGCCGAAACAGCACGCGCCGGCGCCGGCGGCGCTCGACTTCTTCCAATTGCGGCTCAACGGGCTCCATCATTCCGGCATCTCCGATCCCGTGTTTCTGGTGCCAAATTCGCTCTTATGCGATCCGTGCTTCGCGTTCCGGCTCGGTCGATTTGAGGTCGGCGAGGACGGTTTCACCGCCGACGGCGCGCTGGCCCACAGCGACCAGCGGACCGGTGCCTGGTGGCAGGTATAGGTCCACACGGCTGCCGAAGCGGATGAGCCCGATGCGCTCACCGACGCCAACGGACTCACCCTCGCCCTTGAAGCTGACGATGCGCCGGGCAATCAGTCCAGCAATCTGCACGACGGCGATCTCTTGAGCCCCGGACGTGTCGATCACGATGACGCGACGCTCATTCTCCTCGCTCGCCTTGTCGAGCGCCGCGTTGAGAAATTGCCCGGGAACGTAGATCGACCGCATGATCTGCCCTGGCACCGGCGCGCGATTGATGTGCACATCGAACACGGACAGAAAAATCGAGATGCGGACGCGCTCATCCTGGCCGAGGCCAAGCTCTACCGGTGGTCGCACGCGCTCAATGAGCGAAACCTTGCCGTCAGCGGGCGCAATCACGAGGCCGTCGCGCAGCGGCGTGACGCGATCCGGATCCCGGAAGAAATAGGCGACATAGGCCGTGAGAATGGCCAACAGCCAAGCGAGCGGCGGCCAGATCAGGAAAAACAACAGCGTCAGCGCCACGCCGATGGCGAGAAACTTATGGCCGTCGCGATGGACGGGCGCCAAGTTTGACGTGATTGTCTCGAACAGCCCGTGTCGGTCGGTCAAGGAGCAGCTCCGGCATGCCCAGAACGCGATATCGCCTAGCCCCGGGGCCAGGGCATCGGCTGATACCTACCGAGTGACCGGACCGCCCGCAACTGCCACTTTGGCAGCCAACCCTGCCCGCCCGCACTTACTCGATGGGCACGGCCACGAAACGCATATCGCCCTTGGCGCTTTCGACACGCAGCAAAACGGCCTTGCGGCCGGCCTTGCGCACCTTTTCGATGCTCTTGGCGACATCTTCCGCGCTCGCCACCGGATCCTGCGAGGCCTCCACGATCACGTCGCCGACCTTGATGCCTTTTTGCGCGGCCTGGCTCTGAGGCTCGACCGAGGTCACGACGACGCCCTTGACCTTTTGATCGAGGCCGTAGGTCTTGCGCAAATCGTCGGTCAATGGGGTCAGCCGCATGCCGATGAGCACCTGGCCCGTTGACGGGGCGCCGCTCTGCTCCTTGGGCTTGGAGGCATCGTCGGTGTCGGGGTCCTCCTGCAGACGGCCGATGACGGCTTGTAATGTCAGCTTCTGTCCCTTGCGCAGCAGCTCGACATCGACTTTCTTGCCGATTGGAGTTTGCGAGACGATGCGAGGCAAGCCCCGCATGCTCGACACCTCTTTGCCGTCGAACCGCGTCACGACATCGCCCGGCTCTATGCCGGCCTTGGCGGCCGGGCCGTCGGGCGTGACGCCGGCTATCAGTGCACCGACGTTTTCCTTGATGCCGACAGACTCGGCGATGTCTTCAGTCACGGACTGGATGCGTACGCCGAGCCACCCGCGCCGCGTCTCGCCGAACTGCTTGAGCTGATCGATGACGGAAACCGCCGTATCCGACGGAACCGCAAAGCCGATGCCGATCGATCCGCCGGTCGGCGAGATGATGGCCGTGTTCACGCCGATCACCAGCCCATCCATGTTGAAGAGCGGGCCGCCGGAATTGCCCTTGTTGATGGCGGCGTCCGTCTGCAGGTAGTCATCGTACGGGCCGGAATTGATATCGCGCTGCTTGGCCGAGATGATCCCGACGGTCACGGAGCCGCCCAAACCGAACGGATTGCCGATCGCCATCACCCAGTCGCCGACCTTCAGATCGCTCGAGCTGCCGAAAGACGCCGCTTTCAGCGGCTTCTTCGGGGTGACTTTCAGCAGGGCCAAGTCGGTCTTGGTATCCTTGCCCAGGACCTTATCGACCTTGAGCTTGCTGCCGTCGCTGAAGTTGACGATGATTTCGTCAGCGCCTTCGATCACGTGATTGTTCGTGACAACCAGACCTTCCTGAGCGTCGACGACGAAACCGGACCCGAGCGATGAAACCTTTCGCTCCGACTGCTGGCGGCCGCCCTTACGATTGAAGAAATCCTCGAAGAACTCCTCGAAAGGCGAGCCCTTGGGCACATTGGGGAGAGGAACGCCCTGCGCGCCCTTCATCGTCTGGCTGGTCGAAATGTTGACGACGGCGTCGATCAGTTTTTCGGCAATGGGCGCTACCGACTGAGGGCCGACACGGCCCTGAGCGTAGAGCGAAGGGATGGCCACAATCGTCAAAATGGCGGCTGCCGCAAAACGCCAGTTGCGCGCCACAGAACCTTTACGCAGAGACGTGGGGGTAGTGGGCGTCATGGCCTCTCCTCGCAGAGGAATTTACGGATCGCGCACTTCATGCCGAGTACGCAAGCCATCGATGTTGCTTATCCATCAGGGCGAAATTGGCACCTGTCAACGGCAGGAGTGCGAGCGTTTCGCCATCGGATGCAAAAAGCGTCGGCCTCTCTTGAACGCTGCCTCCATTCTCACCATACCACCAGGATCGTTCGCTAGATCAGGATTCAGCTCATGCGTCGTTTCGCGCTGCTCGTTGCCGGGGCCTCGTTACTGTGCTCGCCGGTGCAAGCGGCCAGCGTCCAGGTGCAATCGGCCATCGCCAGCCTGGCGAAACTCGAGACCGACGCCACCAAGCTGGATGCGTTCTGCAAGATCAACGCAGATCTCGAAGCGGCCGGCGACGACGCGGCCAAGAGTGAAGCGCTGGATCGCCAGATGGAAGGTTTTGTCCGGTCACTCGGTCCCGACTACGTTGCCGCTTGGGATCTCGCCGAGGAACTCAACCCGGAGTCCGAGGACGGCAAGGCGCTGAACGCGGCCTTCGACAGCCTGAAAGGTAAGTGCCCCTAGCTCCTAGACTTGGGGCTAAGTCGATGGCGAGCCGCCTTGCCCGGTGTTCCTTTTCCGGCTAAATCCTTGCTGCACTGCGCAAGACCGCTTCCGACGGTCGTTCCAAGGATTTCTCAGGAGACATTCACCCCATGGCGCGCACTAAAATCGCGCTGATCGGCGCTGGCATGATCGGCGGTACGTTGGCCCATCTCGTCGGGCTCAAGGAACTCGGTGACGTTACCCTTTTCGATGTCGCCGAGGGCATGCCCGCCGGCAAAGGGCTCGACCTGATGCAGTCGGGTGCCGTCGAGGGCTTCGATGCAGCCATCAAGGGCACGAGTTCCTACGCCGATATCGAAGGCGCGGACGTCATCATCGTCACCGCCGGTGTGCCCCGCAAGCCCGGCATGAGCCGCGACGACCTGCTCGGCATCAATCTCAAGGTCATGCAGCAGGTGGGTGCCGGCATCAAGACCTACGCGCCCAACGCCTTCGTCATCTGCATCACCAATCCGCTCGACGCCATGGTGTGGGCGCTGCAGAAGGCCTGCGGCCTGCCCAAGAACAAGGTTGTCGGCATGGCCGGCGTGCTCGATACGGCCCGGTTCCGCTACTTTCTTGCCGAGGAAATGAAGGTGTCGGTGGAAGATGTCAGCGCATTCGTCCTGGGCGGGCACGGCGACGACATGGTGCCGCTGGTGCGGTATTCGGCCGTCGGCGGCATTCCGCTGCCGGACCTCGTGAAAATGCGGTGGATCAGCCAGGAGAAGCTGGACCAGATCGTCGATCGCACGCGCAAGGGCGGCGGCGAGATCGTAGCGCTGCTGAAGACGGGCTCGGCGTTCTACGCGCCGGCATCTTCTGCCATTCAGATGGCCGAAAGCTATCTCAAGGACAAGAAGCGCATCCTGCCCTGTGCCGTGTATCTCGACGGCCAGTACGGCGTGAATGATCTCTACGTCGGCGTGCCGGCCGTTATCGGGGCCGGCGGTGTCGAGCGTATCGTCGAGATCGACCTGAATGCCGGCGAGCGCGACATGCTCACGAAGTCGATCGACTCGGTGAAGGGTCTCATTGATGCCTGCAACAAGATCACGTCTCAGGCGTGAGATATGGTGCGGTGCACATCCAGCTTCCCACAATGGACACACAGTCTGGCATACGGTATACCAAAGAAATTGCTTAGGGACGTTATCCGCGCTGAGGCTGAGGCTGCGGCTCTGTGGGCGATGAAGGGGATCTCTCTGTGAACATCCACGAATATCAAGCCAAAGAGCTGTATCGGCAGTACGGCATCGCGACACCAACCGGCATTGCAGCCTTCACGGTCGATGAGGCCGTGGCCGCTGCCAAGAAGCTGCCGGGGCCGGTGTGGGTGGTGAAGGCGCAGATCCACGCCGGGGGTCGCGGCAAGGGCAAGTTCAAGGAGGCGGACGCGGGCGACAAAGGCGGCGTCCGGCTGGCGAAATCCGTCGACGAGGTCAAGACGTTCGCGAGCCAGATGCTGGGCAAGACGCTCGTTACGCTGCAGACCGGCGCCGACGGCCGCAAGGTCCAGCGGCTCTACGTCGAGGACGGCAGCCAGATCGCGCGCGAGCTGTATTTGTCCGCGCTGGTCGATCGCGAAACGTCGCGGGTCGCGTTCATCGCCTCCACCGAGGGCGGCATGAACATCGAGGAGGTGGCGCACAACACGCCCGAGAAGATCCTCACCATGACGATCGATCCGGCGGCGGGCTATTCGTCCTATCACGGCCGGAAGATCGCCGCCGCGCTGGAGCTGAAGGGCGACCTCGTCAATCAGTGCGTCAAGCTGATCGGCAACCTCTATCGCATGCTGGTCGAGAAGGACATGAGCCTGCTGGAGATCAATCCACTCGTCGTCACCAAGGACGGCAAGCTGGTATGCCTCGACGGCAAGATGGACTTCGACGGCAATGCGCTGTTCCGGCACAAGGACATCCTGGAGCTGCGCGACATCGCCGAGGAAGACCCGGCCGAGGTCGAGGCCTCCAAGTACGATTTGAGCTACGTCAAGCTGGACGGCCAGATCGGCTGCATGGTCAACGGCGCGGGCCTCGCCATGGCCACCATGGACATCATCAAGCTGCATGGCATGGAGCCTGCCAACTTCCTCGATGTCGGCGGTGGCGCCACCAAGGAGAAGGTGCAGGCCGCGTTCAAGATCATCCTCAATGATCCGAACGTGAAGGGCATTCTGGTCAACATTTTCGGCGGCATCATGCGCTGCGACATCATCGCCGAAGGCGTGGTGGCCGCCGCGCGCGAGCTCGGCATCAAGGTGCCGCTGGTGGTGCGGCTCGAAGGCACGAACGTCGAACAGGGCAAGAAGATTATGGCCGACAGCGGGCTCGCCATCGTGCCCGCCAATGACCTCGGCGACGCCGCCAAGAAGATCACCGACGCCGTCAAGAAGGCTGGATAAGCCATGGCCATCATCGTCGACAAGAATACGAAGGTCATCTGCCAAGGCATCACCGGCAGTCAGGGCACCTTCCACACGCGCCAGGCGGCCGAGTACCGCACGCAGGTCGTCGGCGGGGTGGCGCCGGGCAAAGGCGGCACGAAGCACCCAGATGAGGTGCTGGCCAGCGTGCCGATTTTCGAGACGGTGCTGGAAGCCAAGAAGAAGACCGGCGCGACGGCCACGTCGATCTACGTCCCGCCGCCCTTCGCTGCCGACGCAATTCTCGAGGCGATCGATGCCGAGATGCCGCTGATCGTGTGCATCACCGAGGGCATCCCGGTGATGGACATGGTCAAGGTCAAGCGCGCTCTGAGCGGATCATGGTCGCGTCTGATCGGCCCCAACTGTCCCGGCGTCCTGACGCCCAATGAATGCAAGATCGGCATCATGCCGGGCAACATCTTCAAGAAGGGCAACGTCGGCATCGTCTCGCGCTCGGGCACGCTGACCTACGAGGCAGTGAAGCAGAGCTCCGACGTGGGCCTCGGCCAGTCGACGGCGGTCGGCATCGGCGGCGATCCGGTGAAGGGCACAGAGTTCATCGACGTGCTGGAGATGTTTCTGGCCGACCCTGACACCCACTCCATCATCATGATCGGCGAGATCGGCGGCTCGGCCGAAGAGGATGCGGCCGACTTCATCAAGCGTGAGGCCGCCAAGGGCCGCAAGAAACCGATGGTGGGCTTCATCGCCGGCGTCACGGCGCCACCCGGGCGCCGCATGGGCCACGCCGGCGCCATCATCTCCGGCGGCAAGGGCAAAGCCGAGGACAAGCTCGAGGCCATGCGCTCGGCGGGCATCACCGTTGCCGACAGCCCGGCTGCCATCGGCACGACATTGGCGAAGGTTCTCAAACACTAGTGTCCCGATTCCGAAGTTCGCTTGATCTCAATGCTAGGTCTGGGAGCGAACTTCGGAATCGAAAGGGACACTAGAATCATAAACTTGCTCGTGCGATTCAGATTGAGAAATTCGCTCCAAGATGTGCGGTAAATGCCGGCGAATTTCTCGATCATCAAACCAGAATGATTTTAGCTCGTTGGCGCGGGCCTGATGAATCGCCGTTCATCGTGGCATCCACTTCGAATGTCGAAAAGATGCTCTGCCCTGCATTCAGGCATTTTCTGCATGTCTTAAAACAGCATTCACTGTGTACTAAATGCACACGTGTGGTAGGTAGGCGCCCGATCCAGGGTGTTCGTCATTTTGCGTACGACCTGCCCCGCCGCTCAAACGAACGGACAGTGATCCGCCATGTCACGCCAGCCTTTGAACGATGCCTTTGCGCGCACGTCTTTTTTGCAAGGTGCGAACGCCTCCTACATCGAGGACATGCAGGCTCAGTACGAGCGCAATCCCGGCTCCGTGAGCGACGAGTGGCGGCTGTTCTTTCAGAGCCTGCAGGAGGAGCAGGGCCGCGCCGAGGCCGAGGCGGCCGGGCCGTCATGGGCGCGTCCGATCCGGGATCTCGAGAGCAACGGTGAACTGATCGCCGCTTTCACCGGCGACTATGGCGCGGCCGAGCGCGATGTGCGCGACAAGCTCGCCCAGCGTGCCCAGGTTTCCGGCCTAGAGCTGTCGCCCGCCGCCTCGTTCCGCGCTACGCAGGACAGCTTGCGTGCGCTGATGCTGATCCGCGCCTACCGTGTCATGGGCCACCTGGCGGCGGATCTCGATCCGCTCGGCATCGCCGACCGCAAGGTGCACAAGGAGCTCAAGCCCGAGACCTACGGCTTCACAGAAGCCGACCTCGATCGCCCGATCTTCATCGACAAGGTGCTGGGCCTCGAAATTGCGACCGTCCGGCAGATCCTCCGCCTTTTGCGCCGCACCTACTGCCGGCACATCGGCGTCGAGTTCATGCACATCACCAGCCCTCAGCAGAAGGCCTGGATCCAGGAGCGCATCGAGGGGCCCGACAAGGAGATCAACTTCACGGCTGAAGGCAAGAAGGCCATCCTCAACAAGCTGATCGAGGCCGAGACCTTCGAGAAGTTCGCGGACGTGAAATATACCGGCACCAAGCGCTTCGGCCTAGACGGCGGCGAATCTCTCGTGCCCGCGCTCGAGCAGATCATCAAACGTGGCGGCCAGCTCGGCCTGAAAGAGATCGTCATCGGCATGGCGCATCGCGGCCGGCTGAACGTGCTCGCCAATGTGATGGGCAAGCCGCATCGCGCGGTGTTCAACGAATTCAAGGGCGGTTCGTTCAAGCCCGACGATGTCGAGGGCTCCGGCGACGTGAAGTATCACCTGGGCGCGTCATCGGACCGCGAGTTCGACGGCAACCGCGTGCACTTGTCGTTGACGGCCAACCCTTCGCATCTAGAGATCGTCGACCCCGTGGTGCTCGGCAAGGTTCGCGCCAAGCAGGATCAGCACGGCTGCGCGCCGGGTCAGCGCACGCCGGTGTTGCCGCTTCTCATTCACGGTGACGCAGCCTTCGCTGGTCAGGGTGTCGTCGCTGAATGCTTCGGCCTTTCCGGTTTGAAGGGCCATCGCACCGGCGGGTCGGTCCACTTCATCATCAACAACCAGATCGGCTTCACGACGAGCCCGCGCAACTCGCGCTCCTCGCCCTACTGCTCCGATGTCGCCAAGATGGTGGAGGCTCCGATCTTCCATGTGAACGGCGACGATCCGGAAGCGGTCGTGCATGTGGCCAAGATTGCGATCGAATTCCGCCAGCGCTTCCAGAAGCCGGTCGTCGTCGACATGTTCTGCTACCGCCGCTTCGGCCACAACGAGTCGGACGAGCCGGCGTTCACGCAGCCGATCATGTATCGCAAGATCCGGTCGCATCCGAGCGCGGTGCAGATCTATTCCAAGCAGCTCGTCGAGTCCGGCGTCCTCACCCGGGAAGAGGTCGATGCCATGCAGGCGTCCTTCCGCGGCCATCTCGACCAGGAACTGGCGGCATCGGAAGGCTACAAGCCGAACAAGGCCGACTGGCTGGATGGCCGCTGGTCGGCCATCGGCTTTGCCGACGACGACGCACGCCGCGGCGATACGGGCGTTGCAGTCGACGCGCTGAAGGAAGTCGGCCGCCGCATCACCGCGGTGCCGCAGGACTTCACCGCGCACAAGACCATCCAGCGTCTGCTTGAGCGCCGGCGCGAGATGATCGAGAGCGGCACGGGCATCGACTGGGGCATGGCCGAGCATCTGGCGCTCGGGACGCTGCTGAAGGAAGGCTTTCCGGTCCGCCTGTCCGGCCAGGACACCGAGCGCGGAACGTTCTCGCATCGGCATTCCGTGCTCATCGACCAGGAGACGGAGCGCCGCTACACGCCGCTCAAGTACGTCGCGCCGGATCAGGCTCGCTTCGAGGTCATCAACTCGATGCTGTCGGAAGAGGCGGTGCTGGCGTTCGAGTACGGCTACACGCTGGCCGAGCCCAACGCGCTGACCTTGTGGGAAGCGCAGTTCGGCGACTTCGCCAACGGCGCGCAGGTGGTGTTCGATCAGTTCCTCGCCTCCGGCGAGCGCAAGTGGCTGCGCATGTCGGGGCTCGTCTGCCTGCTGCCGCATGGCTACGAAGGTCAGGGACCGGAGCACTCGTCTGCCCGCCTCGAGCGCTATCTGCAAAGCGCGGCCGAGGATAACTGGCAGGTCGCCAACTGCACGACGCCGGCCAACTACTTCCATATCCTGCGCCGGCAGATGCACCGTAAGTTCCGCAAGCCGCTGATCCTCATGACGCCGAAGTCGCTGCTGCGGCATAAGCGCGTGGTCTCGGATCTGAGCGACATGGCGGCGGGCACGAGTTTCCACCGCATTCTGTGGGACGACGCCCAGCACCTGCCGGGCCAGAAGATCAAGCTCAGGCCGGACGGTGAGATCCGGCGCGTCGTGCTGTGCTCGGGCAAGGTCTACTACGATCTGTACGATGCACGCGAAGCGGCGGGGATCGACAACGTCTACCTGATGCGTGTCGAGCAGCTTTATCCGTTCCCGGCACGCGCGCTCATGCAGGAGCTTGGCCGCTTCCCGCAGGCGGACTTCGTCTGGGCCCAGGAAGAGCCCAAGAACATGGGCGCCTGGAGCTTCATCGAGCCCAACCTCGAGTGGGTGCTGGAGCGCATCGACTCCAAGTTCAAGCGCGCGATCTACGCCGGACGTCCGGCATCCGCGGCGACGGCCACCGGCCTTGCCAGCAAGCACAATCAGGAACAGAAGACGTTGGTGGAACAGGCTCTAGTGTCCCGATTCCGAAGTTCGCAGGAGCCCTCGGCTGGGTCGGAGAGCGAACTCCGGAATCAAAAGGGACACTAGAATCATAACCTTGCTAGTGTGATTCAGACCGAGAAATTCGCTCAGAGGCGGTAGATACGGCGAATTTCTCGATCATCACACTAGCGGCCTGAACACGGCGGAAAGAGGCGGGTATGGCAGTCGACATCAAGGTGCCGTCGCTGGGTGAATCGGTCACCGAGGCAACGGTCGGCAAGTGGTTCAAAGCCGCCGGCGACGCGGTGAAGGTCGACGAGCCGCTCTGCGAGCTCGAGACGGACAAGGTGACTGTCGAAGTCCCCTCGCCCGTGTCCGGGGTACTGTCGGAGATCAAGGTTGCCGAAGGCACGACCGTGGCTGTTGGCGCGGTCCTGGGCTCCGTAAAGGAAGGCGCCGTAGCGACGTCATCGCAACCGGCTGCCAAGAGCGAGGCGCCAGCCGCAAAGCCTCACCTCCAGCCCGCCGCGACGAGCAAGGAGCAAACGCTAACGGCACGTTTGGCTGAAGCGACGGCGCACGGTGCCACGGCAGGCGACATGCCGCCTTCTCCTTCGGCCCGGAAGATGATGGAGGAGAGCGGGATCGCAGTCGGCGACGTTCAGGGATCGGGCCGGCGCGGCCAGGTTCTCAAGGAGGACGTCGCCACGGCCGTGTCCGCCCGCAACGCGGCGCCGGCCGCGTCGCAGGGGTCGGCTCCGGTCGTCTCCTCCATTCAGGTGCCGGTCACGGCGCAGCAGATGCGCGCGCCGTCGCTGCCCAATGATGCCGCGCGTGAAGAGCGCGTGAAGATGACACGCCTGCGGCAGACCATTGCGCGGCGTCTCAAGGACGCGCAGAACACCGCGGCGATGCTCACGACGTTCAATGACGTCGACATGAGCGAGGTCATGAGGCTGCGTTCGGAATACAAGGATCTGTTCGAGAAGCGTCATGGCATGAAGCTCGGCTTCATGGGCTTTTTCGTGCGCGCCTGCCTGACGGCTCTGAAAGAGGTTCCGGCGGTCAACGCCGAGATCGACGGCGGCGACATCGTCTACAAGAACTACTACCACATCGGCGTGGCCGTCGGCACGGAGCGAGGCCTGGTTGTGCCGGTCGTGCGCGAGGCCGATCGCATGTCTCTGGCTGAGATCGAGATGTCCATCGCCGACTTCGGCAAGCGCGCGCGCGACGGCAAGCTCGGCATCGAGGAGATGCAGGGCGGCACCTTCACGATCTCGAACGGCGGCGTTTATGGGTCCATGCTGTCGACGCCGATCCTCAATGCGCCGCAGTCGGGCATCCTCGGCATGCACCGGATCGAGGAGCGGCCGGTCGCGCGCAACGGCCAGGTCGTCATCAAGCCGATGATGTATCTGGCGCTGAGCTACGATCACCGCATCGTCGACGGCCGCGAGGCGGTGACATTCCTGGTGCGCGTCAAGGAATGCCTGGAAGATCCGCGACGCTTCCTGCTCGATGTTTGATGTCGAGCCGACAACACAAAGGATAGTTTCGTGAGTGCCTACGACCTGATCGTCATCGGTACAGGGCCCGGCGGCTACGTCTGCGCGATTCGCGCGGCGCAGCTTGGGCTGAAGGTCGCGGTCATCGAGAAGCGCTCGACGTTCGGTGGCACATGCCTCAACGTGGGTTGCATCCCGTCGAAGGCCCTTCTGCATGCGTCCGAAGCTTTCGAGGAGGCAGGACACGGCTTCGCGGCCATGGGCATCGACACGCAGCCGAAGCTCAACCTCGCCAAGATGCTGGCCTTCAAGGACGAGGGCGTGAAGGGCAATGTCGACGGTGTTGCGTTCCTGATGAAGAAGAACAAGATCGATACCTACCAGGGCACGGCCACGATCATCGGCTCCGGGAAGGTTGGCGTCGTTCTCAACAGCAGCGATCGCCAGCAGCTCGAGACGAAGAGCATCGTCATCGCGACGGGCTCGGACGTGGCGCGGCTTCCCGGAATCGCGATCGACGAGAACACAGTGGTCTCCTCCACGGGTGCGCTTGGGCTGGCGCAGGTGCCGAAGACGATGCTGGTCATCGGCGCGGGTGTGATCGGGCTGGAGCTTGGATCGGTCTGGCGGCGCCTCGGCGCACAAGTGCAGGTGGTCGAGTTTCTGGATCGGATATTGCCAGGCATGGATTCGGACGTGGCGCGCACCACGCAGCGCATCCTGACTAAGCAGGGCATGACGTTCCGGCTCGGGAGCAAGGTGACGCGCGTGGCGCGGAGCGGCTCGGGGCACGTCGTCACGATCGAGCCGGCTAATGGCGGCGCCGCCGAGACTATCGAAACGGATGTCGTCCTCGTATCGATCGGGCGCGTGCCCTACACTGAGGGGCTTGGACTGGAGCGTTCGGGCGTTGCGCTCGACAATCGCAAGCGTGTTGTCGTTGACGCGCACTATCAGACGAACGTGCCTGGTATCTATGCCCTCGGAGACGTGATCGCGGGACCCATGCTTGCGCACAAGGCCGAGGACGAAGGCATGGCTGTCGCGGAGATTCTGGCCGGCCAGGCCGGTCACGTGAACTACGATGTCATTCCCAACGTCATCTACACATTCCCCGAGGTCGCTTCCGTCGGGAAGGGCGAGGAAGACCTCAAGTCGGCGGGCATTGAGTACAAGGTCGGAAAGTTTCCGCTCACGGCCAACGGCCGCGCCAAGGTCAACAAGACCACGGACGGCTTCGTCAAGGTGCTCGCGGACGCCAAGACCGATCGCATTCTCGGCGTGCATATCATTGCAGCGCAGGCGAGCGAAATGATCGCCGAGGCGGCCGTCATCATGGAGTTTGGCGGCTCGGCGGAAGACCTGGCGCGCACGTGCCACGCACACCCGACGCTCACCGAAGCTGTGAAAGAAGCAGCGCTGTCCGTCGACAAGCGCGCCATCCACATGTAGCGCGCAAATCGGCGCGCGTCAGCGCGTTGGCACCGGCTTCTCGCCGCGATAGTCGTAGAAGCCGCGCTGCGTTTTGCGGCCGAGCCAGCCGGCCTCGACGTACTTCACCAGCAACGGACACGGCCGGTACTTGGAATCGGCCAAGCCCTCGTACAGCACCTGCATCACCGAGAGGCAGGTATCGAGGCCGATGAAATCCGCGAGCTCCAGCGGTCCCATCGGGTGGTTGGCGCCGAGCTTCATGGCCTTGTCGATCGCTTCGACGGTACCGACGCCTTCGTACAGCGTGTAGACGGCCTCGTTGATCATCGGCAGCAGTATGCGGTTGACGATGAACGCCGGGAAGTCTTCCGACACCGCGATGGTCTTGCCGAGACTGGCCACGAACTCGCGGGCGTTGCCGAACGTCTCGTCCTCGGTGGCGATGCCGCGGATCAGCTCGACCAGCTGCATCAGCGGCACCGGATTCATGAAATGCATGCCGATGAAGCGTTCGGGGCGGTCCGTGGTGGCCGCTAGGCGCGTAATCGAGATCGACGAGGTGTTGGACGCCACCATGGCGTCCTTCTTCAGATGCGGGCAGAGATCGATGAAGATCTTGCGCTTGATAGCCTCTTCCTCGGTCGCGGCCTCGATGACGAGATCGCAATCGCCCAGCTCCTTGAACGACGACGCGAAGGTGATGCGCTTCAGCGCCGCCTCCATGTCGCCTTCGGTGATCAAGGCGCGCGACACCTGTCGCGTCATGTTCTTGCGGATGATGCCGAGCGCCTTCTCGACAGCATCCTTCTTCAGATCGTTCATCGCCACGGCATAGCCGGCAAGCGCCACCACGTGAGCGATGCCGTTGCCCATCTGGCCGGCACCGATGATGCCAACCTTGCGAACGCTGGGGGGCGTCCCCGCAGCGCTCGACTTTTTCGACTTCACCGCCACATCCATGACGGCTGCTCCTTTGCGCAAGGGTTCAGTGTCCTGCCTTTTTGAGTTCGGCTTCGAGTTCAGGCAGCACTTGGAAGAGGTCGCCGACGAGGCCGTAGTCGGCAACCTGGAAGATCGGTGCCTCCGCGTCCTTGTTGATGGCGACGATGACCTTGGAATCCTTCATGCCGGCAAGATGCTGGATCGCGCCCGAGATGCCGACCGCGATGTAGAGCTCCGGCGCCACGACCTTGCCGGTCTGGCCAACCTGGAAGTCGTTCGGCACGAAACCGGCGTCGACGGCGGCGCGGCTTGCGCCCATTGCTGCACCGAGCCTGTCGGCTACCGGCTCGATATACTTTGTGAAGTTCTCGCCGGACTGCATGCCGCGTCCGCCCGAGATGACGATCTTGGCTGCCGTTAGCTCGGGCCGGTCGGATTTGGAGAGCTCGGCCTTCTCGAACGTCGACAAGGCTGTCGCGCCCGGCGCCGGCACGGTTTCGATCGTTGCCGTTCCGTCCTCGCCGACCGCCTGGAAGGACGCGGTGCGCACAGTGATGACCTTCTTGCCTTCCGACGATTGCACGGTCTGAATGGCATTACCGGCATAGATCGGGCGTTCGAAGGTGTCGGGCGATATGACTTTGGTGACGTCGGAGATCTGCATCACGTCGAGCAGCGCGGCGACGCGCGGAAGCACGTTCTTGCCCGATGCGGTGGCTGCGGACAACAGCGCGTCATAACCCGCCATCATTGGAACGACGAGGGCGGCGACTTCCTCGGCCAAGGCATTGGCCAGTTGCGGGCTCTCGGCCAGCAGCACCTTGCTGGCGCCGCCTAGCCTGGCGGCCGCCTCGGCGACGCCCTTGCAATCGGCGCCCGCAACGAGGACATGCACCTCGCCGCTGAGCGCCTTGGCGGCTGTCATGGCTTTGGCGTTGGCCGCGCCAAGGGTTTTGTTGTTGTGGTCTGCAAGAAGGAGGACGGCCATCAGATTACACCCGCCTCATTCTTGAGCTTGGCCACGAGCTCCGCTGCGTTGGCGACCATGACGCCGGCTTTACGGCCCGCAGGCTCGGTGGTCTTCAGAACTTTCAGCTTCGGCGCGACATCAACGCCGAAATCACCTGGCTTCTTGATGTCGAGCGGCTTCTTCTTCGCCTTCATGATGTTGGGTAGCGAGGCGTAGCGCGGCTCATTGAGCCTGAGATCGGTGGTGATGATCGCCGGCAGCTTCAGCTTCACCGTCTCCAGGCCGCCATCGACTTCGCGCGTCACGAGGGCGCTTTCGCCCTCAATCACGAGCTTCGATGCGAACGTCCCCTGCGACCAGCCGAGAATGGCGGACAGCATCTGGCCGGTTTGATTGCAATCGTCGTCGATTGCTTGCTTGCCGAGAATCACGAGGCCCGGCTTCTCGACCTCAACGATGCCCTTCAGCAGCTTGGCGACCGCCAGCGGCTCAACCAGGGCGTCACCCGTTTCCACGAGGATGCCGCGATCCGCGCCCATAGCCAGCGCCGTACGAATTGTTTCCTGGGCCTTTGACGGGCCGATCGAGACGGCGACGATCTCCGTCACCACACCCTTCTCCTTGAGACGAATCGCTTCCTCGATCGCGATCTCGTCGAAGGGGTTCATCGACATCTTTACGTTGGCAAGCTCAACACCTGAACCGTCGGCCTTGACTCGAATTTTGACATTGTAGTCGACCACCCGTTTGACGGGTACGAGGACCTTCATTGCGTAACGGCTCCCAGAAAGTTCAAACGGATGCGCCCATAAGGCCGCAGTCGTGGACGGGCGGCCGAGTATACGCGCAACATGGTGCGGTGCGATCCTCCGCCGCACATTGAGGCAATATGCCCCGGGAATGGGCAGAGGTGGCGTCTCGCAGATGCGAACGGGACCGTAGGCGTCTCGACAATTTGTGTCAATTGGTCACGCAAAACGGTGCCAATCGTCGATCTGCAAGCGCAAATCAGGTCGCCGATTCCGGTTTTCGGCCGAACAACGCGACGCCCGGGCGGCGCATGAAGGGAAGGAGCAAGGCGCCGGCGAAGATGCCCCCGACGTGGGCCCACCACGCGACGGGTCCGACATTGGGAATGAGCAGCATGGCGAACTGGGTCAAGATCCAGGCACCGAGGGCAAACATCGCCGTGATGCGCAGGGGGATGAACCGGAAGGCGAGGATCCAAACGCGCACGCGCGGATGCAGCATGAGATAGGCGGCAATCACGCCGGCAACGGCGCCGCTCGCTCCGATGAGCGGGACCTGGGCCATGTCGGGCGACCAGAAGTACACGACGACGGCATGCACGAGTCCCGCGATGATTCCGCACGCGATGTAGAATGCCAGATACTTCAGATGCCCCATGGCATCCTCGATGTTGTCGCCGAAGACCCACAAGAACAGCATGTTGCCGGCGAGGTGGAAGGGGTCGCCGTGCAGGAACATGTACGTCAGCAGCGTGTAGCTTTCCGGAATCGCCAGCGCGTCGTGGATGCCGTTGGCCGGGCCGCCGAACACGCTGACTTGGAACAGCTCCTTCGGCACGATTGCGAAGCTCGCGGCAGCAACCTGTCCCTGCGGGGACAGTTCCAGCAGGTAGATGGCGACGTTCGCGACGATCAGCGCGATCGTCACGATCGGCCAGCGGATCGTCCGGAGAGGATTGTCGTCATAGATGGGGACAAACACGGGGGAGGCCCTTCCGGCGGCGCAGCGCACCCCGCCTAGCGGTTTTGACCGGGCACCCAAAGGACGTCGCGCTTGCCCCGGTCGTTGACATAGCGACTTGCCACAAAAAGAAAGTCTGACAGGCGATTGATGTATTTGACGGCTGAAGCGCTGACCGGTTCATTGGGATCGGCCGCAAGCTCGGCGATGAGCCTCTCCGCACGGCGGCAAACGGTCCGTGCGACATGCAGATGGGCGGCGCCTGCCGTGCCGCCCGGCAGAACGAACGAACGCAGTGGTGCGAGCTCTGCATTCATCTCGTCGATCTCGTTTTCCAGCCGTTCGACGTGCGCCTCGGTGATAGGCGGCTGATAGCCGGGCTTCGTGCCGCGATCGGGAACGCAGAGATCGGCGCCAAGATCGAAAAGGTCGTTCTGGACGCGCGCGAGCATGGCATCCACGGCATCATCCGCGACGTGAAGGCGAGCAACGCCGATCGCCGCGTTGGTCTCGTCGGTGGTCCCGTACGCTGCAACGCGTAGCGCATACTTCGGTACACGCTCGCTGGTTCCGAGTGCGGTCGTCCCATCGTCGCCGGTGCGGGTATAGATTTTGTTCAGAATGACCATGTAAACAGACTGTTAGGTCTTGCTGCGCGGCGTGTCCGCGCGGCCGTGTCGCGACAACCCACCGTAGCTCAGCGCACGGCCGGGTCAAGATTCAGTAGGCGCAGCTTGCGGCTTCAGCGCGACAGCAATATGGCCAGCATCAGGACCAAGATGGCGAGGAATTGCAGGGCGACGCGCCAGCGCATGAGCTTCTGGCTGGTGTTGGGACTGGCGCCGCGGCTCATATTCCACAAGCCTGCCAGCAACACGACAAACACGACCGCAACGGCCAGCGAGGTCAGCGACAGCAGCGCGGTTGTCATGGCATCTCCAGAGAAGGCGCGGACTGAACGACCGCGAACCTGCCTTGTTAACAATTTCTTCAGACGGCGGCCAGCGAGGGCCCGGCCGTCAACCGGTGCGCGTCCCAGCGCACGGGTCAATTGGCAGCAATTGCGCCACACAACAATTGCCGTAATCTTCCAGCCGAATCAGCGGAGAGGGCATCGCCGGCTAGTGTCCCGATTCCGAAGTTCGCCCGAGCTCGACGCTAAGTCCGGGAGGGAACTTCGGAAATCCGAAGGGACACTAGCATCATAGGTTGCTAGTGTGATTCAGATCGAGAAATTCGCTCAAGGATGCGCGGCAAATGTCGGCGAATTTCTCGATCATCACACTAGCGGGCGGCCTGCCCCGGCGACAAAGGGCACGCGTGTGATTCGCTTTCGATCAGCAAACACCTGGATTGTCGTTGCCCTTCCGCTTGCCGCACTTGCCGTTGCGTGCCTTTCCTCGCCCATTGTGCACGCGCAATCCAAGGACGACGTTCGCCAAAAGCTCGAAAAGAACCGCCAGCAGCTCGACGAGACGCAGAAACGCGGGCAGGGGCTGGAGGCCGACATGGGCCAGCTCAAAGGCGAGCGCGAGCGGCTCAACGCCAGCCTCGTCGAAACGGCGCGTCAGGTGCAGAAGAGCGAAGGCCAGATGAGCGCGATCGAGTCGCGCTTGGGCGAGCTGGAATCTCAGGAAACAATGTTGCGCGGATCGCTGGCACAACGTCACGATTCCATTGCTCGGCTTCTGGCCGCCATGCAGCGCATGGGGCGCAATCCTCCACCGGTCATGATCACGCAGCGTGAGGACGCGCTGACCATGGTGCGGAGCGCCATGATGCTGGCCAATGCGTTCCCGCAGCTCCGCGATCAGGCTCTGTCGCTCGCCACCCGCTTGAACGAGCTGGCTCGCGTGATGGGTGACATCCGCACCGAGGGCGACAAGCTCAAGGTCGAGACGGCGCGTCTGAGCGACACCCGCACGCGCCTCTCCCAGCTCATGGAGAGCAAAAAGCAGTCGTTGAGCGAGCGGCAGGCGGAGCTCGAAAAGGTCCGCAAGGAGGCGACCGAGATCTCCCAGAGCGTGACCGACCTCAATGAATTGATCGTCAAGCTCGACAAGGCGGTCACCGATCACATTGGCAAAGACGGCGCTCCTGCCGGGGATGCAAAAGCGTCCACGCGCTTGGAGGTCGCGGCGTTGCCGGAGGCCAGGCTGACGCTTCCAGGACCATCGGTGACGTCGAGCCAGGACGCCGACGCACCAAAGTCAGCCGGCGCGTCGCTTGCCGCGATCGAGCTCGCGCCGAAGGGAACCCAGGTGGCAAGCCTCAATCCGGGGCGGATGAAACCGGCAATGCCGTTTATCCGTGCAAAAGGGTCGGTGTTGCTGCCGGTGCAGGGCCGTCGTGTTCTGGCCTTTGGCGACAAGACGCAGTACGGCGGTCAGTCCAAGGGGCTGGTGCTCGAGACCCGCCACAGCGCTCAGGTCACATCTCCGTGTGATGGCTGGATTGTGTTCGCTGGTGAATTCAGAACCTTCGGCCAGCTCTTGATCATCAATGCTGGCGACGGTTATCATATTCTATTGGCGGGACTATCGCAGATTGATGTACAGCTCGGCCAATTTGTGCTTACAGGCGAGCCGGTTGGACTTATGACGGCAGCGCCGAAGGCCGCGAAAGCCAGTGCACAGGGCAACGCCCCGGTGCTCTATATCGAGTTCCGGAAGGACAACAAGCCGATTGATCCTGAGTCATGGTGGGCGGCAGGACCGCAGAAGGTGCAAGGATGAAGCGCAAACACGACTACGCATTCTGGACGTTCGTCACGCTGGCGGTTCTGGCTGGGGTGACAGCGGTGTTCAATGTGTCGCGCACCTATTCTGCGACATCCGGCAATGTCGAGATCTACAAGCAGCTGGATCTCTTCGGAGACGTGCTGGAGCGCGTGCGGGCCGACTATGTCGAGAAGCCCGATGACGCGATGCTCATCGACAGCGCCATCAACGGCATGCTGGCGGCGCTCGATCCGCACTCGGCTTACCTGAACCCGAAGCATTTCCGAGACATGCAGGTGCAGACCCGCGGCGAGTTCGGAGGCCTCGGCATCGAAGTGACGATGGAGAACGGCGCCGTCAAGGTCGTGTCACCCATCGACGACACGCCTGCGGCCAAGGCGGGCCTCCTGGCCAACGATCTTATCACCCATCTTGATGGGGAGCAGATCATGGGGCTCACGCTCGAGCAGGCCGTCGAGAAGATGCGCGGGCCCGTCAACACGCCCATCACGCTCGGCATCTTGCGCAAGGGCCGAGACGAGCCGTTCGACATCAAGATCGTGCGTGACGTCATTCGGATCAACGCGATCAAGGCCAGAGCCGAAGGCGATGTGGCGTACATCAAGGTCTCGACGTTCAACGAGCAAACGCATTCGAACCTAGTCAAGGCCGTCGATGGACTGAAGAAGTCGATTGGCAAGAACCTCAAGGGCTACGTCATCGATCTGCGCAACAATCCTGGCGGCTTGCTGGACCAGGCGATCGCTGTGTCCGATGATTTCCTCGAGAAGGGGGCCATCGTGCTGACGAAGGGACGTAATCTCGAGGAGACGCAGCGCTCGAACGCGCGCCCCGGCGACATCACCGAAGGCAAACCCATCCTGGTGCTGATCAACGGCGGCTCGGCCTCTGCGTCGGAAATCGTGGCCGGCGCCTTGCAGGACCACAAGCGGGCGAGGGTGATCGGCACGCGGTCGTTCGGCAAGGGCTCGGTGCAGACCATCATTCCGCTCGGCCAGAACGGCGCGATCCGGTTGACAACGGCGCGCTACTACACGCCGTCGGGCCGCTCGATCCAGGCCAAGGGCATCGATCCCGACACGGTGATCGAGCAAGAGCTGCCGCCCGAGCTGAAGCCGAAGTCATCGGTTGAGCGGCCACGCGGCGAAGCCAGCCTGCGTGGCCATCTCAGGGGTGATGCCGCCAAGGACAAGAAAGAGGAGTCTGGCTCTTCCGCCTATGTGCCGAAAGAGCCGGAGAAGGATCAGCAGCTGCAGTACGCCTTGAAAGTGCTGCGCGGCGAGCCGGTCGAGACACCGCCCCAACCGGAAGCCAAGTCCGGCGATAGCGCGCAGACGGAGCCCACCAAGAAAGAGTGATCCGGGGCGTCTGCGAGGGAGAGTGAAATTGCCGGGCGCCGTCAGGCGCCCGGTTCATTTGAGGATCTGGAATGACAGTTGATCCGGCGACGCTGCCCTATCGCCCCTGCGTCGGCATCATGGTGGCCAACGCTTCCGGACGTGTCTGGGTCGGACGCAGGTCAGATACGCCGAACGAGGGGCCAGGCGGCTGGTGGCAGATGCCGCAAGGCGGTATCGATGACGGCGAGGATCCGATTGTTGCCGCCCGGCGTGAGCTGCGCGAGGAGACCAGGATCGTTTCGATCGAGATTATCGGGGAGTCTCCAGGCTGGTACACGTACGACCTACCTCCGGACTTGCTCGGCACGGCGTGGGGCGGGCGTTTCCGCGGTCAAAAGCAGAAGTGGTTCGCCGTACGCTTTACGGGCGTGGATGGCGAGATCGATATCTCGCCCCAGCCAGGCCATGCTGCCGAGTTCGACGCTTGGCGATGGATCCCTCCGGGAGACCTGATCGACATGATCGTGCCGTTCAAGCGGGCGGTCTATGCGCAGGTCGTGCGGGACTTCGTCACTCTCGCCCGAGCGCAGCCGCTCGCGGATCGCTAACCAAGATCGCACAAATTCAGGCTTGCCGGCCGAATCCAGCCCCCTCCGTCACCGCCTGTTCAATTTCTCGCTGTTCAATAGGGGGTTGAATCAGCGATTATCCACAGGCATGCGCCACGATTCGCACATCGTACCTGCAACCGGCGCGCAGCTCCCGCTGCGTCCCTGCGTTGGCGTCATGCTGTTGAATCGGCAGGGCCTTGTTTGGGTTGGCCGCCGTTTGCCGAAGTGGTTTGGCGACAAATCCGCGTACATCTGGCAGATGCCGCAGGGCGGCATCACGAGCGGCGAAGCGCCGGGGCATGCCGCGTTGCGTGAGCTCAAGGAAGAGACGTCCGTGCGGTCGGTCGAGTATCTGGCCGAATCTGCCGAGTGGCTCGACTACGAGTTGCCGAAGCATCTGCTCGGCATAGCCCTGAAGGGCCGCTATCGCGGGCAGCGGCAGAAATGGTTTGCGATGCGGTTCATCGGCGAAGATGCCGAGATCGACATCACCGCGAAGAACGGTCACAAGGCCGAGTTCGATGCGTGGCGCTGGGCGCGGATTGAAGAGCTGCCGGAGCTATCCGTATCGTTCAAGCGACCGATCTATGAGGCAATCAGCCATGAGTTCGGGCACTTCGCTCGCTGACACAAATTCGAGTGGCTAAGCACGTAATTGTTTCAGCTGCTCGACGGCTTCGCCGGCCACCATCCTGCCCGCATCATCTTTAGCCTCGGCCAGCAACTGCTCGGCCGAGCGGACTTCATACGCCAGCTTCTCCGCGTCCATGTTGTCGAGGTCGAGCATGTGCTGGGCGAGAACCGTCAGCCGGTCCGGGCCGACCTCGGCGAACCCGCCGCGAACGAACACGCGGCGCCGGCCGCCCGCCACCTGCGCATCGAGCACGCCCGGCCGCAGGGTCGAAATGACCGGAGCATGCCCGGCAAGCACCGTGAACTGGCCTTCCATGCCGGGCACGATCACCTGCTCGGCGTCCTCCGAGAGTAGAATGCGCTCGGGGCTAACCAGCTCGAACTTGAAAGTGCCTGCCATGGAAGTTCAGTTCCGTTCCTGCTGATGCGGCAAAGTGCTCAGGAGAGCTGGCCGCTGTTTTTGGCGTCGATCTCGGCGTCGGTTTGCAGTCCCTTGCCGCAGAACGGACAGAACAGCACCGGATAGTCGACCATCCCGGGCTCGGTCTCCTCGACATCGACCAGACCCACCGACATGTAGAGGATGCCGTCGTCACCGACCGCAATGAGCGGGTCGAAATCCTGATCGGACATGGCGTCCTTCAGCACGTCGCAGCATGTGCCGAACGTATGACCTGCATTTGCCGCCATCTTGCGTCCCTCGTGGCTCGAAAGTGTTAGGCAGCCTCCGCCAGCTTCTCGGCTTTGGCGATCGCTTCGTCGATCGTGCCCACCATGTAGAACGCCTGCTCTGGCAGATGGTCGTAGTCGCCGTTGCACAGGCCCGTGAAGCCCTTGATGGTGTCCTGGATGGAGACGAGCTTGCCTGGCGATCCCGTGAACACCTCGGCGACGTGGAACGGCTGCGACAGGAAGCGCTCGATCTTGCGCGCGCGCGCGACCGTCAGCTTGTCTTCTTCCGACAGTTCGTCCATGCCGAGAATGGCGATGATGTCCTGCAGGGACTTGTACTTCTGCAGGATCTGCTGGACGCGGCGTGCAATCTGATAGTGCTCCTCGCCGACGACGCGCGGCTCGAGAATGCGCGAGGTCGAGTCGAGCGGGTCCACGGCCGGATAGATGCCCTTTTCCGCAATCGAGCGCGACAGCACGGTCGTCGCGTCGAGATGGGCGAAGGACGTGGCCGGCGCCGGGTCGGTCAGGTCGTCGGCCGGAACGTAGATCGCCTGCACGGACGTGATCGAGCCCTTCTGCGTGGTCGTGATGCGCTCCTGCAGCGCGCCCATGTCGGTCGCGAGCGTCGGCTGATAGCCCACGGCCGAGGGGATGCGTTCCAGCAGCGCCGACACTTCGGAGCCCGCTTGCGTGAAGCGGAAGATGTTGTCGACGAAGAACAGCACGTCCTGGCCCTGATCGCGGAAATGTTCGGCGACGGTCAGGCCCGTCAGGCCGACGCGCGCGCGCGCGCCCGGCGGCTCGTTCATCTGGCCAAAGATCAGCGCACATTTCGAACCTTCGGTCGAGCCCTTCTTCGGGTCCTTGTTGACGTTCGATTCGATCATCTCGTGATAGAG
>JBJXDX010000104.1:0-30712 GCA_046154585.1 Hyphomicrobiaceae bacterium | reverse complement strand
ACGCACGCCCGACGCGGCGTACTTCGGACACCAGAGCATGCCGCCGATCCGCTTGGCGGCCTAACCCCGGCAGACGATCCACTTACCCAAGCGGAATGTCTGTCCGAACAAACGGGACCACCTCACTAGGTAGACGGCGCAGCAATTGGCTTGAGGGTGTGTGTGGACATCGCTGCAGCGAGGCTTTCTACAAGCTGTTCTTGTGTAGCCGGCTTCGCAACTACCGGGCGTGGCCACTTATCGAGTACGTCACCGTCCACATACCCCGTGTGGAAGATGAATGGAACTTGTCGCCCATCCAGTACTTCGCAGAGCGGGGCACAGTCGCCTTCACCGAGATTGACGTCGAGCACCGCAGCCGAGATGTTCGCATTCTGCGCTGCCTCGAGCGCCTCCGATGTGAAGTGCGGAGATAACCTGAGCCCCTGCTGAACTGAGGGTTTGCTCCATGTCGAGGGCAATAAAAGGTTCGTCCTCGACTATGAGTATCGTCTGCCCCTGGAGCGACGCCGCCATCGCACATCTCCGACCCGGAGGTGATCATAAGTGGGTAGTTAAGGCTCATCAATAAAGCCTTTGGTACGAATTCAGACGTATCCACGCTTGTCGACACATCCGTTCCAGCCATTGCCACGGCCGCCGCGTCCAATCCAATCGCCGCAGTCGTATGCTGCTCCTGTCCGTCGCAGTTCTGAACGCCTGAGGTGCAATCGTTGTCCGCGCCACCTCATCGAAGACACGGGGTCCGTAAGGTCCTGGGCGCGCGCGAACAACCCCGTCCGAAGAGACAATCGGGCAAGCCGGTGGCGTCGTCGGTGGTTGGCTTGTCACGTCCAGACCAGACTCTGGTCCCAGGGACCAGCGCGACACCCCTTGCACGTGCTCACAGTTCCCAGCTCGATGATCAGGCCCTGGCGACTACGGAATTGGGTGCGCAGCTTTGCGTCAGCTCGCGGCCGTGGCGGCACTTGCCATGGCGTGGTGCGGACGGACGCAGCCACGCCTAACCTGTTGCATTACAGCGAGCGCCCATCGCGATGCACAAATCCGGTGCTCTCTCTTTGGATGGAACCCAAGCGACACTGGACCGTTTTACGACTTTAGTCGCATAGGAGCACGGCCATGGACTACGACCTTCTCCGCAGGCGCGACGACCTCGCGCGCGACCTTCACTCGCGTCGTGAACTCGATAAGGCAACGCCGAGCATTGGCCCGGCCGGTCTGATCGTTGGCGCCATCATGCTTCTCGTCCTGGGCGTCATGTATTTCGGCCAACCCGCTGCCGAGCGCACGCATGTCGCATCCGGGGATGGTGTGGAAGCAACAGCGCCCCTGAACAGCCCGTAGCCTTGGGCATTGGGCAAACGGCGAACGCTTCCCTCGAAGCCCCCCGTCCAGGCGCTCGCCGCTCCGGCTGACGCCGCCCTTCGAGGCGCCGGCCAAGTTGAGTTTCCGCTCAGAAAGCGGCCCGACTGAGGGGGCCGGATATGAGGGTTGATTGTGCACCCGCGCCGCCAGCAAAGCGACAGGAGGACACCATGGCTGTGATCGCAATGACACGAGAGATGGGCTCGCGCGGTAAGGATGTCGCCGCAGCCCTTGCCGATCAGATGGGTCTCACGGTGGTTCACCACGAGCTTGTCGAGCACCACCTCGCCGAGCGGCTCGGGATGCAAGAGAGCGCCGTCCATCGCTATCTCGAAGGCGAGGCCTCGCTCTTGGAGCGCTGGAAGATCGACAAGGAGAAGCTATCCCGGTACACGGCCGAGGAAATCCTCGAGCTCGCCAAGAAGGGCAACGTTGTGATCCGCGGCTGGGGCGCGACAGGCGTGCTGCGACACATACCCAATGTACTCCGCGTGCGCCTGTGCGCGGATATGGGTTTTCGCGAGCGGGTGATGATGCAGCGGCTCGGCATCGCCGACGCGGCAGCCGCCCGCCGCGAGATCGAGCGCAGCGATGCGGCGCACGCGGGGATCGTGCGCAGCTTTTTCGGCGTCGACTGGCAGAACCCCCTCCTTTACCACTTGGTGCTCAACACCGCGATCGTACCCATTGAGACGTGCGTGAAGATGGTGCGGCTACTCGCCGAGAGACCGGAATTCCAAGAGACCGAGGAAACGCGGTCGATGCTCGCCGACAAGCTCACAGAGTCGCGCGTGCGCGCTGCACTGGGTGATAGTAGCAGCTTGCCAATCACCATCAGCGTCGTGAAGGGCAAGGTCACGCTTACGGGCACGATGGTTGGTCCGATTGGCAACGTCGAGCAACTGGTGCGCGATGTCCCCGGCGTAACCGAGGTCGAGAACCGCGTGGTGGCCGTGCGCTCTGGCGGCGCCTGACCACCCGTCCGTCTGGCCGCAGCAATGTGGCTGAGGCCTGCCGCGCTGCCCAGCCGAGGGTGTCCGCAATTTACGCGTCGGGCAACGCGCCCGACCCGTCACGGCTGGTGCCGGAAAGGCTGTTTCTCCAGAACACTTATGTCCCCGCCGCCATCTTACGATCGTGCCAGAGCTTCGGCTGATTGCGAACCGTCCGTCGCCCCTTCCGCCGGACCAGCAGGGTGCACGTTCGCGAGCCCCAGAATGTCCGAGTTGGGTCAAACTGAGAAGTAGCACGGTTGCGCGGCAACGTCGGCTTTGGTCCGAAGTCCGGACGAAAGCTTGGCCTTGTGGCAGTGAGTATTATGAGTTCACGGCCTAGTTCAGCGAGCCGACGCTGGGGCGAAGGACTGCGGCTGCTGCACGTTCTCGTCGCGGCGCTCGCCGCGCTTGGCGCGCCAGCCGGGTGGCGGCCGCCAGCGCGCGAAGGCGGCGCGCTCCTCGGGGCTCAGAACGTCGGCGACAGCAATGAAAAGCTGATGCGCGGCACGCCGGGCGGTCACTTCGGCTTCGAGCACGCGCATCTGGGCGGCGGAAAACTTCTGCTTGTCGAAGGGTTGGGCGAGAAGCGCCTGGCGGGCTTCCGCACGAGCCGCCCTCACCTCCTTGCGCAGCGGCCTGAGCGCGCGCCGTTCCTCGCGGGTCGCCTGCCACACGGCATACTTGCGCTCGCTCGGCAGCGTCGCGGTGAAGCCGAGCAGGTGCGCGTTGACGCCGCTCATCGACCAGGGCGCGTGATGCCGGAATGCCCAGATCGACCCGCCGATGGTGCCGACAAACAGCAGGTTCAGCGCCAGCGAGGCGATGAGCGTGTAGCGGATTCGGCGCGAGGCGCGCGCCGGTTCTGGTGCGCTGGCCGCGTCAGCACTGGTCATAGAAATTCCTCGTCGAGCGCGACGGACAGACCGTCACTGCCGATGGCCGCCGCGGTCTGATCGAAGTCGGAGTCCATCGTCACGGCTTCCATCAGATTGTTGACCGTACCGGGGGCGAGGTCCTGGGTGCCGACGAAGATGCCGATGCAGAGCGACGCGGCGAGCAGGGCTGCCGCGCTCCACACCGGCCGGCGGCTGGGCTTCCAGGCGGGCGTCTTCGCGCGCTCGCGCGCCGCGCCGGGCCAGGGAATGACGATGCCCGACGTCTGGGCTGCAGCCTTGCGCGCCGCATCCGGCGATGCACCGCTCAAGGCCCGCGCGACGATGCGGTCCGCCAAGGCCGCATGCCGTTCCTGCGCCAGCAGCGGCGCACGGCCGAGCAGGGTATCGAGCGCCCTGGCTTCCGCCACCAGACGGCTGGCCTCCGCATCCGCAGCGAGCAGCACGCCGGCCCGCGCCTGGGCCTGCTTCGGCCACCGGCTCGTGTCGGCACCGTAGGCGTCGAGCAGCGCCTCGAGGTCGCCGGGAGCCATGTTCGAGCGATCTTGCGTCATGGTCTTCTCAAGGCCTCAGCCTTGCCTCTCATTTCTCTTGCTCGGGCAGCAGCTGCTGCCATTCGTTCTTCAGTTCTGCCTTCAACGCGCGCCGGGCCCGGCCCAGCAGCGATTCGACCGCCTCATCGGACACACCGAGAATCTGGCCGACCTCGATCTGACTCAATCCCTCGTAGTGAAACAAGGTGAGCGCCAGCCGCTGCCGCTCGGGCAGGTTCTTCAACGCCGCATCGACGCGCCGCGCCAGATCCTTCTCCGCCAACTGCGAGAACTGGCCCGCAGGCTCGGCGGTCTCGGGCACCTCCTCGACCACGCTCGTGTTGCGGCTGGCACGAATGCGATCTATGCACAGATTCGACGTGACGCGGGTCAGCCATGGCCGCAGGCCGCCCGGACCGAGCTCGAGGGAGCCGGCATTGCGCCACAAGCGCATGAGCGCCTCCTGCGCCACGTCCTCCGCCTCCGCATCGTCGCGCAGCATGCGTCGTGCCACGCCGAGCAGGTGCGACAGGTAACGATCCACCACCGAGCGAAACGCGAACGCCTCGCCCCGTGCCAATCGCTTCAGAAGCGCCGCATCGTCCACTGCGGGCGCCACCATGCCTGCCCCTCCAGGCTCTGGCTCGCTCTTGCGTGCCAATCCTATCCTCATGCGCGACGGCCACTCTCGGCCCCTCATGCTCTCGACACGCAGCCCTAGTCCGGCATGCACACCGAGAGCCGCCGATTTTAGCGGCACCACGATGCGCCACCATCACAAATCGTCAACCGCGCGCCGCACTACTTGGGCTGCTGGCTGTCGCCAGGCTTGGTCTCCGGCGCGTCATTCCTGTCCTCGTGGTCGCGGCCGCCCCGGCCGAACCAGCCGCGGCGCTCGCCATGGTGGCCGCGGCGCCAGCCGGGCCGCTCGTCACGGGAGATGGTTCCATCATTGTTGAGGTCCATGCGAGCAAAACGCTCCTTGGCCTTGGCGGCGAACTGCTCCTTGGTGACCTTGCCGTCGGCATCGGCGCCGAAATAGTGGATGAAGCGCTTGACCCGGTAGTCGACGGTCTCGGTGCGCAAGGCGTCCCGATCGGCCGTATCAAGCACGCCGTCCTTGTTGCGGTCGAGACTGGCGAAGTGCTTGTCCGCAGCCGTCATGGCCTCGTCGAGCGTGACGACGCCGTCCTTGTTGGTGTCGGCGTCGCGCAGGAGGCGGAGAATGCGGCGACCGGGCCCAAAGCCCATGCCGCTGTCGCGCGCGAGAATGTCGCGGCCGCGCAGGCGCGGCGGCAAATCGTCATCCGTGATGCGGCCATCGTTGTTGAGGTCCATCTGCGCGAACCGGCTGCGCACGGTGGATGTGAACTCGTCCCTGGTGACCTTACCGTCGCGATCGGTGTCGAAGGCGTGCATCAGGCGCTGGCCGAAACGCCGACCATGCTTCCCATGGTGCTCGAAGCGCTTGGTCAGGACGGCCTCAATCTCGGAGGCGTCGATGACGCCGTCGCTGTTCTTGTCGAGGCGGGCGAAACGCGCGCGTGTCGTGGCATCGAACTCATCCTGCGTCATGGGCTGGCGCCACCAGCCGCGCCGGCCGCCGTCCATGAACCGATCGCCGTCCCAGCCGCCGAACGTCATGGCGTCGCCGCCGCGAAAACCGCGATCGCCGGGAGCGGAAATGGCGGCCACGGCACCGACGGCGACGAGGGCACCGGCGACGATGAAGATGGTCTTGCGCTTGGACATGAAGAACTCCGTGAATGGACCGGCCGGGCCGACTTGGGCCACAGTGCCGACTGTCATGCGGAGGAACGCGAGGGGGAGGCCCGATCCGTCGCTGTTGGATAAAGGCCGGGTAAAGGGAGTTAGGCGACCACGGTATCGAAGAGAGCGGCGACCTCGGTCAGAGTCCGGCGCAATTCGCCTTGCAGGCGCTCGAAATCAGGCATTTCGCCGGCCTTGGCCAGCAAGTCCTTCAGCCCGTCGGGAGCAGTCTCTGCCGCGAAAGGGCCTTGAATGCACAGGCGGATCACCTGCGTCAGATTGTTAACGAGCCGCGCGCCGGGGATCAGGATGTCGGCGTGGCGCTGGTCCAGAAGATCGGCCGCGCGCAGCTTGCGCAGAGCCTGAACCGTGTTCTGATCGAGGATATCAGGGTGCCGATGCGCATGGATGAGTTGCAGATGCTGGGCCATGAATTCGATATCGATGAGGCCGCCGCGGACCTGCTTCAGGTCCCAGATATCCTCGGTCGCCTTCTCCTTTTCGATGCGCTGGCGCATGTCGCGGACATCGGCAGCGATCTTTGCCCGATCGCGCGGGCGCACGAGGGTTTCGCGGATGGCCTGCTCGACGCGGGCTCGCAAAGAGGCGGGACCGGAGATGGCGCGGGCGCGGGTGAGCGCCATGTGCTCCCAGGTCCAGGAGTCCGAGGTCTGGTAGCTGACGAAGCTCGACAGCGACGTCGCCAGCGGCCCCTTCTGGCCGGACGGGCGCAGGCGCAGGTCGACGTCGTAGAGCCGCCCCTCGGCCGTCTGCGACGAGAGCGCGCTGATGAGGCGTTGCGTCAGGCGCGCGTAGTATTGGCTGGGTGCGAGGGGACGCGGTCCGTCCGATAGCTGGGCGTCAGGATCGCAGTCGTACACCAGAATCAGATCGAGATCGGAGGCCGCGGTCATCTCGCGGCCACCGAGCTTGCCCATCGCGAGGATGACGGCACCGCCGCCGGGCAAGCGGCCGTGCGCCTGCGCCATCTCTTCCTCGACGCGATACTGCAGGGCCGCAATGAGCTGCTCGGCCAATCGCGCATACGCGCCGCCGGACTGGCCTGCACCGATGCTGTCCGACAGCACACGCACGCCGATGAGAAAGCCTTGCTCGTTGCCGACGACGCGGGCGCGGTCGAGCGCTTCCTGCAGATCGGGCGCACCGGCCACCTCCCGATCGATCATGGCGGCCAGCGCGTCCTCGCTCGGCACGCTGCCGAAGAAGCCCGGATCGAGCACGGCATCGAGAATGCGGCGGCGACGGCTCAGAATGCCGGCAAGGCGCGGCGCCGAGCCCATGATGGATGCAATGAGCCGCAACAGGCTCGGATTGGCGCGCAGCAGGGAGAAGAGCTGCACGCCCGATGGCAGCTCAGAGAGAAACCGATCGAAGCTGATGAAGGCGAGATCGGGATCGGCGGTCTTGGACAGCTCGTCGATGAGCAGAGGCTGGACTTCTGTCAGGAGCTCGCGGGCGCGCGGACTGCGCACGGCGGGATAGCGGCCATGATGCCAGCCGCGGACGGAGGCAATGACTTGTGAGGGATTGGTGAAACCCATGGCCAACAGAGCGGCAACGGTGGCGGGATCATCCGCCTCGCCGGCAAAGACCATGTTGGCGCCGTCGCGCGACAGGTCCGGCGTGTTCTCGAACAGCGCCGCGTAGTGGCTTTGGACGCGCGCAAGCTCGGCCATTAAAGCGGCGGCAAAATCCGGCGTTCCGGCGTAGCCCGAGAAGTACGCGACTCGCTCCAGGTCGGCGGCGCTGTCGGGCAGCGTCTGGGTCTGCTCGTCCGCGATCATCTGCAGCCGGTGCTCAATGCGGCGCAGGAATCGATAGGCATCGGCCAGCTCGTGATCGACCACGGGTTTGATCCAGCCGCGCTCCGCGAGCTTGGATAGGGCACCGAGGGTCTGGGGCACACGCAGGTCCGTCTGCCGGCCGCCGGCGATGAGCTGCTGCGTCTGGACGAAAAACTCGATCTCGCGGATGCCGCCGCGGCCGACCTTGATGTCGTGCCCGGCGACGGCAATGTGGCCGAAGCCCTTGAAGGCGTGGATCTGGCGCTTCATCGCGTGAATGTCGGCGATGGCGGCGAAGTCGAGATACTTGCGCCAGATGAAGGGTGACAGCTCCTGCAGGAAGGCGTTGCCGCTGGCAATGTCGCCGGCGACGGCACGCGCCTTGATGAGGGCGGCACGTTCCCAGTTCTGGCCGAAGCTCTCGTAGTAGTTGAGCGCGGCGGGGGTGGACATGGCGACGTGCGTGGCGCCGGGATCGGGGCGCAGACGCAGATCGGTGCGGAAGACGTAGCCGTCGCCGGTGCGCTCCTGCAGCAGGCGGACGAGGTCGCGCGTCATGCGCACGAAGTAGGCGAGCGGCTCGATGCCGGCCTTCAGCGGCACGAGATCGGGCTCGAAAAAGACGATGAGGTCGATATCGCTGGAATAGTTGAGCTCGCCGGAGCCGAACTTGCCCATCCCGAGGACGATGTAGCCGGAATGGGCTTCAGGCGCGGCGCGATCCTGGGCGAGCCAGTCGCCTTTGGCCACAGCCTGGGCAAAGAGGAAACGCACGGCGGCGGCAACGGCTGCATCGGCGGCGGAGGTGAGTGCAGCCGTCACCTGCATGACGGGCCAGACGCCGCCCAGGTCGCAAAGCGCGACGAGCAAGGCGACCTCGGCCTTGAACAGGCGCAGGGCGCGCATGGCGTCGGCGAACGAGGACGCCGCCCCGACGGCACGGGCCAGATCGTGCGACAGCGCCGGCAGATGCGCTTCAGGAACAGCGTCGAGCAGGCGCAGCAGCCGGGCTGGATCGCGCTGGACGAGACCCGAAAGGTAGGGCGAGCAGCCGAAGACGCCGTTGACGAGGTCGCGCACGCGCGGGTCGCGCAGTCGTTCCAGCAGCGGCGAGAGCGAAGGTTGCTCCCGGCAGGCGACTTCGAAATCGCCCATCTGCACATCTACGCGCGTGTGGTCGTGCGGGATCGGCGCTTCGCGGAGACGCTCGCGCAGCGGCAGGGATGTGTCGGCGGCGTCTGTCGTCATGCCTCCACCTTAACGACTGCGGAAGTCGAAGGCTTGTCCGGGGCGACAGGACGCGGGGTGGAATCAAGCGGCAGTTCGAGAATGGCGCGCAGACCGGGCTCGTTGTCTTCGAGGCGCACGGCGCCGCCATGCATCTGGGCGACGGCGGTGACGAGGCTGAGGCCCAGCCCTGTTCCGGGGCGCGAGCGGCTGACCTCCAGGCGCACGAAGCGCTTCAGAACGCGTTCGCGGTCGGCGGCGGCGATGCCCGGTCCGCGATCCGCAACGTTGATGACGGCTTTGCCGTCCAGCGCGACGGCGGTGATGGAGATGGCGGGCGCCATCGTGTCCGGCTGGGGCCGCCTGGCCGAATACTTCAAGGCGTTGTCGATGAGATTGGTGAGAGCCTGGCCGACAAGCTGCCGGTTGGCACGCACGGGAATGGGCGATACGGCCGTGTGCTCCAGGCGGAAGCCCGCATCCTCGGCCGCAGGCGCATACAGTTCGGCAACGTCGGCCACGACCTCCGCGAGGTCCATGGGCTCCAAGGTTTCGTCGACGGCCCCGGCTTCCAGCTTGGCGATGAGGAGCAGCGCGTTGAAGGTTTTGATGAGGTCGTCCGCCTCTTCGATCGTCCGCTCCAAGCCATCGCGCCATGCCGGACTGCCGCGGTCATCGCGCAGGGCAGCCTCCGCACGATTGCGCAGGCGATTGAGCGGCGTCTTCAGGTCATGGGCAATGTTGTCGGAGACCTCGCGCAGG
Source organism: Hyphomicrobiaceae bacterium (assembly GCA_046154585.1). Classification (GTDB taxonomy): domain Bacteria; phylum Pseudomonadota; class Alphaproteobacteria; order Rhizobiales; family Hyphomicrobiaceae; genus CADEFX01. The sequence goes on along the minus strand of JBJXDX010000104.1, from coordinate 21,359 downwards.
CCGATCATCAGCCGTTCGATGCGCTCCAGCATGGTGTTGAGACTGCCGGCGAGACGATCGAGTTCGTCGCCGGTGCCGCCACGCGGAATGCGCCCCGAAAGATTGCCGTCCATGATGGCGCGGCTGGCGCTGGCCATGCCGTCGATGCGCCGCAGTATATGACGGCTCAGCAGCAACCCGCTGCCGAGCCCAACGAGGGCAACTGCGACCATGCCGCCGAGGAGAACGAAGCGCACGCGCTCGATGTGCGTGCGCTGCTCGTCGATATCGCGGCCGACGATCAGGACGCTGCCGTCGGGGAGCGTTCGCTGGGTGGCGGCGCCGAGGCGCTCGGGGCCGTTTGAACGGCGGGAATAGCGGAAGACGTATCCATCCCCAGGCCGATCATGCTCGGACGCGACATATGAGATGTTGCCGCCGATCTGAGGTCCGCCGCGCTGTCCCAGCAGGAGGAAGATGGCGTCGGGGTCGGCGAGCCGGCGTTCCTCCATCTGCGCCAGAAGACCTGACCGGCCGGTGCGCTCGAACTCCTCGCTCAGCGCCGTCGTGTCGGCGGCCACGGTACGGGCCACCTGACGTGCAAGCACGGTGTTGGTCTCGGCGAACGTCCAGCCGATCAGCAGCGCGAGCAGCACCAGAAGCGCCGCGACGGCCAGCAGCGCCAGACGGAGCGGCGTTGCCACCAGGAGCCTAGGGTGTTCTCGACTTTCGTTGAATCGCTCAAACACCCTAGACCTTTTTTCTGCCGTGCTTCTTATCGGAAAACCGGCTCCCACTTTTCCGGAAGCACTCTAATCTGCGCCATCTCGGATCATGTATCCGGCGCCCCTCACGGTATGCAAAAGGGCTTTGTCGAACGTCTTGTCGATCTTGGACCTGAGCCGGGACACGTGCACATCGATAACATTCGTCTGCGGATCGAAGTGATAATCCCAGACGTTCTCGAGCAGCATGGTGCGAGTGACCACCTGGCCTGCGTGCTTCATCAGATATTCAAGCAGGCGGAATTCGCGCGGCTGCAGCAGGATCGGCTCGCCGGCGCGGGTGACCTTGTGCGACAGGCGGTCGAGGACGAGATCGCCGACGGTGTAGCGCGTCTCCAGCTCCTCGGGCGCGGAGCGGCGTGCCAGGGCCTCGATGCGCGCCAGAAGCTCGGAGAGGGCGAAGGGCTTGGTCAGATAGTCGTCGCCGCCGGCCTTCAAACCTTTGACGCGATCGTCCACTTCGCCGAGCGCGGAGAGAATGAGAACGGCGGTGCGATTGCCCTCGGCCCGCAGGGTCTGAATGACGGAGAGACCGTCGCGGCGCGGCAGCATGCGATCGACAATGAGGACATCGTAGTCGCCCGAGCGGGCCATCTCGAGGCCGGCCTCACCGTCATCCACGAGATCGGCGCCGTGCCCGCTCTCCTTCAGACCCTTCTGAAGGAAGTGGGCAATCTCACGGTCATCCTCGATAACGAGAACGCGCATGCCGGCACCTGCTTTGTAAGCTGCCTGCGACAGGCGGCCCGTAATTCTGATCAACGCGCCACGGCGCACCCGGGTTTGCCGGATACGCCATGGCGCTCGTCACCCTTTATTACCCCAGCTCAGGCCGGCTTCAACTGAACAGCCACGAAGCGGACCGCCTCACCGGACTTGATCCTGAGAAGGACGGCCTTGCGGCCGGCATCCTTGGCCTTCTTGACGCCGGCTTCGACGTCGGCGGCCTTGGTGACCGGAACGCCCTGAATCTCGAGGATATAGTCGCCGTTCTTCAGACCCTTGGTCGCGGCGTCCGAACCGTTCTCGACGTCGCTGATCATGACGCCGTCGTCGCCCGAGGCCTTGCCGCTGACACCAGCCAGGGAAATGCCAAGCTGGCTGAGTTCCGTGCTGGCCGGGTTGACCGGCTCTTCCTCGAGCTTGGCGAGCTCTTTGGCGCCCGGAAAGGAGCCGAGCGTGACGGAGACGTTCTGCGTCTTGCCGTAACGGAAGACCTCGACATTGACCTTCGTGTTGGGCGCAAACTCGGCAATCTTGCGGGCCAACTCGCGGCTGTCGCGGATCTTCTCGCCGTTGACGGCCACAATGGCGTCGCCGGCCTTCAGACCGGCTGCGACCGCGGGACCGCCAGCGGTCGCCTCGTTGACGAGCGCGCCGCGGGCTTCGCCCAGGCCAAGGCCGGCGGCCTTGTCGTCATCAATGCTCTCGATCTTCACGCCGAGCCAGCCGCGGCTGACGCTGCCGGACGACCGGAGCTGATTGATGACCTCGCCGGCAGTCTTGGCCGGGACGGCAAAGGCAATGCCGACGTTGCCGCCGGACGGGCTGTAGATGGCGGTGTTGACGCCGATCACCTCGCCGTCGAGATTGAACGTGGGGCCGCCCGAGTTGCCGCGATTGACCGCGGCGTCGATCTGGATGAAGTCATAGGGGCCCGAGCCGATGTCACGGCTTCCGGCCGAGACGATGCCGGCCGTGACCGTGCCGCCGAGGCCGAATGGGTTGCCGACGGCGATGACCCAGTCGCCAACGCGGACGGGCTTATCGGCGAATTTCACGAACGGGAACGACTTGGACGCCTTGATCTTGAGCAGAGCGATGTCGGTGCGCGGATCGGTGCCGACCACATCGGCCTCGAACTTGTTCTGCTCGTCGAAGCTCACCTGCACCTTGGCCGCCCCGTCGACCACGTGATTGTTGGTTACGACAAAACCATCAGCGGAGATCACGAAACCGGAGCCCTGGGCCTGGGTCGGACGTGGCATCTGATTGGGGTTGCCGCGGAACTCTTTGGGCAGGTTCTTGAAGAACTCGTTGAACGGGTGATCTTCGGGGAGATCGGGGAAGGAACCACGCGGATTGCGCCCTTTGGCTGCCACTTTGGCGCCACTCGTGACCTGCACGCTGACGACGGCGGGCTTAACGCGGTCGACGATATCGGCGAACGTCAACGGCGCGCGGCCGAAGGGGGTCTGGACGCTATCGGCCGGCTTGAGCTGCGCGAGCGTCGGCGTAGACGGCATCAGAAACGCCGTGCCCAACAGGCCGGCGCCCAGAACGGCAGAGGCGATCACAGTGCCCCGGCGAAGACGGGGCCGGCCGCTCTGCGCTTCTGGTGAATTGGGAGAGGTTTGCATCAGGAGGCCTCGGTTGTGAGAAGCTGGCACATTCTTGTGCATACGGTGTCCGAGATTTAGTGACGCGCTCCTTACGATGACCTTTCTGCGGTATTAAAGTTTGGTAATATGCCTAGCTTAGACGCCACGGGGATTTGTGCAGATGCGGGGAATCCTTTCAGTGAGCAAGCAAGTTGCGCCAGCGGCAGCGCTGGCGCTTCTCGCCGCGTTTACCACAACTGGCGCCGCTGGGCCGCTGCCAGCGGTTGCGCCGGACGCATCGAGTTCAGTGCAGAAAATAGCGGTTTTTGGCCGCGATGACCGGCAGGCCGTGCCGGATCGATACGATGCCGCCGCGCAGGCCATCGGCATCCTTTACAATGACCGCACGCGGACGGTGTGCTCGGCGTTCTGCGTCAGCGATAGGATCGTGGCAACGGCGGCGCACTGCGTAGCCGGCGGCCGATCGTCGAACGCGGGCAACTTCGTGTTTTCGCGCAACCACGGCCGGTCTCGCGATACGGCGCGCGTGGAGGGATTTGCGAGCCGCTCGTCGGCGCAGAATATTGTCTCCGGCGATTTCCGCATGCGGATACGTCCGCCGATCGATGCGGCCTACGACTGGGCGCTGGTCAGGATGTCGAGAGATATTTGTGCCAAGAGATCGCTCGCGGTGCGGGTGCTGTCGCTCCCCGAGATCATGGAGGAAGCACGCGCCAATCGCGTCTATCAGATTTCCTACCACCGGGATTTCGCGCAGTGGAAGGCGGCCTATTCCAAGCCTTGCGGCGTCGCGCGCGATTTCGACAACGCGGAATGGTCCACCATTGCACCCGATTTCCTGTCGTCGGAGCGCATGATCCTGCACACGTGCGATACGGGTGGGGCGTCATCCGGATCGCCGCTGCTGATCGACACGCCGGAGGGACCGGCGGTGGTCGGCATCAACGTCGGCACCTACGTACGGTCGAAGGTGATGATGCAGAACGGAGAGCTTGCCCGCACGCCGAAGTCCGAGACGGTCGCCAACACCGCGGTGAATGCGGGCGCCTTTGCGAGCCGCATCGAAGCGCTGCGAAGCGCGCACGTGCTGCCATCGGGACGACCGATGAAGGAGTTGCAGGAGCGCCTGCAGCAGCAGAATTTCTATCAGGGCAAGCTCGATGGGACGTTCGGCGCGACGCTGCGGTCGGCGATCGAGACCTATGAGGAAGCCAAGGCACTGCCGGTGACGGGGCTCGCGACACCGGCATTGCTGCTGCGGCTGTCGGGCGAGAACCCGTCGCATGCGCAGGCTCCGGGCGAGCAGAGCGCGCGCAAGCGGTAGGTCCGGCTGCCGCACGGGACTCTGGGTCCCGGGTCGCGCGCGGGAAGCCACGTTATGGCCCTAGCCATCGCCTCGGCCCGCGCTTGCCCGGGATGACACTGCAGAAGATGGGCTACCCCCAGCACGCTGCCGCATTCCCACAAACGTCATGACCAAGAAGGCGGCCATGATTTGGAGGGTGGGCGTTGATGTGTGGCGCATCACCGTTTCCACGCTGAACGTCAGTCTCCAGCCTTGAGGACTTTGCGGAGACGTTCGCCTTCCTCGGGCGACAGTGGGTCGGTGGCGGCCGCTTCGCGCTCGCTGCGCTGGCGCAAGCGCAGCAGGATGCCGGTGCCAATTCCGACCAGCAGCACGAGCGGGGCCGTCCAGAGAAGGATGGTCTCCGGTCCGAGCGGCGGCTTCAGCAGAACGAAGCTGCCGTAGCGGGCAACAATGAAATCCAAGACGGCGTCGTCGCTGTCGCCGGCGACGAGGCGTTCGCGCACCAGCACGCGCAGATCCTTCGCGAGCGGCGCGTTGGAGTCGTCGATCGACTGGTTCTGGCACACGAGGCAGCGCAGTTCGGCGGAGAGGTTGCGCGCGCGGGTTTCGAGAGCGGAGTCCGAGAGGATCTCGTCGGGCTCGACGGCACGGGCGCCTGCGGGCATCAGCAGCGCCAGCAGGACGGCGAGACGGATGATGTGCGTGCGTCGCGACATCGGCGTCACTCCGCAGCCACGGGCGCGGGTGCCGTGCGGGACTTGCGGGGCGCGCCGACCCTGAGCCGCCGGTCGCTGAGCGACAACCCGCCGCCCAGGGCCATGATGACGGCACCGAGCCAGATCCATTTGACGAGCGGATTGAAATACAAGCGGACGACGCGTCCGCCGTCCGGCGTCTCGTCCCCGAGCACGGCATAGAGATCACCTGACCAGGCGCCGTGGATGCCGGCTTCCGACGTGGTCTGCGGCGGCATATCGTAGGTGCGCTTGGAGGGCGTGAGCTCGGTGACGGCTTGGCCGTTGTGCGATACCTGCAGGATCGCGGACTGCTCGCGCCAGTTGGGGCCCTGATTGGGAACGACGCCGCGGTAGGTGAGATCGTAGCCCGCGATATCCGTGCGTTCGCCTTGGCGCATGACGAGGATCTTCTCGCTTTGCCAAGCGGTGACCGCGACGATGCCGATGACCATGATGCCGACGCCGGCATGGGCGATGGTACTGCCCCAGGCCGCACGCGGCAGGTTGACCAGGCGGCGGCCAGATTCCGCGAGGGGAGCGACGCCGAGCTTGGTGCGGAAGATTACATCGGCGACGGCGCCGGCCACGACCCAGACGCCGAGCGCGATGCCGAAGGGCGCGAGCCAGGGGCCGCGCACGGAGATCGCCATCACCAGGACGGCAGCGGCCAGCGCGACGGCGGCGGCAGCCAGCAGCCGCTGAGAGGCGGCGGCGAGATCGCCGCGCTTCCAGGCCAGCGCCGGGCCGAACGGCAACGCCAGCAAGAGCGGGATCATCAGCGGGCCGAACGTCATGTTGAAGTACGGCGGGCCGACGGAGATGCGCGCGCCGGAGAACGCGTCGAGCGCGAGCGGATAGAGCGTGCCGACGAGCACGGTGGCAGTGGCGGTGGTCAGCAGGACGTTGTTGAGGACGAGGCTGCCTTCGCGGCTCAGCGGCGCGAACAGCCCGCCGAGCTTCAACGCCGGCGCGCGCTGCGCGAACAGCGCCAGGGCACCGCCGATGAAGACGGTCATGATGCCGAGGATGAAGATGCCGCGCTTGGGATCGACGGCGAAGGCATGCACGGAGGTCAGCACGCCCGAGCGCACGAGGAACGTGCCCATCAATGACAAGGAGAAGGTGAGGATCGCGAGCAGGATGGTCCACACCTTCAGGGCTTCGCGCTTTTCCATGACGAGGGCGGAGTGCAGCAGCGCGGTGCCCGCGAGCCAGGGCATGAAGGAGGCGTTCTCGACCGGGTCCCAGAACCACCAGCCGCCCCAGCCCAGCTCGTAATAGGCCCACCATGAGCCCATAGCGATGCCGGCGGTGAGGCAGATCCACGCGGCGAGCGTCCATGGCCTGACCCAGCGCGCCCAGGCGGCACTCGTGCGGCCGTCGAGCAAAGCTGCGACCGCAAACGAGAACGACATCGAGAAGCCGACATAGCCCGCGTAGAGCAGCGGTGGATGGATGGCGAGCGCAGGGTCCTGGAGGACTGGGTTCAGGCCCTGACCGTCGGCCGGAAGCGCATCGAGGCGCAGGAAGGGATTGGACGTGGTCGCAATGAAGAGAAGGAAGGCGACAGCGATCGAGCCCTGCACGGCGAGGACGTTGGCTTTGAGGCTCGACGGCAGATTACCGCCGAAGAGCGCGACGCAGGCGCCGAACAGCGCCAGGATCAGGACCCAGAGCAGCATCGAGCCCTCGTGGTTCCCCCAGACACCGGAGATGCGGTAGACGAGCGGTTTGGTGGAGTGCGAGTTGGCCCAGACGTTGGCGACCGAGAAGTCGCTGGTGACGTAAGCATAGGTGAGGGCCAGGAAGGCGATCAGCACGAGGGCCAGTTGTGAGAGCGCGGCAGGCTCGGCAAACGTCATCAGCCGCGCGTCGCCGGAACGCGCGCCCCACGCCGGCAGCACGGTCTGCGCACCGGCGACGATCAGCGCCAGGATCATAGCGAAATGGCCGATCTCGACGATCACGCGTTACCTTCTCCCCGGTTCGGCAGCCTTGGCCGTGCCCTGCCACACGCCCTGCTCTTTCAACGCTTTGGCGACCTCGGGCGGCATGTAGGTTTCGTCGTGCTTGGCGAGCACGGTATCAGCGCGGAAGTGGCCGGCGGCATCGAGCGCACCCTCCGCGACCACGCCCTGCCCTTCGCGAAACAGATCGGGCAGCACGCCGCGATAGCTCACGATTATGGTTTTGGTTGTATCGGTGACAGCGAATTCCACATCGGTGCCCGTGCCGCGCTTCAAGCTGCCTTGGGCCACGAGGCCGCCGAGGCGGAACCGCTGACCGGCGTGAAGACCTTTTTCGGCGACGGCCGTGGGCGTGTGGAAGAATACGATGGTGTCGCGCAACGCCACCAGCACGAGACCGACGGCCACGCCGATAACGGCGACGCATCCGAGGATCAGAACGGCCCTGCGCTGGCGTCGGGTCATCTAGGATTCGATCCTCAAGCTCTTGGCCAATGCGTCGAGTACGGCAAGGGATGGCGGCTCGTTGGCGAACGCGCGGCGCGCATCGGCGAGGGCCGAGAGCGCGTCGGTATTGCGTCCGAGCACCATGTAGGCACGGATGAGGCGCTGCCAGCCGGCGAGATCCGCGCCGTCCTGGCGCAGGCGCTCGGCCAATCCGGCGACCATCTGATTGATGAACTCGGTGCGAGCCTCCGGCGTCAGGCGCTCGGCGGCGGCAACATCGTCGGCCGTAGGGCCGCGGTCGGCGACAACCGGTGCCCGTGATGTATCCGTTGGGGACAGACGCGCGCGTGCAGCATCGCGGCGCTCGGCGACCGCCGTGCGCCAGGAGGCATCCGCAGGTGCGTCGCGGAGCAATGCGTCATAGGCAGCAACCGCGTCGGAGATGCGACCATCTTGCTCCTGCGCGACAGCCATCCAGAAGCGCGGCTCGGGGCGCGACGGCTCGAGCTTCACCAGCTTCTCGTAGCTGACGCGTGCCGTCTCGGTGACGATGCCGTCGTGGCGCAAGATGCTGGCTTCCGCGAGCCCGGCGAGGCGGCGAGGCGACTCGCCCAGCGCGGCGATGGCGCGCGTGAAGGCGTCGGCCGCGTCGGCGTAGCGTGCCTGCTTCAGATAGACAGGCGCGATGACATCCCAGCCCTCGCCGTCCTCGGGATGCTCGCGCAGGCGCGCTTCGACGCGGGCGATAAGCTGCGGCAATCCCGCAGCGTCGGTGGAGGGGGCGGTGCGGGCGGAGAAGGGATAGTCCGGCACGCCGGGCGAGCCGACGAGAAGATAAAGTGCCATGGCCACGACGGGCATGATCATGGCGAGGCTCAGGCCGACAGTGCGAACACGAGCGTCGTGCGCAGCGGCGGGCGCGGCAACTTCTGTCGCCACGCGATCGGCGCTGGCGAGAACGCGGCGGGCGATCTCGGTGCGCGCGGCGTCAGCTTCAATGTCGGGGATGAGGCCGCGGGTCCGCTCGGCCTCGAGTTCGGACAACTGGTCGCGGTAGACGGCGAGATCGGCGTCAGCGGCGGCGGGCGGGCGGGCGGCGGGCCGCAACAGCGGGTGCAGCAACGCCGCGAGCACGGCGGCCGTCAACACCGCAAAGGCCATCCACAGTGTCATTACCCTACCAAGGCTCAAAGCATGCCATCTCAATAGGCACGGTAAAGCCGGGTGACAAGGCGCAGGCAAGGCGGCGGGCATTTGCCGCGGGTCAGCCCGCGGCAAATGGGGGCGTCAGGCGACGCTGCGCCAGGTGCCGTCGCGGTTGCGGCAAGCGGTGCCGCGCATGGTCTGCGGGCGACCATCAATGAAAACGGTGTGCACGTAGCGGCGGCAGTCCAGATCGCCGCGGCGGAAGCGCTCTTCCGGGATGACCTCGCCATAGCGGCCGCTGTCCGGGTTGCGCCAGGGCCGGCCGACGCCGGATGGCCCGCGCTCCAGGGCGTCGAACTCGGCCTCCTCGGCCCTGCGGCGGTCCTCGCGGTCGAGGGAGCGGCCGATCTCGTTGCCGATGATGCCGCCGGCAACGGCGCCAACCACAGTCGCCGCCACGCGGCCACCACCACGGCCGAACTGGCTGCCAATGACGCCACCCGCCACAGCGCCGACTACGGTTCCGGTGTCGGCCTTGGATGGGCCATCGGGGCCGCAGCCGGACACGCCGGCAGACACCGCGAGCGCGGTGAGGATAACGATGGTGCGCATGGGCAATTCCCCCTTGCATGCGATTAGCGAGCGGCCGCCATAGGCGGACCGGCGCCAGCGCAAACTGCTGCTTTCGACTTCTACACCGATTCCGGCGAAACTGGGGCGTTGGGGGTTTGATGGGGGAACTCAGGCCGCCGGGAGTTCCAGGCGGGCGCTGAGGCCGCCGAGGGAGGCCTGCTCCAGCGCGAACGTACCGCGATAGGACTGGGCCAGCTCAGCGATGATGGAGTGGCCGAGGCCGGAGCCGGGCTTCGTCTCGTCGAGCTTGCGGCCGCGGGCGATGCCCTGTGCGCGCTGCTCGGGCGTCAGTCCCGGGCCGTCGTCATCGACGCTGATGCGCAGGACCGGTCGAGCAGCGGCTTCATCGGCAACCACCTTCAACACGACGCGCGAGGCGGCCCACTTGCAGGCATTGTCGAGGAGATTGCCGAGCATCTCCTCCAGATCCTGCTTTTCGCCAAGGAAACGCGCAGTGGCGGGGCAATCGACGGACAGATCGAGACGGCGTTCGCTGTAGATGCGCTCGAGCGCACGCACGATACCCTCCGCCACCGGAAAGACCTCGGTCTGCCGGCCGACGAGGCCCGCGCGCGCCGCCATGCGGGCGCGGTCGAGATAGTAATTGACCTGATCGTGCATGACAGTCGCCTGCTCGGCGATCTTCTGGGCGGAGGTGCCTTTGTCGTCGCGCGCCTCGTTGAGGATGACGGCGAGCGGCGTCTTGAGCGCGTGGGCGAGATTGCCGACCTGCGTGCGTGCGCGCTCGACGATCTCCTGGTTGGATCTGATAAGGGCGTTCAGCTCCGTCTGCAGCGGCGCGACTTCCGAGGGGAGGACACCGTCGAGCTTTTCGGCGTTGCCGGAGCGGATGTCGGACAGGCGTTTCTCGATCACCTGCAGCGGCCACAGAACGAAGCGCACCTGGAACAGCGTGGCAGCCACGAGAACGAGGCCGGCGAGGCCCAGCGCAATGGTCAACGGCAGGCGGAACGTGGCATTCACGCTTGCGGTCGTCTCTGCGTCGCCGGCGACGAGAAAGGAATAGAAGCGGGGGGATTCGTCCTCGCCGGCGTTGTAGACGTTTTCGGCGATGCGGAGGGACTCACCGACGGGGCCGGTGGTGTTGTACCAGATGATGTTGGTGGGGTCGGGCCGCTTCTTCAGGGTGGAGGGGAGGATGAGGGATTCGCCCGCGAGCGAGGCGGACACCATGCGGCGGCCGGGGGCGTTGTCGAGCGGCGTGATCTGCCAGTACCAGCCCGAATGCGTAAGCTCGAACAGCGGCTCGCCGACAATCTTGGGCACGCGCGGCTCGTCGCCCTCGTGCAGGGTGCTGAAGGCGATGATCTGCGTGAGTATCTGGCTGAGGCGCGTATCGAAGGCGGCTTCCGCCTCGCGCTTGTGCACGTAGTCGATGACGACGCCGGCGATGGCCAGCACCAGCAGCGTCCACAGAGCCGCTGTCGCGAACAGGCGGAAAGCCAGCGAGTTAAGCGTCATCGCCTTCCCTGGTCAGCCGGTAGCCGAGACCGCGCACCGTCTTGATCATGTCGGGCGGGATCTTCTTGCGGAGGCGGCCGATGAACACCTCGATGGTGTTGGAGTCGCGGTCGAAGTCCTGGTCGTAGAGATGCTCGACCAGCTCGGTGCGCGAGACGACGCGACCGTTATGATGCATGAGATAGGCGAGGAGACGGTATTCGTGCGAGGTGAGGCGCACGGGCTGGCCGGCGAGCGTGATGCGCGCCGTCTTGGTGTCGAGACGCAGGGAGCCGCACTCGATCTCGGCACGGGCGTGACCGGCAGAACGGCGGACCTGGGCGCGGATGCGCGCCAGCAGTTCCTCCATGTGGAACGGCTTGGCGACGTAGTCGTCGGCGCCCGCGTCCATGCCGGCAACCTTGTCGCTCCAGCGGTCGCGCGCCGTCAGGATAATGACCGGCATGTTGCGATTGGCGCGGCGCCATTGCTCCAGCACGCTGATGCCGTCCATCTTCGGCAGGCCGACGTCGAGCACGACCACGTCATAGGGCTCGGTCTCGCCCAGGAAGTAACCTTCCTCGCCGTCGGTGGCCGAATCCACGGCATAACCAGCGTCGGTCAGCGCGGTGACGAGCTGGCGGCTCAGATCTGGATCGTCTTCGACAACAAGGACACGCACGGATCGACCCCTGTGTGAGAGCGCGTGGCGGCAAACCTCCGCAGCGGGCCGGACTATAATGAGATTTGTTTCTAAGTCCTAGCGGTCGAAGGGATGGCGGGCGTCAACCGTAACGGCGGTCAGGCGGCCGAGGGGATCGCGTACCAGCAGCCGATAAATATACCGGTTCTCCTCCTGGCACAGCGTGATGCGGACGAGGTCGCCAGGCAGGTGCTGGCGGGCCTGCTCATGCAGCTCGCGGGTGCCGACCAGCTTTTCCTTGAGCATGACCGGAGCCGCGTCGGACCAGTCGTCAAAGCAAGTCGTGGCATTAGCCGGCGCCGCCTGGGCAGGCAGCGCCGTTACCACAATAACGAGGATAGGTTTCACCAGCCGCAAGAGCGAAAACATCGACGGCCTCCAGGTTCCGAAAATGCGAAAGTGACCTGAACGTCAGATGAATGTGCGATCACGGTTTCGCGACCGGATGGCCCCGAGGTCTCGTCAGAGCCTCAGTTTTACGGGCCGGCGCTCCAGCAGCGTAGTCGCGCGCATGCGGCCCAGGATGGTCATGATGGTGCCGATCAGGCCGCCCGCTGCCTGCACCAGCAGCACCAGATCCTGGCCGAGCCTCTCGATCAGATCGACGGTGAGATTGACGCCGAGGATGGGCCCGAGCAGCGGCAGTACGGTCGACAGCGCGGTGAGGAGCGCGCCCCAGATGGTCATCGATTGCCCCCACCATTTGGAGTTGGGAGCATCCTCCTGCGAGCCGGAGGGAAAATTCGCCTGTGGGTCGGGCATGGGTTTGGTCTCCTGTGTTGACGGGGATGAGGGCAGGGCTTTCAACGAGCGTGCGAGGGTGGCATCGACCCGACGCAGCCAGCCGCGGCCGAAGCGCCAGAAGTGTGTGAGGGAGCGATAGCGGCGGCGGCGGATGTCCGCGTAGGCCTCGATGCTGACGCGGAGCGGCTGGCCGTGCGCCGCGCCCAGCGTGATGGGTCCGATCTCGCCATCGATGTCGACGCCGAGCGCTTCCTGCAGCATGCGCGCGGCGCCAGAGACACCCTGATTGACGGCCGCATCGAAGTGCATGAGCGCGAGCGGCGGCGGCAGATCCGGGCAGCGCGCGGGACGCCAGTAGCGCGTGAGATAGATGTCGCGCACGAGGCGGTCGGGGATGGCACGCAGCTCGGCTTTCAGGCCGGCGAAGGTGTCGGCCGTGACGGCGACGCGGCGCTCGCGGGCGTAGTCGGCGAGCGTGATGCCCTTGTTGGTCGGGCCGCCAGGATCGAAGGGATCGTCGCTCCAGCCACCTTCGAGCGACAGGACGTGAGCGAGGGCCTGGTCGAAGGTTTCGCGATCCGTTGCTGCGCCCTTGGTCGCGCGGGCGGTGGGCATGCGCGTGCTGAGCAGGCGGCTGCGGTCGAAGCGGGCGACGCTGACGGCATCGGACTGGTTGCCGCCGAGAAGATAAACCGCAGTGTCGGTCATGCCGACGAGGAAGCCGACGTGGCCGAGGGACGTGCTGGCGCCGCGCGTGAGAACAGCAATGCTTCCGGCGGCTGGTTCGGTGGCGGGCTCGCCCCACTCGAGATAGGAACGCGCTATCAGCGAGCGCGTGCTGGAAAAGCCCGCGCGCTCGAGGCAGGCGCCGACGAAGGCCGCGCACCAGGCGGTTTCGTCGTCGGCGATGGCCCTGTGACCGAGCTGGCGGAAGTAATCGACGACGCGCGGGTTGGCGGCGGCGCCGCTGACCTCCGACTGGCCGAGCTCGGCCCAGGCCACGGCCATCCACGGCGGCTGCTGCATGGTGGGTGGCGTTGGCATGGGCTGTTTGAAGGTCGGCGCAAACGTACGATCATCAAAACGCGCGGAGGGATGGGTCCTCGGGACGAGCCCGAGGATGACACCGTGGGTGGGGCGATGTTTGCGCGCAAACCTCAGACGATGGCGGTGCGGGCGGTGCCGCGGCCGTAGCCCGATGCGAGCTGGTAGAGGCGGATTGCGCAGGCGGACTGCGGGGCGCCGAAGTCGGCGGTCTGATCGGCGGCGGAGTATGTGGCGGATGGCGACGTGGAGGTGATCGTGCGTCGGACCGTAACGCCGTCGAGGATGTCGATTTCGTAGCGTTCGCTCTCCTCGGCGAGAGGAACGTCGCTGGCGCTCCAGGCGTCGCCGCCGATGCGCGTGCGGCGTGTCCATGTGATGGTGAGATCACCGGCGGTGCGCGTGCCGCGGACGTGCACGGGGCTGTAGGGGCTGAGGCCGACGCCGGTGAACGTATGAGTTGCCGAGACATAGGACGGATGGCCGATGTCGCGGGACGCCGGGCCGAAGCGCCAATTGAAGGCGAGGCCGATGTCGTCAAGCGACATGCCGACGGAGGCGAGCGCGCGATCGAGCAGGACGAAGCGCGCGCCAGCCGGCAGAGAGGCCGCCATGGCGCCGTCAGTGCCGGCCTGGGCGCGCAGCAGGTTCGACAGCTCGTAGGTTGCAGGGGCGACAAGATCGGCGGTTTCGAACTGCAGCACCTCCCATCCGCCATCGGCGTTGCGAATAGCGGCAGCGTTAGAGCCGCCAAGCATGGCGAGATGCGTTACGGACTGGAGCTGGCCGTAGTCGAGCTGCACGCGCACGCGCGTTGCGCGATCGAGGCGGCCCTCCGGGCCGAGCGGGAGAGCGTCGAGCGTGACGCCGGTCGTGACGGCAGCGGTGGCCGTGGCGCGGAGCGAGAAGCCGGAGGTCTCAGGCGAACGCAGGAAGGCCACCGCACCGGGCCATGGCCGTTGCGCCGCGGCGACGTAGCCGGCATGCGGTGATTCCGAGTCTGTCAGAAGCGGCAGATCGAGGAAGAGGCCGAAGGGCTGGCCGGTCAGGACATCGCGGGGCGGCGATTGCGGACGCGAGACCGGAGAGACGCCGCCGTAGACATCGGGATCGATGCTGCGGGCTTCGATGTCGCGCGCGCCATGATCGCCGATCTCGGCGATGCGCAACAAGCGGGGCTTGCCGGCGATGTCGATGGAGAGAGTGTCGCCGGGCTCGACGGCAAGGCGGCTGGGAGGCAAGGCGAAGGCAGCGCGATCGCGCGCGGCCCAGGCTTCGAACAGCCACGCCTCGGCGACCTGCGATGCCTGATTTGCCTCCATCACAACGGGAAGCTCGGCAAGCGCGACGCGGCCGCTGGCGCCGACGAGACGGCGCGCTTCGGCGACGGCCTGGCGGTATTCGGACTCCGAGGAGGAGTAGCTGACGCGCGCGGAGGCGGGCAGATCCGTTTCCTGCGCGCGGGTAAGCGTGATGAGATCGGCGCCGGCCTTGCTCTCGACAAGCGTGTCTGGGGTCAGATCAGCGACGGTATCGTCCTGGCCGCGATGGCGGAAGGCGATCTGGCCGCCGCTTTCGATCGCGTCGAAGAAGCAGGACAGCTCGAGCGGCTGCAGCGCATCGCGCGCCGACATGATGCGATCGACGACGTAGCCCGAGACGAGGCCGTCGAGGCGGGAGACATCGACATCGGCGAAGTCGTAATCGTCGAGCAAGGCGGCGATAAGCTGAGGCAGCGGCTGACTGGCGATGCGGCCGTTGATCCAGTGGCCGAGCGGCCAGTTGGCGCCGTCGCCCCAGGTGTCGAGATCGGCGGGGAAGGCCGGATAGGGCCGCGCATCCCAGGCGTAGACGAAGATGCGATCGAGATCGAGCATCGGCGCGTCGTAGAGCACTGACGTGGGATTGCTGCCGGCGATATAGCCGTCGTGATCCGGATCGAAGCCCTCGTGCAACGCCTGGAGATAGCGGCGCTGCATGAGGTCGTCGCGGCTGCCGCGCGAGAAATGCGGCAGGACCGACTCGGAGCTTTTCGGATCGATGAAGACGTTGGGCTGGTTGGCGCCCTTGTCGACGGCGGGGCAGCCGATCTCGGTGAACCAGACGGGCTTGGATTGCGGCGCCCAGGCGGTGGGCGTGAGAGATTCAATTCCGCCCGGACGATTGAAATGCTCGGCGCTCCACCAGGATTTCAAATCCTTGAAGCGGAACACCCACGGCTTGCCGGCACCATCGGTGATGGGCGTGCGCACCTGCGCCTCGCGATCGGCGCTGCTGGCGTAGTACCAATCGAAGCCTTCGCCGCCGGCGATGTTGGATTTGAGATAGTCGAGATCGTAGATGGAGCGGGCGTCCGCGAGGAGATCGGCATGGTCGCGGCCGTCGCGCCAGTCGGCCAGCGGCCAATAAAGGTCGATGGCGACGGCGTCGATGGATGGCGACGCCCACAGTGGATCGAGATGGAAGAAGACATCGCCCGTGCCGTCGGCCGGCTGATGGCCGAAGTATTCCGACCAGTCGGCCGCATAGGTGACGCGGGTGGCGGGGCCGAGCACGGCCTTGACGTCATCAGCGAGGGCGGCGAGCGCGGCGACGAACGGATAGGTCGAGGCGTCGGAGCGGATCTGCGTGAGGCCGCGCAGCTCGGAGCCGATGATGAAGGCGTCAACGCCGCCGGCCGCGGCCGCAAGGTGGGCGTAGTGCAGCACCATCCGGCGCAGCGACCATTCGACGGGACCGGAATAGACGACGGTTTCGCCGACGATGGTGAAGTCGGCAGGTGCAGCGGTGCCGATGAAGGCTGCGAGCTGGGCGGTGGCGCCGGCTGATTTGTCGGGGCTGCCGGGCTGGCCCGGTGCCGGATCGACGGTGATGCGGCCGCGCCAGGGATAGGCGGGCTGGCCGGTGCCTCCGGTGTAAGGATCAGGCAGCGCGTTGCCTGCGGGGACGTCCATGAGGATGAAGGGCGTCAGCGTGATGCTTAGGCCACGCGCGGTGAGATCCTGGACAGCGCCGACGACGGTCTGGTCCGAAGGTGTGCCGCCATAAGCCGCGCGTCCCGCGTTCGACGACACGACGGGGGCCGCTGCGCGGTCAAGACCCGCCACGCTCCAGACGATGGGACTCGTGTCTTTATCCGCTGTATCGACGCACGGACGAATGAGGCATTCGCCGGCGCGCACGTCCGAGCCGAACCAGCTCACGACGAGCGAAACCGAGCCGGCATTGGGTAGCGTTTCCCGGAGCTGATCGAGCGCGACGGTCCAGTCGCTGCCACCGCGCCGCGTGTGCGTGTTCTCCGCTTCGCTTTGCGCGAGGCCGACGGAACGCGTGACGGGATCGGTTGCATAGACGAATTCGCCGGAGCCGGGAATGAGCACGACGCCGCGCACCTGGGCCTCGAACGGATCGACGGCGCGGTAGACCTCGAAGGAGAGCTGCGGCAGGCGGTTGCCGAAACTCTGCAGCGGCAGGCGCTCGAAGACGATGTAGGCGACGCCGCGGTAGGCCGGCGCGTTGTCGGCGCCTTCGCGGGCGACGATGAGGCTGTCGGGCGCCTGATCCTCGCTGCCGGTGTGGAGGCGCCAGTCGTAGTCGGAGAGATCGAGTTCCTTGCCGTCGGCCCAGACGCGGCCGAGGCCGGTGATCTCGCCCTCGCACAGGGCGACGGCGACGTTGGCGTAATAAAGAAACTGCTCGGTAGTGGGTTGCGGAGGAGCGCCTTTGCCACCCCCCGAGGTAACGCGCTGCTCCTCGATGTCGGTGGCCCAGATCATCTGGCCGCCGAGGCGGGCGCGGCCGTAGAGACGCGGGATCGGCGCGCCTTCGGTGGAGGCGGTGATCTTGAGATCGGAGAGGCGCGGGCCGGAGCGTGGGCCGCCGCCGGATGCGCCCAGCAGCGACTGGTCGACGAAGGCGCCGGCGAGCGCGCCGATCTGGGAGCCGATGGTGGCGCCGGTGATGGTGGCGCCCAGCAGCGTGATGCCGGCGGGCAGCAGCGCACCGCCGATGGCGGCGCCGGCGGCGGCAAGAGCGAGCGTCGCCATCAGCCGGCCACTCCGGGAAAAGAAAACGCGCCGGCGATGCGGCGGTGCCACCAGTCCGTCAGCGGCACCTCGCAGACGGGTGCGCCTTCGATGGCATGGATCATGGTGGGGCCGGCGAGGACGGCCGCGTGCTTGGCGGCATAGCGCTGGCGATAGCGGAAGATGAGAACGTCACCTGCCGCGGCGGCGGATGGCGCGATTTCGACGAGGTGGCGGCGGGCGGCGGCAAGCATGGTTTCCTCGCCGGCGCCCTCGGCCCAATCGCGGGCGTAACCCGGGAGAGCTTGCGCCTCGTGACCGTAAAGCGCGCGAAAGACGCCGCGGATCAGGCCGAGGCAATCGGTGCCGACGCCGATGCGACTCGCCTGATGGTGATAGGGCGTGCCGATCCAAGTGCGCGCGTGCGCGACGATGACGGCCCGCGTTGGGGCAATGCGATGGTCAGCCATGGCTTGGGTTGGTGCGGTCAGCCGGAGCGATTGGCGTCGTCGCTGCGTGGATAGGAGGCGATGAAGTCATTGCCGGGCATGTGCGGAAAGCCGCGGTAGCTGGCGGCGTTGGCGAACTTCGCCTTGCAGGTGGCGAACTGCTTGTCGCAGCCGGCCGTGACGATGAACGTGTCGCCGGGCGCCAAAGCTGCGCCCATCTCACGCCACAGCTCGAGCGAGACGATGGAGTTGGAGACGGCGTGGCGCTTGATTTCGCTGGCGCGCCCGGCATTGTCGCCGGTGGTGAAGGTGAGCAGGCCGCGCGTGAACCAGTCGGCGGCAAAGGCGTCGAGGCCGGAGGCCGTGAAGACGCGGGCGCCGGAGATATCGGCGATCGTGCCCTCGCCGCGGTAGATGGCGAGCGAGAGATCGATGCCGCAGCGCGCGTCGCCGAGATCGGCATCGCAGCCGTACTGGAAGAGGCGGCCCTTCGGCTGCTGCAGGTAATGTGCGAGGCCGCGCACCTCTGCGGTGAACGCCGAACCCGCGCGGCGGACCTCACCGAGCGAGCCGGAGCGCATGAGCACGCGGTCGGACGGCGATTGCCAGTTGACGCGGAAGATCTCGACGGCCGCATCATCGAAGTCGCCGGCGCTGAGCGCGAGCTCGGAGAGGCGGTCGGAGACGAGGGCGCCGGTGACGTCGAGGTTGTCGACGCTGAGGCCGAGGGAATCGCGGATCTCGGTGGCGGTGAAGCCGGTGGCGGCTTCGAAGGTGGTGCCGTCGAAGGTGAGGTCACGGTCGTGGTCGGTGAAGCCGTAGCGCTCGTCCGTGCGGCGCGTCAGGCGCCAGCACCAGCACAGCGTGGTGGCGCCGGTGTCGAGATGGGATTGGAGGGATGGGGGGAGGGATTTCATGAACGTATCCGCTCGTCCAACAAGAGCAGGGATAAAGTCAAACTGTCATCCCGGCCAAAGCGCGCATGCATATCATGCGCGCTGCGAGCCGGGACCCAGGGCCGCACGCTGGGTGGCTGCCGCATCGACTCTGGGTCCCGGGTCGCGCGCGAGATCGTGCATCGTGGCCCCACACACGCTCAGGCTCGCGCTTGCCCGGGATGACAAGCGCGTATTCGGTGCCCTCACACGCGGATTTCGACGATGGGGATCGAGGGAATGGCGCCGTGCTGGAAGCCGCGCAGGTCGAGATCGAGCTTGTCGGTGTCGAAGCGCGCGGGCACGTCGAATTCGAAGCCGGCCGTGACCACGGCATCAGCCGGCGGGATGTGACCGGGGAGAAATGTGACGATGCCCGTCGCGGCTGCGACGCCGAAATCGGTGCCTGGCGTCTGCGTCAGACCATTGACGGCCACTTGAACTGAACCGGCAACAGGCTTGGCGATGTCGCGATCCCACGGCGCGAAGGCTGTGCCATAGCGCTTGGCGAGCTGGAAAGTGGATTGTACGCCCGTGCCGATGCCGATCTGCTGGTCGAGGGCCGTGGGAGACGATTGTGGTGGGCAGGATTTGAAGTCGGCGTGGTCCTTCCAGCGGAAGCCGTAAAGCTTGCCGCGACGCTCTTCGAAGAAAGCGATGACGGCGTGCAGATCGTCGAGCGACTTGATGCCGTAGCCGGCATTCCACGCGCGGCGCGAGTTGGCCCAGCGGCTGTTGCGCTCCTCGAAGCCGGAGCCGAGCACGACGACATCGGTGCGCCGCTCCGGACCGCCCTGGGCGCCGCGCGAGATGTCCGTGGGGAAGCGGGTTTCGTGGAAGGACATGATTGGGTGAGGTGGTCAGTTGGTCAGTTGGTGAGATGGATATGGGCGAGTAGCGAATAGGGGGTGGCGAATAGACAGAAGCGGAGATGTTTCCCTACTCGCTACTCCCTGCTCGCTATTCGCCCCTCACAAATTTCGGCGGCCCTGGCCGACGGCGCGGGCGAGCATGGCGGCGATCTGCGTTTCCGAGCGGCGGAAGCTTTCGGCATCGGGCGTGGTGATGTTGAACGTCACGCTGACACCGGCAGTGCCGGACGCCTGCACGCCGAGGCGGCCGTCGGGGCCGCGCGCCAGCGGCATGATGGCTTCTGCACCGCGCTCGCCGGCAAGCCCGACGCGCCCGCCCTGCAGCGGAAACATCATCGGCGAGGCGATGACGCCGCCGCTGGCGAACGGTACGGGCAGACCCTGCCGCACGACACCGCCGTTCTGGAAGGCGACGCCGGACAGCAGTCGACTGAGGAAATTGCCGAAGGTCTGCTCGAGGGGGCGGAAGGCGGCCTGCAGCGTCATGCGCGAGAGGCTGAGACCCAAGGTGCGCAGGACGTCGCCGAGGCTGCGGCCGCGCAGCGCGATGCCTTCGAAGGCGGTGGTCAGCGCATGGCCGAACTGGCGGCCGAGACGCGCCGACTGCGCGAGCTGCTGCTCGAGCGCGCTGGTGTCGGCGTCGATCTCGACGGTCCAGGTGGTGAGGGTTTCGTCCATGGGTCACCTGGGCAAAGGCTGAGGGACGTGAGGCGGCGCGGCATGTACAGCTAGTCCCTTCTCCCTGTACTTGCGTCTGTGCGGAGTACGGCTCCGCCGTGACGAGAAGGTTAGGATGAGGGGCAGCGACCTACTCAGCGCATCGTGGCTGCCCCTCACCCCGACCCTCTCCCCGCTTGCGGGGAGAGGGGGGAAGTATGGGTGCGGCGCGATTGCTTTCCAAACAAACTCAGCGGTCCGGGAAGCGCTGTTGAAGCCTGTCGAAGTCAGAGCGCGACAACGATGCATCCGGCGCGGATGAGCCTAGCGCGCCACGGGTCGCGGCAGCGAGCTCGCGTGGTGTCATGGACCAGAAGTGCGACGGTGCGAGGCCGAGCAGGCCGAGGCCGGTGGCCATCACGTCGTCCCAGGGAAACGGGCGGGTGCTGCTTGTGCCTCCTGGGCTGGCGGCGGAATGCGATCGTGCGCCTTGGCCATGCCGCCGGTTGCAGTACCGCCGAACGTGGCCGCGAGCAGCCGCGCGACGATATCGACGAAGCCCGCGGCACCATCCTCGCATTGCATGCGCGCGACGGCTTCGTCGGTGATCTGGTTGCCGGCGCCGCGCAGGCCCGCGCCGATGATGCGGACGGCGTCGCGCGCGCTCAGGCGGCCGTGGCCGAAGCGCTGAGCGAGGCCGAGCATGTCGTCATCGCCAAAGGCTGACTCCAGCTCGGCGAGCGCGCCGAGCGTCAGGCAAAGCGTGAACGGCTTGCCGTCGAGGGTCGCGGCGATCTCGCCGCGGTGGGGATTGGGCATGGGGGCTCCAGATGAGCGGATAAACGAGGCTAGGTCTTCGCCGCGCGAACGCGAGGTACGAGCCACTTCGTGATGGCATCCACGGAGAGTTTCTCGGTAACGACAGCTTCGACGACGAAATCCTCTAAAGCCTGCTCAAGGTCTTCGTTCGGATCGATCGGTTCCAGGCTGTACCCGCTCGTACGCATCCGGCGAAGACCGCAGGGGTGAGTGCTCAGGCGGCTTGAGCGGCACCGGCCTTGGCGGCCTTCCAGTTCCAGGGCAGCAGGTCGGCGATCTGCTTGGCGGGGTGATCGGCAATGCGG
>JBJXDX010000103.1:0-179091 GCA_046154585.1 Hyphomicrobiaceae bacterium | reverse complement strand
CCTTGGGCTGGCACTCGCGTTCAAAGCCAACGGCATGACGGCCGCAGGCGCGCTTGCGTTCACCGCGGCGCTGCTACATGCGTTCAACCATTCTTTGTTCAAGAGCCTGCTGTTCTTCGGCGCGGGCGCCATCCTGACCGCAACGGCTGAGCGCGACATCGAAAAGCTCGGCGGCCTGATCCATCCTATGCCGCAGACGGCCTTTCTTTTCCTCGGCGGGTGCCTAGCCATCTCGGCTCTGCCGCCACTCAACGGGTTCGTGTCCGAGTGGCTCGTCTTTCAGGCCGTGCTGGCGAGCCCTGAGCTGCCGCAATGGAGTCTCAAATTGATGGTGCCGGCAGTGGGCGCGATGCTGGCGCTGGGAGCTGCTTTGGCAGCAGCGTGCTTCGTGCGCGCGTTCTCGATCGCCTTCCTCGGCCGGCCGCGTTCTGCCGCAGCGCGTGCCGCTGCAGAAACTGACATCTATTCCCGAACGGCCATGGGCGCGCTCCTGGTTTTCTGCCTGCTGGCCGGTCTCCTGCCCGGCCTGACGATCGATGCCTTGGCACCAGTTGTCGAGCAACTCATCGGACAGTCGATGCCGGTCCAGGGCCACAACGCGTGGCTCTCTATCGTGCCAGTCGCCGAGAGCCGCAGCTCCTACAATGGCCTGCTGGTGTTTATATTCATCTTCGCCTCTACGCTGCTCGCTATCGAGATCATCCATCGGTTTGCCTCGCGCGCGGTGCGACGCGGGCCGGCATGGGATTGCGGGTTTCCCGACCCAAGCCCGGTGACGCAGTATACGGCCGACAGCTTTGCCCAGCCGATCAGGCGCGTGTTTGGCGTGGTGTTCGATGCACACGAGCGTGTCGACATGCCGGCACCTGGCGACGCGCGCCCGGCTCGCTTGGATGTCAGTTGGCGCGACCGCGTGTGGGAAACGCTATACGCGCCGATCGGCCTTTCCGTGCAACTGGCGGCCGAGAAGCTCAACCAACTGCAGTTTCTCACCATTCGCAAATACCTCAGCCTCGTGTTCGCTGCCCTTGTCACTCTCCTGCTGGTGATCTCGATATGGACCTGATCGCCGCTCTCGCCATGCAGGGTATGCAGATGGTGCTCGTGCTGGCGCTGGCGCCATTGCTCCTGGGCTTCACGCGCAAGGTGAAGGGCCGCCTGCTGCGCCGCCGCGGCCCGTCGTTGTTGCAGCCCTACCGCGACCTGTTGCGGCTGATCCGCAAGGAGGTGGTGCTGGCCGACAATGCCTCGTGGCTGTTCCGTAGCGGGCCTTACATGGTCTTCTCCGCCACCTGGGTCGCCGCCGCATTGGTGCCGACCTTCGCCACCGGGCTGCATTTCAGCTGGGCTGCCGACCTGATCGCCATCACGGCGCTCATCGGCTCTGCCCGGTTCTTCCTGGCGCTGCTCGGCATGGATATTGGGACCAGCTTTGGCGGCATCGGCGCGAGCCGGGAGATGATGTTCGCGACGCTCGCCGAGCCGGCCATGATCATGATCGCCTTCACCGTGGCGCTGGTCGCCGGCTCGACGCAGCTTTCGGCCATCGCACAGTTCATGCTGACCAGCGGCAGCCTACGCGTCTCGCTGGGATTGGCGCTGGCCGCACTCGTCATCGTGGCACTGGCGGAAAACGCGCGCATCCCCGTCGATAATCCTGCGACGCACCTCGAGCTGACGATGGTGCACGAAGCTATGGTGTTGGAGTATTCCGGCCGCCATCTCGCGGTTCTCGAGTTCGCGGCCGCCCTCAAGTTGCTGCTCTATGTCTCGCTGATCGGGTGCATCTTCGTGCCGTGGGGCCTGGCGCAGCCCGGAGACGGTTGGGCATCCTACGCCGTCGGGTTGGCCGCCTATGTTGGCAAATTGGCGCTCGGCGGATTCCTGCTGGTCCTGATCGAGACCTCGATTGCCAAGATGCGAGTGTTTCGGGTTCCGGACTTCCTGGGGATCGCCCTCATGCTGGGTCTGCTCGGCACCCTGCTCCGCTTCGTGTCGAGGAGCTTCTGATGGAGCGGCATCTCCTCGACGTTGCGCACATGCTGGCGGGCGGCCTGGTGCTGACGAGCTTCATGCTGCTCTACCAGGATCGCATGTATGGGCTGCTCAACGTGTTTGCGCTGCATGCGGTGGTGCTCTCGGCGTCTGTCGCCTGGCAGGCCCATATCCAGGCCGCTCCGCACCTCTACGTAACGGCAGCGATCGCACTGGTGCTCAAGGCGATCATCATTCCCGTGGCGCTGCACCGCGTGGTGGCTCGTCTCGGCATCCACCGCACCATCGAGACGGTGGTCGGTATCGGACCCACCATGCTCGCCGGCATGGGCCTCGTTGCGCTGTCCATGGTGGTCATGCTGAAGGCGACAGCGGCAGCCGATCCATTGTCCCGCGAGGACCTGGCGTTTGCGCTATCGGTGGTGCTGCTCGGCCTGATGATGATGGTGACTCGGCGCAACGCTGTCAGCCAGGTGGTCGGCTTCATGTCGCTGGAGAACGGCCTGATCCTGGCCGCAACCGGCGCCAAGGGCATGCCTCTGGTGGTCGAGATCAGCGTGGCGTTCTCGGTCTTGGTCGCATTCATCGTCATCGGCGTGTTCCTGTTCCGCATCCGCGAGCGCTTCGACTCTGTCGACTCCCAGGCCCTCGACGATTTCCGGGGAGAGCGGCAGTGAACATCCTGCTCGCCGAATTTTCCTTTGAGCCGCTGACCGCCACCCTCCTCATCCCGGCAGGGGCGGCGGTGCTGCTGGCGCTGCTGCCCGGCTACTGGCTGGCGGCGCGCTGCAATGTTCTGGCGGCACTGTCGACCTTGGTTGCGGCGCTGTTTCTGCTAGTCGAGCGACCGCGGGCCGGCATCTATCTATTCGTTGACGATCTCAACGTCGTCTTCATCGTGCTCTCCACGTTTGTGGCGTTCACAACCAGCGTCTTCAGCGCCAGCTACATCGGGCACGAGATCGCGACCGGCCGCCTGACGCCGCGCCATCTGCGCTTCTATCATGCCATGTACCAGACCCTGATGTTCGCCATGAACCTCGGGCTCACCGCCAACAACATCGGCTTGATGTGGGTCGCCGTCGAGCTTGCCACGCTCACCACTGTGCTGATGGTCGGCATCTACCGCACGCACGAGGCGCTGGAGGCAGCATGGAAGTACTTCATCCTCGGCAGCGTCGGTATCGCGCTCGCGCTATTCGGCACCATCCTCGTCTACATGGCCGCGCGCCCTGTGATCGGCGAAGGCCACGACGCCATGGTATGGACTGCGCTGATCGAGAAGGCGGGTAGCTTCAGCCCCGAACTTCTGAATGTCGCCTTCGTGTTTCTGATGCTCGGCTACGGCACCAAGGTCGGGCTGGCGCCGCTGCACGCCTGGCTGCCCGACGCCCACGCCGAAGGCCCAACGCCTATTTCCGCCGTGTTGTCGGGACTGCTGCTCAACGTCGCCTTGTACGCTCTGCTGCGGTTCAAGATGCTGATTGCAGCGAACCCGCACGCGCTTGCCCCCGGCCCGCTGATGGTGACGTTGGGCCTGGTGTCGTTGGTATTCGCCGGATTTATGCTCTACCGGCGGCGCGACATCAAACGCATGTTCGCCTACTCCTCCATCGAGCACATGGGCATCATCACCTTCGCATTCGGGATGGGCGGACCGCTCGCCAACTTTGCCGGCCTGCTGCACATGACCATGCACAGCTTGACGAAGTCGGCGATTTTTTTTGCCGTTGGTCATGTCGCCCAGGTCAAGGGCACGCAGCGCATGTCCGAGATTCGCGGGTTGACCGAGAGTCACCCCGTGCTCGGCTGGGGCTTGGTTGCCGGTGTGGTGGCGATCGCCGGCTTCCCGCCGCTCGGCATCTTCATGAGCGAGTTCCTGATCGTCAGCTCGACATTCGCGCGTGAGCCCCTGTTGGCGGTCGTGCTGGTGCTCGGCCTGCTGGTCGCATCCGGTGCGCTGATGCTGCGCCTGCACGAGATCGCCTTTGGCGCGGCGACAGGCAGCACTGCCGCGGTGGAAGCCTCCTATCTGCCGCTGTTTTCGCATCTGGCACTTGTACTGGCGGCGGGGATTTTCTTGCCAGAGCCGCTGGTAGCCTGGTTCCAGGCCGTAGCGCGGCTGCTCGGGTGAGGTTTGCACGATGGCGTGGCTCGACGAGATGATGCGGCAACGACCATCGAGCGGCGTGCAGCGGCCGTACCCGCGCAGCGTGATCGATGCAGACGCATGGCAACGCGTAGTCCGGCATCTTGCGGCCGGGGAAGGAAGGCTGCTCTCCCTGTGGGGGGAGCCCGACGCCGTGCACATGGCGCTGGAGAGCCAGAGCATCGGCGTGCTGACCCTCGCCTGTCCCGACAAGCGCTTTCCGTCCGTCGCTCGCGTCCACCCGCCGGCGCTGCGCCTGGAACGCAGCATCCACGACCTTTACGGTCTCGTCCCAGAAGGCTGCCCGGATCAACGCGGCTGGCTCGACCACGGGCGCTGGGGTGTGCGCCAGCCGCTCGGCGAGCGTGCGCTTGATCCGGCCACAGGCGATGTCTATGCGTTCCACGCTGCAGAAGGACCTCCGCTGCACCAGATCCCCGTGGGCCCGGTGCACGCCGGCATCATCGAACCCGGGCATTTTCGCTTCAATGCCAACGGTGAGACCGTCGTTCGCCTCGAGCAGCGGCTCGGCTATGTGCACAAGGGCATTGACGCTCTCATGGTCGGTGCGCCGCTGGAGCGTGCGGCCAAGCTCGCGGCGCGCGTCTCGGGTGACAGCACGGTCGCCTATTCGATTGCTTTCGCGCGGGCTATCGAGGCGGCGCTTGGGATCGAGGTGCCCGCGCGTGCCGTGTGGCTCGCCGCGCTGATGGCGGAACTGGAGCGTCTTGCCAATCATCTGGGCGACATCGGCGCCATCTGCAACGACGCATCATTCTCGCTGCTGCATGCCCACTGCGGCATCTTGCGCGAGCAGGTGCTTCGGGCCAGCAACGCCTGCTTCGGCCATCGTCTGATGATGGACCGCGTTGTGCCGGGAGGCGTCACAGCAGACCTGGACAAGGACGGCATCACATCGATCCGGACATTGCTGAACACAATCGACCGGCAGTTTCCGGAGTTGATCAAGCTCTATGACAACACGACCTCTCTCCAGGACCGCACTGTGGGCACGGGCATTTTGAGCGCGCAGCTCGCTACCCAATACGGAGCCGGCGGCTTCATCGGTCGCGCCTCGGGGGGCACGCGCGATATGCGCAAGACGCCGGGATATGCGCCTTATAATAGCCTGTCGTTCGAGATCCCAACGCGCCGCGAAGGCGACGTCGATGCACGCGTTTGGGTGCGCATCGATGAGGTGAAGCAATCGCTGCGGTTGATCGAGCAAATTCTCGATCGCCTGCCTGATGGCCCACTCTGGACGGACCGCGTCGGTTCTGGTTTGCGCAAGCCAACGGCGGAAGGGTTCGCGTTTGCCGAGGGCTTCCGCGGCGACGTGCTCGCCTGGGTGCGCATCTGCAGTGACGGGAAAGTCGCGCGCTGTCATCTGCACGATCCCTCCTGGTTCCAATGGCCGCTGCTGGAAGCCGCCATCGAAGGCAACATCGTTGCTGATTTTCCGTTGTGCAACAAATCCTTCAACTGCTCGTATTCCGGTCACGACCTCTGAGGTCCTATGCGCAAGCTGTTGTTCAAAAGCCTCCTGCAGTCGCCGTTGACCGAGCCTGTGTCGGTTGACGAGCGCGCGCTGGCAGAGGTGGGGACAAGCCTCCAGCGCCACGCGCGGCGCCGTCTCGGACGCTCGCTTTCGATTCGCGAAGTGGATGCCGGTTCCTGCAACGGCTGCGAGCTCGAGATCCATGCGCTCGGCAACGCCTTCTATGATCTTGAGCGCTTCGGCTTGCGCTTCGTTGCCTCGCCGCGCCATGCCGATGTACTGCTGGTGACGGGGCCGGTGACAAAGAACATGCGCGAGGCACTGGAGCGCACCTACAATGCGACGCCGAATCCCAAATGGGTGGTCGCAGTGGGCGATTGTGCGATCAACTGCGGTGTGTTTGCCGGAAGCTACGCCTGCGTGGGCTCCGTCTCTGCGGTGATCCCCGTGGATCTCGAGGTTCAAGGCTGTCCGCCGGCACCGATCGCAATTCTCAGGGGCCTGCTGGCGCTGTTGGATGGCACGAACACTGGGGACCAAGCCCGAGACGATAGCGGCACATGCTAGTATTCCTTGAGTGCTGGCAACGCGTAGCGCGTTTTTGCGACGCTGCCATGGGTCTGCCGTGACAGAAGGCGACGAGAGATTTGACGATTGGGTCCCCGCCCCCGGGACAGATCGTGCGGGTTAGCCAGGCTTCAAGGGTTCGATCGAAGAGCGAGCGTTCAAGCGAGCGTCAGAACAAGGCGGGCCGAAGCTCAAGCTCGATGAGAAAGCGCTCTATGAAGTAGTGAAATATGAGCAAGACAAGGATCGCCGCGCATTGCATCTGCAAGAAGTGAATATCTTCTACGTTCCCGGAGAGCGTTTCCTGACAAAAGGCAATACGGTGCCCTATCCACTATCGATCGAGCTTTCCAGCTCGCACGCGAACACAATTTGACCGGCTGAGCCACGTCCCGAACTTTGACTCAGAGAATGCGGTTGCCGCAAGGGTGTCATATTGGTCCTCTGTCGGCGAGCGCCTACTCCTCGGCAATAGTGCGAACGGCGGCTAATGGCACGGAGTCGCCGTTCGCAACGCCGCACACGTTCGTCAGCTTTCAGGGGCAGACTTTCCGTACCGGCCAGCCCAGGCGCATGCGTGCTGTTGTCCCCCAGCAGAGTTTTGCTCGCGCTGTAGACGTCCTTACCTCACCTTGACGACGACCTTGCCCTTGGCTCGTCCCTGCTCGAGGTACGCAAGCGCCTCCTTGGCTTGCTCGAACGGAAATACCTTGTCGAGCACCGGCCGGATGCGCTCCGACTTGAGAAGCTCACCGATCTCTGCGAGTTGATTGCCGTTCGGATGCACGAACAGGAACGAGTACGCGGCGCCGCGTTTCCTGGCGCGGCGAATGATTTTGCGGCTCAGCAAGCCGAACATGGCCACCATGAGGAAGTTCATGCCTCGCGCGCGTGCGAACGCGGCGTCCGGTGGGCCGATGAGCGAGACGACGGTGCTTTTCGGTTTGAGAATCCGAAGCGATTTTTCGAGCGCATCGCCCCTGACGGTGCCGAGGACGGCATCGTAATCGCGTAGTACCTCCTCGAACTTCTGCTTCTTGTAGTCGACCACCTCGTCAGCGCCGAGGCTCCGCACCAGATCGACATTTGCCGTGCTGGTGGTCGTCCCCACCTTCACTCCAAGGCGCTTGGCGAGCTGGATTGCAAACGTGCCGATGCCGCCCGAGCCAGCGGGTATGAACACTTTCTGGCCGGGCTCGAGCTTGGCGCGCTCCTTGAGCGCCTGCCACGATGTCAGTCCGACCATCGGGATGGAGGCCGCTTGCACGAAGTCCAGATTGGCGGGTTTGAGCGCGGCGGCGTGCTCTGGCAAGACCGTAAATTCAGCGAGAGAACCCTTGCCCGTGTCGAAGATGCTCGCGAAGACGGCATCGCCCGGCTTGAAGCGGGTCACGCGACTGCCGACCTCCACCACAACACCCGCCAGATCGCTGCCGAGAGTGGCCGGAAGCTGGAACTTGAGCATGGGCTTGAACGTGCCTTTCGGGACCATTGTGTCGATCGGATTGAGACCGACTGCGTGGACCTGGACGAGAATTTCATCCGGCTTGGGCGTGGGCCTGGGGACGTCAGCGAACTTGATGTTGTCGCGTTTGCCATAGCGATTAAAGGTGAGGGCTTTCATAGTTGTTATCCGGGGTTACAGTGTTCTTGTTGCTAAGTTGATTGGGGCGACTGGTTCACTTGAGCGGGCGCGCAAGGAATGCCAGCGCCTTCGGCACGAAGTCCGCGTGGAACTGGAACACAGCCCCGTGCCCGGAATCCGGATAGATGATGAGTTCGCTATTCGGCAGACGCCGCGCCAGATCGTGCGTGTTGATGCTTGGCACCATGCGGTCGCTGTCGCCGTTAGCGACAAGCACGGGATGATGCACCTTCGAAAGGTCTGCGGGTTGTTTCGAACCCCAACTGCGCAACGCCTTCAACTGCGCCCGCAGCGCGCCGATGGTGATTTCCTTGTCCCGGTTCTCCGAGCGCTCCTTCAATCGCGCTAGGAATTCTTTGCCGGCGCGGATGCCGCTCGGTGTCCTGGTGAAGAACAGGAACTGTTTGGGGTCCTGGGAGGTGAGCCAGCCCCGGACCATGTCGAGATACGTTACGCGGGCAACCTTGCTGATGCCTACGCCGCCGGCGGGCCCCGTCCCCGTGATGATCATCTTGCGTACGAGCTGCGGCTCCATCTGCACGATTTCCTGGGCGATCATCCCGCCCATCGAAAAACCGAAGAGATCGACCTGCTCGAAGCCCATGGCCTTGATGAAGGTGATCGCATCTTTGGCCATCTGTTCCATCGAACTCGCCGGTGTGCCACTGGTGGCGCCGACGCCGCGATTGTCGAACACGACGACGCGATGTTTCGCGGCGAAGCCATCAACGACGCGGGGGTCCCAGTTGTCCATCACGGCCGCGAGATGGACGAGGAACACGACCGGCGTGCCGGGATTGTCCCTGCCGAGCTCGCGATATGCGAACTCGATGCCGCTTGCCGTGATCGTCCGCATCGGCACATTTTTCCAGGTGACGCTATGGTTCGGAGAAGTATTCATGATGCGGTCCTCCCGCGATGAAACGACTGCGAACTGGCTCGCGCCGAAAAAATTGCTGTTCGCTGTCATGGCTCAGGCCCCCGCCGGCGACGGCGTAATGGCGTCGAGCTGCAGGTCTTTGCGAATCCCGGCGTCCAGCACGCCCGCGGGCGCAAATCTGCGAAGCAATCGCAGGCGGTTCGCGACGCTGCCAGCGGTGTATCGGAGGTTCGGACGAGCCGCCGTGGCGGCTTTCAGAACGACGTCGGCCACGACGCTTGGGTCATCTCCAGACTCGACCACTTCCTTCAGCTTCTTGGCGAGGGCCGCACGAATTTCGCGATATTCTTCGCGCTTCGAGTCGGGTTCCAGCGCGTTCGCGTCGAACGGCGTCTTCGTGTAGGCAGGCTCGATGACCGTGACCCGGATGCCCCTTGTGCGGAGCTCATGGTCGAGTGATTCCGAATAGCCCTCGACCGCGTGCTTGGTCGCGACATAGCGCGCCATATACGGCATCGGCAAGAACCCGAGCACGGAGCCGATGTTGATGATGCGGCCGCTCCCCTGCGCTCGCATGTGCGGCACCACGGCGCGCGTCATCCGCACCAGCCCGAAGAAGTTCGTATCGAAGATCGACCGGGCCTGATCGAGCGAACTCTCTTCCGCTCCGGCGGGGGCGACACCGAAGCCCGCATTGTTCACGAGCAGGTCGATCCGGCCTTCCAGGCGGATCACTTCCTTGACGATGGCAGCGACCGACTCATCACTGGTCACGTCGAGAGGCAGCATGGCGAAGGATCGCCCGCCCGCCTGGGCGGCCCGTCTGCTGGCGCCGTAGACCTTGTAGCCGGCTGCCGCCAGCCGCTGCGCCGTGGCCTCACCGATGCCCGACGATGCGCCCGTAACGAGCGCGACCCTGCCCTTAATCTTAGCCATGGGACTTCAAACCTCTTTTGATTGCGATCGTCATGATTGATTTAGATGACGATCGTCATTATATTTGTCAAGACCTCACAAGGATTCGGGACCTGCGACATGCGCGTTTCCAAGGAACAGGCTGCTGAAAATCGAGAGCGAATCCTGAAGGAAGCGTCGCGCCTCATTCGGGAGCGCGGCATCTCCGGCACGGGCGTCGACGCATTGACCGAAGCGGCCGGGATGACCCATGGCAGCCTCTACAGCCAGTTCGGCTCCAAGGAGCGGCTTGTCGAAGATGCCGTTGCCTACGCGATAGCCGCCAAGGGGCAGGAAGTGCCTGAGGCGTTTGCTGTCAGCGACTACGTTTCCGAATACCTGTCGCCGCGGCATCGCGACATGCCGGGAACCGGATGCCCCCTGGCGGCCCTATGTTCTGAGATGCCCCGGCAAAGCCAAGCTGTGCGCGAGCGGTTCACGGCCGGATTGCGCGGCATGATCAGGCAGCTAGGCGGCCGAATGGGCCCCGAGCTGAAGCCACGGCAGCGCGAGGACAAGGCGCTCGCGACCATCGCGTCCCTGGTCGGGGCACTCGTGCTCGCCCGAGCCGTGAACGATCCCAAGCTATCAGATGATATTCTTCGCGCGACCAAGAACAGGTTGGGCGCCTGAAGGCCCATCGCGATCTTAGCGGAAAGTATAACTACGTACGACAGCCGAGACATGCGATCCAATGACCGCTACTGGCACAAAGTCTCCGTCCGTCGAGATGGTCAGGCAGTTCCGTTCATGAAGGCAAACCGGACGCGGAGCTTCTCCAGCGCGGAAGGCAGAGCCTAAAGTCGCATCTACTATGGCTGACGGCTGGCGCAAAATCGAGCTCTGCCGTATCGCTTAACTGACGATCTGGAAGCGTTCAGACTCTGGCGCCTTAGCCCACAGGAGGTCGGCGCCACTCATCGCATTCGCCCGGTGCGGGCTAGCCCTCCACGCATCGTAAATGTCGTTGCTGGTCCAAACCACCAGGGTCGTGATCTTGGCGGGGTCGGCGAGCGCAATCAGGGTGTGGCGACTGACAAAGCCAGGGGCCTTGCTCTGCGCCTCGCCATTGCGATCCAGAAGCTTTCTGGCCTCGTCGATCTTTTCGGCCTTGGCCCAGTGATGCGTGAGTACACCGATCATGCCACCCTCGATGCTTCAAATGCAGCGGCCGTTTTCGCCCGCAGCACCGATCGATGCCCAATTGCGAACAATGACCGCGTTCAAGGCGGTAGCACCTCACCGCAATGTCGGCGCAGCCTTGGATTAAAGGTTGGCCTGGAAATCGGCGTAGTCACGCACCTTCTTGTAGACCTGCAAGCGATTGCGTTGACTGTCGGCGACGATGATTTGATCGGTCTCAGGGTTGAACACCACCGCCGTCGGGAAGCAAAACCGCCAGAGCTGCTCCACGTTCTGCACCCGCCGGTAGGCCTTCATCATATCTGGGTTGGCGTCGATGCTCTGCTGACCCCATTTCGACATGACTTGCGCATCGCCCACCAGATGGGTCAGAGGCTTGCCTTCCTTATCGAAGATGCAGAGCCGGTGATTCCCCCAATCGGTAACATAGATGTCGCCATCAGGGTCGACGGCCACACCGGTCGGATGGTTGAGAATGCCTGCCGGAATCCGTTGCTCGTTCGGCACGCTCGAGATGAACGGACCAAGGTATGTGACGGCGAACGAGCCAGGGGCCTTCGGTAGCTCGCCATATTTGCCGATGGACATCATGAACTTGCCGTTCGGCGACAGCTTCTGCACACGGTGGTTCTTCCAGTCCGCGACATAGATGTTGCCATCCTTGTCGAGCGTGATGCCCCACGGCTTGTTGAACTCTCCTTCGCCGCTGCCGTGCTTGCCGAACTGAGCCACGACCTTACCTTCCGGCGTGAAGACCTGCAGCCGGCTGTTGCCGCTGTCGACGACGATCAGGTTACCTTTCGCCTCGCAGACAATGCCGGCCGGCCCTCTCAATTCGCCCGGGCCGCTGCCGGTCACTCCCCACTTGCGGACAAACTTGCCTTTGGCATCGAAGACGGAGACCGTATTCTTCCACTCGTCGGTCACATACACACTGCCGTTCTTGTCGGTCGCGACGCCGAACGGCCAGACACAGTTCTCGTCGTCCTCACCATACGTTGCGAATTCGGCGAGCAGCTCCTCCTCGCCCGCCTCGCCAACCTTGATGTGATTGACCCGCATTCCGAAGTTGTTCTCGTTGCCGCGATTGGCGACATAGACGCCGCCATCCTTATCGAGGCACATCGTCTGCGGGAAGTTGAAGCCCGTTCCGTTGGCCGTTGCACGTCCGATCGCGTGACTCCAATCGTAGGCACGTCCCTTGACGTATGTCGTAAGCGCCATTGCGCACTCCCGTTACTGGACCATCGCCTTCCATGTCCTGGAAGGCTACCTTCACTGGGTTGCATCGCAGATGTCCCCCGGACGGAATGCCCGAGGGGGAATTTTCTGGCTCGGTCAGTTGAGGAACGCCGGCTGTTCATATTTGCCGTTCACGATGGGCGCCGGATCCACATGTAGCCACTTGTCCAGGATAGTTGAGTAGATGCCGCGGAAGTCCATGTTCGGGTTGAGATCGCCCTGCACGAGCTTGGGGGCATCGAGCGACGGCATGTCGCCGTAGTGTCCGCCTTTCACCTTGTCGCCGAGCACAAACGTTACGCCGGCGGCGCCATGGTCCGTACCCGAGCCGTTGTCGCGCACGCGACGGCCGAACTCGGAGAAGATCAGGACGATGACGTTGTCCGACTTACCGGCTGTCCTGAGGTCGGTCATAAATGCATCGAGACCCTTGTTCAGGTCGGTCCAAAGGCTTTGGTGTAACGGGTTCTGGCCCGCGTGCGTGTCGAAGCTGCCGTGGTCACAGTAGAACACGCGCGTTCCCAGATCGGCGAAATGCACCTGGGCGATCCCCCGCAGCTTCTGGGCGATCGAGGTATTCGGATACTTCACCTCGGATTTGTAGTTGCCTGGCGCCACCTTCAGGATATCGGCACCCTTGAGCGAGTCGAGGCCCGTGGTACCGAGATACTCCATCACGCCGCTGCCTTCGATCGGTTGATACATCCGCGCGAAACGATCGAGCATCGCGAGGCGTTGTTGCTGGTCCTGGATGCCCGGCAGGAAGCCGTAGGTCTCGAGCGGGCCCGCGACGCAGGCCACCGGCACACCGGGCATGGACAGCGCGCGGAACAGGCAAGGGCCGAAGCTGACAGCCGTGACCACATTGTCTTTCTTTGGGTCAAACTCGCGCACAACTCTGCCCAACCATCCTTCCGTCCCGACCTTGTCGGGCTCGCAGGTGTGCCAGATGTCCATGGAGCGGAAGTGTGACCTCGGTGAATCGAGATAGCCCACGCCATGCATGATGGCGAGATTGCCCTCGTCCCAGAACTGCTTCATGGGTGCCAGGTACGATGGCATGCCATAGGTTTTGTCCAGTTGCAGGATGCTATTGTCGCCGATCGACACCGCCTTGCGATTGTCGCGGTAGAGCGGGTTGTTGTATGGGATCACTGTGTTCAGGTAGTCGTTGCCACCGGTGAGCTGAACCACGACCAGTACGGGATCTTTTTGTAGCGCTACCATATTGCGTTCCTCCAATTTTTTCCTTCTTGGTTCTTGGTCTGATTTGTCAGTTACGCGAATTGATACTCTCGCGTCGCCACGATCAGCTGCAACAGCTCGCTCGTACGCTTAGTCGCTGCCTGGGTGTTCGCCGGCGTGTCGAAGCGGATTTGTCCCCACTGCCTCGCCTGCTCGGTCAGCACCTTCTTGGTGTCGGGCTCGACTTCGATAGGCCCCAACAGGTCGAGACACGAGTCGACCAGCTGCTCCGGTTCGAGCACGCCCATCTTCTCGAGCCGCTTCACAATGGCCTGTACGCCGGGCAGATTGACGTTGCCGACTTGCTCGGCGACGAAGTTGATGCGCGACATGAGGGCGCCGCTGTTTATCCACTCGCTGCCCGTATGCCAGCCTTCCACCGACGGCGGATTGAGCAGGTCTTGCCCCATGTAAGACGGCTGCATCGACAGCTCGCCGTAGCCGGGCTTCGGCAGTTCGTAGCCGCCCATCAGCCGCAACGTGCCAACCACAACCTCGGCTGGCGACTTCAGGTGCTTGTAGCGGGCGTTCTTGAAGAAGTCCGATGTAAACAGCGCACGCAGCACCGGCTTCATCTCGCAGTTGCTGGCCAGGAACGTCTTGGCCAGCATATCAATCGCTGCCGGGTCGCGCGGCGGTTCCAGGTTCCAGGCCGGCACCTGCGGCTCGTCGGCGACGAAGAAATTGTAAAGATGCCGGCAGATGAACTTCGCGCAGGCAGGCTGTTTCACGATGATGTCGATGATGTCCTCGCCGTTGAAATTGCCCTTGTGGCCGAGGAACGTCTTCTCGCCGTCGTCGTGGTCTTCCGGGCGATACTCGAACTTCCAGGGGAAGCGTCCATATGGCAGCCGTGGAATTTTGGTTCCGAACGTCCAGCCGGTGAAGGCGCGCGAGGCCTCCCGCACGTCCACCTCGGTGTAGTTGCCGGCGCCGAGGCTGAACAATTCGAGCAGCTCACGGCCCCAGTTCTCGTTCACCTCGGTGCCGTGGTTCTGGTTGTTGTCCAGCCAGAAGATCATCGAGGGATTTGTCGAGAGCGTCATCAGCAGCTCACGATAGTTGCCCATGCCCTGCTGACGGAACAGATCGATCTGCTCCAGCAACTGATCGTAGTTGTCGACCTTGGAGTTGCCCGTCGCGAACACGTGGTGCCAGAACAGCGCCATCTTCTCTTCCAGCGGGCGCTGCGTGGTCACCAGGTAGTACATGTAGTTGACGTTGCCCATCGGTGGCACGCCGCCGGGCAGCAGCGCCGCCGGCTGGTGGCGCAGTAGTATGTAGGGGTCGACCGGAGGCTGCGTCTCGGGGTTAAGTAGTTCCTCGACGGTTGCGTCATACCCCTTCGCCACACGCGCTTCGAGTTCGTCGCGGCTTGCGCCGAATCCGGCCCGCCGCATCAGATGTGCCATCAAAGCAATGTCGTTGTTGTGAGGCATGCCTGGGTCTCCTCCTGATTATCGTGAGTCTAAATGCTCCGTTTTAGCGTTGTGTCTCGTCGATTCCGGTCGGAAGGACGCTCCCTCGGCAGGCACCAAGATCCGCTGTCCTACATCCCTGTGATTTGCCATACCTCTGGCGCGGTCCCAAGGCACGCGATACCCGTAGAACGCGTGCGCGGCCGCGCTTGGCTCAAGCTCCAGCCACCGCTCGGTCTTGTCGATGCCTGCATTGCACGTCCTGCCGATCGCTTTCGCCGGTAAGCCGGCAAGGTCGGAGATCGTGGCGGTTATCACCGCCGCGAATTCGATCACCAGGACATTGCTGGTGGTACTGAGGAGAGCCGCGCAGATCTTCGCGCCAACCGGGTTGTCCGGAGAACGAGCGACCGCCTCCAAGGAGCGCGGAGCATCCCCAGTCACATGTGCAGCGCCACGAGCAGAGGCTGTCACCAATCCCGTTGACCGGACAGCCGGCTCGGCCTGCCTGTACTTGTGGCAGGGACCCCCGAGCATTGTCGCTTTCATTGGGTGGAGGTATCAGGATGAGATAGTGTCGCTTTTCTTACAATGATGTCAACGCCCGCGTGATGTCGCCTGAGTGCTTTCGGTCAACGGAGGACGTATCCGGGTACCCGCGAAGTTCTGCTCATCCCTCGGTAAGCTGCTGATCGAAACAGCCGTCGCAATGTCGCCAACTCGGCGTATACGCAGGTCCAGCATGGCTCTGCTTGTTGAGGTGAACCTCGCTACTAACGTCGATATGGGCGTGACACCAAGTGGCCTGTTTGTTAGCATGGTTGCTTGGCTGGCGATGGGAACTTCCGTCCAGCGAGCGCGATCACTCCCCAATGCCGTCAGGCGAGAACGAGGGGGACGATGCTCGAGCCCTCGTCAGCGCGACTTGATCGCAAAAGCCGTAAAGGCTCGCGCTGGGGAGGATAGGCCATGCAACACCCCCGTCGTTGCCATTTTCATCAGCTTGCACGAACCGCTAGACCGGGCGCGATTGATCCGGGTGTCGGGGTGGCGCCCATTGCTGCAAGAGCGTGTGCCAGCCGATCAGGCTGACGTGACGGTCGCTGTGGTGACCCGTCCCCGCGCCATGCCGCAGTCTTGACACTACGCTTCATCTCCAGCCGCAGCAGCAGCGTTGGTCCGGCGACGTGGCACCGATTGAACCCCTCGTTCATTCGGGAGTGAAATCACATGAGTTTGCGCACAATCCGATGCAGCACGTTTTCTCTGGCAATGCTCGCGTTCAGCACTGATGTTGCCATCGCGCAGGGTGCCGCAGATTTTCCCACGAAGCCCATAACGGTGGTCATTCCCACGGCAGCCAGCGTGTCCGGCGACATTATCATGCGCGCTTATGGCGAAGCGGTCAGCAAGCACCTCGGGCAGCCGATTATCGTCGAGAACAAGCCGGGTGGCAGCGGCGCGCTCGCCGCCGCCTATGTGGCCACGAGCGCCAAACCCGATGGCTATACGCTCTTGAACATTACCATTCCGATGTATCGTGTCCCCCACATACAGAAAACGCCATACGACCCGGTCAAGGACTTCACACCCATCATCCTCCTCGGCGGCTACACGCTCGGCGGCGTCGTGAAATCCGACAGTCCGTTCAAGGACTGGAAAGATGTGATCGAGTTCGCAAAGGCCAATCCTGGCCGCTTCACCTACACGACCGTCGGCCCGCAGACCACCAATGCCATCGCCATGGAGACGATGGCGCGCCACTCCGGCGTCCAGTTCACGCATGTCCCTGGCAAGGGTGGCGGGGACGGGCTCTCTGCAGTCCTTGGTGGTCACGTCAATGCGATGGTGGAAAGCCCGGCTTGGGGCGCCCTCGTTGCCAGCGGAGAGATGCGACTACTGTTCTTGCTCAACTTGGAGCGCAGCAAAAAATGGCCGAACGTACCGACCATCAGGGAGCTGGGCTATGACTACACCTTCGACTCCCCCTATGGCGTCGTGGGCCCCAAGGGCCTCGATCCGGCCATCGTGAAGAAGCTGCACGATGCGTTCAGGAAGGCCTACGACGATCCGAAGGTGATCGAGACTTACGACAAATTTGACTTCGTTCGCCGATACATGAACACGGAGGATTACGCGAAATTTGTGCCCCAGCTGGCTGCGGACGAGCGGGCGTCGATGGAGAGGCTCGGCTTTGCCAGAAAGGACTGAAGCAGCGTCTGGGCCACCGCAAGGGCCGGTCCTCAACTTTCGCTGCCGGACCAGAGCCGTCACTGTCCTGCGTGCACAAAGGCGAACAGTCAACCGCGTCGCCGATGTGCGCAGCGTTGCCGCCTTGATACCGGGTTCGACGTTGCACGACGCACCAAGGCGTGCTGCGATCCGTGTCCTCCCCATCAAAGTGCCACGCTAGACCTTTGCAACGTCAATCGTGACGTTTGCAAGGGCGTACGTTGAGCCCGCTGACGACTTTGTTCACAATGCAGTTGCCGGCGCTGGGACGGCCCTCCATCGCGTGGATCTATTCCGTGGCACTCTTGGCCGTCTGGTGGCGCCAGCGCCATCGTGTTGGGCATGAGGCCACGCAGCCGTGAACCAGCACTCTGCCGCTTTGGGAACTAATGCGATAAATCAAGCGCCATCCCTGCATCTTTTCATGAGGCATAAGACGTGGCGATGCGCGACCAAAACGGATGATGTCGGCTCTGGCACTGATTGCCCGAGCACGGCAGCCCACAAACTCGTGTTCTGCTGTGCGCTGCGGTGGTTCCGTCTGCAAGCGGAGTGACCTCTGACGTGCTGTCAGACGTTGCGGCAGGCGAACTCTTGACCCCAAGCTGACGTCGAACCGCTACGTGTGACGAGCAGAACTTTGGCCAACACAGCGTAGCGCCCGCCATCATCAACGCGGTCAGCTCCATGCCGATGTTGACGCGGCGGCAGCCTCTGCGTCCCTACGCTCGGTTGCAGCCAAGCCATAGGCGTCCATCAAACTCGGAGCCGTCGTCGTCGAGTGACTTGTCGTGGCCGCTTCGCAGCATGTGCTTCGTGGAAGGCGAAAAGCATGCACTCTCCGCCGGATCGGTTCGCCAACCGCGTAAAGTAGCGGTTTAGCTAAAAGACCGTGGGCCGAAGCCCACGGTCTTGTCATCATTAGCGGTGATGACGGTCGTGGTGACGGTGACCGCGATGATGGCCGCGGTGCCTATCGCCACCGAAGCGCAAGTACACGCCCGGCGCGCTGTCACGATAGTAGTGACCGCAGCTGCGCCAGTCACCCCAGCCGGTGTGGCGATGGCCACGACGGCAGCCGCGATGGTCCCCATGCACCTTCTCGATCGAAGTGTCGGCGGTCGGCGCCTGCGGTGTGAGAGGAGCAGCGTTAGCGCTCATCGATCCGGCGAATAGCAGACCAACGCCGGCCAGAGCCGAATATAAACACCTATTCATAGTTCCTCCTTTGAGAGGCTGACGGATAAGTCGGGTGAAACTCTTCAAAGGAGACGCCGTTCCTACACAATTGTCACAGAGATCAAAAGCGCTGTTTTTCATTGCGATAAAGATCGTCGCGTTGTGCACGCTGGTCAGAGCTCGAAGTGAATGGGCTGTTAGAATAAAAGCAGCCCGACGCAGATTGGTGTGATTGGCTCCGCCGTTCATGCAAAGCAAACGTTAGTGCATGCCTGTGGCACAAGGGCAGCCATCGCGATCCGTGCGAGCAACCGTTTCCAACTATGTCTGCAGGCGACGCTATTGCGGCCCGCCGTCGATGGGCGGCGCCGCCAGGCCGGAGCTAGCAATGCCGCCCATTGAACGAAGAGCTCAGCCGGACATCAATTCAACGGTGCCAACCTGGCCTGAAAGCTCTGCCCGCCGACCTTGTCGGTTTTGACGATCACACGCATGCCCTTGGCAGCCGTGAAATCACCAGTTGCCTTCAACGTGTTGGCGCCGGCTGGCTTGAAATCGACGTTGTGGTTTTTGCCGCCGATCAGGACCTGTCCCTTGGCGCTGCCGCCCTCGACGTTGATGGGTTTCTCGCTGGCATCGAGCACGTAGAGGACAAGCTCGTTGCCCTTGGCGACGAGTTCCCAATGCTGTTTGCCGCCGCCGGCATCGACGATGTGCCCGCCTTGCGGGCCCTTGGTCCACTTGCTGTCGCTGTGGGCGAAGGCAGTGGTCGCGAACGCCAGGCTCAGGATCAGTACGAACGCACGCAGCATCTTGATACTCCTTGGTTGCAGTGGGTGGTTGGCATCAATAGGCCTCGCTCAGCTTGAACTCAGCCTGAACGGCGCGCAGTCGCGCGAGTGGCGTGGCGCCGTATCTCAGAAACAGAATGGGGGTCAGGACGGTATCGAGCAGCGTCGATGTGATGAGCCCGCCAAAGATGACGATGGCCACCGGGTGCAGGATCTCCTTGCCGGGCGCGTCAGCACCGATCATCAGCGGCAATAGTGCAAAGCCGGCCGATAGCGCCGTCATCAACACCGGCGTCAGCCGCTCCAGGCTGCCGCGCACAATCATCGCGCGCCCGAACATCTCGCCCTCGTGCAGAACGAGGTTGATGTAATGGCTGATTTTGAGGATGCCGTTGCGCGCGCTGATACCCGCCAGCGTGATAAAGCCGATCATCGTCGCGACAGAGAGCGGCTGACCCGCGAGCCACAGCGCGATCACGCTGCCGATCAGGGCCAGCGGGATGTTGGCCATGATGATCAGCGAGAGGACGACTGATTTGTAGCGGCTGTAGAGCACCAAAAAGATGGCAGACAGCGACACGAGGGACAGCAGGGCGATCAGCCGTGAGGCTTCCTCCTGAGCCTGGAACGTGCCTTCGAGCGCCGTGGAGTACCCGACCGGCAGTGCCGTATCGCCCAACAAACGGCGAATGTCGGCGATGACGCGTGCCATGTCCGAGCCATCGGTGTTGGCGAGCACGACGATGCGACGGCGGGTGTTGTCACGCTGGATCTGATTGGGCCCATCGGTGTCAATCACCTGTGCGAAGGAGGACAGAGGAACGCGACCCGCAGGCGTCTCGACGATGAGCTTGGCAAGGCCTTCAGTCGTCCGGTCGGACTCGGGCACCCGCAGCACGACGTCATAGCGCCGCGTACCGTCGATGATCTGGGACACGACGCGGCCGTTGAGGAGCGTTTCCAGCGTCGCCGTCACGTGTGACGGGGCCACGCCGTACATGCCGGCCTTCTCGTAGTCGACGGCGACCTGCACCTGCGGGATGCGCACCTGTCGCTCGACCTGCAGATCGACCAGCCCAGGGATACCGCCCATGCGGGACTGCACTTGCTCGGCTAGATTGCGCAGCGTGTCGAGGTCATCGCCGAAGATCTTGACGGCGATCTGCGCGCGCACGCCCGACAACATGTGATCAAGGCGATGCGAAATCGGCTGCCCAACATTGACGGACGCCGGCAGCATGGCGAGGCGAGACCTAATATCGGTAACAACCTCCTCTCGGCTTCGGTCGGAGGACTTCATGTCTACATCGATTTCGGCCGAGTGCACACCCTCGGCGTGCTCGTCCAGTTCGGCGCGACCGGTGCGGCGGCCGACAGTCTTGACCTCGGGCACCTGCAAGAGAAGGCGCTCGGCGATCGTGCCGATACGATTGGACTCGGTGAGCGATATCCCGGGTCGTAGCAGCAGCGAGATCGTGAGTGTGCCTTCGTTGAAGGGGGGCAGGAAGGATCGCGGCAGGAAGGCTACGCTTGCCGCCGCCGTGAGCACAGCGCACGTCGCTGCCGTCATGAGAAATGCCTGTTGGCCGAACGCCCAATTGAGCAGGCGCCGGTTGCCGGCCTTGAGCCTTGTGACGAGCCAGGAGTCGCCGTGGTCCAATCGGCCCATGCGCGGCAGAAGATAGAAGCACAGGACAGGTGTCACCGTGATCGAGGTCACGAGGCTCGCCAGGATCGACACGATGTAGGCGACACCCAGCGGCGCGAACAGGCGTCCCTCAATGCCAGAGAGAGCAAACAACGGCACGAACACGAGAATGATGATGGCCGTGGCGTAGATGATG
Organism: Hyphomicrobiaceae bacterium; assembly: GCA_046154585.1. Lineage (GTDB taxonomy): Bacteria > Pseudomonadota > Alphaproteobacteria > Rhizobiales > Hyphomicrobiaceae > CADEFX01. The sequence continues at coordinate 158,309 of JBJXDX010000103.1, read as the reverse complement.
CCGGAGCGGACCTCCTGCGAGGCGCTGGCAATCACCTGCAGGGCCGGCAATGGCTGGGCCTTGGCCTTGTTCTCACGCAGTCTTCGAAACACGTTCTCGACACCGACGACGGCATCATCGACGAGCTCGCCGATAGCGATCGCAAGGCCGCCCAGCGTCATGGTGTTGATGCTGAGGCCAAACAGATGGAACACGATCACCGTGATGCAGATGGAGATCGGAATGGCGGTCAGCGAGATCGCCGTCGTGCGCCAGTTGAGGAGGAAAAGGAACAGAACGAACGCCACGACGACGAGCGCCTCGACCAGCACCCGCAGCACATTGTCGATCGAAATGTTGATGAATGTGGCCTGCCGGAACAGGACGTCAACGGTGGTGATATTCTTCGGCAGAACCCGCTTGAGCTCGTTTAGCGCCGTCTCGATCTCACCGGTCAGCTTGAGCGTGTCGGCGTTGGGTTGCTTCTGTACCGTGAGGATTACGGCAGGCCCGCCCATGTGCCCGGCATCACCGCGTTTGACGCGGGCCGCATAGTCGATCGAGGCGACCTGCTTTAAGCGAACGGCAACCCCGTTGCGATAGGCAACCGGTAGGTTCTCGAGGTCGCCGAGGCGGGTTGTGCGAGCGAGATTGCGGATCAGATACTCCCGCGCATGCTGATCCACGAAACCGCCGGCGGTATTGGAACCGAACTGGCTCAAGGCGGTTTCGATTTCCGCGCGCGTGACGTTGAGACTGGTCATCTGCGCGAGATTGAGGGTCACGCGGTATTGCCGCACCTCGCCGCCGATCGGGATCACTTGCGCGACGCCGGGAATGGTCAGCAGCCTCGGGCGCATGACCCAATCCACCACCTCACGCACCTCCATCGCTGTGGCCGTATCGCTGGCCACGGCAATCAGCATGATCTCCCCCATGATGGAGGTGATCGGCGCCATCTGTGGATTGACGTTGCGGGGCAGTTGCTCGCGCACTACGCTGAGCCGTTCGGTGACCTGCTGCCGATTGAGATAGATGTTCGTGCCCCAATCGAACTCGATATAGATGATGGATAGGCCCACGCCCGAAATCGAGCGAACGCGCACGACGCCAGGCATGCCGTTCATCGCCGTTTCGAGAGGAAACGTCACAAGTTGCTCGACCTCTTCGGGTGCAAGCCCTTCGGCCTCCGTGACGAGCGTAATAGTGGGCCGGTTCAGATCGGGAAACACATCGATGGGCAAATTGCGCAAGGTCACCGCGCCGTAGACGACCAAGAGCAGCGCGGCACCGAGCACGAACAAGCGATTGCGCAAGCTCACCGAGATGAGGAGGTTGAACATCTGGATGTCCTCGGCGTCAGCGAACTTGACTGAGAATGGTCGCACCTTCGGTGACGACCCGCAGTTCAGGCTTCAAGCCGGCCGTTACGACCACACGCTGTCCGTCGAGTGCCTCATAGCGGATCGTATGGGGCTCGAAGCGTTCCGCATCGGTCTTCACCCACACCATCGCCAGCCCGCTTGATGCCCGAACGACGCTGGCAGCGGGAAGTAGGATTCCACTGACCTCGGCTGTCGATTGCAGAATGACCGTCACAGGCCGGCCCACGCTCAGGTTCGGGGGCCCTTGAACAACCTTGAATGTAATCGGCGTGGCCTGCTGCTTGAGCGAAAGTCCGACACCGCCCAGCTCCAACGACAGCTGTTCACCGGTGTTGAGGACGGCATATGCCTTGCTGAGGCCAGTCACGACGCTCGCATCATGCGCGATGGCTTCCACCCAGAAATGGTTTGGATCGACGATCTCGAAGACGACGTCGCGGGATTCGATGATCTGTCCCGGGGCGACGTTGGCGACAGAAATGATGCCGCCAAGCGGCGCCCGGATCTCCTCGCGCACAACGAGACTTGGTTGCAGCTCGGCGCGCTTGCGGCGCAACGCGTTGATCTCGCCCTCCACCTCATCGACTTTCACCTGGGGAACGGCACCCGGGCGCTCGTTGTAGCGTTTGAGAATCGTTGTCTGTTTGGCGATGCGCGCTTCCGCCTCCGCAATCTGGCTCTCGATATTGGCTTTGTCGGCGGCTTCGATGTAGGGAACGAGATAGCCGAGCAGCTCGCCCTTCTCGACCCGCTTGCCGACATGGGCGAGACCGGCGGGCGGCGCCTCGATGCGACCCGGCCGCGATACCTGCACCCGGCCAAAGGAGTTCGGGTCGGCGATGATTGTGCCGATGAGCTGCGCCGTGCGCGGCGCTTTCGTCTCCTCGGCCAGGACCGTCCGGACTGTGAGCAGATGCTGTGTTGCCTTCGGCACAAACAGGCTGCCATCGGCCATGCGCTGCGGAACGTCGGTGGCCATCGTCGCGGGGACGGACGGCAAGTTGGCCTTCGGCTGCGACCAAGCGCCCAGGGGCCAAAGCAATATACCGACCAACAATGCCGCAAGAATAGCGGTCGACAATCGCCGCAGGTGTTTGACCTTCGGCACGTCTTCCGCAACTGGCTCGGCGTGCTCTGCCGCCAGCTCCTGCTGGGTCAACGTGAGCGTGCGCCGACGCGCCAAGCTTCCATTGAGGAGCAGGGTCACCAGGACGCCCGCAACGAGCGAGCCTAGGGCAATCAGTAGAACATGGTTCTGGAGGAGCAGGTTGGCTGGCACCAACTCAGTCGCCGGCCCTGCCGAAGCTGCTTTTTCCAGACGGCCAGTGAGGACGTCCTGATCATCTGGCAGAGTCAGACTGAAGATGAGGTCGATCGGCCCTGGCGTGGCCAGCCACGGCGCGACCAGCTCGAATAGGCCGTCTTCCTTCACCGCGGCGTCGACGGCCTGAGCGCCGCCGGAAACGGAGATCTTGCCACCCTTCACCGGCTCGCCCGTCGCAAACCGATGCAGAAAGATCGTCAGCCGCTGCTCGCCCGAGAGGACGCCGACAAGTTCGTAATCGGGTGTGATCGCCACGACGCGAGGCGCGATTGGCAGGTTCAACGGCGCCGGCTTGTCGTGGTCATGACCCTCGTGAGCGATGACAATAGTTGTGACCAGAATGGGTGCTACGGCGAGCATTGCCCAAACCACACGGCACACGGTGCGGCCCCACGCGCTCAATGCGCGAGGAAGCTGCCCATTCCAAAAGGAGCTCGGCATGAAGGATCCAAAGTCTGTCTAGCCAACGGCAATCGATCCGACCGCAGGAGCGGCCGAACGAGCGGCAGTCTTGAGCAGACTTATATAATCGGCGGGCGGAGCAGACGGCCCGGTGGCGCGCCTAATAGAGGCGGCACATGCTGGATGGCGACCCGATCCCGGAAACGATGCCGCACGGGAGCTCCATACTGCACCGGAATGACTATGCTCGGGCAGCCGGCGTCGTAATGAACGTGTGGCTGTGGCTGGCTCGGATCATGCTCGCCCACGTTGCCCATGCCGTGGTCGGCATGGTGGTGATGGTCACCGCCATCATGCTCGTGGCCATGATGGTGATGATGGCCATGATAAGCATGACCAAGCTGAGCCCCGTCATGGGAGTGAACGAGAAAGCGGGAAAAGGCACCAGCGGGTACTGCTGCAGCCATACTGAGCGCGGGCGCCAGCGCGAACACGGCAACCATCGCCCAGACGAGGGCCATGTGGCGTCGGCTTACTCTTTTCAGTTGCGCCAGCATCGGCTCAGCTTTTTCAGACGGCCTATCCGCCACCCTCGCGCTCTGTAGCCGCATCTCTTGCACCACACAAGCTACAAGCGACAACGACCGGGAACAAGCGCGAACAAATCGCGAAGGTTTGTGGCCAGGGGCCTTTCGACCCCTGGCAGCCGGCCCCAAGGAACTCAGCCATCAATGGTGGTGATGGTGATGATGGCGGCGATGATGATGGTGGTGATGATGACCATGGTGATGCCCATGACCCCACCAGTGACCATGGTGCCGATGGTGATGACCATGGCCTCTATGGTGATGATCACGATAGCTGTGCCGATAGTGATACGCACGATAGTCACGATCATAGTCTCGATAGCGATAACCGGAATGTGCCGATGCTGGAGTGGCTGCAGCCAGAAGGATTGTTCCCGAGGCGGCAACCGATACCAGGAATGCGCGGCCGATGATGCGTAATGCTCTCGTCATGCGTCGACTCCATGTTGCTTCCGGCATGAACGTGCAGCGAGCTTCAACGATCCCGTCTGAACCCGAAGTGAATAACGCAGGTACGGGAAAAGGCGCCGACGCCTTTTCCCGTGGAACTCACGCTAGTGCACGAATGACTTTACCGCGGCAGCGTCCCGACCTGTCGGGCAAGCATGACAAGACCGATGAGCAGCACGGCGACGGCGCCTGCCAGCTCCAGCCCCCATCCCACCTTATGACGCCATCCTTCCGTGCGTGACAGCAGCGCCATGAAGCGGCCGCGGGCCATTACGGCTGCGACAGCGAAAGTGACAAGTGTGACGATCACACCGGCCAGCATGCCTCCGACTGCTGCCATGCCAATGGCAAGCTTCTCTCTCGCCATGGCGTAGGTCAGGATGAAGGTCGTCAGCGGACACGGGACGAGGCCCGTGACAAGCGCAAGCATTTTTCCATCTCGCGCATCCTGGTGCTGGGGCGGCCAAACGGTGCGCATGACGAGAAAGAGGCCAATCATCGCAATGAGCGCTGCGCTGGCCGTCTCGAAAGCCGGCGCTCGTCCGCCCGCACCGAGCGATCGACTGATCACAGCCACGCCGGCGAGTACGAACACAATCGCAATTCCGACATGCGTGACGGCAAGCAACGTCCCCGTCAGCAGCCCGTCAACGATTCGGCCCGACCGTCCAAGATGGTAGGACACGAGCACGGTCTTGCCGTGGCCAGGCATGAAAGCGTGCACGATGCCAAAGAGAAAGGCCGCCGCCATCAACGTCGGCAGGCCGCTCAGGTCCACGGTCGCGCGCATGCCTTCGGCCATGCCGCCGTAGAGCCAGCGCTGAATTGCAATCAACCAATCCATTCTATATCCTCTCCTATAGGATAGGACAAACGCATGAAGCACGCCAGTCATCCCGAGATCATCAAACGCCTGAAGCGCGCCGAAGGCCATTTGCGGTCGGTGATCGGCATGATCGAAGCCAGCAAGCCGTGCCTTGAGCTTGCCCAGCAGCTGCACGCCGTCGAGAGGGCTATCGCCAATGCCAAGCGTGAGCTGATCCATGACCACATCGACCATTGCCTCGACGATGCGATCAACACCGGCAGCAGGTCCGCCCGCGCCGCTCTTGCAGAATTCAAAGCCCTGAGCAAGTACCTGTGAGGTCGCCGTGCCCAACATCGAGGCACTGATCCAATCCGGTGCTGGCAATGCCTGGCTCCTGCTGCCGACAGCCGTCGTTCTCGGCGCGCTGCATGCTCTGGAGCCTGGCCATTCCAAATCGATGATGACCGCCTTCATCGTGGCCATCAATGGAACTGCAACCCAAGCTGCCCTCCTGGCGGTCTCGGCCACGATCGGTCACACCATCGTCGTATGGGCGCTGGCGCTCATCGCTTGGTCTCTCGGCAACGCCGGCGTGCTGGAACGCGCCGAGCCCTGGCTGCTGCTGATCGGCGGCGTGCTCATCGTCGCGCTCGCGCTGCGCATTCTGCTTCGCCTCTTACCTCCTGCGCAGGGCGGTCACAACCACCACGATCAATCTCATACCCATAGCCACGGGCACCATCACCACCATGACCACCAGCACCCTCACATGCACGATCACAACGACGAGGATGCGCATGCGGCTGCGCACACAGCCGAACTTCGCAAGCGGCTGGGCAGCGCGAGCACGATCACGAGTGCCGAGGTTGCGTGGTTCGGCTTCAGTGGCGGTCTGCTGCCATGCCCTGCCGCGTTTGCCGTGCTGCTGGCCTGCCTGCATCAGAAGGCCTACGTCCTGGGGCTCGTCATGGTCGCTGCTTTCAGCATCGGTCTCGCGCTCATGCTGGTTGCGATCGGGATTGCAGCAGCCTGGGGTGCCGACGCCCTCAAGAACCGAGTGAACGGCTTCGGCAGGATCGCGCAGTGGGCCCCTTATGTCTCAGCGATGATCATCCTGGTCATTGGCTGCGCCGTCGTTGTGCAAGGCGCGATGGCGCTGGGATTGATCTAACGGCTCGGGCCGCAGGCCCAATGGTGCGTGGGTAAGGCCGACTATGGCGTTCTCCTTCTGGTGTTGTTCGAGCATGCCTTCACGCGCTGACCGCTCAACCTGTCGGTTTGCCGCTGCGATGCTCGCGCTCGCGGCTCAGGTCGCGATCTCCAATCCCCGCGCGACGCACACGGTCGCACCGCCCGATGATGTCTTGATGTGCGGCTCTCTGCAAATACACCGGCAGTTCCAGCATGCCATCGAGCATTGCAACGCAGCTTTATCGGCGAACCCGAACAACGCGGACACGCTTTCCAATCGAGGCAGCGCAAATCTTGCACTGGATTGCCTAGAGCAGGTCCTGACGGACTTCGGCCAAGCCATTGATCTGCGGCCGGACGACGCCAGCAGCTATTTCAATCGTGGGCTGGCACATGCTGCGGCTGAACAGCACGAGCGTGCGGTTGCCGACTACACGCAAGCTCTGGAGCTCATGCCAACACTCGCGATCGCGCACAACAATTGGGGTTTGGCGTACGAAAAGCTTGGCGATCGCGACAAGGCCATAGCCGACTTCCGCGCCGCATTCGCCATGGCGCCCAATCTAAAGATGATCGAAAACAATCTGCGCAGGCTTGGCATTGCGCCGTGACTAAGAAGTATCACAATCGGACGCCACGAGCGTAGCTTGGACCCGACCATCCATACCAAAGCAGACATGGTTGGCGAGGGCGGATTGCGGCGGATCGACTTCAGCTACTGGCACAAAGCAGCCATTCGCTGCGATCCGTGCGAGCGTCGTTTTTCGGGGGCAGAGCGGACGGCGACATTTGCACCCCAACGGTGTCGATTTGGCATGTGGTTTCTCGACATCAGCGAGAATCAGCTTTAGGCGCTTCTTGACCTTGATGTGACCGCGAACGAGGCGACTTGGAAACAAGCCTCTATGTGCCGGTGAAACGCTTCCTCGAAAAGCTAGGGTTCGAGGTGAAGGGGGAAGTGTGTGGATGCGACCTAGTCGCCCTGAAAAGCAGCGAGCCGATAGCGGTGGTCGTTTGCGAGCTTAAGCTCACTTTTACTCTCGAACTGATCTTGCAAGCAGTCGATCGTTCCACTGCGTGCGACGAAATCTGGCTGGCTGTGCGCGCTTCTCAGCGCGGCAGAGGGCGTGAACACGATCCGCGCGTGCGGAGACTTTGCCGCCTCCTTGGCCTGGGTCTGCTGAGCGTCTCGACCAGAAGCAAGGTGGAGGTCCTGGTAGAGCCTGTGCCGTGGCGCCCGCGCCGCGATGCCAAACGCCGTTCGAAGATTGTTGAAGAGCATAGGCGCCGGCTCGGCGATCCCACGGTTGGGGGCAGCACCCGCCAGCCGATCATGACGGCCTATCGGCAGCAGGCTCTGGCATGTGCGGCCGCGCTCTCGCAAGCGCCGGCGCGCCCACGTGATCTGAAGTGCAAATTTCCCGATGCGTCGAAGATACTGTTGCGAAACGTTTATGGCTGGTTTGTCCGGATCGATCGTGGCCTCTACGGACTAACGGAGTTGGGCAGGGCGGCACTTGTGCACTGGGAGGCACACTTGAACTCTTCCACGACAGTAGCGGCTCCTGGCCCTGCGTTTCAGGACATCCCGTCGTAAGGTGCGTTAACTCGTTCGGGGAAATCTTCCGAGGGTCACCTTCTCAGCTCGAAATGGCGAGCAGAAGCGCACCAAGTTATTGATGCCGCTAAGAACGCAAATCCACCAAGGCCGTAGCAGGAGCAATGCGTCGTCACTCATGCCTAGGTTTCTTCGCGTCTTGGTAGGCGTCGTTATCGGCTACGTTGCAGGTGCGCTTGTTTGCGCTGGCCTTCTCGCTGCTTTGTCAGGCAATACTCACGACAAGAGCGTCGCCGCCGTCGCTCTGCATTAAGCGAATCCAAAAATCTTCGGCGCGTAAATGAGTGCGGAAAGCCCGATGGCGACGCCATAGGGGCACTGTCCTAGTCGCGCCAGCTCGACGATGCGTCGCACGACGACGATCTGGCCCCACGGATCGACCGTGCTCGAAAAGCTCCGGACGATCATCAGCGCGATGGCCAGCATGGCGCCGAGGAGCGACATGACGACAAGAAACTCCGGTGTCGTGCCTGGCCCCACCCAAAGCATGAGTGCGGCGAGCAGTTTGATGTCTCCGCCACCCATCCAGTCGGCAACGAAGAAGATCAGCGATATCAAGAATACGACGGCGGCGATGGCAAGATGCGCGGGGATGCGATCTAGTCCGGCGTGCACCAGAGCGAAGATCGGAAAAGTCACGGCTAGTGCGACCGGGATCCAGTTCGGAATGATGAGCCGGCGCAAATCGGACACGATCGCGTAGGACACGCAGAAGACGTAGACCAGTTGCGTCAGGATCATGAGAGTGGCTGCTGTCACGCGCTTTTTTCCCGCATCATCGCGTCAACCGCAATTGATTGATGCCCATGGCGATGTGCGCGAAAGCGCCGCTCAGCTGCTCCGGCGCGGGCACATCATAGTAGCACTGATTGCCTGGGCACGATGACGGAGGAGTGGCGCAGTCGCGCAACAGATTTTGTGCGTCGGCCTCGCCAGCCATGGCAAAGCTGATGGTGTAGAGGAAGATGTCCTGGGTGTTGGGATTGCCGTCCTTGTCGGCCTTGATGTTGTTGCAGAGCGTGGTCGTCTTGGCATCGAGCGCCTGACGCGTCTGTGACCCGTCTGTTGGCCCGATATGGCCTGACGCCGCATAGCCGTAGGCCGAGTAGAAGGAATGGTTGTGCCCGTTAGCGGCCTCGACTTGGTTGCGACCGTCGGTCAGCAGAATGAGAACCTTGCTGACGTTTGGGTCGCCGTAGGGCGCGCCTTCCGTATAAGGCGGCGTCGGAGATAGTGCGCGCCACCCCCACGCCAGGCCTTCCGGTATGACCGTGCTGCCGGACGCAGCCATGGCGTCGATCGCCGCCGCAATGATCCGCTTGTCGTTGGTCAGAGGCTGGATCGGGCGCGGTACGCAATTGAAGTTTGGACCCTGCGGTGGATTGCGCGCGAGGTTGGCGTTCGAGATCAGCGCGCCGATGTACTTGAGCGCGTTGCGCTGCTTGGCAATGTTGTTGCCCAGTATCAGGGTGTCATTGACGTAGTCGTTGGTGTAGCCGCCGCTTGGACCATCCCCGGAGCCCGGCTCATCGGGCGCGAAATAGGGTACGAACAATGTCTCGCCTATGGCGAGGTTGGGCGGCTCGTCCGTCAAATCATACCCATTGGGTCCCGTTCGTGCGCGAACGCATCCACCCCAGCCGACGTTCAAAATCCGACCAACCAAGCCCAGCAGCGTCTCCCCTACGGGAAGGTTGATGTCTTCTATGTTCAGTGGGGAAAGACCCGCCTCGTCGAGCCAACCAATGCCGATCTTGTCGGTGCCGATGTTGGCGGCGCCCGAGAACGGCACCAGTCCGACTCTGACGTTGTCCGACACCACGTCGGCGCCGAACAGGATGTCGACGAGCTCGTTGGCGGCCACCTTGAGCTTGTCGAATTTCGCCGCGCAGCTCGGCTGACACATGGACCCGGTATTGTCGAGCGCCAGCACCACCTCGAGCTTGCGCTGTGCTCGCGCTACCTGCGTGCTGACGCGCACATCGAGCGTGGACACGTTGAGCACCTTCAGGAAAGTGGTCTCAAGCCGCGCGTGCACCGTGACGTCGACTTGGCTGGCTGATGGCGTGACCGAGAAGCTCTGCAGGTGGCTGAGGCCCTCGTCGCGATAGTGAGCGCGGATGAAGGCGCCGGCCATGGCCGTGGCTTCATCCGCGGTGAGGTTCGGCCTGGTGCCTACAGCGAGCGCTGCCGCGTCGGCGGCATTGATGAGCCTCTGCTTGACGAGCAGAAAGCGGCTGAGATCGATACCAACGGCAACGACGGCCAACAGCGGTACGAGAAAAACCGTGAAGAGCACGAGCGCTGCACCGCGCTGATCACTCTTCAGCCGGCCGAGCGCCGAAATACGCACGCGTCGCATGAAATCCCCCGTCCCCACGCACTACAAATCGACGAGCCTTTTCCCCGAGCGGTTCGCCAACAGACAAGGACAGGTGGAGCATAAGCGACGTCCGACATCTACTCAACACGAATGATCCGCCGTCTGAGCCTTTGCGCTTTTTGCCGCGGCAGTCTATGTAGGTCCCATCCGGATCAGTTTTGCGTCATCCGCGTTAGTGTCCATGTGGGCTCGCTCGAACGTTATCAGTCGTGTTGCGCGCCGCGCCCGGCAGCTTCGCCGCGATCGGCGCGGAGCGACGCTGGTCGAGTTCTCGCTAATCGCGTTTCCCTCACTGATCTTGCTGCTCGGCACCTTCGAGATTGGATTCCTCTACTGGGCCAATCAGGAGCTCGAGAACGCGACCCGAGATGCCGCGCGTCTGGTCCGGACTGGCGAAGCGCAAACGCGCAATCTCAATCAAGCGCAACTCAAGAGCGAGGTCTGCAGCCGCACCGCAATTCTTGTCGGATGCGGATCGCGGCTCAGGTTGGATGTCCGCAGTGCGCCAAGCTTCGACGCCATCACGCCGCCGGATCCGAACAACGGCAGCGGTGGTTTGAAATCCGACGGCGAGTTCAGCTACGCGCCGGGTACTGGCAACGACGTGGTTCTCGTATCGGCCTTCTTCGACTGGAGACTGCTGTTGTCGGGCACCACGATCATCCGTGCAGCCGCACCCGCGCGCAACGAGCCGTTCTGAGCATGGGCATATCTGCTTCATCCGGTGGCACCTGGTTGCGTCGCATCGGTCGTAAAATTGGCCGCGACCGATCTGGGCAATCGCTCGTCGAGGCGGCACTTCTGTTCCCCATCTTCATCAGTTTGTTTCTCGGAATTTCCGAGTTTTCTGAAGGCTTTACGCTCCGGCGGCGCTTGGAGGCGGCGGCCAATACATCGGCCGATCTCGTCGCGCGCGTGCGGTCGCTGCGCACGGCCGAGCTGAATGCCATGAAGCCCATGATCGACGAGATCGTGAAGCCATTTCCGAACACGACGCTGGGCCTCGTCGTGACAAGCGTTGTGGCGGATGAGACGAACACCACGCGCGTCGTCTGGAGCCACGCGCAGGGGCCGGGCGTCAGCGCGCGTGCCGAGGGTGCTGCCGTGGCGTTGCCAGTCGGCCTTACGGCACCGAATACCAGCGTCATCTTCACTGAAGTGAGATACGTATTCCGCTCGACGCTCGGCAGCATGATCGTCGGCGACATGCCGTTTCAGGCGGCTGCCTACATGCGCCCGCGACTCTCCGGTGAAGTCGACAAGCTCGACTAGCCAGCCATCTTCAAGCGAATGACTCCCTGAGCGCGCGGCCATCGACGCGATTGGATACATGTGATCGGGTGCCCCCTTCCGATCTTTCTCGCGGTGCAAGCGCCGATGCTTCGATACGCTTGAGCCACCTTTTCGCCATTTTATGCGCACTGTGACATTCCCATCACGGATGACTGCGATCTACTACCTGAGACGCACTCCGTGATAGCTTGCGCACCACCTCCGCACGTGCAGAAGAAAGCCGGAAAATGCTGCCGAATATCGCTCAAAGGAATTGCTTGCGGCGTGCGCGTCGTAGGCATGCGCTCGTTACGTCTTTCGATGGCGGCATGACGATGCCGCGTCAGCGCTAACTCGCGAACGAAGGCTGCCTGCGCAATCAGATCTGTAGACAGATCGTCGACTTTGCGCATGATGCGAAGACCGCTTGGCGATTGTAGTGAGCATCGTCAGCAGGTTTTGGCAGTGTGCTGGGCAACTGGGCCAATCAAGGATTGCAGGCCCGAAACGAGTGTGGGGAGTTTGCGTATGCGTAAATCGATCGAGGACGTGGCAGTTCGGCTCTGGAAGGACGAGCGGGGCGCCTCGCTATTGGAATATTCGATTCTGATTGGTTTGATCACTGTCGGGGTCGTTGCGACCGTCACCAACGTTGGCACCTGGATTTCGGGTCGTTGGACAGCGCTCTACAACGCTCTGGTGCCGCCGGCCTGATCGCCGCGATACGCGGGGAAATACCGACATAGCATTGTTGATCGCAGTAACCGCTAGGTTCGCGATCTCTGCGCCGGGCTGTGATGCTCGGATGTAGGGTTTGAATCTGTGGGGAGTGTGGGGGGTGGGGCCGTGCGGGTCAGCACCATAGGTATGTTGCTGGGCGCAGCGGCTTGTGCAGCCGCTGCGGCCCTCCTCGCCAAGTCGTGGCTCGTCGCCACGCCGGTGCAGCAGCCTGTGGTCGCGCGCCAGGACACGGCCCCAGTAACCCCGACAGCGGCAGTCGTCTTGGCAGCTATTCCTTTGAAATTCGGTATGACACTTTCCGCCGACATGTTGATCGAGGTCGCGTGGCCCGGTGGCGTCGTGCCGCCGGGGTCGTTCGCAAGCAAGGGCGCGCTGATCGGGGTCGGCGGTGACCGAGTAGTCCTCGCGGCAATTGCCAAGAACGAGCCGATTCTGGCCACCAAAGTTTCGGGGCCCGGCCAGCGGCCGGCGCTGTCGCTGATGATCGAGGACGGCAAAACCGCCGTCACGATCAGGGTCGATGATGTCCTTGGCGTCGCAGGCTTCGTGCAACCGGACGATCGCGTGGACGTGCTGCTGACGCGTGCGGATCGCACCGGCGGCAAGGCCGGCGGGTCGGCGTTTACGGACTTGCTGCTGCAGAACACACGCGTATTGGCCATCGACCAGCTCGCCGATCGCAATACACAAGCGAAGCCTGTGAAAGCGGTGACGCTCGAGGTTGACACTGAGAGCGCGCAGAAGCTCGTTCTCGCCGCGTCCGTCGGGCAGCTTTCCCTCGCGCTCCGGCGCTCCGGCTCGGCACGCGTCGGCGAATCCCGACGCATCGGGCTCGAAGATTTGCCGAGCTCGCCGCGTCAGCCGGACACCACGGTGCAGGAAGAGCAGGATCGCGGACCCACGGTGACGGTGATCCGGGGTGTCACGGAACGCAAGCAATACGATGTGTCGCTGGAGGCCAAGAGATCGATGCTGGAACTGCTCGCGGCCGACGAGAAGGTGAAAGCGGCCGAAGCACGATCAGCAGAACGGGGCAAGACGGAGGAGGCTGGTGCAGCGCCGCAGCCGCGGTAAGCGCGCGAGTTGAGTTACTGCCAAAGTGTGTTTGTTTTTTGTGTATTGGGTCGGGGGACCGCGTGATGCTTGGGGTAGGGTTGGAGGGTTTGCTGTATCAGCGCCTGCGTACATTGCTTCGGGCGCGCGCGCCCGTGCTTGCCGTGATAGCGTTGGGGTTCTGCATAGTCACCCCTGCAGCCGACGCCAGCAGCCCGATCCGCCAGCTCGTGACCAACGGCAATCTGGTCAACCTCCAAGTCACGCTGGACAAAGCCGAAACCGTCGCAACGGATCGCGATTTCTCCGACGTTCTGGTCGGCAACGCACAAACTGCCGACATCGTCGCATTGACGAGCAAGACGCTCTATATCCTGGGCAAGAAAGTTGGCACCACCAGCATTTCACTGCTCAGCTCGGACAAGCGCCTGATGGGGGTCATCAGCGTCGAGGTCACGTACGATCTCGAGGGGCTCAGAAGCCAGCTACGCAAGCATGTGCCCAATAGCGACATCACCGTCAGCTCGATCGGCGGCAAGGTGCTGCTCACAGGCGTCGTTCGAGACTCCGTTGCCCTGTCACGGGCCCTTGCGATCGCCGAGCAGATTGCGCCGCAATCGATCACGAACGGATTGAGCGTGCGCAGCTCCCAGCAGGTGCTGCTGGAGGTCCGTTTCGTCGAGGCTGACAGGGAAAGCTCACGCGAGATCGGCGTCGGCTGGGACGTTTTCGGCAAGCACGTCGCCGCCGCCACTGGCATATCGGGCTTCACGTCCGGTGGCGCTCCGATCCTCGGCTTGGCGTCCAACAGCGTGCCGTTTGGCGCCGCCATTGCGCGCCTCCTCGACAACGGCACCAAGGCCGATGTCATCGTGCAGGCGCTGGAGAAGCGTGGGCTCGCGCGCCGACTGGCCGAGCCCAACCTCGTGGCCTTGTCGGGTGACACCGCGAGCTTCCTCGCCGGCGGCGAGTTTCCGTTCCCCGTGCAGGCGGAGGACAACAAGATCACCGTCGAGTTCAAGAAGTTCGGCGTCGGCCTTGCCTTCACGCCGACCGTGCTGTCGGACGGCCTTATCAACATCAAGATCGAGCCGGAGGTAAGCGAGCTCGACCCGACGTCCTCGCTGCGCGTCGGCGGCGTGGAGATCCCAAGTCTCGTTGTCCGCCGGGCGCAAACAACCATCGAGCTGCGTGACGGGCAGAGCTTTGCTATCGCCGGTCTCATCCATGCCAACAACTTCAAGACCCAGCGGCAGCTGCCTTGGGTCGGAGACGTGCCGGTGCTCGGCGCACTCTTCCGCAGCGCCTCCTTCCAGAAGAAGGAAACGGATCTCGTCATCATCGTCACGCCGCGCCTGGTGAAGCCGAAGCAGCCTGGCGAGAAGTTGGTGACTCCTTTCGATGGCCAGGTGTCGAGCAACGACCCGGAGTTTTTCCTGAAGGGCGAGCAGGAGCGCAAGATCGGTAAGCCGCAGCTGGAACATGGGCACATTCTCGATCTGGTTGCGCAGAGCCCGATCAACGGCGATTTGAAGAAAGGTCCAAAGAAATGAGCCGCAGATTCATCATACCCGCGGCGTTGGCGACGCTGGCGGCCATCACAGCCGGGGGCTGCAACGACGAATACCGGCACCGTTACTTCAGCCACGGCGACAAGGTGACCCTTGGCGCCGGTGATGCAGTGGCTTCCAATATCGCCGCGCACACGATCGATGTTTGGCCGGACCACGTTCGGCGCACGAAGATCAATCAAGATGGCAAGCGCGCGGCCATCGCGGTCAAGCGCTATGAGACCAACACGAGCATCAGGCCGAAAGGGCTGGCCAACGGAAACAGTATCTATCCGCAGCCGTCCGCAGCCGGTGCCGTAGCGATACAGAACTAGCAGAGGTCCATATGTTCTCGGCTAGGGTCAAGCTGAAGAAGCCGGTTGCCGATATCGCGCTCGTCAGCCCGAACCGGGATCTGCAGGAGCGCCTGCGGTCCGCCTTCAAGACGGACCAGCGCTACGACTTCTGTGCGATCGACAGCTCCGTCTCGGGCTTTGCCGGCAACTTCGATCCAGCGTCCGGCCCCCTGGTCCTGGTTGCGGACCTCCACGATGATCGCGCCGCGGCACTCAGCGCGCTTGAAGCCGTGCGGCGCGACAAATTCGAAGGCGCCATCGTTACGATCTCCGACAACCTGGACGAGGAGGCTGTGCGCGGCCTCCTGCGCTGGCGTGTCTCCGATTGGCTGCCGAGCGATGCGAGCACCGACGATATTGTCGCGGCCTGCGATCGTGCGTTGCTCGCTCCAACACCACGCTCGGAAAGCTCTAACCGAGCGCTTTGCATCGCGATGGTTCCGGCCGCAGGCGGCGTTGGAACGACGACGTTGGCAATCGAGACGGCATTTCTTCTGGCGCGGCGTGACCGCAGCCCCAAATCGACCTGCCTGATCGACCTGAATTTCCAATCGGGCGCCCTCGCGGACTACCTGGACCTGAAGCCGGGTTTCAAGCTCGATACAGTGGCGAGCGCCCCCGATCGCCTCGACGCACACCTGCTCGAGGTCATGCTGTCTCGGCACGAGAGCGGGCTTGCGGTGCTGGCTGCGTCGCGATCGCCAGCCGATTGCGTATATCCCGATCCGAACGTCGTCGCGCGAGTGCTGAGCGTCGCTTCCGAGCTGTTCCAGACGATGGTCATCGACATGCCCCCGACCTGGCAGCCCTGGGCCAATGATGTGCTGGTGGGGTCCGACCGCGTCTACGTCGTGACCGAATTCACCGTGCCCGCCTTGCGCAAGGCGCAGGAGCTGACATCGCTCATGAAAGAACGGGTGGAAGACAAGGTCCGGATCGGTGCCATCGTCAACAAGTACAGACGGCAGCTTTTCAGCAATGGACTGAGAAAGCGAGATGCCGAGGACATGCTTGGGGAGCAGCTTTCAGGCTTCGTGCCCGAGGATTACGGACTGGTTCGCGACGCGATCAACCGCGGCAAGCCGCTCGGCACGCTGCGTCGGTCCAATCGCATCGACCGGTCGCTCGCCAAAATCGTGACGACGAGTTAGCAGACGCGGGCGTGGAGCCAAGACCTAGTCATGCGCTTTTCTTTCGGCAAGTCGCCCGGCAGCTTTAACGGCGAGGCACATACCGCTCCTCAACCGGCATTGACGGTCGCCGAGCAAGCGCCCGTCAAGATTTCGGCCAGCGCCAATGAGGCATTGCAGCGGCCGGAGCTCCTCGATGCCAAGGTGACACTGCACCGCAAACTTATTGATGAGCTAAATCTCTCTCACATCGACAGGGCGCCCAGATGGGAGCTGCACCAGCAGGTGCATCGGCTCGTCTCCGAATACGTCCTGGCCGAGCGTGTCCCGCTCAATGCACGCGAGCTCGACGAGTTCGTCGATGAAGTCATGGACGAGCTTACCGGCCTCGGGCCCATCGAGCCCTTCCTGAAAGACCCGACCGTCACCGACATCCTCATCAATACGCATGAACGGATCTTCGTAGAGCGCTTCGGCAAGTTGGAGCCGGCGCCCGTGCGCTTCAAGGACGAGGCGCATGTGCTGCGTATCGTCAACAAAATCGTCGGCGCGGTCGGACGCCGTGTGGACGAGTCGCAGCCGATGGTTGATGCCAGACTGCTGGACGGGTCACGCATCAACGTGGCGATCCGGCCGATCGCCGTGGACGGCCCTCTGGTATCGATACGCAAGTTCGCATCCAGAACGCTTGACATGAAGGCCCTGGTCAAAGCGCGGGCGCTGAGTGAGCCGATGGCCCAGGTTCTGGGCGAGGCCGTCAAGGGGCGTCTCTCTATCGTCATTGCGGGCGGCACGGGCAGCGGCAAGACCACATTCCTCAATGCGCTCTCCCGGTTCATCTCGGACAGGGAGCGTCTCATCACCATCGAGGATGCGGCCGAGCTGCAGCTCCAACAACCGCACGTCGGCCGCCTGGAGACCCGGCCGCCCAGCATCGAAGGGCGCGGCGAAATCAGGCAGCGCGAGCTCGTGAAGAACGCGCTGCGCATGCGGCCTGATCGCATCATCGTGGGCGAGGTCCGCGGCGAGGAAGCCTTCGACATGCTGCAGGCGATGACGACCGGTCACGAGGGCTCGATGACGACCATCCACGCCAACAGCCCGAGGGATACCATTGCCCGGCTGGAGCAGATGGTGGGCATGGCCGGCTTCGCCATGACCGAAGGCAGCATCCGTACCCACATCACTTCGGCGATCAGGATCATCGTCCAGCTGCAGCGATTCCCCGACGGGCGCCGGCGCGTCGTCAGCGTCAGCGAGGTGACCGGCATCGAGGGAGCGGTCGTGCAGATGCAGGAGCTGTTCCGGTTCGTGCGTACAGGAACCGGCCGCGACGGCGCTATCGAGGGGGAATTCCGGGCAACGGGGCTCAGACCGGCATTTCTCGAAACACTCGCGGCCAACGGCGTGCAAATTCCGGAGCGCGCCTTTCATCCGGGGCTGTCGCAATGATCCGTTCCTACTTTCAGGACGTGGACTTCGGCGGCGCTACGGGATACGTGCTGCTCATCTCCATCTTCTGCCTGTTCTTTCTTACGTTCGAGGCAATTTTCCTCTCGTTGGCCAGGCGCTCGGCCACACGCAGCGATGTCGGCCGGCGCATGCGTGCGGCTAGCCGCCAGCAGGACGGGCAGGCATCCCTGATCAAGAAGCGGCGGCAACGCAGCCTCACGCCCGAGGGCGGCTATGCCATGCAGACGGTCTGGCTGAACCGGCTCATTCTGCAGTCGGGTGTGCACTGGGGCATAGCTACTCTGCCCCTCGGCGCGATCGCAAGCGGCGCGGTCTTGTTCGCCGCGCTGGCGCTGGCAACGGGAAGTATTCCAATCGCTGCCATCTTGGGAGTCGTCGGCGGGCTCGGCTTGCCGATCCTCGTGCTCGTGGTGCTGCGCGACCGACGCCGCCGCAAATTCGAGGAGCAGCTCCCCGAGGCGATCGATGTGCTCGTACGCGGTCTGCGCGCCGGCCATCCCATCGCATCAGCCATTCGGCTGGTCGTCCGCGAGTTGCCCGACCCCATAGGTACGGAGTTCTCGATCGCCTCCGACGAGATGACCTATGGCCTCGATCTGGAGCGGGCGCTCATGAACGTCAGCACGCGTGTCGGCCAGCCGGATCTTGCACTTCTGGTCGTGGCTGTAGGCATTCAGACGAAGACCGGCGGCAATCTGGCTGAAATTCTCACCGGTATCGCCAAGGTCATTCGCGAGCGGTCCAAGATGCGGCTGAAGGCGCGCGCTCTATCGGCCGAAGGCCGCTTCTCGGCTTTGATGTTGACGCTTCTCCCCCTCATCGTCTTTGGGCTGCTCAATCTGATCGCGCCGCATTTCTATGGCGAGGTTTGGCACGTGCCTCTTGTCAAGCCGATTCTCGTTGCGGCCGTCATCTGGATGGCCCTGGGTGACCTTCTCATGTACCGCATGGTCAAGATCGACGTGTGATGCAGATATCCGCGCAACATCTGAGCGCGCTTGGCGGCTTCCTGGAAGCCAACATGGTGCCGATGCTCGTCGCCTCCGTCTTCGGTTTCGTGTTTCTCGCCCTCCTCGCGATCATGCAGGCTGCTCAATCCCGCCAGGCCATCCGCAGGCGTGCCATCGCGTTCAATCCGGCCTCGGGTCCGCTGCCGCAGACCGCGATCGGCACTGCCGCCACGGTGGCCGATCAAGCCACCGAGCTCCTGTTTTCAGTGGAGAAAGGACTGTCGGCGACCAGCGACGCCGGCGTTTCGAAGATCCGTGGGGACCTCATTCGCGCCGGGTTTTTCAGCAAGGACGCCGTCTTCTGGTACTACGTGGCCCGCCTGGTCATGGGAGGACTGCAGGCCCTGGCAAGCTTCGCGCTGATACAACAGTTTGCCCCCGAAACCTCGGCGATCGGTGTTCTAGCCTGGACGGCCGCTGCCGCGTGCTCGGGCATGATGCTGCCGAGCTTCGTCGTTAGTCGCCGGCAGAGGGCCATGGTGCAGCAATGCCGCAACGGCTTTCCCAATTTTCTCGATCTGCTGGTCGTGTGCTCGGAAGCCGGTCTGACGCCCCGCGCGGGCATCGAGCGGGTCAGCCGGGAGCTGACCGTGACGCATCCGTTCCTGGGCGCAAACCTGTTCCTGATGTGTCTGGAGCTGCGGGCCGGCAGGCCGCTTGCGGAGGCGGTCGAAAGCCTGGGCAAGCGCGTGCGTATCGATGAGATCCGCAGTCTCGGATCGCTCCTGCAGCAGACCGAGGAACTCGGTACCAACCTCTCCTCGGCGTTGCGGGTCTACAGCGAGGAGATGCGGGCGCGGCGCCTGTTGCGTGCCGAGGAAAAAGCACATGCCCTGCCGGTCAAGCTCGTGCTGCCGCTGGCGTTGTTTGTTTTTCCTGTGATGCTGATCGTGGCGCTGCTGCCGCTGTTCGTACGGATTCACAAGGCTTTTTTTTAGTGGAAAGCAACTAAGACCGTGTGTGGGGGATATCATGTGCCGCGTTGTCAAGCGATCGAATGCGCTTGCATCTCTCATGTTGGGCCTGTCTACGCTGTTAGGCGCGTGCAGTGCCGGGCCTCATGATCTGGAGACACTGACGGCCGCCGAGCCTTCGATCTTCGGCTCGCTGCCGTCGGAGCGGGCACTGTCCAAAGGCAAGCGCTATTATCGCGACGGCGACTATGGATTGGCCGAGCAGTCGTTCCGACTCGCCATCGAGGAAGATCGCAACAACGCCGAGGCCTGGCTCGGTCTTGCGGCCTCCTACGATCGCCTGCGCCGCTTTGATCAGGCAGACCGCGCCTACAACGTCTTGTTCAAAATGGTCGGCCAGACGCCGGCGGTGCTGAACAACCGCGGCTATCACTACATTCTGCGCGGCGACTACGCTCTGGCTCGCCAAACGCTCGCAGCCGCAAACGCCGCTGACCCCAACAACCCATTCATCCGCAACAATCTGGCGCTGCTGAATTGGGAGAGCAGCGCGAAGCCCTCCAAGCTCTAACACTGTAAACAAATAGAACGGCCAGCCTTTCTTAGACCACACTATCGCTCTCGGGCACTGGTTCCCCGCGTGCGACACGCGCGATGTTGTCGAACATACGTCTTACCGTCGGCTCGAACGTGTCGGCGGTGACGGCCGCGAGATGCGGCGTCAGAACGATGTTGTCGAGGCCGATGAGTTCGCTCGTCGCTGGCAACGGCTCGATCGAGAACACGTCCATGGCGGCACCCCGGATGGTGCGTGCGCGCAGCGCCGCAGCGAGATCCGCCTCGACCACGACCCCGCCGCGCGCCACGTTGACGAGGATCGCGGTCTTCTTCATGCGCGATATTGCCGCCGCGTCGATCATGTTCTGCGTCTCGGGCGTCAGCGGACAATGCAGCGAAACGATGTCTGACGTCCCGATCAGCTCGTCAAGCGTCACATGGGTCGCGCCGAGCCTAGAGGCTTCATCAGGAGCCAGCGGCGTCCGCTTCGCATAAAGGACCTTGCAGCCGAAGCTCTTCAGGAGGCGCGCCACGTTCTGCCCGATGGCGCCGAAGCCGACGACGCCCACCGTCTTGCCTGTCAGCAGGAAAGTGTCGGCCGGCAGGCTGGAAATACCGCGCCAGACCCCCTGTTGCAGATGCTGGTGGCCGAATGCCAGAAAGCGCAGCGATGCAAGCATCAAGCCGATGGTGAACTCGGCAACCGACAGGGCATTGCTCCCCGTGGTGCGGGCCACCTTGATTCCCAGTCGGCGCGCCGACTCGACATCGAGGTTGTCGACCCCGACGCCCCATTTGTGCAGCAGCTTGAGCTGCCGCGCCGCGCGCAGCACGTCACCGCTAACGGCCACCTGTCCCGAGATGGCAAAATCGGCATCGCGGATGATCGCCTTCATATGTTCTTCGCCGGGCTCGGAGCCGTGGGTCAGCACGAAGCCCGGCGGCAGAAAGGCGCGCAGCCGGTCGGCCCGGTTGGCAGGCATGACATCGAGCACAACGATGGTGTGGGGCAAAGCGGTCTTCCTCTTGCTTCGGTCAGGGCCTCAAATTGCGAACCGCACGCCGGCGCGGGCAAGGCCCCCGGAAATGCCGACCGGCGTTCCATCGGCGCGCCAGCAGGCAACGCCAGTCATCATACCGTCGGCGCCGATCGAGATCGCGTTCATGCCGCCCGCGATGCGGCTGACGCGCGAAATCTCATGACCGCGAAGACGCAGCGTTTCGGCAATAGCATCCGGATAGGCCGGTTCCATCTCCACCACGCCGCCTTCGGTCCACACGCGCGGCGCCTCGACGGCGTCCTGCGCCGGCATGGCATGATCGATCAAATTGACGATGGCCTGGAATGCCGAGGGGAAGATGCGCAGCGCGCCGGGCAGCCCCAGCGCATGCAGGACCCGCCGACCGTCCGTCACCATCATCGGCGCCATCGACGAGAACACACGCTTGCCCGGCGCAATGGACAGGGCACGCCCGGGATGCGGGTCGAAGTTATACATGTAGTTGTTGGCGATGAGGCCGGTGCCCGGGATCATGACGGAGGAACCGAATAGGCCATTGATCGTGTGCGTGGCACTGACCACGTGCCCGTCCGCATCTGCGACGGTGACATGCGTCGTGTTCGCCGACTCGCCACCGAGCAGTTTTCCGCGACGCCATTGCTGCGCGCGCGTCATGTCGAGGGCGTCGCGGCGCTCTGCGGCGTAGGCTTTGGAGATGAGTCGCTCGACGGGGACATCGACGAACGCCGGATCGGCGGTCGCAACAGCGCGATCGGCGAATGCAATTTTCAGAGCCTCGGCAATGAGGTGGACGGCGTCGGGCGAGCCGAAGCCCATGCTGCCAACATCGAAACCCTCGAGGATGTTCAGCATCTGCGCGATATGCACACCGCCCGATGCCGGCGGCGGCGGACCGATGACGGTGAGGCCACGGTAGCTCGACGCCACCGGCTCGCGCTCCACAAGCACGTATTGCTTCAAATCGGCAAGGCTCAAGGTACCACCGTGCGCTGCGATGTGCTCCGCCACGGCTGCGCCGAGAGCCCCGCCGTACAGCAGTTCCGGTCCCTCATCGGCGAAACGCCTCAGAGTTCGCGCATAATCGGTCTGTACGATCCGGCTGCCGGCGGCAACAGGCTTGCCACCGGGCAAGAGGAGCGCGCTGAGGCCCGTATCGCGCGCAAGCTTGGGGGCGCAATCGGTCACGCAATCGACCAGGTAGGGCGTCGCGACGAAACCACCCTCGGCGAACCGGATGGCAGCGGACAGAACCTCGGCCAGCGGGCGCGTGCCGTATCGCTCCAGCATGTGCAGCCAGCCGGCCAGATTTCCGGGCGTCGCGATGGAAGTTGCGCCGATCTCGTTTCGCTGCCCGGCCGTGCCACGGGCGCTGGCAAGGCCATCGCCGGTGGTCTCATACATATCCGCTCGCGCGGCCGCCGGCGCGGTCGAAAGCGCATCGATCACGACGTGCCGGCCGTCCGGCAGGCGCAGATGCGTGACGCCGCCGCCGAGGATGCCGACCATCATCGGCTCGACCACGGTGAGCGCAAACAGCGCCGCCGCCGCCGCATCAATGGCATTGCCGCCTGACAGCAGAACCTCGGCCCCCGCTGCCGAGGCCAGCGGGTGGTTGGTCACCACCATGCCACGGGAGCCGACCGCCGGTTGCTTCTCGCAGGTGAACGCAAACGCGCGCCGCGCCGGCTCGCTCGAAGAGGTCATGGTTCTACCGCCTGTCTCGGTCTTCCGGCGATGCTCGGTGCCAGTCAGCCGCGCGCACCACACTTTCGCCGTTGCAAAATGAAGCGCAAACAGCCCCGTGGTGTCGACCCTTTTCTGTCAGGGCCTGCCCTTGCAGGCAGCCTCGCTCCAGCGCGACCAGGGAAGAGTGCTTGCCGGTCCGCCAGACTGCGCAGGAAGCCGGCAGAACAAGGCCCCTTCACCTCGGTCGGACTTTGTGAAACGATCAAGCAATGCTCAGCTATCGGAGCTGCTCTGCTAGGCATCGCCGGGCAGGATGTCCATAGGTGACACGTACGGGGAACCACATGCGAAGAGCCTTGCTCGCACTGACAATCATGCTGGCGATGGGCATGTCGTACGCGGAGGCGCAGGTCGTCTGGCGTATGTCGACGAAGCAGCCGGCCGACGGTCCTGAAGGCAAAGTGTTCCAGCACTTTGCCGACCAGACGGCCAAACATTCCGGAGGCAAGATCACCGTCACAGTGTATCCTAACGAGCAGCTTGGCAAAGAGGCTGCCGTCCTCGAGCAGCTGAAGCTCGGCACCGTGCACATCTATGCCGAGGGCTCGGTGTTCCTGCAGAAATGGGTGCCGGACATCCGGTGGTCGAACGCGCCGTTCCTGTTCGAAGACCGCAATCACTGGGTGCGCTTCGTCAACTCGCCCATGGTCAAGGCCTGGTTCGACAAAGCCAAGGCCGACGCCGGCATCGGCATTCTGGGGGATCTCACCAGCGTGCTGCGCGGCCCCTATCGGGTCATGCTGTCGTCGAAGGAGGTCAAGTCGGTCGACGACGTCAAGGGCCTGAAGATGCGCATGGCCAATGACAAAACCGGCGTCGAGGTCTGGCAGCATCTCGGCTGCGAGGTGCGGGTCCTCGGCTGGGCGGAAAGCTACGAGGCGATCAGCCGCGGTCTCGTCAATGCCGTGACAAGCCCGATCGCGCTGGTCGAAAGCATGAAGTTCCAGGAGGTCGCTCCGCACATCGTGCGCACCGATGAGTATTATCAGTCGATTGCCTTCATGATGAACCAGAAGGCGTTCGACTCGCTGGATGCGGCCAACAGGGAAGCCCTGCTGAAGGCCTTCAAGGATGCGGCCGATTACAGCGAGAAGCTGATGGGGCAGGAGACGACAGAATCGCTTGCGCGCATGAAGGCCAAGGGGGTCAGCTACAGCGAGCCCGATCTGAAGCCCTGGACCAAGAAGATGCTCGAGTTCTACAAGGAGCGTGAGGCCAAGGGCGAGCTACCGAAGGGATTTCTGGAGGCGGTGGCCGCGACGAGAAAACAGTAGTCATGCTCAATCGGGGCATTGACTTCGGCGAAACATTCCTTGGTTACGCCGAGCGCCTCTTTCTTGCGCTTGCCAACTTGGCTCTGTTGGCAATGCTCGCCATCAACGCCGTCAACATCCTTTGGCGCGGCGCGGTCGGCCAGAACCTCAATCTCGTCTGGCCGTGGACGACGCTGCTGTTCGTGTGGATGACCTTCTTCGGCTTCTTCGTCATCTACCGGCGCGCCACCGACATCACCGTCGACTACTTCGTCGATCTGATGGGGCACAAGGCATTGGTTGCGACGCGCCTGCTGTCCGACATCATCACCGTCGGGCTGATGGGCCTTCTTCTCGCCGAGGCGCCCCGCACGCTCGCCTCCCAGGTCGGCGACATGGAACTCATTCCACTGGAGCGCTATTGGATGAGCGTCCCGCTCTTCCTCTCCGCGGCACTCGTGGGGCTGCACTTTTTCCTCGACCTCATCAAGGCGCTCATGGGCATTCCCGAGGTGCGCAAGAGCTTCGAGCATCCCGAGGCTTGAAGACAGAATTTTTCGGGCAGGGGTGATTGAATGACGACCTGGCTTTTTCTTGGCTTCACCGTGCTGATGCTCTTGCGCGTGCCGGTCGCCATGGCGATCGGCGGAGCCGTCATCATCGCGCTGATCGGGGGCGGTTATGGCGACGGTCTTTACATCGTGCCGCAGCAGATCCTCGAAGGTGTCGACAACGCCAGCCTCGTCGCCGTGCCGTTCTTCATTCTGACCGGCAACCTCATGAACGTCAGTGGCATGACGGACAAGATCTTCAATTTCGCCATGACGCTGGTCGGCCATATGAAAGCCGGCCTTGCACAGGTGAACGTGCTTGCCTCCATGATCTTCGCCGGCGTCAACGGCACTGCCGTCGGCGACATAGCAGGGCTTGGCCAGCTCGAGGTCAAAGCGATGCGCGAACGCGGCTATCCCGCAGACTTCGCGGCGGCCCTGACGGTCTCCTCCGCCGTCGTCGGACCCATCATCCCGCCATCGGTCGGGCTTGTGGTCTACGCCTTCCTCTCCAATACGTCGGTCGCGCGGCTGTTCCTCGGCGGCATCATTCCCGGCATTCTCGTCGGCATCTCGCTGATGATCTTCAACCGGATCTACGCCGTGCGCTTCAACATTCCGACACAACCCAGAGCGAGCCTCCGTCAAATCGTCAGTTCAGGATGGGAAGGAATCGCCGCGCTCGTGGCGCCGGGCATCATCATGGGTGCCATCGTCACGGGGTTCACCACAGCAACAGAGGCCGGCGTGCTGGCCTGCATGTATGCGCTGATGGTCGGCCTTCTCTATCGCCAGCTCACGTGGGCGCACCTCTGGAAGGCGTTGACGGACACCATGCTCATGACGAGCGTCGTCATGATCATCGTCGGCTTCTCGACAGTGATGGGATGGCTCCTGGCCATTGAACAGGCGCCGCAAAAACTCGCGCAGGCCATGCTCGGCATGACGGACTCCAAGCCGGTGTTCCTGGCGCTACTGATCATCTTCTTCCTCATTATCGGCTGCTTTGTGGAAGGTGTCCCGGCCAAGCTGATCCTGGTTCCAGCGCTCCTGCCCATTACCGACGCCTATGGCGTCGATCGCGTGCACTTCGGTCTCATCATCCAGCTCGGGCTGCTGATCGGCATTGCCACGCCCCCGATGGGCATCGGCCTTTACGTGGTCTCCGAGGTGGCGCGAGTCCCCTTCGAGAAGGTGACGATCGCTATCCTGCCGATGCTGATACCGCTTATCATCACCCTCATCCTGGTGACATACGTGCCAGAGCTGACGCTCTTCCTGCCGAATGCGATCATGGGGAAGGACTAGTGTGATGATCGAGAAATTCGCCGGTGTTTTCGGGAGCGCTCGGAGCGAATTTATCGATCTGAAGCACGCTAGCGGAATATGGATTCTAGTGTCCCTCTTGATTCCGAAGTTCGCTTCCGACCCAGCCGAGCACTCCGGCGAACTTCGGAATCGGGACACTAGCAACTCGTCTCACGGGTGGCCGTTGCCAAGGCCCAGACGGTCAAGAGCAAAGGAGTATTTGAATGAGCTTCGTTCTTCGTGACATGCCGCCGCAGCTGGACCAGCGCCTTGTCGCCAAGCTGTCCAAAATGGAAACAGCGACGGCCGGACACATCCGCCATCAAGGGTTCTGCGACCGGCGCATCCAATCGGTGATGCCTGGCAAGCGGATCGCAGGCACGGCGGTAACGCTGGCCATTCCTGGCCAGGACTCGACCCTGCTGCATCACGTGCTGAGTTTGCTGCGCCCCGGCGACGTGCTCGTGATCGACCGGCTCGGAGACGACAAGCACGCGTGCCTTGGCGGCGGCGTTGCCGTGGCAGCCAAAGCGTCAGGCGCCGTGGCGGCGATCGTCGACGGGCCCTGCACCGACTTTTCCGAGATCCGCGCCGAGGACTTTCCTGTCTGGTGTCGCGGCCCGAGCCCGATAACGACGCGTCTTCTCGGCGTTGCCGGCGCCTTCAACACGCCGATCAACTGCGGCGGCGCCCAAGTGAACCCCGGCGATGCGGTGATCGCGGACGATAGCGGCGTACTCGTTATGCCCCCTGCTGAGGCCGAGGCCGTCGCCGATTGGGCACTCGAGAAGCAGGCCGGCGAGCCGAAGACTCACGTGCGGTTGAGAGCGGGCGAAAAGCTGGGTGACATCTCCGGCGCAACCAAGATCGTCATGGCCAAGCTGGCGAAATCCGGATCCGTCTAATTCCTCACTGCATTTCAAGACCTGAGCGTGGCTGGCCCAATCACGGTGTCCTTTTTTTGGCTCAATCTCTGACGACCAGTTGGCGATCTGACGTTTCGAGACAGAGCCTCCAATCGGATCACCATCTTGTCGGCTGCTATTCCCTCCGGAACACCTAGCCGAACCGGATCGCGCTAAACCGCGCCCCTTCAATAGGAGGCGCAGATGACAGTACTAGTCCGCCGAGCCGTGGCTGGCGACCAAGAAGCGATCCATTCCTTGGCGCGCGGTGAGCGCGTCAATCCGACCGGGCTCAGCTGGCCAAATTTCGTAGTTGCTACGAACGACGCTGCAATCATGGGCGCCGTTCAACTCAGGGTCCATCGCGACGGCTCGAAAGAGTTAGCAACGCTGGTAGTAGCGCGCGAGTGGCGGAAGCGCGGCTTTGCGGCCAAGCTCATCGAAACGATCTTGACGGACCAGCCCGATCGCATCTTCATGATCACGGGCCGTAGCCACGCGCACCACTATGCGCGGTGGGGTTTCCTGCCTATCGCGCCAGCTTCTGCACCGTTGGGCGTTCGGCGAAACTATCGCCTGGGCTACTATGGCGGTTGCCTGTTTGCCCTGTTGCAGCGCCGAGCCATCAATCATCTCGTGATATTGGACCGCATATCCACACAGCCGTGCTGTGACAATCGCCTCGCCGCTCAACTGCTCGGTCGCATTCCCCAAAATGAGGCAGCCGCATGACGCTGAAGGTGACGAGCGCGGCCGGCTGCGCTCAACAGGATGGAAGACCTGAAAACTGCAGCAGGCCCCAGCCATAGATCGGATCGCGGCCGGGCGAGCCCAGATCCTTGGCCGATCGGGCCAGAAGGTCGGTCAGCTCGGCTCCGTTCTGCTTGCGGCCAAGTCCAACGGCGTACGCGGCCGTAACGAACGGCGCGGCGAAGGATGTTCCCTCCACACGCCGGACACCGGAGGGCGTTTGCGCAACCGCGATGCCGGCCCCGGGCGCTGCAAACGTAATGTGTTGACCGCGGATCGCGAGGCGCGACGGCCGCAGCCGATTGTCGACTGCGGAAACCGCGATGACACCCGCATACCGGGCGGGATAGCCCGACAGCCGGTTCCGGTCGGGACGACCCGAGGCGGCGACCACGAGTGTGCCCCTCTCTTGCACACGCGCGATGGCGCGCTGCAGCTGGTCGTTGTCCGGGCCACTCAGGCTGAGGTTCAGAACCCCGATACCTTCCGAGACGAGCCAGTCGATGCCGACGATCAGGTCGTAGACGTCGGCGCTGCTGCCCTGGCCCTTGCCATGAAAGGCATCCGCGACCAGCACGTGCGCGCCGGGGATGATGCCGGCGACTTCCGAGTCGGTCTTGCCGACCAGGAGGCTCACGATGGCAGTCCCGTGATCAGCGTCGGAGGCCGACCGGTCCGGGCTGCGCACGGTGCGCAACGTGACGCGCGCGCCCCGCAAGCTCGGATGCGCAAGGTCTACTGCCGTATCGACGACGCCGATGCGAACATCGGTGCCGCACCGGCCGATGGATTGCGTCCATGCTGTGAGCTCAAAGGCTTCGCACCGGTGTCCGCAACTCCCGCCACTGGGCCTGTACGCGGCCTGCAGCAGACGCCGGTAGAGGTCGTTGTTGGCGAAACTGGCTCCAGGCGCGGTCCTCGCCGCCATTTCGAGTGCCTGCCGCGTACCAACGCGGCGGGGCACGCGCAGCCGGGCAAGCGTCGTACCGAGGAGACCGATCTGCTGGTTGCGCAGAAGCGTGAAGCCCTGCGCCACCAAGCGGTCGAGATCGGCAGGTGAAAGGCCGATGGCAACGATCTCCCGGCGCGGCATGGAACGAACGCGCCGCTGAGCATGGCGGGTCATGCCGCCTGGCAGCCCCAAAATCCGCGGCAACCTCAGATCAGGGCCAAATCGCAAGCGCGGACCGCGGCGATCGTCATCGTCGGCCAGTGCAGGCGTCGACAAGGACACCAATGTGACGCCGCCCGAGGTCCATGCCCCGGCAACAATCATCAGCACCAGCATTTTCTTTAGCATTGCCGTTCTTCCTTCGTCGCCGCGTGCCCCGTAGGGGCTAACAACGGCTGAGACGTCACCTCATTCCTCCAGGCAGGCGCGGCGGTGACGCGCCCCGAGGGCTCGGATTAGCAGCCTGTAACCTGGCGTGGAATAGTTTGTTCCGCCAGGCGTTATGGGCGCCGGAGAGATCGGTCCGATGTATGATTAGCGATGTTCGCGAGGAAATGGTGGCGCTGCTGCCCCGACTGAGGCGATTTGCCTACGCGCAAACCGGCTCGCGCGAGGCGGCGGATGACCTCGTCCAGGCGGCCTGCGAGCGGGCGTTGGACCGGCTCGATCAGTTCACACCCGGAACTCGGCTCGACAGCTGGATGTTCCGCATGATGCAAACGCTCTGGATCGATCGCATGCGTTATGCCGGTCGCCGCCCGCAGGCCAGTGCCGAGGTCATGGATGCGCTGCCGTATGACGCGCGCATCCACGAGCAAACTGCAGCGAGGGCCGACTTGGCGATCGTGCGTGCCGAGGTGGCCAGGCTGCCCGAGGAACAGCGGCTCGTGCTGGCGATGGTCGCCATCGACGGGCGGAGCTACCAGGAAGCGGCCGACACCCTGGGTGTGCCCATCGGTACAATCATGAGCCGCCTGTCGCGCGCCCGGCGCAAGCTGGTCGAAGCTCTCGAGGCTCCCATGCGCCAACATGAAACTAAGGAAAGTCCCGATCGATGATGCGGCTGGATGAGGAGACGTTGAACGCCTACGCGGACGGCGCGCTGGATACCGATGCTCGTGCGAGGGTAGAGTCGCATCTGAAGACCGACACAGCGGCGCGGGAGCTTCTGGCAAAGCTGCGCCGGGCCAATATGCTGGCGGCTCAGGCGTTCGATGCGCCGATGCACGAGCCGGTGCCGCAGGCTCTGATCGATACGATCCGGAGGCGGCCCGATCGCAACGCCAGGCGTGATGCCACTGTCCGCCCGCAACGTCGACGATTTCGCCCGGGCAGCATGCGCACCTATGCGATGCCGCTCGCCGCTGCGTTTGTCCTCGCGCTCGGCATTGGTGCCGGTCTCTTCTTTGCGCGCCAGCCGGCGCAGACGCTCGAACAGCTCCCACTCGGGCCGGTGCGCGCCGAAAGCCAACTGCACCGCTTGCTCGAGAGCTATCCGAGCGGGCGCTTCGTGGAGATCGACCGTGAAAGCGGCCATGCCGGGCGCCTCGGCGTCATCGCCACATTCCGCGACCGGAACGGGCGCGCTTGCCGCGAGGTCGAGGTGTTGCCGGCGGGAACCGACCAGCAGCCGCTCGCGGCCGGCGTCGCCTGCCGCCGTACGCATGGAGGCTGGGTCATGGAAGGCGCCGCCCGGGTCGCGCAAGCCCCGAGCGCAACCGGTCAAGACTTCGAGCCGTCCGGCGTGTCGGAGAAGGACGTGCTCGATGGGCTCCTTGGGATGCTCGGAGCGCAGGCAGCACTCAGTCCCGAAGAAGAGCGCGCGCTCATCCAGCGCGGCTGGACGAATTGAAGCCGCGGTGACGTCAACGACGCCGGGGAATAGGTTGCGAGATCGGGCGTTTCTCCGGGCGGCTGTCGTCATCACGGCGCAGCCTGCGTGATAAAGGAGAACGTGACTATGCAGAGAACCGTGAGAATCACGACTCTCGCCGGCATCGCGACTGCTGCACTTGCAGTCGGCGGGGCGCAGGCCGGAACACCGCCGCTCGAGACCGATACACTCGGCGTCAAAGGCCAGCCGACGGCTGCCGATGACGTGGCGCGCACGCGGGTGGCGGGTAACTCCAGCTCGAACTCATCCTCCAACTCGTCGTCCAACAGCTCATCCAACGGCTCTTCGAACTCGAACTCGAATTCGTCTTCCAACTGGAGCTCGAATAGCTCCTCGAACTCGAGCTCCAACAGCTCAAGGCGCCGCTGGCGCTAGGGCGCGCGATCGTTTCGCATGGAAGCACCAAGCTTCCATGCGAAACGTGAATCGCCCTGCTGAACCGGGACAAGGCGTCCCTGCCGAAGATTGCCGTGCGCGCAGGGAATAGCGCGCCCGCCCAGGCGTTTTTTCCCTCCAACAAACCGAAACACAGGAACAGCGCCATGTTCAAAGTGCTGAAGCCGCTGGCCAAGCCGCGTATCGCATTCGTTTGCGATCCGAAAGATCTGGGCGTCATCGCCGAGCCGGTGCCGGCCAAGACTGTCGTCCCCGACTGGTTCCGCAAGCTTCCGGCAGTCGACAAGAACCATGTGACGGCATCGAATAACGGACTCACCATCAAACGGTGCATGCCGTTCCTCGACGCACTCACGACCGGCTGGATTTTGCCTGTGGCCGCCACGGTCCGGCTCGAGATCAAGGATCAGGGGCAAACGGTTGACGCCGGCTGGGAGATCGACCGCGTCATGATCTCCAACCATGCGCTGCATCAGGTGGCCGGCAACCCGCGCGATCCGCGCCCGCCCTGCAAGCTGCACAACTACTGGACCATCAAGACGCCGCCCGGCTGGAGTTGTTTGTTCGTGCCGCCGCTCAACCGGCCGAGCCCGGTGGTCGAGATCATCTCCGGCATCGTCGATACCGACACCTACCAGTCACTGATCAACTTTCCGTTCATCGCGACCGCATCGGACGGTGTGTATACGCTCGAGCGCGGCACGCCGCTGGTGCAGGTCATTCCGTTCCGTCGCGAGACCACCCACATGGCGGGCGAGGTGCGCGCGGAGACGGCTGAGGAACAGGCACAGCGTGAGCGCATCCTGCACAACACAAAAGCGTCGGAGGGCTGGTACCGCCGCGTGGCCCGCGCGCAGCGCTGAAACGTGTACTGCGCGGTTGCACGACCGGAGGTGAGCATGGCCAGCTGCGATAAAGGGACAAGCACGGCGTCACGACTGCGCGCGCGGCAGCTGGCGCGGCCCGTATCTCTGCTCTCCGCGGTCGCAATCCTCGGCCTTTGGGCGGCAGCATGGGCGCCGATCAGCCAGATCTCACACGCAGATGCCGAGATCGGGCTTTCCGACGTGGCAATCAAAGTTCCCGATCTGCAGGGCGTCAAGGGCAATGGAATTCGGAATGGTGCGCACCTCAGCAACGCCCCAGCTCGCGTCGCGCAACTCACCGCCGAAAAGGTCCGATTGGAGGCCGAGCGCGACGCTGCTACGGAACTGCATTTTCCGAGCGGGTTTGCAAGGAGCGATCGTGGGGCGGCCGCCGCAGCGGCGCGTGAGCGTCGCCTGTTCGAGACGCGGCGCGCGGCGGTGCGCCGGCAGAAGGCACTGCTCGGGCAACGTATCGTTCAGGTGCGCCATGAGGTCGCCGGGCTCCTCATGCAGCAGCGTGCCAGGGAGAAAGAGGTTCAGCTGTTCCGCGACGAGCTACGGCTGATCGATGACATGCACGGCCGCAAGCTCGTCAATGTCGCCCGCCTCATGGGGCTGCGCCGCGATCTGGCTCGGTCCGAAGGCGAGGTCGGTGGGCTCGCCGCGCAGGTGGCGCGTGCCCGCGCGCAGATCGAGGAAATCGAAATGCAGATCCTGGAGGCCGAGCAGAAGCCCGTGCTCGAGGCCCAAAAGGAAATCCGTGACGTTGACGCACGCATTGACGAGCTGAGCGGGCGCGGGTCCCTATGATACCCACGCTGCTGACAGCCTTCGGCCTGTTTTGTCTGGTCCTAACGGAGGATCCATCGACATGCTGAGCACGCGCGGTTGCGGATCAACAGTTGTCCCGCCCGCCACGGCCGTCACGCAAGGGCCCAGGTGATGCAAAAGCCGATCTCGGTCCTGATCGCTCCCTCCGGTTTCAAGGAGAGCCTCGGCGTCAAGGACGTGACTGAAGCGATCGCGGCAGGCGTGCGATCCGCCATGCCCGGGGCCCGCATCCTCCGCGCTCCGATGGTCGACGGTGGGGAAGGCTTCACGCAGGTGCTGGTTGAGGCCACCAGCGGCACGATGCGGCACACAACCGTCACCGGGCCTGTCGGTGATCCCGTACAATCGTTCTTCGGTTTTCTGGGCGGCTCCAGCGCGTCGACCGCCGTTATCGAGATCGCCGCAGCGGCGGGGCTGGGATTGGTGCCGCGCGATCGGCGCGATCCGACCCGGACCACGAGCTACGGCGTCGGAGAGCTGATCGCCGCGGCGCTGGATGCAGGCGCCGAGCGCATCCTTGTCGGATGTGGGGATTCAGGCGTCAACGACGGTGGTGCGGGAATGGCCCAGGCGCTCGGTGTCCGCTTCCTCGACAGTCGCGGCCGCGAGCTTGGACCTGGCGGCGGCGAGCTGCATCGCTTGGCGCAGATCGATCACTCAGGGATCGACCGCCGCGTTCCGCGCACGCAGATCGATGTTGCCGTGAACTGGCACAACGTGCTGCTTGGTGAGCGCGGCGTGGCACGTATCTTTGGCCCGCAGAAGGGAGCCACGCCGGAGCAGGTGGCCCTTCTCGAGGCCGGGCTTGAGATCTACGCGAAACGCATCCACGAAGCCACCGGGCACAGCGTCGGCGTCCAACCGGGCGGTGGCGCCTCCGGCGGACTTAGTGCCGGATTGATGGCGCTGCTGGGGGCCAACCTCCATCCGCGTTTCGACATTGTGATGCGGTACCTGGACTTCGAACCATTGCTGCGAGAGGCCGACCTCGTGATCACTGCGGAAGGAAGTCTCGACAGCCAGAGCCCGCTGGGCAAGGTACCGTGCGAGGTGGCGCATCGTGCGAAGCGGCTCGGCATTCCGGTCATCGCTCTCGCAGGAACCCTCGGAAAGGGCGCAAGCGAGACCTTCGCGCATGGCATCGATGCGTTCGCCAGCATCATCAGGCGTCCGTGCACGCTGGAAGAGGCCATGGTCCAAGCGAGTGAGCTCCTGACGCGTGCGGCCGATGATGCCCTGCGCATGGTTCAGGTTGGAATCGAATTGCAAGCGGTAAAGACCGGGCTTTCGCCACGGGCATAGACCGAAATAGGTGGGGGGAGTCAGCTGGATCGCTGCCGCAAGCCCGCAGGTTCTCCTCCGCTGCCGCCCGTATTTGAACGTTGGATCATTTGTCCTGCACAGCGGTGATCAGGATTTCGACCAAGTCCCGATCCGCGAGCGTGACGCCGATGCAGGCCCGCTGCGGCGGGTTGGCCCGGTCCACCCACTCGTCCCAGGCCCGATCCATCTCCGGCTTGCGGCTCATGTCCGTGATGTAGACCGTGGCGCGCAGAATACGCGACTTGTTCGAGCCTGCCTCTGCAAGGGTGCTGTCGATCTGGGCGAGTGCGTCCTTCGTCTGCTCGTAAAGCGGAGCGGCTTTGTTCTTGGCGGTGGCGACTGCGTAGACGATCCCATCGTGGGCCGTTGCGCGGCTGCGCGTTGGGATCGGGCCGGCAAAGCGCGCAATCATGATAGGTGCTCCTTGGTACTGGGAACTCTGCGACCCGCTGAGCCTACAACGAGCGGACGGCGGCAAGAAAGAGCCGGCTACGACATCGGCACACCCGCGCCGCGCTCTTTGATCAGCGCGTGATGCAGCCGGCGCGCCCGGCCCGCTGTGTACGCCGATCTCGGTACACGGTCGTTCTCGATTTGGCCTTGCCCGCTGCCGCATGGAAGCCCTAATAGAGCCCGCATTTGGGGGATCTATTGCGCGAAAGTGCGGGTGGAGACGAGGGACACGTGACAAACACGGTGTGTCGTGGCGCAGGCCGAATGCATTTGGGCGGGAGGGCGAACGGCCTTTGCGCCGACGTCCTGCATGTAGTGGCGGGCTTCGCCATGCTCTGCATCGCCGTTCTTCTTGTATCGCCCGTCCCCGCGCGGGCCCAGGTGGCGTCCAGCCTGACCCAGCCGCCGCTCGAGATCGCCGTTTTCGTCAGCACGCGCAGAGACGTCTGCTACGATCCGGGCGACGCAACGGCCATCGAACGGCTGACGCTTGCCGAGCAGAACCGAATCAATGCGTCCGGTGGGATCCTTGGGCGCCAGCTCCGTGTGAAGATTCTCGACGATCTGCGCACGCCGGCTCGCACCGCCTCCAACCTCAGGGAAGCCCTCGCCAGCCCCAACACCGTGGCTATGGTTGGGCTCGCCTTCTCGGACGGCGCGACCGCGGCGTTCAAGGCGCTCGGCGCCGAGCTCGACGCCAAAGCGATCCCGTTCCTGTCCGACATCAGTCTCACGTCGCTGTTCGAGAACCACGCCAGCGTCTTCACCATGCGCCCGTCCCAGGACGACGAGCGCGTGCCGGTCATGGCGGCCTTCATGAAGTCGTCTAAGTTGGAGCGGCCGGCGTTCATCGGCCTGCGCGATCAGCCTTTCAGCGTCAGCCTCGGCGACGGTCTTCACAATTCTGAGGACATCAAGCTGATCGCCGACCATCGGTTGTCCCTCGCTGACAACAAGCTCGATCCTGCCGCTATCGCCCAGGTCGTCGCCGACCTCAAGGAGAAGAATGCCGATCTGGCGGTCATCGCGGTCGGCAATCAGCGCATCCCGCCTTTGCTCACGGCCATGGCCGCGGCGAACGTGACGCCGCCGATCCTGGTCACCGGCCGCATCGAGACCATCGTCGAGGGCGGCGAGTATCCGGGCGACCTCTATCAGCTCGCCTGGGACGATCTCCCCCATGTGTTCAGTGATCGCCTGCGGCAGCGGGTCATCCGCAACGGCCTCGACAACTGGATGTTCGAAGGCGCCAAGATCGCCGAGGCGCCCGGCTGGTCCAATGGCTCGTGCAAAGCGCGTTCCAAGGACAAGCGCGAAATATTCGAAAGCCGCAACATGCGTGCCATCGGCCGCGGCACCCAGTATGCCGACATGATCGGCCTGGCGGCCGAGGCACTCAAAACTGCCGATCCCAAGGACGACGTCGCCAAACTGCGCGCACATGTGCTGAAGACTCTCACGACATCCTATGCCGCCGGACGCGGCGCGTTTCGCGGCAGCTTCGAGAACTGGTCCTTCAGGCCCTTCTCGCGCACGGCGGATCGCACGCCCTTCATCATTATGCGGCCGAGGGCGCTCGGTTCCTCGCAGCTCGCGCCGATCCAATTCGCCCGCCTGAAGGCCGACAAGCTGAGGCCGGTCGATACACTCTACATCGACATCGACCTCATCCGCATCGCTCGCGTCGAGGAAAACGACAAGAGCTTCTTTGCCGAGTTCTACCTGTCGATGCGCGGCCAGAAGGCTTCGATAGACGACATCGACCTCGCCAATGGCTTCATCGATCCGAAGACCAACGATCGTCAGGTCAGCGTCCGAACGCTGCACGACGGCAGCGCCAGCGAGCTCTATCCCGACCAGATGAAGATCTATCGCGTGGCTGGCAGATTCACGTTCGAGCCTCGGCTCTCGAACTATCCGTTCGACACCCAGCGATTCGCGATCGATATCCGGCCCAAATCCGGAGACAAGCTCTTTATTGTCCAGCCGCCACCTATGTCCATGCGCGACAAGGACGTCGGAACAGACGGCTGGGAGCCCAAGGAGCAGTACGTCGGCTACGATGAAGACTTCATGCCCACGATCGATGCGTGGACCCTGAATCAGAGCGTCGTTCCGTTCTACAAGGCGAGTTTCGCTTGGCTTATGAAACGTGAGACAACGGACTACTACCTCCGCGTCGTGGTGCCGCTGGCTTTCATCCTGATCGTCGCCTACCTCTCGATCTTCATCCCGCAGACGCACTTCGAGGCGATCGTCACCATTCAGGTCACTGCGCTGCTGTCGGCGGTGGCGCTCTACCTGGCGCTGCCGAAGATCGATGCCGAGGGGACTACAGTGTCCGACAGGATATTCCTGTTCATGTATATGGCGGTGAGCCTCATGGTTGCCATCTCGATCTTCCGCATCACTGGGCCGGTGGCGCGCAGGCCGTGGCTCGGAAAGATCCTGGCGGCGCTTTACGTCATCCTCATTCCGGCCCTCGTGACCGGCATGGGTTTCTACCTTTATAACGCCTCCCTCGGCCACGGCTGAGCCTAGAGCAGGACAGGTCGTCTGAACCGATACGTTTCGCGTGGAAGCCGACGGTGCTCCATACGAAGCGACCGTCCTCTCGTCAGCGCGCTTCAGTCGCCCCGAGCCATTTGCCTGTCCGCGACAGGTCGCGGACGCTGTCCTGAATGAGGCTGGCGATCGCGCCGATCAGCGCCGAGCGAGTCGGATTGGCGGCCATGACGAGCGCGAGAGGCCAGAACATCTTTGGCCGGAAGGCCCGAGCTTCGAGTTCCTTGTGCTGCACTTGAAACTGGAACGCGCCGCGGCTCAGCAGGCTGAAGCCGACGCCGTTGACCAGCAGCGCGCGGATGATGGAGGAATCGTCGGCCTCGATCTTCACGTTGAGCGACAGCCCACGCGCCGATACCCAGCTGTCGAGCATGCGTCGGGAGGCGTTCGGCCGGCTCGGCAGGATCAGCGGCAGGGATGCCAGCTGCCGGGCGCCAACATACTGGCTGCGAAACGGAAAGGCTCCACGCTTGCCGACCAGGAACACCTCCTCGCGCACGAGCGGCACGATCTCGAAGCCCCTCTGCGGCAAGGGGTCGTGCAGGCACGCGAGATCGGCGACGCCGCGCACAAGCCATTCGTGGATGTAGCCGCTGTAGCCCGCGACCAGTTTCAGCGACACGTTCGGATGGGCCGCCTCGCACCGCTTGACGAGCTCCGGCACGAGAAACAGTCCTGCCGCCGGCGGCACAGCCAGCGTGATCGCACCCGACAGCAGCCCGCTGCCGCCGCGGATTTCCGCCTCGGTCTGTTCGATCTGCCGCAGGATGAGCTGGCCGCGCTCTAGCAGCATCCGCCCGGCTTCGGTCAACGCGACGCCGTGCCCGTGGCGGGCGAACAGCGAGCACGCGAGAACATCTTCCAAACGGGCAATCTGGCGGCTGACGGCGGGCTGGGAAATGCGCAACGATTCCGCGGCGCGGCTGATGCTGCCGAACTCGGCAACTGCCTGGAAATAGCGCAATGACCGGCGATCCATCGGGCACGCCCATATTACATGAGGTAATATCAATTATGTATCTTATGCCTTGGACGCAAGGCAAACGTTGCGTCTAGCATCACTCCATCGCGTCGGTCTCGATTGAGTGCGCAGCGGCCGGCACCAGCAAGAGGAGCAGTCGGCCGTGAAATTCGGAATGATGACCCAGCTCCAGATGCCGCGTCCGTGGACCGGCGACACCGAGCTCGTCGCCTATCGCAACATGCTGGATCAGGCCGCGGCCGGCGAGGCGGCGGGCTTCGACTACTTCTGGCTGACGGAGATGCACTTCTTCGAGGAAATCGGCCACAGCCCGTGCCCCGACATGCTGCTCGCCGCCGTCAGCCAGCGCACCAGCCGCATCCGGCTCGGCTTCGCCGTGCTGCTCGTGACGCTGCATCATCCTTATTCCGTCGCCGAGAAGATCTCGACGCTCGATGTTCTGAGCAACGGCCGCGTGGAATTCGGCGTGGGCCGCGGCTCGACGCCATACATGATTGAGGCCTTCGGCGTCAGTGACGAGCGCAGCCGTGCGGTCGCGGGCGAGTCCATGGAGGCCGTGATGCAGATTTTCACGGAGGAGCGCTTCACCGGCTACAAGGGCCGGTACTTCGATCTGCCGGCGCGTCAGGTCGTGCCCCATCTCGTCCAGCGGCCCCACCCGCCGTTGTGGTTCGCCGCCTCTAATCTTTCGACTTACGAGGCCGCTGGCCGCAAGGGTGTCGGCGTCATCGGCGTCACGCGCAACAGCATTGGCGAGACGCGCAACGCCATCACCGCCTACCGTGCAACCATCCGCAGCGGCGACCACAGCCAGTTCATCGGCAAGGCGCCCAACGAGAACGTGGCGGCCTTCGCGCTCGCCTGCTGCCACGAGGATGATCGCACGGGCCGCGACCTCGCCTGCGCCATGGCGCGCTGGTACAACGGCGACAACGACGCGGCCATCAATTCCGTGCGTTTCGCCACGGCAGGCGGCCAGGAGGCCGTGGTCGCAAAATTCCGCGCGCGCACGAACGACCAGTTGATCGCCGACGGCATGGCGATCGGCGGCAACCCCGATTCCATCTGCCGCCAGGTCGAGCAGTGGGCGGAAGCCGGCCTCGATCAGATGATCTTCGTTCTGCAAGCCGGCCGCGCCACGCACGAGCAGGCCATGCGTTCCATCGAGCTCATCGGAGAGAAGGTGATTCCCCGTTTTGCCAGCAAGAGTGCGGCGGCGGCCGAATGACGTGCCGGCGGGAGCGAGGCATTCGAGGGGGCGAAACAGGGGTGAGTGTCCGGACAGTCCCGTGTGCCGGATCGTCGTAGGTCGTAAGGGAGGTTGATGTGAGCGTCATGAAATCCGCCGTTCGGCAGCATTTGGTGTCCGTCCTCGCGACGGTGCTCGTACTGGCTCTCGATACGCCAGGGGCTGTTGCCCAGAAGCTCGACTTCGCCGGATCGAGCGGGTGGTGGGGCCACGTCCCCATCATGGCAGCCATCGAGAAGGGCTATTTCAAGGAGCAGGGCCTCGACGTAGAGCTGAAGAGCATCCCGAGCTCGGCCGACCGCATCGCCGCGCTGACCGCGGGCTCCGTCGCCTTCAGCAACCTCGGCCGCATCGCCGTCATCAACGAAATGGCGCGCGGCAATCAGAGCTTCTACTTCTTCGCCAATGTCGATGACAGCCCGGGCAACGAAGGCTGCTGGGCCCGAGCCGGCTTTTCCTCCTTCAAGGATCTGAAAGGCAAGAAGGTTGCCGCCAACACGTCCGCGCAGATCACCATGAATGGGCTGCTCGAAAACGAAGGCATGAGCGAGAAGGACGTTCAATTCGTCAACCTGCCGGGCGGCGAGATGGCCGGCGCCATCGCCAAGGGCGACGTCGATGCGGCCTGCGTGTGGGAGCCTCTGTTCACGAACGTGAAGACGGCGGCGCCCGACGGCAAGCTGCTCGGGACCGACGCCGACACACCCAATTTCAAGACGTTTGGCACCATGGCCTCGCCCGACATCGTCATCATCTCCAAGAAGCTGGTGGACGAAACGCCCGACGCCGCGAAAAAGCTGACTGCGGCCATCTTCAAGGGCGTCGAGTTCACCAATGCCAATCCCAAGGAAGCCGCGAAGGCGGTCGCGCACTATTTCCGAAAAACCCCGGAGGAAGTGCTGGCCGCGATGCAGAAGTTCAAATACTCCGGCGCCAAAGACTGGAAGAAGCACATGGAA
The DNA here is from genome assembly GCA_046154585.1 of Hyphomicrobiaceae bacterium. Classification (GTDB taxonomy): domain Bacteria; phylum Pseudomonadota; class Alphaproteobacteria; order Rhizobiales; family Hyphomicrobiaceae; genus CADEFX01. The sequence continues at coordinate 118,120 of JBJXDX010000103.1, read as the reverse complement.
TTGCACAGCGGCCAGATGCAGTATCTGGCGGAGTGGCTGTACAAGAACGGCAAGATTCCGGCACTGCCCGAGACCAAGAAATGGGAGAACACGTCGTTCGTGCCGCAATAGCGGCGCCAACATCACCCGGCCTCGGGGACAGGGCATACATGACAACAGCGGAGCAGGTCGCGATAGCACGGCCATCGGTTACTGCAAGGAACGCGGCTCCGCGCACCGGCCGGCCGTTCTATCGCCGGCCGCTGGTCTTGAGCATTGCTTCGGTCTTGGCGATGATGGCGTTGTGGTCGGCGGCCACCGGGCTCGGCTGGATTGCGCCCGTCTTCTTGCCGTCACCGGCAGCCGTGCTGGCCGAGGGCTGGAAGCTGCTGCTGCACGGCCAGCTCCTGACTGACATCCTCATGTCGTCCAAGCGCGTCTTCCTCGGCTTTGCGCTCGCAACCGTCGTCGCCGTGCCGCTCGGCATCGTCATGGGGGTATGGGCGCCGGCGAAAGCGATCTTCGATCCGTTCGTCTCGCTGCTGCGGCCGCTGCCGTCGATCACATGGATTCCGCTCAGCATCCTGTGGCTCGGCATCGGGGAGGCGCAGAAGATCGCTATCGCCTTCATGGGCTCGTGGATCTACATCCTGCTCTACACCTACGAGAGCACGAAACGTGTCGACCCACTGCTCGTGCGTGCCGCGCGCAACCTCGGTGCCAATGATCTCGCCATCATGCGCGAGGTGGTGCTTCCGGGCGCGCTGCCCGGCATCCTCGCCGGCCTCAAGGTGACGCTCGCCATCTCCTGGTCGTGCGTCCTCTCGGCCGAGATGATCGCCGCCCAGAACGGCCTCGGCGCGCTCATCTGGCAGGCAAAGGACTGGGGCAATCTGGCGCTCGTTCTGGTCGGCATGATCTGCATTTCCCTGACCGTGCTCGTCGCCGATTACTTCGCCAACATGCTGGAGCGGCTCTTGCTGCCCTGGGAACGCAACCGGCGCTTGTAGGGGACACACGCATGGCCGGCATCCTCTCCGCAGACCAGGTGACGAAGGTCTTCAGTTTCGCCGGCACGACCGAGATCACGGCCGTCGATCGCTTCTCGCTCGACATCGCCGAAGGCGAGTTCGTGTGCCTGCTCGGTGCGTCGGGCTGCGGGAAGTCGACGCTTCTCAACATGTTCGCCGGCTTCATGCAGCCGACCCACGGCGAGGTGCGCCTGCGCGGCACGCCGATTCGCGCCATCGAGCCCCGCTGCGGTATGGTCTTCCAGTCGTACGCGCTGTTTCCGTGGAAGACGGTGCGTATGAATGTCGAGTTCGGTCCCAAGATGCAGGGCGTACCGGCAGACGAGCGGCGGCGCATTGCGCAGCTCTACATCGACATGGTCAAGCTCACGGGCTTCGAGGAGCATTATCCCGCCGAGCTGTCGGGCGGCATGCAGCAGCGCGTCACGTTCGCCCGGCTCCTGGCGGCCAATCCGGAAGTGCTGCTGATGGACGAGCCGTTCGCAGCGCTCGACGCCATGACACGCCAGGTAATGCAGGAAGAGCTGTTGCGCATTCATGCCGAGAGCCGCAAGACAACCGTCTTCATCACGCACTCGATCGACGAGGCCCTCATCCTCGCTGACCGGATCGTCGTGATGTCCGCGCGTCCGGGCCGCGTCAAGGCCATTCTCGCCAATACACTGCCGGCCCCGCGGCACGTGGCGCTACAGCTCTCGCCCGAATTTGCCAAGCTGAAGGCCGAGATCTGGGCCCTCGTCGAAAGCGAGGTGCGTCATCACGACGAAACGTTGTCGCGCTCATCTGCGTCGGCGCCTGGCCGCCGCCACTGACGCCGCGACCGCTAAATCAAGAACCAACGAGGTGATCTATGTCCAAGACCGACTTCACCAGGGAAGAATTCGCCGATCGTCTCGCACGCACACGCAAGGCCATCGCCGATGCCGGGCTCGATTGGCTCCTCGTCATCCATCCCGTGACCATGCGCTGGCTCATCGGCCAGGATAACAAGAGCTACACCGCCTTCCAGTGCCTCGCCGTCTCGGCCAGCTCCGACAAGCTCGTCATCTTCACCCGCGAGATGGAGCGCAACGAGTTCGAACTGGACACCATGGTCACCGAGGTGCGCAGCTACAACGGCGCCGAGCCGGAAGACCCCATGGAGGCCTTCTCCAAGTTTGCCGATGATCTCGGCCTCAAGACCGCCCGCGTCGGCATGGAGGTGCCCTCCTGGTATCTCAACCCACATCAGTACATTCGCGTGAAGGACATTCTCGGCAAGGCACTCGTCTCCGAGCCCTCCGGTCTCATTCACAACCTGAAGCTCGTAAAGTCGCCGCAGGAGATCGCGTATCACCGCAAGTCGGCGTCTATCGCCGCGGAGGCCTGGAAGGCGCTCATCGCCGCCGTTGCCGAAGGGCGCACCGAGCTGGAGCTGGCGGCCGCCGCCTACAACGCCATTCTCAAGGCCGGCAGCGCCATCCCCGCCAGCACCATGAACCTCATGACGGGCGAGCGGAGCTGTTTCGCCCTCGGCGCACCGACCGAACGCAAGCAGAAGCGCGGCGACACGGGCCTCGTCGAGCTGGGAGGCGCCTATCGCCGTTACACGTCCACGCTCGGACGCCAATGGGTGCTCGGCAAGCCGGCCGCGCGGCTCAGCGACTTGCACAAGCTCGTACTCGAAGCGTCGGATGCCTGCATGGCGGAAATGCGCGATAGCGCGCCAGCCATCAAGCCGCACGAGGCGCTCAAGGGCGTGTTCGTCAAGGCCGGCATGGATCAGTTCCGCCAGCACACCTCGGGCTACGGCATGGCCCCGGGCTTTCCGCCCTCGTGGGGCGAGCCCACCAACATGTTCGGCGGCAGCAAGGACGTGCTGCGCGCCGGCATGGTGATCTCCGTTGAGCCCGCGCTCTTCCTCAAGGAGGAACGCATCGGCGTGCGCCTGATCGACAACTGCCTCATCACCGCCACGGGCGTCGAAGTTCTCTCCCGCACGCCGCGCGATCTGGTCGTCGTCGACTAGGAGAAAGTGGGCGCTCACCGTTCCTGCCGCATCGCCGGCAGGTGCTCGCCGCCTTTCATCATCCGCAGCTCCGCGCGCAGGATGCCGAGCTCGCTCATGAGCTTGGCATAGTCGGTTTCCGTCACTTCGATGACGGCCTCCCGCGTCTGGACGTTCTGCTGCTGCATCGCATCGACGACGATGCCGATGAACAGGTTCAGCACCATGAAGCTCGTCAGGATGATGTAGGGCACGAACAGCAGCCACGCCCACGGGTGCTTTTCCATGACCGGCCGCACCACCTCGTTGGCCCAGCCCTCCAGCGTCATGATCTGGAAGAACGTGAAGAACGACTCGCCGAGCGTGCCGAAATACTTCTCGAAGTCGGCGCCGAAAAGCTTCGTCGTCATCACCGAGAACACGTAGTTGATGAGCAGCAACAGCAGAATGATGGAGCCCATGCTCGGAACGGCCGAGAGCAGGCTCGACACCACCCGCCGCAGCGACGGAATGGCTGAGATCAGGCGCATGGCCCGCAGGATGCGCAGCGAGCGCAGGATCGAGAGATTGTCTGTGGCGGGCAGAATCGTGATCGAAATCACCGCTAGATCGAAGACGCTCCATGGGTCGCGCCAGAACTGCCGGCCGTAGACGATCATCTTGGCCACGATCTCGGTGACGAAGATGGCCAGCAGGACGTGATCGATCAAGTGAAGAAGGCCGCCGGCCCGCTGCATGGCGGACGCGCTGGTCTCGATGCCGAGCGTTATCGCGTTGACGACGATGGCGCCGACGATGAACCGCTCGAAGCGCCGATCCTCGAGGATCTTCCGAGTTATCTCGAACACCTGGCCGAGCAGCGGCACGAACACCCGTTTCGCCTCTGAAAGCATCACGCACTCCCCGTTGGCCTGAGGGGACATGCCCTACAGCAGTGTGGTGTCGCTTGCCAGAGTGATTGGCGGGTATCTGGTATAGCGCAGGCTGCCCACGGATCATGCCGCCCGCAAGGCGGCCCCGACCCGTATAGTGCCGCGATTTTTTATGCCGCGTTTATAAAAGGCCCTCTGCCGCCGTCTCGAATTCCTATGCTCCGCGGCCCTATTTGGCTGTTGGTCGCCCTCATCGCGGCGCAGCTTCACCCGAGGCCTCACATGCTCGATGCCCTCATGATCGGCTTTGCGCTGGTCTTTTTCGCCCTGGCCGTCGGCTACACGTACCTGTGCGACAGGCTCTGAGAGGATCACCCCCATGGCTTTCGACTATTGGTTCGGCGCGCTCGTCACCGCGGGCTTGCTCGCCTTTCTCACCTACGCGCTTCTGCGGCCCGAGAAATTCTGAAGAGACCACGCCCATGACCATGATCGGCTGGATCAACATCGCGCTTTTCTGCGCCGTCGTCCTCGCGCTCGTGAAGCCGCTCGGATACTTCATGACGCGCGTCTTCAACGGCGAAAGCACGTTCCTGACGCCCGTTCTGAAACCTGTGGAGGCGGTTCTCTATCGTCTCGCCGGTGTCGACGAGCGCCGCGAGCAGCATTGGCTGACCTACACCGTTGCCATGCTGCTGTTTCACGCCGGGGGGGTCATTCTTCTGTACGCGCTCCTGCGCCTTCAGGGTCTGCTGCCCTTCAACCCGCAGGACATGTCGGCCGTGCCGCCGGACCTCGCCTTCAACACAGCCGTGAGCTTCGCCACCAACACCAATTGGCAGAACTACGGCGGCGAAAGCACGCTGTCCTATCTCGTACAAATGCTGGGCTTGACGACTCAGAACTTCCTGTCGGCGGCGACCGGCATCGTGCTGGCCGTGGCGCTGATCCGCGGCTTTGCACGCGCCTCCGCCCAATCGATCGGCAACTTCTGGGTCGATATCACCCGCTGCACGCTCTACATCCTGCTGCCGCTCTGCATGGCCTTCACGCTGTTCATGGTGTGGCAGGGCATGCCGCAGACGCTCGGGCCTTCCGTCGATTCCACCACTCTCGAAGGCGCCAAGCAGACCATTGCCGTCGGTCCGGTCGCCTCCCAGGTCGCGATCAAGATGCTCGGCACCAACGGCGGCGGCTTCTTCAACGCCAACGCCGCGCATCCGTTCGAGAACCCGACGCCCCTGTCGAATTTCATCCAGATGCTCTCGATCTTCGCCATCGGCGCCGCGCTGACAAACGTCTTCGGCCGCATGGTCGGCGACCAGCGTCAGGGCTGGGCCATCCTCGGCGCCATGGGCGTGCTGTTCGTGGCGGGTGTTGCCATCACCTATTGGGCTGAGGCCTCCGGCACCACGGGCCTCAATGCGCTCGGCCTGGCGGGCGGCAACATGGAAGGCAAGGAGGTCCGCTTCGGCATCGTCAACTCGGCCTTGTTCGCGGTCATCACGACCGCCGCCTCCTGTGGCGCCGTCAATGCCATGCATGACGCCTTCACCGCGCTCGGTGGCATGATCCCGCTCATCAACATCCAGCTCGGCGAGATCATCGTCGGCGGCGTCGGCGCCGGCCTCTACGGCATGCTGATCTTCGTCATCATCGCCATCTTCGTCGCTGGCCTGATGGTTGGCCGCACGCCCGAGTACGTCGGCAAGAAGATCGAGGCGCGCGAGGTCAAGATGGCCATGCTCGCCATTCTCGTCCTGCCGCTGATGTACCTGGGCCTGACGGCCGTCGCCGTGGTGCTGCCCTCGGCCGTCGCCTCGACGGCCAATGCCGGGCCGCACGGCTTCTCGGAGATCCTGTACGCCTACACCTCGCAGACCGGCAACAACGGCTCGGCCTTCGGCGGGCTGACGGGCAACACCTTCTTCTACAACACCACCGGCGCACTCGCGATGCTTGTCGGCCGCTTCTTCATGATCATTCCGGCCATGGCCATCGCCGGCGCGCTCGCGGCCAAGAAGTCGGTGCCGGCCTCCTCGGGCACGTTCCCGACCACCGGCGGCCTGTTCGTTGGACTGCTGGTCGGCGTCGTGCTGATCATCGGTGGCCTCACATTCTTCCCCGCGCTGGCGCTCGGCCCGATCGTCGAGCATCTCGCCATGCGTGCCGGGACCCTGTTCTAACGCTCCAGGAGCACACCGATGCAAGCCACTCCATTGCGCAAAGGTTCGGCTGTCGCGACGCTGGCCGATCCCAAGATCATCTGGCCGGCGCTTGCCTCGGCCTGCGCCAAGCTCGACCCGCGCGTCATGATCAAGAATCCCGTGATGTTCGTGGTCGAGGTCGTCGCCGCGCTCACCACCGTGCTGTTCGTCCGTGACCTCGCCACGGGCGGTGCCAACCTCGGCTTCACGTTCCAAATCATCCTCTGGCTCTGGATCACGGTTCTGTTCGCGAACTTCTCCGAGGCCGTCGCGGAGGGCCGCGGCAAGGCCCAGGCCGACTCGCTGCGGCGTACGCGCAGCGAAACTCAAGCCAAGCTCCTCAAAGGGGAAAAGGCGCGCGACTACGACCTGGTGCCGAGCCAGACCTTGCGCGTCGACGATATCGTCCTCGTGGAAGCTGGCGACATCATTCCATCGGATGGCGAGGTGATCGAAGGCATCGCCTCGGTGAACGAGGCCGCCATCACAGGTGAATCGGCGCCCGTCATCCGCGAGTCGGGCGGCGACCGCTCGGCCGTGACCGGCGGCACGCAGGTCCTGTCCGACTGGATTCGCGTTCGCATCACGGCGGCCCAGGGCTCGACCTTCCTCGATCGCATGATTTCGCTCGTCGAAGGCGCCGAGCGCCAAAAGACGCCCAACGAGATCGCGCTGAACATCCTGCTCACCGGCATGACCATCATCTTCGTGTTCGCGACGGCCACTATCCCGAGCTACGCCGCCTATGCCGGCGGCACGGTGTCCGTCGTCGTGCTGGTGGCCCTGTTCGTCACGCTCATCCCGACCACCATCGGCGCATTGCTCGCCGCCATTGGCATCGCCGGCATGGACCGCCTCGTGCGCTTCAACGTGCTCGCCATGTCCGGCCGGGCGGTGGAAGCCGCCGGCGATGTCGATACCTTGCTGCTCGATAAGACCGGCACCATCACGCTCGGCAACCGGCAGGCGACTGCCTTCCGCCCGGTGCGTGGCGTCACCGAGCAGGACTTGGCCGATGCGGCGCAGCTTGCTTCGCTCGCCGATGAGACGCCTGAGGGCCGCTCCATCGTCGTGCTGGCCAAGGAGAAGTGCGGCATCCGCGCGCGCGACATCGCCGAGCTCAACGCCCGCTTCGTCCCTTTCACAGCGCAGACCCGCACCAGCGGCCTCGAGTTTGCCGGCAGCTCGGTCATGAAAGGCGCCGTTGATGCGATCCTCGGCCACGTGCATACCACATCCACGTCCGTGGCGCCGAGCGGCGCCGTCCGCTCCATCGAGATGGCTCCCAACGTCGAGGCCGTACGTGAGGTGCAGGCCATCGCCGAGGACATCGCCAAGTCGGGCGGCACGCCGCTCGCCGTCATGCGCGACGGACGGCTGCTGGGCGTCATTCACCTCAAGGATATCGTCAAAGGCGGCATCCGCGAGCGCTTCAGCGAGCTGCGCCGCATGGGCATCCGCACCATCATGATCACGGGTGACAATCCCACCACGGCTGCCGCCATCGCCGCGGAAGCGGGCGTCGACGACTTCCTCGCCGAGGCGACGCCGGAGCACAAGCTCAAGCTCATCCGCGACGAGCAGGCCAAGGGCAAGCTGGTCGCCATGTGCGGCGACGGCACCAACGATGCGCCCGCTCTGGCCCAGGCCGATGTCGGTGTGGCCATGAACACCGGCACCGTGGCGGCGCGCGAGGCCGGCAATATGGTCGACCTCGACTCCAATCCGACGAAGCTCATCGAGATCGTCGAGATCGGAAAGCAGCTGCTGATGACGCGCGGCGCGCTCACCACATTCTCGATCGCCAACGACGTGGCCAAGTATTTCGCCATCATCCCGGCCATGTTTCTGGCATTCTACCCGCAGCTCGACGCGCTGAACATCATGCGCCTGACGAGCCCGCAGAGTGCTATTCTCTCGGCCATCATCTTCAATGCGCTCATCATCATCGCGCTCATTCCGCTGGCGCTGAAGGGCGTGGCCTATCGTCCGATCGGTGCCGGCGCGCTCCTGCGCCGCAACCTGCTCATCTACGGCCTGGGTGGCGTCATCATTCCCTTCATCGGCATCAAGGCCATCGACCTTGTCATCACCGCGTTGCACTTGGTCTGAGGAGACACGATCATGTTGAGAGAGCTTCGCCCCGCCCTCGTCCTGCTCGCCGCGCTGGCGCTCATCACGGGCCTCGCCTATCCGTTGGCCATGACGGGCGTGGCCGGCCTGATCTTCCCCTACCAGGCGCAGGGCAGCATCATTGAGCGCGGCGGCAAGGTTGTCGGCTCACAGCTCATCGGCCAGGCCTTCGAGGGTGAGCGCTATTTCCACGGCCGCCCATCGGCAACGACGAGCCCCGATCCTGCTGATGCGTCGAAATCGATTCCCAGCCCATACAATGCATCCAACTCCATGGGCGCAAACCTGGGACCCACCAGCAAGGCGCTCATCGATCGCGTTAAGGACGATGTGGAAAAGCTCCGCAAGGATGGTGTGGCGGTGCCGATCGATCTCGTCACCACTTCTGCCAGCGGCCTCGACCCCCATATAACGCCGGAGGCGGCCTACTTTCAGGCGCCTCGCGTTGCGCGCGCGCGCAACATGACCGAAGATCAGGTGCGCCGGATCGTCGACCAGCACATCGAAGAGCGCACGCTGGGCCTTCTCGGCGAGCCACGCGTCAACGTTCTGGCGCTCAACCTGGCGCTGGACGCCACCGCGGCCCGCTGATGGCGGCGCTGCTGCCACAAGTTGAACAGAGCATGGACATCGATGCCGGAGCCAAGGCGCGATCCCGATCAGCGGCCCTCACCCGAAGCGCTGCTTGAAGCCGCGCAGCGGGAGGAGGCGAAGGCCGGTCGCCTCAAGATATTCGTCGGCGCCGCGCCGGGTGTCGGCAAGACGTATGAAATGCTGCAGGCCGCACGCGCCCGCCTCAAGGAGGGCGTGGACGTCGTGGCCGCCGTGGTCGAGACGCACGGCCGCGTCGAGACCCAGGCGCTGCTCGACGGCATCGAGGTCATTCCGCGCAAGGCCCTCGACTACAAGGGCCGCAAGCTGGAAGAGATGGACATCGATGCCGTCATCGCGCGGCGTCCGGACATTGCCCTCGTCGACGAGCTTGCGCACACCAATGCGCCCGGCAGCCGCCATCCCAAGCGCTATCTCGATGTCGAGGAGCTCATCAGCCGCGGCATAACGGTGTACACCACCGTCAATATCCAGCACATCGAAAGCCTCAACGACGTTGTCGCGCAGATCACCCGCATTCGCGTGCGCGAGACGGTGCCCGACTCCATCCTCGACCGCACCGACGATATCGAGCTGGTCGATCTGACGCCCGACGACCTCATCCAGCGCCTGAAGGACGGCAAGGTCTACGTCCCCAAGCAGGCACGGCGGGCGCTCGAGCACTATTTCTCGCGCGGCAATCTCACAGCCTTGCGCGAGCTGGCGCTGCGGCGCACGGCCGACCGCGTCGACGACGAGCTTCTCAGCCATATGCAGGCGAACGCCATCCCGGGGCCGTGGGCGGCGGGCGATCGCATTCTCGTCTGCGTCAGCGAGGATCCGCGCTCGGCCGGCCTCGTGCGCCACGCCAAGCGGCTGGCGGACCGATTGCACGCTCCTCTGACCGCCCTCAGTTTCGAAACGCAGCGCAGCTTGCGGCTTGCCAACGAGGATCGAGACCGCATCGCCGATACGCTGCGGCTTGCCGAGCGCCTGGGCGCGCAGGCCATCACGTTGCCCAGTAGCCGCCGTAAGATCGCCGACGACATCATCGCCTACGCGCAGTCCGGCAACATCACTCAGATCGTCATTGGCAAGTCGATACGATCGCGCTGGTTCGAGCTCCTGCACGGCTCCGTCGTGCACGACCTGGTGCGCCGCGCAGGCAACATTTCCGTCCACGTCGTGGCCGGCGACGAAATTGCGCAGAACCCGGTTCCGAAGAAGACGGTCGGAACGGCGCCCGATTCCACCAGGCTCGAGCCGTTCTCGGTCCTTGTTGCAATCGCAGCCGTGGCTGTAGCCGTGGGGGTCGGGGTCGTGATCCAGCCGGCCTTCGGCATCGAGAACGTCGATCTCGTCCTCCTGACAGCCATCGTTGGCATCGCCATCCGCTATGGCCTGTGGCCATCGCTGCTCGCCAGCATGCTGTCGGCGTTCGCATACAACTTCTTCTTCCTTCCGCCGCTGTACACGTTCGTGATCTCCGATCCGACCAACGTCGCGGCGTTTGTCTTCTTCAGTCTCGTGGCTGTTGTCGTCTCCAATCTGGCTGCGAGCGTTCGCACGCATGCGCAGGCTGCCTTTGCGCGCGTGCGCACGACGGAATCCCTCTATGCCTTCAGCCGCAAGCTCGCCGGCGTGGGATCGCTCGATGACGTGCTGTGGGCGACAGGGTATCAGATCGCCTCCATGCTGAAGGTGCGCGTGGTCCTGCTGCTGCCCGAGGGTGGGACGCTTGCGCTGCGCGCCTCATACCCGCCTGAGGACGACCTCGACGCCTCCGATCTTGCGGCAGCCGATTGGGCTTGGTCCCACAATCGGGCCGCCGGGCGCGGTTCCGATACGCTGCCGGGCGCCAAGCGCCTGTTCCTGCCCATGCGCACCGGCCGCGGCACCATCGGTGTCGTCGGCATCGACAGCGACAAGACAGGCCCGCTGCTGACGCCCGAGCAGCGCCGATTGCTGGACGCGCTCATCGATCAGGCGGCGCTCGCCATCGAGCGCGTGCATCTGGTTGAGGAGGCGGATCGCGTCAAGCGCAGCATCGAGACCGACAAGCTCAGGGCTGCCATCCTGACGTCCCTGTCGCACGACTTGCGGACGCCGCTCGCCGGCATCCTCGGCGCCGCCGGCGCCCTGCGCGAGCTGTCCGACGCGCTGAGCAAGAGCGACAAGACGGAGCTCCTCGATACGATCGTGGAGGAATCCGAGCGCCTCAACCGCTTCATCGCTAACCTGCTGGACATGACGAAGCTCGAGGCCGGTGCTCTCGCGCCCAACATCGCGCCCCATGCCTTGGACGAGCTGATCGGCACCACGTTGGCGCGCGCCGCCAAGATCACTGCCGAACACAAGATAGATCTCGACCTCGCCACCGGCCTGCCCATGGTGAACGTCGACGCCGTGCTCCTGGAGCAGGCGCTGTTCAACCTGATCGACAACGCCTCGAAGTACGCGCCTGCCGGCTCCACCATCCGCATCCAGGGTTGGCAGGAGAACGATCTCGTCCGTCTCCAGATTCTCGACGAGGGGCCCGGCATCCCAGCCGATGCGACGGATCGCATCTTCGATCGCTTCTACCGCGTGCATAAAGAGGACACGGTGCGCGCCGGAACCGGCCTCGGGCTCGCGGTCTCGCGCGGCTTCATCGAGGCGATGCAGGGCCGCATCGTCGCCGGCAATCGCTCCGACCGTCAGGGCGCGGTCTTCACCATCACCCTGCCGCTCGCGCCGGTGGCGCGAGAGCTGGAAACCGCCGCATGAACGCGTCCCCGCTCCGCCTGCTCGTGATCGATGACGAGCCGGCCATCCGCAAGCTCCTGCGCATGGGCCTCAACACGCAGGGTCACCAGGTGCTGGAGGCGACCAACGCGCGCACCGCCCTGCAGCAGCTCGCCACCGAGCCCGATCTCGTCATCTTGGATCTCGGCCTTCCCGATATGGAAGGCCTGGACCTTCTGCGCCAGATCCGCGCGCGCGATGCGGCTGTTCCCGTCGTCGTCCTCACGAGCCGCGATGACGAGGTCGCCAAGGTCCAGGCCCTCGATTCCGGTGCCGACGACTACGTCACCAAACCGTTCGGAATGAACGAGCTGTTTGCGCGTATCAGGGCCGCGCTGCGCCACCGGCTTCAGGCGCAGGGCGAGAAGCCCGTGTTCCGCACCGGCGATCTCTCCGTCGATCTTGTGCGCCGCATCGTCAAGCTCGGCGACGACGAGATCAAGCTGTCGCCCAAGGAATACGATCTCCTGCGCCTCCTGGTGCAGCATGCGGGTAAGGTTCTCACGCACAAATTCTTGCTCGATGAGCTGTGGGATGCCACCACCGACACGCAGTACCTGCGCGTCTACGTGGGTCACTTACGCCAGAAGATCGAGGCCGACCCGCAGCGCCCGCAATACCTGCTAACCGAGACGGGCGTCGGCTATCGGTTGAAAAGCCCGGATTGAGACGGCAATGGACATTCAAGAGCTGCTGTCCCCGAAAGGGATTTTTCTCGACGTACCAGCCACCGATAAGCCCACGCTGTTACGCGAGCTTGCTCGCCGCGCGGAAGCCGGCACGCCCGTGCCCGCCGAACGTATCCTGGCTGAACTGGTGAAGCGGGAGGATCTGGGCTCGACAGGTGTCGGCAACGGCCTCGCCATTCCGCACGTGCGTCTCGCCGAGGTCGCCCGGCCGACCGCGCTGTTCGTCCGCTTGCAGCGACCAATCGACTTTGACGCCGTCGACGGTCAGGGCGTGGATCTCGTCGTCCTGCTCGTTCTTCCCAACATGCCGAAACTTGCGCAATCGGCGTTGGCATCCGTGGCCAAGGCCTTTCGCGACCCCCGCCACCTGGAACACGTCCGCCAGGCCGCCAACGCGCGCGCCGTCCTCGACGCACTCGCCGCAGACGATCGCTAGAGCCGATCCCGCGTCACGCATCGACTGCAGCCGAGGCCTTCGCTACGGTGTCCCTCATGACTCGCCCGCTCTTTCGGCCGACGCTGCGCCAAGCCGCCTTGCTGGCGGCACTGACGCTGGCCGCCCTGTGTCACGCGATGGTCGTGCGCTACTTCGCCATGGAGAACACGCCCGTGGCGCTGGCTTGCGATGCCGACCCGCAGGGCTGGCTCTGCGCCAGCCGCGAGATCGCGCTCGTCCTGCACAATCCACCTATCTTCGGCATCGCGGCACTGATCGTGGCCGTGCTCAACCTGGTGCGGCCGTCGGTGACGTTGTGCGCGGCCGGCCTGATCACGGCCGCCTACGGGCTCGTCATCTACAACACGCCTATGTCGGCACTTGCCGTCGCGCTTCTGTGTCTCTGTCTGGCGCGGCCCGCACCCGAGCCAGAATGATTGCAAGCGCAAGGAGCGCTGCGCACAGCCAGACGGACTGCCAGTTGGCCAGCCCCTCGTTGACACACACGAAGATCGCGCTCGGCACCAGCACCGCCGCGGCCGTCGTCTCCGCCGTGGCTCGTGCACCTGACGCGTCAGAGCGCAGGAACGACAGCAGCAGAAACGGCAGCACGGTCCCGGTCTGCGCCGCGTACGGGAAATCGAGATAGCGCGGGTTGAACGCCAGGCTGAGCGCGGTCTGGACTGCCAGCACACTGGTCACGACCAGCAGAACGCCAAGGATGAGCGCCAGCGAATCGTCCGTTGTACGTGCGGTTGCGGCTGGGCGCAGCACGCATGCAAATGTCGCTGGTCTGACATGCGCAAAGATCGCAACAGCCCCCGCCAGCGGCACCGCTAGCGCTACGCCTAACCGCATCGCTCCATTCAGCCAGCCGCTAAATCCCAGGCTCTCCAGCAGCACGCCTTCCACGATCCAGCCAATCGTCATCCCCGAAACCGTGGCAATCGCGGCCACGGCGATCCACGCCTGACTGTTCGGCTCCGGTGCTTGCCCCTGGCGCCGCGCGGCCATCGCCGCCGCGAATACCAATGCGGCGAACACCACGCCGCCCGCGGCTTGCCAGGGCCAGTGAGGATGGTTGGACACAGGCTCGCCCCACGCGAACTTGATGCGCCGCGCCGCGTCGATGATCCCCCAATGGCCGCCGACCGTCCCCTCCTGCAGGCGTTTCCACGGCTGGTCGAACGCCTCGATGACATTGACGCGGAAATTCTCGGCCTTTGCCCGCGCCAACAGATCATGCACCGCCCGCGCCTGGCTCACCGGCGAAGCGCGCGCGGCTTCCCGCATGCGTCCGGCACTCGGCCATCCGGCCTCGCCGATCAGGATCTCCCGGCCCGGAAACGCTGCCGCCACCACACCCCGGATCGAGACGACATGGTCGGCCGCCCGCTCCGCTGCGATGGGGTGATCCTCCCAGTAGGGGAGGATGTGAATCGTAATAAAATCAACAACTTCAGCCAGTTCTGAGTTGCGCATCCAGAACTCCCACACGTCGGCGTAGGTCACCGGCTGGCGTACTTGGGCCTTCACCTGCCGGATGTTGTCGGCCAGCGACGCCGCCGCGACTTCGCCGCGCAGCAGTACCTCGTTACCGACGATGAGGGACTGGATGGTCTTCGGAAATCGATTGGCGAGCGCGACGCCGGTCTCGATCTGCCATTGCGTCTTGTCGCGCCGTCCCGACACCCAGATGCCGAGGAGCACCTTCAGGCCGTGCCGCTCGGCGATCTGCGGCACCTGGTCTAGGCCAAGGTCGACCGAATAGATCCGGATGCAGGTCGTGAGCTTGGCGAGCAGCGCCAGATCCTCGTCGATCTGCGCCGCATCGATTCGCGTCGTGGGATCGAGCGGGGTCTGCTGGCCGCGAAACGGAGCGTACGAAACGCAAGGAAGTTTTTCTCCCGCTGACAAAGGCGACGGAGGCATGGTTACCGGCGCGCCACGCCACCACCACGACGCGACGACGAGTGCGGCGACGACCACAAATAAGCCAAGAGTTCTGGCCACGAAGCTCCCCACGCTTGTTGTCCGAGTCGTGCTGTTCGACTGAGCATGTTCAGGTGTCGTTCAGCTAGGCTAACCGATAAGCGCACATCGATGATGCCACTCCTTCGGCCAGTCCGCGGACACTCAAAATGCCCCGCTGCCCGAAGGCAACTCCGAAAAGGATCGGCACCGATATGTCTGGGGCGAAACGACCAAGCAGGCTGACGCGTATCCACGTGTTTGTGCAGCTTTCGCCACCAGGATGAAGCGATGCGCATTGCCGCTGCTGTTTGCGCGATGGTTACCTGCGCCCACGTCGGGCTATGGCATTTCACCAAAACCGAGGTCTCTGCCCCCGATTTCTCCCGGCCGCTGACGAGCGTGTCTTACACGCCGTTCGACGGTTCGGCGCACCCTGACAGCGGCACCCGGACGACGGCGGCACAGGTGCGCGCGGACCTCGGTGCCATCGCGCGGTCGACGCGCGCCGTCCGCACGTACTCGTCGACCGGCGGCTCTGAGATCATCCCCGAGGTGGCGAAGGAATTCGGGCTCAAGGTCTCGGTCGGGGCCTGGATCGATCGCGATGATGCCCGCAACGAACGCGAGCTGCGTTCCGTCATCGACCTCACGCGTGCCAACCGCAACGTCAAGAGCGTCATCGTCGGCAACGAGACCATCTACCGTGCCGATCAGACCGTCCCCGAGCTCATCAGGAAGATCCAGCGCGTGAAGCGCTCCGTCGGGGCGCCCGTCAGCACGGGCGAAATTTGGAATGTTTGGCTGGAGTATCCCGAACTCGTCGCAGCGGTCGATTTCATCGCCGCGCACGTCCTGCCCTACTGGGAAGGCATCTCCGACAAGGATGCCGTCGCCCAGACGTTGCGCATCTACGACAAGCTCAAGGCAGCCTATCCCAACAAGAAGATCGTCATCGCCGAGTTCGGCTGGCCGAGCCAGGGTCACAACCGTCGCAACGCCAACCCCGGCCCGCTAATCCAGGCGAGCGTCCTGCGGCAGTTCCTGACGACCGCGCAGGCGCTGGGCATCGATTACAACATCATCGAAGCCTACGATCAGCCATGGAAGACGTTCGAGGGTGGCGTCGGTCCCTATTGGGGCATGTACGACACGTCGCGCCGGCCCAAGTTCGAATGGACCGGACCCATCGCCGATCCCAACCACTGGCGCCTCGCCGGCGTTGCTGTTCTGGTCGGCCTCATCCTGTCGATTCCAGCGCTGTTCGTCGCCGGCATGACGTTCAGCCAAGGCATGCTCCTGGCGTCGGCTGCTCATGTCGCGGGTGGATGGGCGGCGTACGCTTACGGCTTCTGGACTGGCCACTACTTCGTCACCGGCGCGGCCTTCGCCTTCGGCTTCGGCACCTTGCTGTCCGTCCCGCTGATCATCATCGCATTAGCCCGCATCGACGAGATTTCGGCGATTGCGTTCGGGCGAAAGCCGTTGCGGCTGCTCGGCAAGCCGTCGCTTGAGCCGGCCGCGGGGGCGATCCACCGGCCGAAGGTCTCGATCCACATCCCGGCCTACCGGGAGCCGCCGGACATGCTGAATGCGACGCTCGATTCCGTCGCTCGGCTCGACTACGACAACTTCGAATGTATCGTCGTCATCAACAACACGCCTGATCCGGCGCTCTGGGGCCCTGTTGAGGCGCACTGCCGTGCCCTGGGCCAGCGCTTCAAGTTCGTGCGCGAGGACCAGCTTGCGGGGTTCAAGGCCGGAGCGTTGCGCCTGGCGCTCGATCATACCGCCGCCGACGCCGAAGTGATCGGCATCCTCGATGCCGACTACGTTGTCCAGTCCGATTGGCTCAAGGACCTTATGCCCGCATTCGACGATCCGAAGGTCGGCATCGTGCAGGCGCCGCAGGATCACCGCGATGGCAGCCGCAGCGTCATGCACCGCATGCTCAACAGCGAGTACGCGGGCTTCTTCGATATCGGCATGGTGCAGCGGAACGAGAGCGACGCCATCGTCACGCACGGCACCATGTGCCTCATCCGCCGCGCCGCCCTGGACGACGCCGGCGGTTGGTCGAGCGATACGATCTGCGAGGACACGGATCTCGGTCTCACCATCCTCGAGCGCGGCTGGTCCTCCCATTACACTGACCGCCGCTATGGGCACGGCCTGCTGCCTGATACGTTTGCCTTCTATAAGCGGCAACACCACCGCTGGGCTTCCGGCGGCGTGCAGATCGTCAAGAAGCACTGGCAGAGCTTCCTGCCCGGCGCCAGCCGTCTGCGGATGCCGCAAAAGCAGAATTTCGCCCTGGGCTGGTTCACGTGGCTCGGCGCCGAGACCGTCGGTGTCGTCGTCGCGCTTCTTAATCTCGCCCTGGTCCCGTTCGTGGCCTTTGCCGGCACCGTCGTGCCCGACGCCGTGCTGACGGCACCGATCCTCGGCGCCTTCATCGTATCGCTGGTGCATTTCGTGGCCCTCTACCGCCTGCGCGTGCGCGCCGCCGTCGGTGCCATGCTCGGCGCGCTCGTTGCCGCCATGTCGCTGCAATGGACCATCGCTCGCGCCGTCAGCTCGGGCATGCTGACGGACAAGCTCACCTTCGTCGTCACCGCCAAGGGCGGCGCGGCCCGGCGCACGAGCGACTTTCCCGCCTTCTGGGAAGGCGTCATCGGCACGCTGCTGCTGACGAGCGCGGTGCTCGTCTACTGGACCAACTGGGAGCGCGTGCGCGAGGTCAATTTGTTTGCGGCCGTTCTCCTCGTCCAGTCGCTGCCGTTCCTCTCCGCCGTCGTTCTGGCGACGCTCGAAGGATCGCGCATCAACGACTTCGCATTCTGGATGAGCCTGCGCGAACGTCTCGTCACGCTCGTCCCTGGCCGGGCCGCGCCTTCGATGCTGCCAACTGTGCGACGGGAGACAACCGGCCAGCGTCTTGAAGTGTCCGGCTAAGCCCGGTAGCGGTTCCAGGTCACCACCACCCGCGTCCCGACCGGCACGCGCGGGTAGAGGTCGAGCACGTCGCGATTATACATGCGGATGCAACCCTTGGATGCCGCCGTGCCGATGGTCCAGGGCGCGTCGGTTCCGTGAATGCGATACATGCTCGAGCCGAGATAGAGGGCTCTGACGCCGAGCGGATTCTGCGGATGGCCACCCGGCATGTGGATCGGCAGGCGTGGGTTCTCACGCCGCATCTCGGCCGTCGGCGTCCACGACGGATTGACTCGCTTGTCCGAGACTCTTGTCGCGCCCGCCCAGCGGCTGTTCTCGCGCGGGATTGCTATCGGATAGCTGATAGCCTCTCCACGACGGTACACCCAATAGAGCCGCCGGTCACCGAAGCTCACAATGATCTGGCCCGGCTCGTGCCGTGGATTGAAGGACACGACCTCGCGCGCGGCGCCTTCGTCCCACAGGAACGAGAGGAAGCCCAAGCCTTGCGCGGCTGCGGTGTTGGGGAGCGCGATGAACGCATTGCACACGGTTGCGACTGCAAGGAGCAGGTTGATTTTGCGCATGATCCACCCGGTTCGGGAAATTGAGAGGTCGCCTGACACTATGTCTGCGCCGCTTAAAATTTGCCTATGATCGAGAGGCAACAGTGGGCTCGAAATTGGTTGGTCCACTAGAACTTTCCTAAGCGCGCGCCTTGCGATGCGCCGCACGCGCTTCGCCGAGCCGCGAGTTCCATTGACGATCGAATGATGCGGTCTGCGCTCTGATGCATCTGTCGGGTGGCTGCTTTTGCTCCGCCCGGGTGTATCGCAGGTCGTGTCATGGGAGGGCCAAAGTGACTGATGTGGACGCAAGGCAGGTTCGTATAGACATCGACGGTTTGCTCGTCGAGCTGCAGAGGGCGCTGAGAACCTATCGGCGGCGTGGCGATGCTCAGGAGCGCGTGGATCAGCTCCGCTATATCCAGGAGCTGGCCGCCGAGGTGATGGAGCTCGAGCGTCTGGCTAAGAGCGGCGTCCGCAGCGCGTCACGTCAGATCGAGAGGTCCGAGACACCGAATGGCCTTGCCATCGTCGTCGGTCACACGCGGATCGCGCCCGGCGTGGACGGCAGGGTCCCGCCGTTCGCTGCCGACATGAAGTTCGAGTATCCCTGGAACTCCGATCTTGCGCAGCGCATGCTGGCTTACGCCCAGAGCCGCGGCATTCGCTGCAAGCTGTTCTTCCGCGACGAGATCGGCATCCCCGGCGCGTATCGCGAAGTGATGCGATGGAAACCGCAAGCGACGCTCGAGCTGCACTTCAATGCCGATGAGGGAGCCGCGCGCGGCACCGAAACGCTTTACAAGAACGGCAACGCCAGATCGCGGGTTTGGGCTCAAGCGCTCCAGGACGCGATGGTTGCGCTTTACAACCGGACCGGCTCGCAGAACCGCGGCCTCAAGCCGCGCGATCCAGGCGACCGGGGCCACGAGAGCGTCAATCAGATACATCCTTCGGCGCTCGTCGAGCCATTCTTCGGCGACAACACCGAGGATGCACGGCTCGGCGTGAATAACAAGGACCGCCAGGCGCAAGTCCTTGTCGACGCCTTTATCACATTCGTTTCACCTGCAATCGCAAGCACGAGCTTCTGGAACCGCTGGTTCTCCGCTCGGCCATCCGCCGCAAGCGCCTACTTGGTGGACGATGCTGCCGGCACCCACGGCCCGTGCGATGTTCCGGACGACTATCTTCTCAACGACGAGCAGAAGTGGCGCATGCGCATCGCCGCTCTGCCGCCCGTCGATGTGGTGCTCGGCGCGTCGGACGGGCTTTACGGCTACGGCGAGGCAGCCCGCAAGTACGGCATCCGCGAAACCATCGATGCGCTGCGCGAGGTCGGCCGCATCTGGCAGCTTCGCGGGCATGCACCCCGCATCGGCATCGGCGACATCAGCAAGCAGGGAGGTGGGCAGATCTCAGGCCACGCCTCGCACCGCAAGGGCATAGACATCGATATCCGTCCCATCACGAACAACGGCCAGGAGGAACCGACCACCTACCAAAGCGCTAACCATTCCCGCGCCTTGACGCAGGAGCTGTGCGATCTGATCCACGCCAACGGCAAGCTCGCCGTGCAGTTCATCCTATTCAATGATCCAGGCGTTGCGTCCGTGCAGCCCTATCGCAATCATGACAACCACCTGCACGTGCGCCATTGGCTGCCGGGTGTCGAGCCGGCGCTCCCGGTTCTCGCTCTCGGCTCGCGCGGCTCCACGGTCAGAGAGCTGCAGCGGCGCCTGAACTTCTGGCGCGAGCAGGCCGGTCCCAATCCCGCGCTTGTTATCGACGGCGACTTCGGCAACGCCACGTACCAGGCCGTCATCGCCTTCCAGCGCGCGGCTGGCCTGCCCGAAACCGGCCAAGCTGGAGAGGACACGTGGCGCGCGCTGCCGACGCATCGCGCGGTCAGCGTCGCCGAAGTAATCAGCCGACCATGAACCCTGTTCGATCGAGGAGAGTTGATGACCTTCGGCTTCACCAGCATTGATCCTGCACGCTGACGATGCTAATGGGGAAGTGCTCAAACGAGGAAACACAAACAATGACTGATGCCTCTACATCAGCCGAGCCTATCAAGGTCTTCTGGCAACCTGGCTGAACCTCTTGCTTGCGCACTAAGGAGTTCCTTGGCAAGCATAAGGTCCCGTTCCTCTCCCGCAACGTCCTCGGCGACGATGGCGCACTGGAGGAATTGCTGGCACTGGGCACGCGCCAATTGCCTGTCGTCTCGCGCGGCAAGCAGTGGGTGAACGGCCAGTCGCTCAAGGATGTCGCGGGTATTGCTGGCATTGATCTCGGCACTGTCAAGCATCTGCCGCAGCCTGAGCTCGTGCGCCGGATCGATCTGATCCTCGCTGCAGCCGCCCGGTATCTGTCGCAGTTCCCCGAGAAGAATTTGACGGACCAGCTCCCGGGCCGTCCGCGCTCCCTCGCGCAACTCACGTGGCATCTCTTCAATGTCGTCGATGCGTTTCTCGAGCATGAGCAGGGCATCCGCCTGCAGGAGGATGCCTTCCGCCGCCTGCCGGCTGACGGCTCTACGCGCCAGGACATTCTCGACTACGGCGCCGACGTGCGCCGCCGCTTCGCCGCCTGGTGGGACACTGCCAAGAGCCGCACCGACTGGACTAGCAAGGCCAACGTTTACTACGGCGACACCTCACTTCACGAGTTCCTGGAGCGCACGACCTGGCATTCCGGCCAGCACTCCCGCCAGCTTCAATGGGCGCTGAAGGAGAAGTACGGCATTGATCCAGACCAGCCCCTTGGCCCCGAGATGTGGCAAGGCCTGCCGATGCCCGAGCAGATCTGGGACGGCTGATGCCCTTTTTGTCATGACCGCGTCATGCCGGAGGCATGCAAAAGAGCAGCGGCCATTCACATGCCCCTCGGATGTCATCCCGGGCGAGCGCGGGCCGAGACCTAGTCAAGGTACGCAGCGTCGATCCCCCCCGCGCGCGACCCGGGACCTAGAGTCCCACGCGGCAGCTAGCTGTGCCCTCGTCTCGATTATTTCAATCCGGGCTCGAAAAGCGATAGGCTGCCGTCAAAAGCCACCCCACGGGAGCAGCCAATGGCCTATGCGACGGCGGAAGACGGCATTCGTCTCTATTACGAGGAAACCGGCGCGGGGCAGACGGTCATCTTCGTGCACGAGTTCGCCGGCGATATGCGGAGTTGGGAGCCGCAGATGCGTCACTTCGGCCGCACCTACCGCTGCATCGCCTACAACGCGCGCGGCTATCCGCCGTCGGATGTGCCGGAGCAGCCCGCCTCTTACTCACAGGCCCGCGCCGCCAACGATATAGCGGCCGTACTCGACGCCGCCGGTGCGGACAAGGCGCACATCGTCGGCCTCTCCATGGGCGGTTTCGCCACGCTGCATTTCGGCTTCCGGCATGCCGCGCGTGCCCTTTCGCTTTGCGTCGGCGGCTGCGGCTACGGCGCCGAGCCCGACCAACGCCAGCGCTTCAAGGCGGAAGCCAAAACCATCGCCGACTTCATCAAGTCCAAGGGCATGGATACGTTTGCCGAGGCCTATGCCTACGGCCCCACGCGCGTACAGTTCGAGAACAAGGACCCGCGCGGCTTTGCGGAGTTCAAGCGCATGCTGGCGGAGCACTCTGCGCTCGGCTCGGCCAATACGCAGCTTGGCGTCCAGCGCGAGCGGCCCTCTCTCTATGAGCTCATCGACGACATGAAGAAGCTCGCTGTGCCGACGCTCATCATCACCGGCGACGAGGACTGGCCCTGCCTGCTGCCCGGCGTGCTCATGAAGCAGAACATCGCGTCATCGGCGCTGGCCGTGATGCCGAATGCCGGCCACACCATCAACATCGAGGACCCGGACGAATTCAACCGCATCGTCGGCAACTTCCTGGCGCAGGTCGAAAGCGGTCGCTGGCCTACCCGCGATCCCCGAGCCGTTACCGCTTCCATCACCGGCATGAAGGCGTGATGGTCGGGCGACGTTACCCATACGAGAAGAGCGACGTTTCGCTGTCCTGAGTTATGGCGTATCTGCCGCAAGTCATGCCGATGCCCGCAACATCGCAGAGCCTCCGCTTGCTCGCCACCGTCGTCACGGCCCTTGCTGTAACGGCCGCCTACGCGTGCGCGCAAGCCCCCGTCCCATGTGACAAGGCCGAGGCGCCGCTTCACGCCGAGGCCGTCGCCGAGGTGCGCCGCCAAATCTCCACCAATTGGCTCGATGCCGGACACAACTACTACATCGGCTATCGCATGAAATCGCCGCCTGCGAACCCGTTCGATCTCACCACGCCCAAGGCGCCCGGCGCCAAGCAGGTGGAGGAGGGCTACATCTGGGTCGCCGGCCTCGCCTGTCATCTGACCACCATCAGCGACACCGAGATCACCATCACCCTCCAGGCCGGCGCCGCCTCGTTTGCCGAGAAGGGCGCGCGTTGGACGCCGCCCCTGTACGACAAGCAACTGACGCAATTCATCCTGACCAGACGCGAGACACAATGGGCCGTACGCGAAAATCGCGGCGAGGATTCCGTCCTCACCGCGGAGGACGAGCTGCGCCGTCCCGCGGCCGAGGAGCTGCCCCCGCGCAACAAGAAAATCGGTATCCCCTGCGCGCCTGAGCAGGTGTGGGAGCGCAGGCGCTGCGTCGCCGCGGCAAAGGCCAAGGCCCCGCACTCGTTCTGACTCATGGGCCCATGTGGACAACACGGTCGCTTGCCGTATTGTGCCCCTGAGCCCGGGCCGCCAAACCCGGCATGCAGAAACGCACCAATCGCCGGCAAGTGCTGGCGCAATCCGGGAAGACCGCCTTGTCCTACGA
Source organism: Hyphomicrobiaceae bacterium (assembly GCA_046154585.1). GTDB lineage: Bacteria > Pseudomonadota > Alphaproteobacteria > Rhizobiales > Hyphomicrobiaceae > CADEFX01. The sequence continues at coordinate 95,124 of JBJXDX010000103.1, read as the reverse complement.
GACCATCCTGTATTCCGAAGACGGCCCCATCGGCACCATCACGCTGAATAGGCCGCACGATGGCAACATGTTCAATCACGTGATGTGCCACGAGATCCGCGACTGCATCAACGACATCCGCCGCGAGACGCGGACGCGTGTGCTCGTCATCACCGGTGCCGGCGACAAGTTCTTCTGCATCGGCGGCCGCAAGGATGGTATGGAGGACACCAATCTCTACGCCGGTGTTCTGCCCACGCTCGAGATGTACGAATCCATCGAGAAGCTGCAGAAGCCGGTGATCGCCTCGGTCAATGGCTTCGCCGTCGGCGGCGGCCACGTGCTGCACTGCGTGTGCGACCTCACCATCGCCAAGGAAAGCGCGGTCTTCCGCCAGGTCGGGCCGATGATGGGCTCGTTCGATGCAGGTTACGGCACGTGGCATCTCGAAGACCTGATCGGCAAGAAGCGCGCCAAGGAAATGTGGTTCCGCAACATCCGCCTGACCGCCAAGCAGGCGCTGGAATGGGGCCTCGTCAACAAGGTCGTGCCCGACGATAAGCTCGCCGAGGAAACGCGCGCCATGGCGCTCGAGATCGCCGATCGCGGTCCGTTTGCGCTCGCCGCCATCAAGGGCGCCTTCAACGCCCGCCACGGCGGCGTGTCGGGCCTCTCGCGCATGGCGCACGATCTGCTGCTGCGCGGTTATCTTGACTCCGACGAGTCCAAGGAGCTGTCGAAGTCGTTCGCCGAGAAACGCAAGCCCGATCCGGATAAGTTCGGGAGCTGAGACATGCGTCCCTACCTGACGCTACACGATCCGGCGCGGGCAAAGAGCTATCACGACGCCGGACTGTGGGGCCGCGACACGTTCTTCGCCCTGATGGCGCGGCACGCCCGCGAGCGGCCCTCCGATCCGGCCCTGCGCGACGGATCGCGCCAGCTCACCTGGGGCGAACTGCACCTCCACGTCGATGCCATGGCGGCCGATCTGGTGGCCGCCGGCCTCGTGCCCGGCGATGTCGTCTCGCTCTGGATGGGCAACCGGCTCGACGCGGTTGTTACCTTCTTCGCCTGCGCCCGCGAAGGCTTCGCCTGCAACCCCTCCCTGCACCGGACCTATACCTGTGCGGAGATCTGCACGCTGCTGACGCGGCTGGGGACACGTGCCCTCGTCACGGAGCCAGGCTGGGGTTCGGACGGCAGCAAAACCGATCTCAAGGCGCTGCTGAACGACGTAAGCTCGCTCAAGAAAACCTATGACGTCGGCAGCCTGCCGGCCCCTCTGCAGCACCCTCTCGCCGCTCCCATCTGGAACAATCCCGACACCGTGCGCTATCTCGCCTTCACGTCGGGCACCACCGGCGCGCCCAAGTGCGTCATGCACTCGGACAACTCGCTGCTTGCCAATCCGCGCGACATGGTACGCGACTGGAATCACGGCCCGTCGACGCGCCTGCTGACCCTCTCGCCGCTCTCCCATCACATTGCCTGGGTGGCGGTCGCGCAGTGGCTCGTCGCCGGCTGCACGCTCATTACTGATGATCCGCCCGCCGGCACCGGCCGCCTCGACTGGATCGTCGAGACCGGCGCCACCTACTGCATGGGCGTGCCCACGCACGCCATGGATATGCTCGCCGAGCAGAGCAAGCGCGGCATGGCGCGCATCGGCTCGGTCGAGGTGTTCTACATGGCGGGCTCGCCCATCCCGCCCACGGTCGCCGAGGCGTTCGTTCTGCAAGGCATCAAGCCGCAGAACGTCTACGGCATGACCGAGAGCTCCTCGCACCAGTACACGCACCCGACCGACGACACCGCTACCATCATCGAGACCTGCGGCCGCGGCGGTCCAGCCTATGAGATCAAACTGTTCGATCCCGCCGACCAGGATCGCGAGGTGCCGCCGGGAACGGTCGGGCAAATCACCGGCCGCGGCGCGGCGCTGATGCTCGGCTACTTCGGCAACCAGGAGGCGACCGAGTCGAGCTTCAATCGGAGCGGCTGGTTCCTGTCCGGCGATCTCGGCGTGCTCGATGACAAGGGCAACCTGCGCATCGAAGGCCGCCTCAAGGATCTCATCATCCGCGGCGGCCACAACATCTATCCCTCGCACATCGAGGCTCTGGCCCTGCGCAACACGGCTGTCGCTCGTTGCGCCGTGTTCCCTGTCGCCGACGAGCGCCTCGGCGAGCGCGTCTGCATCGCCATCATCGGCGACGTGTCGTCCGAGGCCCTGCTCGCGCATCTCGCGGCCGAAGGCCTCTCCAAGTACGACATGCCGGAATTCTTCCTGAAGGCCGACGCGTTTCCACTGACGGCCTCCGGCAAGATCCTGAAACGCTCGCTCGTCGACATGGTGAAACGCGGAGAGCTCGCCCCCGTGCCCATCCGCTTCACCGGCAAACAGGAGGTCGCCTGATGGCTGTGGAGCTTGGCACGCGCGACGAGTTCGCCATCCTGACGTTGAACCGTCCCGAAGCGCTCAACGCCCTGTCGTTCAAGATTATCGAGGACATCGGCCGCGCCCTCGACGAGGTGGCGAAGTCGAAGGCGCGCGCGCTCATCATCACGGGCGCTGGGACCAAAGCCTTCTGCGCCGGCGCCGACATCAAGGAGCTGCGCAATCGCGAGCTCTCTGCCCAGAAGCGCGGCGCCGAGCTCGGCCAGGCCATTTTCTCCAAGCTCGACACGCTGCCCATCGCCTCGGTGGCCGTCATCAACGGCTATGCCTTCGGCGGCGGTCTGGAGCTGGCGCTTGCTTGCACGTTCCGGCTGGCGACCAAGAACGCCAAGGTCGGACTGCCCGAGATCAAGCTCGGTCTGGTGCCGGGCTACGGCGGCACGCAGCGTCTGCCGCGCGTCGTCGGCGAAGCGCGTGCGCTGGAAATGATCATGACCGGCCGTACCGTTGCGGCAGAGGAAGCCGAGCGCATCGGCCTCGTCAATCGCATCGTCGATAGCGACCCCGTGGAGGCCGGCATGGCCTTCGCGCGCGAGTTCACCGGCTTCAGCCTGCCTGTGCTTGGCTTCGCACGCTCAGCCGTCAAGCGCGCGCTCGACGTGCCCGTGCACGAGGGCCTGAAGATCGAGGCGGATCTCTCCACGCTGGCTTTCCAGACCAAGGACGCCGCCGAAGGCACCGCCGCCTTCGAGGAAAAGCGCCGCGCGAGTTTTGTCGATGGCTGACGGTTACATCCTCATCACGGGAGCTAGCCGCGGCATCGGCGCGGCCATCGCCTCGGAGCTGGCCGGGCGCGGTTTCCGAGTGGCCGGCCTGACTCGATCCGGCAAGTCGGCCGCCGGAGAAGGCTTTGTCTGCGACGTGTCCGACGAAGCCTCGATCAAGGCGGCCGTTGCGGCCGTCGCCGCGAAGGGCCCTATCGCCGGCCTCGTCAACAACGCCGGTCTCTACGAGGAAGCCGACAGCGCCACTTTGTCCGCCGCCGATTTCGACAAGCTGATGCACAACAATGCGACCTCCGCATTCGTCGCGGCTCGCGAGGTCTATCCGCAACTGAAACGCGCGGGCGGTGGGCTCATCGTCAACATCGGCTCATTCTACGACCGGCTCGGCGTGCCCCGCTCACTCGCCTACTGCGCTTCCAAGGCCGCCGTCGCTGCCATCACGCGCTGCCTCGCGGTCGAGTGGGCATCTGACAAAGTGCGCGTGCTCAACGTCGCGCCGGGCTTCATCGCCACCGACCTCAACAAGGAATATCTCAAGAACGACGGCTTCCGGCGCTGGCTCGAAAAGCGTGTGCCGGTCGGCCGCGCAGGCGAGCCCGAGGAGGTCGCGCGCCTCGTCGTCTCGCTCTTCACCACCGACATCGGCTTCCTCACCGGCGTAACCATCTACGCCGACGGCGCCCAGAGTATTGTGCAATGACGATGACGGACGCGACCAGAACCAGTGCCTCGTCGCAAACGGGCCTGTCATCCCGGGCAAGCGCGAGCCGATGCCGTGCCGGTCGGCATGACGTTCGTTCTCGCGCGCGACCCGGGACCCAGAGTCAGGGGCGGCAGGCGCCCGTTGCATGGCGCTGGACCCCGGCTCGCGGTCGCTACGCTCCCTTGGCCGGGATAACAGCTGGGGGTAAGGCTGTTGCCCTTACTCATCCCCTAACCTGTGCTGCTCAAAGGCGATGCAGGTCGTCTTGCAGAGAATGACGAGATGAAAATCTTCGAGGAACTGGAGCGGCGGCGCAATTGGAGTGAGGAGGAGCGGCAGATCCTTGAGTCCGTCGAGCGCGTGTGCCGCGATGTCATCGCGCCCAATGCCGCGCGCTACGACGAGAGCGAGGCGTATCCGCGCGAAAGCATGGACGCCATCCAGCAGCTTGGCCTCAACGCGCTGTTCGTGCCCGAGGCCTATGGCGGCGCGCCCATGCGCTATCGCCTCTACCTCCGCGTCGTGCAGCTCATCTCGGCCGCCTGCGCGTCCACCGGCATCATCTACGCCACGACATTCCACGGGCTGAAGTCGCTCATCGACTTCGGCACCGAGGAGCAGAAGACACGCCTCCTGCCGCGCATCGCCGAAGGCGGGCTCGGCGCGCTCGCCATCACCGAGCCCAACGCCGGTTCGGATGCCACCGGCATGACGACGCGCTTCCGCCCCGACGGCGAGAGCATCGTCGTCGACGGCGGCAAGGTCTTCATCTCCAACGGCGACGTCGCCGACATGATCCTGCTGTTCGGCAAATGGTCCGAGATCGATGATGCCAAGGCCGCCATCTCCACCCTGATCGTCGAGAAGGGAACACCGGGCTTCTCCATCGGCCGCGTCGAAAGCAAGATGGGCCATCGCGCCGCGCCGACCGTCGAGCTGAAGTTCGAGAACGCACGCGTGCCCCACGCCAATTTGATCGGCAACCCGGGTGACGGCCTCAATATCCTGTTCCAGTGCCTCAACAAGTCGCGCCCCAGCGTCGCCGCGCACGCGCTCGGCATCGCCACGGCCGCCTTCGAGCAAATGGTCGCTTACATGAACGAGCGGCGGCAGTCCGGCCGGCGCGTGATCGATTTCCAGGGCAACCAGTTCTCGCTCGCCGACATGGCAACCGACCTCGCCATGTGCGAAGCCTGGCTCGATTATGTGGCGGGCCTCGTCGAGAGCGGCGCCACCGACATCGGCGTTGAATCATCGATGGTGAAGATGCGCGCCTCCGACCTCGCCATGCGCATCGCTACCGAAGCCGTGCAGATGCACGGCGGCTACGGCTATATCCGGGACTTCCCCGTGGAGCGCCTGATGCGCGACGCCAAGATCACACAGATCTGGGAAGGCACGAACCAGGTTCACAGACAACTCATCGGGCGGAGCTTCGCGCAGAAATGACCTCCAGCATCAAGACGGTTGCCGTCTGCGGCGCCGGCGGCACCATGGGCGCCGGCATCGCCATCGTCGCGGCGCGGGCCGGTTTCTCGACCATCTGCTTCGACACGGCCTCCGCATCGCTCGATCGCGCGGCCAAGCAGACGGACGGCTTCTTCGCCAAGTCCGTCGAGCGCGGCAAGATGAGCGCCACCGACAAGGACGCCGTCATGGGCCGCCTGTCGCGCACGACGAAACTGGAGAATCTCGCCGCCGCCGATCTCGTCATCGAGGCCGTGTTCGAGGACCTTTCCGTCAAGAAGGATCTGCTCGGTAAGCTCGGCAAGGTGTGCCCGGAGCCCACAATCTTCGCCTCCAATACCTCCACCCTCTCCATCACCGAGATTGCCTCGGGCTCGGGGCGCGACGACCGCGTCGTCGGCCTGCATTTCTGCCTGCCCGCTCAGCTCATGAAGCTGATCGAGGTCTCGCCCGGTATCAACACGTCGGACGCCACGCTCAAAACCGCCTGGGCCTGGTGCGAGGCTGCCGGCCAGCTCCCCGTCAAGACGCAGGACAAGCCCGGCTTCATCCTCAACGCGCTGCTCGTTCCCTTCAACAACGACGCCATCCGTGCTGTTGAGGCCGGCGTCGCCAGCCCCGCTGATGTCGACACCGCCATCAAGGTGGCGCTCGGCTACAAGATGGGCCCGCTCGAGCTGATCGATCTCGTCGGCCTCGATACCCAGGTGCGGCTCTGCGAGGCCTTTTATCCCGTGACGCTCGATCCGCGCGCCGCCGCGCCGCCGCTGCTGACGCGCATGGTCGCCGCCGGCCGCCTGGGGCGCAAATCCGGCCGCGGTTTCTACGAATACGACAGCGGCAAGATGTTCGGAGGCTGATGTGAGCTACAGCGTCATTGCCAAGGGCGAAAGCCGTTCGTTCCCGAAAAGCGATCCGTTCCTTGCGGCCGCCACCGTGGATGCCGACGTCGTCGTCTATCTCGGGGCCGCGCTGGTGCCGGACGACGGCAAGGCCGCGATCCTGGTGGAGCTGGGTACGGAAAGTCTGGGTGTTCACACCGGCGAGGCATCGGGTGAGGAGGGCTCCAACATCCTGGGCTTCGCGCGCTATTGCAACGGCAGTGACGCACCCTCCAAGCTCGTCGAGCTGGTGCGCCAGCCGTGCACCAAGGACAGCGCCATCGCCGCGGCCAAGGCCGTGCTCGAGAGCGCGGGGCTGACGGTCGTCGTTTGCTCCGATCAGCCGGGCCGCATCATCGATCGCCTCGTCAGGCCGAAGTACAACGCTGCGCTGAGGTTCTTGGATGAAGGCCTGGCCACCGCCAAGGACATGGATCTCACCTGCCGCCTTGGCCTCGGCTACGCCGATGGCCCCATCGAACGTGTGGAGCGCGGCGGCCTGGCTTATCACTACGATGTCACCAAGGCCCTGTTCGACGTGTTCGCGACGCCGGCCTACGCACCGTCGCGCCGCGCCATTGTCGCCAAGCAGCGGGAGACGAAGTCGTGAGCCAGGAGCCGGGCATTCTCGCGGTGTGGAACGATTGCGACCGCACGCGCGAGGCTGAGTACGAGAAGTGGTATTGCCACGAGCATCTGCCAGAACGCGTGGGCGTGCCGGGCTTCTGCTTCGGCCGGCGCTATGAGGCGATCGGCGGCGCCAGCCCGCGCTTCTTCACCTATTACGAATTGGATGCACCGGGCATTTTGGTCTCGGCCCCCTACCTCGAGCGCTCCAACGACCCCACGCCCTGGACGCGCAAGATCATGGGCGAGGAGATCTTCCGCAACATCAACCGTACCGCCTGCCGCCAGGCGTGGCGCATTGGCACGCTGCGCGGAGCGTTCGCTCTCACCGTGCGCTGGACAGATGCGACTGCCGTCGATCAAGCCTCGTCCCGCTTGCGATCGTTGGCGGCGGAGCTGATCGAGAAGGGCATCGCGCTCAGGGCCGAGTTCTGGCAGGGCCACGCCGAAGGCACGGGCACGCGTTCGGTCGAGCAGAGCCTGCGCAGCAGCGCGGACCAGTCCATCGCCGGCGCCCTCGTCATCGAGGCCACGCGCGACAAGGACTTGGCCGAGGCCTCACGCGCCCTTGCCGCCTCAGCGGGAGACAGTGCCGTCATTGGCGCCTATCGTTTCCTCTGCGCGCTGGATCGCCGCGACATGGCTTGAAGCACGGGCGGACTCGGGGCGGCCGCTCCTCCGGCGTCATCTCGGGCAAGCGCGGGCCGGGGATGATGATCAACTTGCGCTGGGTCAATTCCCGCGCGCGACCCGGGATCCAGAGTCTCTTGTGGCAGCCAGCCTCGACTATCTGAACCAGGAAGAACTCGATCGTACTGGACCAAAGAGGCACCCTCGAAGGCGGGGCGCGCAGGGAGGGTGCCTCCTTTGGTCATGGGCGGAGCTTGCCGTCATCGGTGCGTCGACAGCTACGCTCGCGCAGGTGGACACTAGCCACGTCACATGACTGCGCGATGACGGGCGTACGAAGACAATCCGTCGTATGTGCCAACAACTAGCAAAGGCAGCCGCTGTAGCGCAGGCGCATAAACTACGCCACGCGGCGGTTCTTTTCCTTCGCGAACGGACTGAGATTGAGCCACACCTGCATTGATTTCGCGATCTCCTTGTCGCCAATCAGCTCGAGCTGGCGCGCTTCGATCTCGTTCTGCACCGTCGACAGGCCCATCCAAATGGCGGTCATGCTTCTGAGCGAGCTGCGCACGTAAAGATCAATATCGAAGCCCGGATTGGTGGAGCACAGGTCGACCTTGTCGCCGTCGACCACCAGCCACCAGGACCGTTTCGCGGCCTCGAGCTCGGGATAGACAAAATTGATCGTGCATTTGCGTGGCGGCAAGGGCCTCGGGTTGAGCGTGCGCCGCATGTCCCACATCAGCAGGGACGGGTCTAGGTTCTTGAGAGACAGCGACGACTCCACCCACCGCTGTCCCCAGATGCCGAGCGACATCACCACCGGGCGCAGATCTTCACCCGCCTCCGTGAGCTTGTACTCGACGACGCCGGGCGTATCGGTCGGCACGGACTCGATCACACCCCATTCCTCGAGCTCCTTGAGCCGTTTCGACAGCAGCGAGGGCGACATCAAAGGCACGCCTCGCCGCAGATCGTTGAACCGGGTCGTGCCGCTCAACAGTTCGCGGACGACCAACGCCGTCCAGCGTGAGCAGAAGACTTCGGCCGCCATGGCGACAGGGCAGAACTGGCCGTAGCTTCCCTGCGAATATCTCTCGATCACCGGCTTTTCTCCCCAAAAATCAAGGCTGCAAGCATCATGGCATGGGAAGTACAGATACTGTAGCGCTGCGGGCGACGGCTGTCACCGGCGGCACAGTTAGCGGGCCGAATTGGCGCTGCTTGCGGGTGTCTGCGAACGGCCTCTTCCCGGTGGTACAGTTCCTGGACTGGAAAGGCCGGCGTCGCCAGAGCAAGGATGGCGCATACCGTTCTTCGAACAGCAAAGGGAGAGTCTAATGACTGCTGTTGCAGCTTCCAGAATAGATACGCCACAACCGTTTGACGCCGCCCAGGTCGCGCGCGAGGTGGGTTCCATTTTCGCCGCCCGCGCCAAAGAGACCAAGGACGAGGACGCCTTCGTCGCCGACAACTTCGAGCTCCTGAAAGTCTCCGGTCTTGTCGAGGCCGGAGTGCCAACCGAGTTGGGTGGTGGCGGCTGCAGCGTCGATGAGCTTGCCGCCGCGCTGCGGATTCTCGGCTACCACTGCGGGTCGACGGCCCTCGCCTTCTCGATGCACACCCATCAGGTCGCCATTCCGGCGTGGCGCTGGCGGCACCAGAAGGCGGCCCAGGCCGCGGTCGAGCCGCTGCTGAAACGCATCGCCGGCGAGCGCATCTTCATGCTGACGAGTGGCGGATCAGACTGGATCGAAGGTTCTGGCAAGGCAGAGAAGGTGGAGGGGGGCTACCGCATCACCGCGCGCAAGGTCTTCACGTCCGGCGCGCCCACCGGCGCCATCCTGATGACCGGGGCGGTGCTGGAGACCGAGGGCGAGCCGCCGATGGTGCTGCACTTCGGCCTGCCGATGAATTCGCCCAACGTGAAGGTGCTCGACACGTGGCGCACGCTCGGCATGCGCGGCACCGGCTCGCACGATGTGCAGGTCGACGGTCATGTGGTGCCGGAGGCCGCCGTCGCGCTGAAACGCAAATCGGGCGAATGGCACATGCTCTTCCACATCATTGCCACCATCGCGTTCCCGCTCGTGTATGCCGCCTATCTCGGCGTCGCCGAGAGCGCCCGCGACATCGCCATCGGCCTCGCAAAGCGGCGCACGCCGAGCCGGCACACCATCGACCTCGCTGGCCGCATGGACACGGAGCTGACGGCGGCACGCCTGGCGCATGAATCGATGCTGGCCGCTGTCCGGCTCAACGCCCCGTCAGCCACCACGATCAATCAGGTCATGATCGGGCGGCAGCTCGTCGCGCGCCACGCCATCGCCGCGGTCGAGTACGCGATGGAGGTGGCGGGAGGCGCGGGCTTTTACCGGGCGGCCGGGCTTGAGCGCCGCTTCCGCGACATCCAGGCCGCCCGCTACCATCCGCTGCAGGCGGGCCCCCAGGCCGAGTACACCGGCTCCATGGCGCTCGGGCTGCCGGTCGAGCACGTGTACTGAATCTGAGGAGCAGTCGTGTGATCCGGCATCGAGCCGGGTCACACGATCGGCTCAGCGTGTTGGCAGCGGGATAGGCTTGCGCCCCAGGATCCACAGGGTCGCATTCCGCCCGGACCGCAGGATCGGATACAGCCGGCGCGAGATCCCGGGCGATGCGAACACGTGGGCAATCAGGGCATTGAAGGCGCCGCTGCCCGTGCTCATGAGGGCCAGGCTGTGCAGGCAGTCGGCGCCCGCATAGACTCGGCCGTCTATCACCAGTGCCATCTCGTTGTTGAGATCGACGCCCTTCCCGTTCACATGGCGCACGATCTCATGCTCATCGCGCGCATTGATGAGCGTCACGGGGCCCACCGCCTCGCGCAGGCGCAGCAGCTTCGCGTACTGCGAGCAGAACGGGCAGTCCCCGTCATACACCACGTACGTGCCGCGCTCGGTGGACATTGAAGGCTCCTGTCGCGACGGAGCCCTATTGTATCAGAAATCGAGCGAGCCGCAGCCGACGGCTCAGACCAGCAGCTTGCGCACCTGCGCGCTCAGAAGGTCGATCAGCGACACCGTCAGGACGATGATGATGATGATGGCAGCCGTCTCCGAATACTGGAACGACCGGATGTTCTCATACAGCGACTGGCCGATGCCGCCTGCCCCGACGATGCCGAGCACGGTGGCGGATCGGACGTTGGTCTCGAATCGGTAGAGCGTGAACGAGCTCCACAGCGGCATCACCTGCGGCACGATGCCGAAGATTACTTCCTGATACGATCGCGTGCCCGTCGCGCGGATGCTCTTCTGCACGTCGGCCAGGAAGGGTTCCCAGATCACCTTCAAGTTGGCGCTCGACTCCGTCGAGATGATGCCGAAGTTGACTTCGTTCGTGTCCGCCCAGGCGGTTGTCGCCGCACCGGAAAGGCCAAAGGCGATGGCCAAGGCTGCCAACGATCTGCGAAGCATCCGAATACTCCTTGTCTAGCGGGCCGCGAGTGTGGTTGATCCGCCGGCCCGGCGCGGGCAGCACGGGCCTGATTAGTGGTGAACTCAGCCGCTGGCGCCGGCCGCGAGGCCGTAGTCGGCAGCGACCGCCGGGCCGCGCGCAGCGGCGGGCTTGGCAATGATCTGTGGAGATGCGGCCTGCGACGGGTTGAGGCCCGGCAGGAAAAGCTGCTCGCTGTCGGCGCCGTACAGTTCGCCGAGGAAGGCCGGCGACAGCGCGCTCGACGGTCCGTCATAGGCGACCGCGCCGTTGCGCAAGGCGATCGTGCGCGGGCAGTAGTTCAGCGCGTACTCGACCTGATGCAGCGACACCAGCACGGTGATGCCATCCTCGCGGTTCAGCTCCGACAGGATGTCCATGACGCGGCGCGCGGAACTCGGATCGAGCGACGCGATGGGCTCGTCAGCGATCAGGATCTCGGCGCCCTGTACCAGCGTGCGCGCGATTGCCGCGCGCTGCTGCTGCCCGCCCGACAGCTCCGAGCCGCGCTTCAGCGCATGCTTGGCGATGTCGACGTGATGCAGGGCATGCATGGCGCGCTTCTTTTCCAGCGCGCTGAACCGTCCGAGCGTTCCGCGCCACGCCGAGATCTGCCCGAGCAGGCCGAGGCTGACATTGGTGAGCACCGAAAGACGCGGAACCAGATTGAATTGCTGGAAGACGGTACCGACCCGGGACCTCAGGTCCTTGGCCGCGCCGCTAATGCGGCCTTTCTGCTGCATGGGCACGCCGAGGATGCGAATCTCGCCCTCCCGCGCGCCGTTGCCAGTTCTGCCGTCGATCGGGATCAGCCCGGCGATGGTCCGGATCAAGGTCGACTTGCCCGAGCCCGAGGCGCCGATCAGGGCCACCATCTCGCCCTTGGCAATCTGCAGTGAGACTCCCCGCAAGACCGGATCGCCCGATTTGAAGGACTTAGTGACGCCGCTGATCTCGATCGCAACCGGACCCACGGAGCACTCCTCGACCGTTTGAGGTGCCCTATCAGGGGCGCACAACACGCCGACTATAGATATATGACAGTTCGATAAACTCCGCAGACGGCATCGGCGCGGCGCGGCTGTCGTCTTCAATGCCTCGCGCGGCGTCGTCGAAAATGCGCGCCGCAAGGTGGTAGGAAGGCGGGAGGAGGGTCTTTTTTCTGATCATACCTGCATTGTCATCAAGGTGTCACATGTCCCGAGGATGTTGCGCCCGCATACAGGGGAGAGGGTTCAATGTCCGGCGAATACTTCGAGTTGTGGTCGCGCAGTTCCAGTGTCACGCCGGAGCGTTTCGAGGCTGGGAGCCTGATCTTCTCCGAAGGCGATGCGGGCGCCGATCGTATGTACATCGTACGATCCGGCTTCGTTGAGATTTCCATCGGCAACAAACTGGTCGAGACCATTCAGGCCAACGGCATGTTCGGCGAGATGGCCCTGGTCGATGGTGCGCCGCGGAGCGGGACGGCCCGGGCGCGTGAGGCCTGCGAGCTGGCACCGATCGACCGGAAGCTGTTCATTCTCATGGTCGATGAGGCCCCGCACTTCGCGCTCAATGTCATGCGTGTGATGGCCGACCGGCTGCGCCGCGGGGCGCTAGGGGCTTGATCCGCGCTGCAGGGACCGCACCTCGCGCGCCGCGAGGATGGCGACCGCCACGGCGAGCGGCAGAATGAAGTACAGGCACCGGAAGATCAGCAGCGACGCGATGAGGTGCTCGGTCGGGTATCGCGACAACGCCACGATCATCGCCGTGTCGAAGACGCCCAGGCTTCCCGGCGCATGACTGATGAAGCCGAGCAATGTTGCGATCAGGAACGCCACCGCCACCACCGCGAAGCCGATGGCCGGCTCGTCCGGCAGCAGCACATAGAAGGCGAGGGCGCCTGCAGCGAGATCGAGGCATCCGATCGCGATCTGCACCAGCGTCATGCGGGCGTTGGGAAGCGCCATGTGCCAGTCGCGATGACTGAGTGCCCGCGGTTGCGGCAGGAGCCAAGCCACGTACCCAGCGATCACCGCCAGTGCGACGGCGCCCAGGACCTGGTTGATCCAGGGCTGCAGGTGCGTCACGGCTGCGGCCAGGTCCGGCGCAAACGTCAGCACCAGGCCGAGCGCGAACGTGTTGCCGAGCCAGAACGTGAGCCCAGTAATGAAGGCGATCTTCGCTACCTCGAGGATGCTCAGGCCCCACGCCGAATAGACGTGCAGGCGCACGGCACCGGCCACCAGCGCCGTCGCGCCCATGTTGTGGCCGATGGCGTAGCTGGTGAAGCCCGCCAGCGCCGCCGCGCGGTACGGCACATCGGGCCGGTCGATCGTGCGCAGCGCGAAGTAGTCATATAACGTCATTGTCACATAGCCGCCGGCTACGAACAGTCCGGCCAGCGCGATGGTCCAGACTGATGTGTCGGCCATCGTCGCCCACACCTTCTGCAGGTCGACGTTGCGCAACGTTCTGTAGAGGATGAAGAACGCGATCGATACCACGATCAGGTTGAGCGCCAGGCTGATCGCTTTCCGGCCGATCTTGCTCCGCGACTTCACGCTCAGTGCCTGCACCATTTCAGACGTGCCCCCTGCCTGACGATTCGGCCGCAACTCTCGCAGATCATCACGACACTCGTACGGAGCTATGCCCGGACGCGCTCTAGTACCGCGGAGCGAGAGAAGCCGCTCAATTCGCCAAAACTGTCACATGACTGTGACGTGTATTGGCGATCTTCATGCACGAAGACCTGAGATTCGCAAACGGCGTACGGACAGTTCCCCGTGGCCTGCATGAGCGATCGGCTCACTGCGGGTCGGCGACTGGTTGAACCGTGAGCAAGGATGGCCGCCCGATGCGCGTGCTCGTTGCAACAGATGCCTGGGAACCGCAAGTCAACGGCGTCGTCCGGACGCTCCAGTCCCTCGCGGAAAGCGCCCGCGGGCTCGGCGCCGCCATTGAATTTCTGACGCCGGACGGTTTTTCCTCCGTGCCCGTCCCGACCTATCCCGGCTTGCGCGTCGCGCTGCCGAGCGCCCGGGAAATTGCACGCCGCATCGAGCAGGCGGCACCTGACGCCATCCACACCGCGACCGAAGGACCGATCGGCTACATGGTCCGGCGCTATTGCCTGCAACGCGGCCTACCGTTCACGACCAGCTACACGACGCGATTTCCCGAATACATTTCCGCCCGCGCTCCCATTCCGGAGTCTTGGAGCTATGCGGTCCTGCGCGGCTTCCATGCGCCGGCGTCCGTCACGATGGTCTCGACGGCGTCCCTCATGGCAGAACTCGCCGGCCGCGGCTTCAAGCACCTCGGCCTGTGGACCCGCGGCGTCAACACCGATCTGTTCCGGCCGGAAAGAGCGATCGAGCTCGATCTGCCGCGCCCGATCTTCGTCAGCATGGGGCGCGTCGCTGTCGAAAAAAATCTCGACGCCTTCCTCTCGCTCGATCTCCCGGGCTCGAAGGTCGTGATCGGCGAAGGCCCGCAGGAAGCCGAGCTGCGGCTCCGGTTTCCTGGCGTGAGGTTCATGGGCGAGCTGCACGGCGAAACGCTGGCGGCGCATCTTGCCGCCGCGGACGTCTTCGTTTTCCCAAGCAAGACCGACACCTTTGGCGTCGCTCAGCTCGAGGCCCTGGCCTGCGGCGTGCCCGTCGCTGCCTACCCGGTCACCGGCCCCAAGGACGTGATCGGCGGCAACCCCATTGGCGTCCTCGATAACGATCTGCGCGCCGCGTGCCTCGGCGCTCTCAGCGTATCGCGCGCCGCTTGCCGGGCCTTCGCGCTCACGCGTTCCTGGCAGGTCAGTGCCCGGCAATTTATCGGTCACGCCGAGAGCATCGTCGTCGCGTTCCGCAAGCCGCAACTCGCCTACACGTAAGGAGCGCGGTGTGGTGTGCCATCACCCCATCGAGATCCCTGCGTGCCTGCGACCGATCATTTAACAAGCGAGGTATGATGGCGTTCGCTCTCAACAACGAAACGGTCACGAAGACCTACGGGCGCTGGGCGCCCGTCTATGACGTCGTCTTCGGCGCAATTTTCGACCGGGCGCGGCAGGCTGCCGTCGCCGCGAGCGAGGACGTCGGCGGCCGCATCCTCGAGGTCGGCGTCGGCACCGGCATCTCGCTCGGCTACTACTCCGAGGCGAGCCGCGTCTGGGGCATCGATCTCTCCGAGCGCATGCTGAACAACGCGCGCAAGCGCGTCTACGAGCAGCGCATGACCCACGTCGAAGGTCTCTCGGTCATGGATGCCGAGCGGTTGGATTTTCCCCCCGCCTCGTTCGACGTCATCATGGCCCAGTACGTGGTCAATACCGTGCCGCACCCCAATATCGCGCTTGATGAGTTCGCGCGCGTCGTGCGGCCGGGCGGCGAAATTATTCTCGTGAATCGGATCGGCGCTGACGCCGGCCCCCGTCATCTGGCGGAACGGCTGCTCTCACCCGTGGCGCATCGGCTCGGTTGGCGCTCCGAATTCCCGTGGGAGCATTTCGCCGCCTGGCTCGATCGCCACAAGGACATCCGCCTTATCGAACGCCGGCCGATGCCGCCGTTCGGGCACTTCTCCCTGATCCGTTTCGGCAAGGTGGTCCCGGGTTCCGGCGCTCAGCGCACCGACCCTCGAAACAGTGCCGCGTACGCACAAACTGGCAACGTGGAGGCATAGACTATGAGCGGTTTTTTCGAGGAACTGAGGACGCAGCGCTGGGATGATCACCGCTTCTATCATCACAGCCGCATCAATCAAGCCCTGCACCTGCTGAGTGCAATCAGCTTTACAGTCGCCTACGTGCTGGTGTTTACGAACCCGGTAGCAGCCGTGTTGCTAGGGTGGCTTGTCGGCATGACCAGCCGCCAGGCCGGCCATTTCTTCTTCGAGCCGAAGTCCTACGACACGATCAATCAAGCCACGCATGACCACAAGGAAGACATCAAGCTCGGCTACAATTTGCAGCGCAAGGTCGTGCTCATGAGCGTATGGGCACTGTCACCGCTGGTACTTCTCCTCGCCCCGACGCTGTTCGGCATCTTCGAGCCCCACACCAGCATCTACACCTTCATGCACAACACGGCGTTGCTGTGGCTCGGCATTGGTATTGGTGGACTGCTGTTCCGCACGGCACATCTTTTCTTCCTCAAGGACGCCAGGACCGGCCTCGTCTGGATGATCAAGATCATCACCGATCCGTTCCACGACATCATGCTGTACTACAAGTCGCCGCTCCATCTGCTGCGCGGCGAGCTCATCGATCCCATGCACGCGCAGCACAGGCACTAGAGCACAATCGCTTTGGACCGGATCGCCTGGCTCAACGCGGAGTGCTTCGGCCAAAACGTGCCTCTCGCTCTCAAGTGTTCCAGCTTGGTTTACGGCGTGAGCCGGCGCGACAGTGGGTGTACGTCGTCGTGCCGGCCGAGTGCGGTTCGCTGCGCTTCCTTGGCCGGAACGGCGAAGATATGTGAGGCGCGGCGCTCACTCCCGATGTCATCCCGGGCAGGCGCGGGCCGAGACGGCGGCCAAGGTACGCAGAGTCAATTCCCGCGCGCGACCCGGGATCCAGAGTCCCATACGGCAGCCAGCCCCAATTCAATCCGAGAGGCAAAATCAGGAGTGCGATTCACGCCGTGTGTGGAAGCCTGCGGCTTCGATCTGAGGCGTCCGTGCCCCAGTCTCAGTTTCGTTGGACGGATGCCGGCGCGATCCGAACACCTGCGCTGCCATCTCCCACAGCATCTGGCGCTTGATCGAGCGCTTCGGTGCCGGATCGACCCACCACCAGCCCTCCTGCTGCATCGTCCGCGCCGCCGCGACGAAGCGATCGGCCACCGCGTCGAAGTCGGCCTCCGTGTAGTTCAGGCTGAAAATGAGGCGGCCCGTGCCCACCCAGCTCAACGCCAGGCCCTCGGCGCGCAGGAAATACTGCAGCATCCAGTTGTAGCGCGACGGCTGTGTGTAGCTCACCGTCCAGATCGACGACAGGTTCGCCACCCGCACCGGCAGATTTTCCGCCTCCAGGCGCTTGTTCAGCCGCTCGGCGCGCGCGTTCTGCGCCGCATCGAGATTCTCGTACAGCGCTTGGATCTGCGGCGTGTCGAGTTGCTCCAGAAACTCCCGCATCGCACCCATGACGCCGGGGTGCGCGTTGAATGTGCCGCGGGCCAGCATGATGTCCACGGGGCGGTCGTCTCGCGAGCGCTTCATCAGATCATGGCGCCCGCACACGACGCCGACTGGCAGGCCGCCTCCCAGCGTCTTGCCATAGGTCACCATGTCGGCCTTGACGCCGAAATACTCCTGCGAGCCGCCCGGCGCCAGGCGGAAGCCCAGGAACACATCGTCGATGATCAGCACGATGCCGCGCTCGCTGCACACGGCGCGCAGGCGCTTCAGCCAGTCCGTGTAGGCGGCCTTGTCGAAATGCGCGCTGCGGCTGCTGTCCACCAGCGCCGAATCCGCCGGCGGGCCCATGTTGGGATGCAGCGCCTGCAGCGGATTGACCAGCACACAGGCGATGTCACGCCGCGTGCGCAGCACATGCAGCGTCCGCTCGGACATGTCGGACAGCGTGTAGGTGTCGCGCGCCGGCAGTGGATTGCCGACGCCCGGCTGCACGTCGCCCCACCATCCATGATAGGCGCCGCAGAACCGCACCAACCGCCTCTTGCCCGTGTGGTAGCGCGCCAGCCGCACGGCCTGCATGACCGCCTCGGTGCCCGACATGTGGAACGACACCTCGTCGAGGCCGGAAATCTGCTTCAGCCGCTTCACGTTGTAGGCGACGGCCGGATGGTAGGCGCCGAGCACGGGGCCGAGGTCCCGCACGCGGCGGTATCCGGCCTCCATGCACTCCCTATAGAAGTCGTAGCCGAACAGGTTGACGCCGTAGGAACCAGCCAGATCGTAGAACCTGTTGCCGTCGAGATCTGTCAGCATCACGCCGGAGGACGACTGCAGGAACGATCCGGAGCGCAGGTGCTCGCGCACGATGCGGCTGTACTGGAACGGCACGCGGTAGCTGTTGACGAACTGCAGGTCGGAAATACCGTCCTGGGCCTCGGCCGTAAGCCGGCTCGTCTGCGCGAACCGTTCGCGGAACAGGTTCGACAGCCGCAGGAAGCCGGCTTCGCGCCGTTGCGCCACGTCCTCCGGCGCGCCGTCGCTGCGGAAGAATTTATGCTTGTCGAACTCGTAGAACGGAATGAGCGAGGCCACCCGGCGCGACATGCGCGCGTGTCCTGTCAGCGAGGGGTGCTTGGCTCGGGACAGCTCCAGCCGCGCTTTGAGCTTTACCAGCGCTGCCGCCAGCACCGCCGCGCCGGCCCCGTACATTGCGAATGTAATGTGTCGCGTATCCATCGAATCAATGACTACACCATCAAAAATAACGGCACATGACGGTCAGAACTCACATCGCAAAAATTTTCATGCAGGAAGACCTCAACTTCCTGCTCACCAACCGCATCCCCAGGCGGCTGGCCACCCAGTTCGTCGGCTGGCTCAGCAAGGTCGAGCAGCCCCTGGTGCGGGACGCGTCGATCGCCCTCTGGCGGCTGTTCTCAGATCTCGATCTGAGCGAGGCCAAGCAGCAGAGGTTCAAGAGCCTGCGCGACTGCTTCATCCGCGAGCTCAAGGACGGCGCCCGACCCATCGACACCGATCACGCCATCCTGGCGAGCCCCTGCGATGCCATCGTCGGCGCCTCGGGGAAGATCGCAGGCACCGAGTTGATCCAGGTCAAGGGCTTTCCGTATACCCTGGATGATCTGCTCTGCGACCCGGGTCTCGTCGATCTCTATCGCAACGGCCGCTACGTGACCTTGCGGCTCACCGCCTCCATGTATCACCGCTTTCACGCACCCCACGACTGCCGCGTCGGGCAAGTGACCTACATCTCGGGCGACACCTGGAACGTCAACCCCATCGCCCTTAAGCGGGTCGAGAAGCTGTTCTGCAAGAACGAGCGCGCGCTTGTGTGCACGCGCCTTGCGTCCGGCGGGCACACGATCACCCTGGTTCTGGTCGCCGCCATTCTCGTCGCCGGCATCCGGTTCAACTTTCTCGACATGAACGCGGACCGGACCACGCCCGGATTTCGCAAGACCATGCCCTGCGACGCGGCGTTCAAGAAGGGCGACGAGATGGGCTGGTTCGAGCACGGCTCGACCATCATCGTCTTCGCGCCGGACGGCTTCGATCTGTGCGATGGCGTGACCGAAGGCACCGAAATCCGCATGGGCCGTCCCCTCATGCGTGTGCCGTAGACATCTCTCAGAGATCATCAGCCAGTGACGCCATCGTGGCCTTGAATCGCGCTAGCAATGGCTCGCGTGCGATATGCTGGCCCTCGTGCACGACGCGCCTTCCGCCTGCGAACACATCCCGCACGACGCCGTCACCTGAGGCGAAGATCCAGCCGTCGAGAATGGTGTCGCGTGTGCGTCCCACCAGCGCGGGATGCTGCGCATCGAGGATCACGATATCCGCCGCCGCGCCGGCAGCTAGTCCACCGGAACGCAACCCCAACGCCTGCACCGCGCCCTGCCTCACATGATCGAACAGCGCCCGCCCCGTCGATATCCCGCTCCGTCCCAGACGGTTGCGCTTGCGGTCCCGCAGGCGCTGGCCGTACTCCAGCGTGCGCAGCTCTTCGGCGAGGCTGATGCGAATATTGCTGTCCGAGCCAACGCCCAGGCGCCCGCCCGCATCGAGAAACCGCGGCGCCTCGAAAATCCCGTCGCCGAGGCTCGCCTCCGTGATCGGGCATAGCCCCGCCACCGCACCCGAAGCCGCGAGCGCCCGGCTTTCCTCGTCGGTCATGTGGGTGCAGTGAATGAAGCACCAGCGCTGATCCACCGGCATGTTGGCGAGCAGCCATTCCACCGGCCGCGCGCCCGACCAGGTCACGCACTGTTCGACCTCGCCCGTCTGCTCGGCTGCGTGAATGTGCACCGGCCCTGAAGGATTATGCCGAAGCAGAGCGTGCAGCTCGTCAGGCGTCACCGCACGCAGCGAGTGCGGCGCAATCCCGAGTGTGCCGCGTCCGAGCAAGGTCAGATGGCGGCGGCTTCCCTCCATCAACTTGGCGAAGCCGTCGAGGTCGGAGAGAAAACGCACTTGCCCGTGCACTGGCGGCTGGCCGCCACATCCGCCATGGGCATAGAAACATGGCAGCAGCGTCAAGCCTATCCCGCTGGCGGAAGCCGCGGCGACTATGCTCCCAGCCGTTTCCGCCGGATCGGCGTATCGACTGCCGTCCGGCGCATTATGCAGATAATGAAACTCGCCGACGGTCGTGAGCCCGGCCTCCAGCATCTCGGCATAGAGCCAGGCCGTCACGGCTTCGATGTCGTCGGGCGTCATGCGCGCGAGAAAGCGGTACATCACTTCGCGCCACGTCCAGAAACTGTCCTCGCGATCTCCGCGCCGCTCGGCGAGCGCTGCCATCGCGCGCTGGAAGCTGTGGCTGTGCAAATTGCTGACGCCCGGCACGGCAATGCCGCTGCTGCGCTCGGCCGACGCCGGCGCCGCCGTCCCTGCCGCAACGGCTGTGACAGCGGCGCCGTCGATCGTGATCAGCACATCCTCCGCCCACCCCGTATCGAGAAGTGCCCGCTTGACGTGAAGCTCGGTCATGCTCGCCCCATGCAAATGCAGCGCAGTGTTCAATGGTAGACGCGGCGGCGTCGAGCCAAATTGCCCCGCTTTGCCGTCAATCTTTGTCCCAGGCGCCGGGACGCTCGGCAGATGCCGCAGGGAATGGTCCGCGAGTTGAGCTTTTCTTGCATATTGGCAGGGAATGCGCGACCAATAGTCCAATCCGTCCAATGGGGAGCCCTGTCATGAATAAAGTACCGTACGCGCCGTTTGCCGCGGCTGTCGTGCTCACGCTCGCCGGTGCCGGCGATGCGCTGGCCCAGAAGAAAACGCTGGTTGTCGGCATGGCGTCCGCG
Organism: Hyphomicrobiaceae bacterium; assembly: GCA_046154585.1. Classification (GTDB taxonomy): domain Bacteria; phylum Pseudomonadota; class Alphaproteobacteria; order Rhizobiales; family Hyphomicrobiaceae; genus CADEFX01. The sequence goes on along the minus strand of JBJXDX010000103.1, from coordinate 74,218 downwards.
GATGCGGGCAAGCTTGATCCCCATCTGACGGCGACCACCCCCGACAAGGGCCTTCTCAACTGGATGTTCAACGGCCTGGTCCGCATCAAGCCGGGGCAGGCGAGCCCCGAGTTCATCGAGCCCGACATCGCCGAGAGCTGGACGTCGAACGCCACTGGCACGGAATGGACCTTCAAGATCCGCCCCGGCGTGCAGTGCCACCACAACTATGGCGAGTTCACCGCCGAGGACGCGGTCTACTCGATCAACCGGGCCGCCACCAAGGCGACCTCGTCGTTCTCCAACGACTTCTCCAGCTTCGACAAGGTAGAGGCGCCGGACAAATCGACCGTCAAGATTACGCTCAAGAATCCGGTCCCGGGCTTCCTCGGTTACCTCGCCAACTACCACGGCGGCAACATGGTCTGCAAAAAGGCCGGCGAGGAAATGGGCGCCGATTTCCAGAAGAAGCCGATCGGTACGGGGCCGTTCGAGTTCGTCGAATACCAGCCGCAGCAGTACGTGAAGCTGCGCGCCAACAAGAAATACTTCCGCGGCGCGCCGCAACTCGAAGAGATCATGTATCGCTACATCCCCTCGGATGCGAGCCGCGATCTTGCCTTCCAGGCCGGTGAGCTGGATATGCTCTACGGCCGCCAGGAGCAGACATGGGTCGACCGCACGTCCAAGTTGCCGGGCGTCAAGGTCGCCAAGGTCGAGCTGGCCGAGCTGTCGGCCATCTATCTCAACACGGCCGTGAAGCCGCTTGATGATATCCGCGTGCGCCAGGCCATCGCGCACGCCATCGATCGCAACGGCATGGTGGCGTTCAAGGGCCCCGGTGTGTCGCGCCCCTCGGTGTCCATCGTTCCGTCCGGCTATCTCGGCACCGACGAGAAGGCGCCGCTCTATCCCTACGATCCGGAGAAGGCCAAGAAGTTGCTGGCGGAAGCCGGCTACCCCAACGGCATCACCATCAAGACCATCCACACGACGCTGCCCGGCATGCAGACCGTCATCGAGGCGGTGCAGGCCCAGTTCAAGAAGGCCAACATCAACCTCGATATCGAGCTGGTGGAGCACGCGACGTTCCACGCCAAGATCCGCGAGGACCTGTCGCCGATCGTGCACTATCAGGCCGCGCGCTTCCCCGTGGCCGACATTTACCTCTCGCAGTTCTATCATTCCCGGTCGCAGGTGAAGACGCCGACCGCGGTCACCAACTTCACGCACTGCAAGCTCGCCGATCAGGAGATCGAGGCCGCGCGCGTGGAGCCGGATCCTGCTAAGCAGAAGGCACTCTGGAAGACGGCCCAGGAGAAGCTCATCAAGGAGGTCTGCGGCGTCCCGATTCACGAGCAGATGCAGATCTGGGCCTACAAGGACTCGCTCGATCTCGGCTATGAACTCGTCGGCTCGCTCAATCTGTCGCCGCCGATCACCGAGAAGACCCGCTTCACGAAGTAAGCTGGTATTGGCTGCGGCGCGTCCCGGTCCGGGCGCGCCGCCATTCTCCGCGTGTGGTGATGACCGGCTTCCTCATTCGCCGACTGAGCTTCGCCGTCGTTACGCTCTTTGCGGTTCTCACCCTCGTCTTCGTGCTGGTGCGGATCGTTCCGGGCGATCCGGCCCAGGTGATCCTCGGCGACCAGGCCAGTCGCGAGGCGATCGAGGTCATGCGCGCACGGCTCGGCGTCGACAAGCCCATATGGCAGCAGTACGTGACGTTCCTTGGCGGCGCGCTGCGGGGCGACTGGGGTGTGTCCATGGTCACCGGCCGCCCGGTGATCGAGGAAGTGCTGAAGGTCCTGCCCTGGACGCTGGAGCTGACGATCGTGTCGCTGGTGCTTGGTACCATCATCGGCGTGCCGCTAGGTGTTTGGGCGGCTGTCAACCGCAATCGCACCTTTGATTATGCCTCGCGGATCAGCTCGCTGCTGGGGCTGTCATTTCCGCCCTTCGTTTCCGCGATCCTGCTGCTGCTCGCGTTCAGTATCCTGCTACCGTGGTTTCCCGTCATCAGCGCCCGCAGCGGCAGCGTGGGCGCCTGGTTTCAGTCGATCACGTTGCCGGCCATCAACCTCGGCTTGATCACGGCAGCCTACATCACGCGTGTCACGCGCTCGGCCATGCTCGACGTGCTGGCCGAGGACTATGTGCGCACGGCACGCGCCAAGGGCGTGCCCTGGCAGGTCGTCGTGTGGCGGCATGCCCTGCGCAACGCGCTAATCCCGGTCATCACCGTCATTGGCCTCTATCTCGGCATCCTGATCGGCAACTCGGTCCTGACCGAGATCGTGTTCAGCCGCCCGGGCCTCGGTAAACTGATCGTCGGCGCGCTCAATCAGCGCGACTACACCATGCTGCAGGGGATGATGGTGATCTACACCCTGCTCGTCGTGCTCGTGAATCTTCTGACCGACCTCGCCTATGGCGTCGCCGATCCCAGGGTGAAGATGCAATGAGCACCACCGAAACACGTGCGCCCGCCCCATCGGCCTTCGCCTACCTGATGAAGGCGACGGTCAGCGCATTCAACGCCAACAAGACCTCCTGGGTCGGCCTCGTCATTTTCCTGATCGTGGCCATCGCCGCCATCGCCGCCCCGCTGCTCTCCCCGCACGATCCCGTGGAGCAGAACATCTTCTACAAGCTCAAGCCGCCGACGGCCGAATACCCCCTCGGTACCGATGCCTTCGGCCGCGATATCCTCTCGCGCCTCCTCTACGGCGCTCGAATCTCGCTCGTCATCGGCTTCGTCTCGACCATCGCCGCCATGTTGATGGGCTCGCTTATCGGCATCCTCGCCGGCTGGTACGGCGGACGCTTCGATACGTTCGTCATGCAGACGATGGATATGCTGCTGGCGTTTCCCTCGCTCATTCTGGGCCTGCTCATCGTCGCTATGCTGGGGCCGTCGATGACCAACATCATCCTGGCTATTGCGCTGACCTCGATCCCGGCCTTCGCCCGCATCGCCCGCGCGCCCACCATCTCCGTCAAGGAGCGCGAATACATCGAGGCCTGCCGCGCGCTCGGCTACTCGGACGCGCGCATCATGGGCGGGCACATCCTGCCCAACATCTTCCCCGAGATCCTGGTGATGGGCTCGCTCTGGCTTGCCAACGCCATCCGCACGGAAGCGTCGCTCGCCTTCATCGGCCTCGGCGTCAAGCCGCCGACGCCGACCTGGGGCGGCATGATCCGCGAAGGCTTCGAGAACATCCTGGACAGCGCATGGCTCGCCGTTGCACCGGGCCTTGCGATCCTCGTCGTCGTCTTCGCGCTCAACCTGCTGGGTGACGGCTTGCGCGATGCCATCGATCCCAAGCTGAAGGGTGAGGCCTAGAGCCCGATGGTGCAGCCCGTCCTGTCCGTCTCTGGCCTCTCGACCGCCTTCCGCGTGGAGGGGCGCTGGCGCACGGTCGTCAATGACGTGTCCTTCGACATCGGCCCGCGCCAGACGCTGGCGATCGTTGGCGAGTCTGGCTCGGGCAAGAGCGTCACAGCGCTGTCCATCATGCGGCTCGTGTCGGCGGTCAACGGCCGCGTCGAAGGCCGCATCGCGCTCGAAGGCCAAAGCCTGCTCGATCTGCCGGAAGATGAGATGCGCAAGGTGCGGGGCAATCGCATCTCCATGATCTTCCAGGAACCGATGACGAGCCTCAATCCCGTGCTCACCATCGGCTTCCAGATCGCCGAAGCCCTGATCTACCATCGCGGCCTCTCGCGCGCAGACGCCGAAATCGAGACCGTGCGCATCCTCGAGCGCGTCCGCATTCCGGCCGCCCGCCAGCGCGTGCACGAGTATCCGCATCGCTTTTCCGGCGGCATGCGCCAGCGCGTCATGATCGCCATGGCGTTGGCCTGCCGCCCCAAGCTGCTGATCGCCGACGAGCCCACCACCGCGCTCGACGTCACCATCCAGGCCCAGATCCTCGAGCTCATCAAGGTGCTGCAGGACGAAGAGGGCATGTCGGTCCTCTTCATCACGCATGACATGGGCGTGGTCGCCGAGATCGCGGACCGCGTCGTCGTCATGTGGCAGGGCCGCAAGGTCGAGGAGGGCGACACGGCGCGTCTCTTTGCCGATCCGCAGCATCCCTACACCCAGGCCTTGCTCGCCGCCGTGCCCCGTCTCGGCGCCATGCAGGGGCAGCCGCAGCCGCTGCGCTTCCCCGTCACCGACGTGAAGACCGGTGTCATCGCGCCTGCAGCACCCACGACCTCGACCATCGATGCCGCCGAGCGCCCCGTGCTCGAGGTCTCCGGCCTCACGACACGGTTCGACATCCGCACCGGCGTTTTGCGCCGCGTCACCGGCCGCGTGCACGCCGTCGAGAACATTTCCTTCAGCCTGCGCGCCGGCGAGACGCTGGCGCTGGTTGGCGAGTCGGGTTGCGGCAAATCCACCACGGGCCGCTCCATCCTGCGCCTCGTCCCGCCGTCTGCCGGCACGATCCTGTTCGAGGGGCAGGACGTCGGCATGCTCGACCGCGAAGGCCTGCGCGCCGCGCGCCAGCGCATGCAGATGATCTTCCAGGACCCGTTCGCCAGTCTCAACCCGCGCAAGACCGTGGGCGCCGCCATCGCTGAGCCGATGGTCGTGCATGGCCTGTGCGATCGGAAGGCCGCACACGGACAGGTGGCAGAACTTTTGCGCAAGGTCGGTCTCGCCCCCGACATGGCCTCGCGCTTTCCGCATGAATTCTCGGGCGGCCAGCGCCAGCGGCTGTGCATTGCCAGGGCGCTTGCCCTGTCGCCGAAATTGATTGTCGCCGACGAGGCTGTGTCCGCCCTCGACGTCTCCATTAAGGCCCAGGTCGTTAACCTGATGCTGGACCTGCAGGAGGACTTGCGGCTCGCCTACCTTTTCATCAGCCACGACATTGCCGTGGTGGAGCGAGTCAGCCACCGCGTCGCCGTCATGTATTTGGGCGAGATCGTCGAAATCGGTCCGCGCGCTTCGGTTCTGGAGAATCCGCAGCACCCTTACACGAAGAAGCTGATGAGTGCCGTTCCGCTGCCCGATCCCACGCGCCGCCGCGCCCGCCAGAAGCTGCTGAGCGACGAGGTGCCAAGCCCCATGCGTCCGGCGAACTATGTGTCCCCGGCTCGCCTCTACCGCGAGGTGTCACCCGGCCATGTCGTGCAGGAGTGGAACGGGTCGGACGCCCTCACCGGCGCCGCCACGGCCTAAACGTCCACGCTGACGCCCTCTGCCACTTCAGAAACGTCAAGTCAAAACGTCAGCTACGGCACCGTCATCCACAGATGTTCGAGCCAAACCTCTACCTGTTGTGGTCGGAAGGTGACATCCGCCCTGCGAAAGAGGCCAGCGTCCGTTCGACAGCTGGCTCGGCCCTACGCCCCTCGATCTATAGTGCCTGTTCATTTCGTAAAGTTGCGTATCTGAGAGCGTGATGATCACCGCGGTGTTGGCGAGATGCAGTGCATTGGCGGTCGCCCTGTTGCTCTGGACGCTTGGGCACAGCCCTGCCGCGGCACAAGATGCGGACGATAGACGACGAGGGAGGTTCGTCCTCCCCAATCTCGTTGTTCCGAAGCTCGACCTTCCCATCATCACCGGCAACAAGGGCGGGGATATCTCCGTCCAGCTGCCGGATCTCCATCTGCCCAACATCCTTCACTTGGATATTTCTCGCCTTTCTCCGGAGCTGAGGCGGCGCTTCGGCGACGAAGACCTCCTTCTGATCAATCTGCCAGGCATCACCATCGTTCTGCCCGATCTGCCGGCCGTCAACGGGCTCGGCAACGGCGTGCTGGGCGTGGTGCTGGACCAAGTCTCGTCGGTCAGCCAAACGCTGTCCAACACTGCCAATCAGGCGCTGCTGGGGCCCGTCCAGCAGATTCTGGATAATCTGACCAGCGGGGGCGGCGGCGCGGCGGCCTCGTCGTCCGACGGCCCGTCCGGCTCGAGCGCGGGGGGAGGCGCGTCGGGTATGGCTGTCCTGCCGCTGTCCAATCTCTGGATGTGGAATGCCGTGACGTTCGGCACATCCAATCATGGCGGTTACCAGTTTCGCGCCGGCTCGGGCGATAATGTCATCACCGGTACCACGCTTGAGATGCGAACAAACCAACGGTCCGAGATGCCCGGATTGTTGTGGGACGCCTCCACGCTCGTGGGGCTCAGGTCCGGCACGCTGCATTTCGGCGTCAATGGGGGCATCGCCGAATCCGACCTCGATGTTCGGGCTAACAGCGCTCTGCGCAGCCTGGGGTTGACGCAAGCGGGTGCGGGCAATCTCAAGTCCTGGGCGGCAGGCGGCTTTGCGCTCTTGACCACCAGGGCCTGGTATGCGGCGGCCGCTGCCGGCGGAACCTGGGGCCACGCCGAAACCGAGAATTTCGTCACCGGCGCGCGCAGCGACTACGACGGCTCGAGCTTCACCTCGGCCCTGTTTGCGGGAACGATCCTGCCCATCGTTTCGGACGACGTGCGGCTCGACCTGCGTGCGACACTCGGCTACCAGCGTACCGTTGGCGAAGCCCACAATGACACGGTCGGCATCACTTATAGCGATCACGTCGTCGATGCCTTCGACGGTACCCTTTCGGCCCGGCTGTTCGGCGTCGTTCGCCTGCCGTCGGTCACACTCAGGCCCTATGTGCAGGCCGGCGTCGTGCACCGCTTCCACTATCTCAACGAGCTGCAGATCCAGGGCATCGATTTCTCGTTCGACGATGCCGATACGAGCGTTTTCTTCGCCGGCGGCCTGGATTTCGATATCAACGGCAGGCTGCAGCTCTCGGCCGGTGTGCGCCACGACCGCAGCCCGGACTATGACAGCCTCACTGGCCGCTTCGGCCTGTTGTGGAAGCTCAACTGACGCAGCCCGAGCGTTCTCGCGCCAGCTGCGCATTCGATCGGCAAGAAATCTAGAGCCCGCCTGCCAGGACGTCTGCGGCCGTGACTTTCGCGCGACCGCTGTGCATCAATGTCCGTTCGGAGGCGGTCTTGGATTTGGGCGGCTGTCCCATAACGTCCACGCTCGCGGACCTCGCCGGCGCGCGCTTGCCCATCGGCACGGGCTGCTTTGCGTCCCGCTGCCCTATATTGCGTGGATGCTCCGCCACGCTGACTTCGGTCTCGACCGGCTCGATGGCGCGATAGGTAACGTTCGCCTGCGCGCTGCTGACGCGCGGATCGGCACGCAAGCGCGGCACGATGGCGGCCACTGCAGCGCTGCCTTCGCGCGCCCGATAGGTCACGACGCGCAGATCGAGGCTCGACAGCGTCACCCGCTTGAGGATCTCGAGGCCGTGCTGCTTCGCCAATTCCTCTTCCACGCTCTCGGGTGTCGACGAGGCAAATGCGGCGAGAATTGTTGCGGGGTCCGCCACGCCTTGGGACGCCGTCTCGCCTTGTCCAGGCGCCGTGTTCTGCACCAGTTGCCAGATGTCGGGGGTGGTTCCCGCGTCGCGCTGCGTTGGCTGTTGCGGCAGCGATGCGTCGACGGCACCGACGGCGGCCACGCGGACTCTCGCCGCTGATTGTGAATCTGTTGCGTGTGCGGGGCCAGCGAGCACACTCAAAGCAGCCCCGATGAGGGCAAGTCTCGAAACGCGTTTGCCGTCTTGGTGCTTCATATCTCTCCGCTCTCCCGCCGGTCCATCATGGCGCGCGAGTCACGGATCTGCCAACAGATAGATTCTGCTAGAGCGGTCGTTTCGCAGCGATCCTGCTCCAGTTGAAAAACCGACGGGCGCGTCCCCCGATGATCGCGCCCGTACAGTTCCTGCAGCGACAGATGAGGGAGGCCAGTCGTCAGGCCGGCCCCGGCGTCACCGGTCCCTCTTGTCGGCCTTGTCGCGTTCGCCGCGGCACGGAAGTGCGGTGAGCCTGCACCTCTTCTTGACGGCAGCGTCGCCGGCGATGCGCTCGCCTGCCTTGCCGATCCAGCTTTCATTCGTGCTCGACCGGCTGCATTCGTATCGCGCGCGCTGGGCGTTGCTGACGTCCATGTAGCGCTCGCCCCACAGGAAGCGAACTTCTTCCTGCCAGGCAAGATCGGCCCGCTGCTTGGCATTGTCTTCGTCGAAGGCTTCGCCCCCGGTTCGCGCCAGCGGCGGCTTGCACTCGTTGGCACGATCAAACCGGTCCGATTCATAGTCATCACGGTCACGGTCCCGATTGTGATGATGGTGTCGGCGTTGATAGCCGTAGACCTGCGGCCTTGGCCTGTACGGCTCGTAGACCGATTTGGTGTGGGGCCGATAGTGCCAGACGTAGCCATTGTTATCGCCGGCTATCGACGAGGCGACGAATGGCAGCAGCGCAGTCAGCGAGACGGCCGCCACCGATACGAGACCTAAGGTGTAACGCATCTTCATCGGATGTACTCGCTATTCTGTGTAATAACGCCGCTTGGGCACCGGATACCAGCAGCCGTCTGCATCGCAAACGCGACGCGGCCGCGGCGTGTAATGGCGCTCGCCCTCACCGTAGTAGCGACGCTCGCCGTAATAGCGGCGTTCCCCGTAGTAGCGCCGTTCGCCATAACCTTCGTATGGATAGTCGTAGGGCGCGCATGCCGCGACCCCGCTCGCAATCAATATTGCGGCCACGATCCTTCTTATCATCAAAGCCCCCATCACGCTGACCGTCTCACTACTGGTCGCAATTGGCGTCAGAATGGGGGTCTTCCGCAATACATTATCCACAGGTTCGGGCCGGTTTTGCACATTCCGTTCGCGGAGTGATCCAAAAAAGCAACAGCAACCTAAAACCTTAGGAGTATTGCAGTTATTGGCTTGCAACATTTGTTCAGTGTCGGTCGCTTCAGCCGCAGGTTGCTTCGCGTGTCTTTTTTGTCATTTGCGCGCCGCAATGAGTCATACATGCGCCGTGATTCGTTGTTCGCTGCATTGCCGCAACACCTCGGCGCACGTGTGTATGGCGGCTCGTCTCAGCTGACGGCTTGGCCGGTGTGAATGCTAATCCACGGCGAACCGAACACAGCGCCTGAGATGGCGCCAATTGCAGCCAGCAAACCAAAGACAATTCCGGCGACGGTTTCGAGCACGCTCTCGATCACATCCGATGTGTTGCTGGCCACCGGGATGACGGTGCGGCACACGATCCGGCGAGCAACGACGTGAGTGCGTTGAACGCGCTGAACCATAACGCAAGCGAAAAAATTCCGCCTAGGATCACCGTGATGGCGATGCGGCGCGCGAGGCCGTTGCGTGGCGCAGGTTGTGTCGCTGGCTCCGTGCTGTAGTTCATGGCAAACGCTCCGATCCATGTTGGCATCTGTCGCTGCTGATGACGAAGGCCCGCATCCGCAGGTCTGTGCGTCCGGCGGGGCCAGGGTTCGCGGCAAGCAGGATCTGAGCGTTGTGCGCAAGAGTATTATTTAATCTGCGCAATCTGTTAGTGCGTCATGGCTCACACGGCACCGAAATCGTGGCGCCGATCTGGGAGAAGTATTTCCGGCATTCGAGAGGTTTGGCCGCCTGCGTCGCTGGTGCGGCCGCCTTGCCGTCCTGTGCCGCCGCGACGGCAGTGAACGGTGTCCGTAGAGCAGGCGGGTGCCGCTCGCTCGCCAAGGCAAACGGAAAGCTCTTCTCGATGATCTGCCCGGTGACCGTGTCGCGCAGGCGCACGTTGGCCTTGTAGACGCCGACGCCAGCCTTCAGCGTCAGCCCCAGCGAGAAGAAGAACGTGCCGGGCTGCGTCGCGGCCTCATGCTTCAGCGTAGTGGCCGCCGGCTTTCCCGTCAGGCGCCTGCCGTCCCGCCGGCGCAGGTCGATGCTGACGTCGACGTTGAAGCGCGCAACGCCCTCGCGTGTGTGCCAGCCGAAATCGCCGGGCTCCCCGTAGATGTGCAGCGTATCGCCGGACTTGAGAACCGGAGTATCCACCGCAGTGTAGGTACCGAATGTGCGCACCTTGTCTTCGGCCAGCGTGAACGCGCGCACCGTCGGCGGTGCCTTGTCGGGACCGCCCGTTTCGTGTGCGCGCGCCACAGCGCTTCCCGCGATAAGTGCGATCAGGCAGATGGCGGAGATGCGCTTGAAGCTCATGTGTCACCCCTTGGACTGAACTGCCCACACACACAGCAAGATCACGTCTTCGTGCGACACGCTGTCCCCTGCGAAACAGCCGCGCCATTGCCTTGGCGATACGGGGGAGGTTTGGCCTGTGGGCGCTAGGCGCCTACTTCTAGGTTTTGCCGTGCAGCTTCCGAGGGACTGCGGCAACCAATTGTTTCGCCACGCTTATTAACTTAACGGCAAGCATTTGCATGCCTCTCCGCCGCGTGCGCGATATCCAAAGCTGGCGTGCCGTTCGCTATACGGGAGGTGGCGATGGACGATGCATCTCAAATTGTGCCCGTGCTCCGCTACAAGGATGTCGAGCAAGCCGCCGGTTGGCTGTGCCGGGCATTCCGTTTCCGCCGCCGCCGCGTGGTGAAGGATGAGGCTGGCGACATTAGTTACATCCTGCTGACCTGCGGCCGCAGCACGCTACTCATCCGTCCCGTGTCGAACACCGAGTTCGATGATCTCATGGTGCAGCCCGAGAATGCGGGTACAGCCAGCACTCAGGTCTGCTACCTCGCCGTGTCCGACCTGGATGCGCATTGCCGGCGCGCCGACACTGCTGGTGCCCGCATCGAGCTGGCGCCTGGAAGCGACGGGTTTGGCGGCGGCTTCTATACCTGCCGTGATCTCGACGGCCATCTGTGGAGCTTCGGTACGCAGGACTATCGGGTCGCTCCGCGCTTTGTCTCGCGTTTGCGCGCGGGATCGCGGCGGGCCTCGCAATGGGCATCGGTCGTAACGGTGGCAGCGTTGGCTGCGGGAGCCTGGGCCTTTCATGACGGGCATCAGGGCCAGTCGCGCCCGCTCGCGATGACGCCAGCGTCGATGGCTTCGGTGAGTGGAGATGCTGCCTGGGACATGTCGCGTTCGCTGAAGAGCACGGCTGCCGAGCTTGATCGTGCGCGCGAGGAGAATGCCCGGCTCACGGTCGAGGTCGCCTCGGTCAGGTCGCACGAACGCCAACAGCGGACGCTTTGGCAGCATACCGGCGCCGAGCTTGCCGTTCTGCAGGCGCGCTTGACGAGCGAGCGCAAGGCCCGCGACGCGGCGGTTGCGGAGGCGGTCAGGTCCGAACAGGCCGTGAAGACCCTGCGCGCTGATGTGGAACAGCAAATGCAGCAGCGGGCGGCCCTCCAGGAGCAGCTTCAGGCCGCGATGGCGGCCCTGCTGGACGCTGGGCAGGAAGCTGCGCCTGTACACATGCGGCCGTCCAGCATCCAGATGAGGGCGATTGCTGCGCCACGTGCTGCGCGCCCCGTCCGCGCGCGCCCCGCCGAGGCCATCGCATGCTATCGTCAACTGATGCGAGGCCGCGTCAGTTGGGGCGGCGGCGCCGGGTGGCTGCCGCCCAATGCATATGCGCTGTGTTCAGGCACACGAAACGCGCGCCGGACAATCTCCTGCTTCGAGGCGGGCATCCGCGCGGGGCAGCCCTGGCGGGAAGCAGTTAACGCTTGCCGCGCAACCTAGAGATTGTTGCGCGTGGGGGCGTCTACATCGATAGGCTTATTCCAAAAGAAGACTTGCGGCCGAAAAGCGCATGAGTGAGAATCAGTCGGCTGCTGATTTGCGGCTGACGGCTAGAGCGCGATCGCGTCGCATGGAAGCCCTAAGGTTGGGTGATTCAATCCGAAGCGATCCTGCTCGAGGGGATTTGCGGGATGATAAGGCTGGCGCTCGCCTCTGCGGGGGCGTTTCTCTGTGGCCTGATGATGGGCTTGACGCTGGACGCGCAGGCGCAAACGCGGTCCGTCGATAATCACGGCAACTGGGTCGTCAACTTCAAGTCCCAGACAGGGGCTCAGAGCACGCAAGGCAATAGCCCGGATCGCCCGCGGCGTAGGAGGTCGGTCCGCAACAAGGCGCCAGCCCAGGAGAAGAAGGACACCCTCGTCCGCTTCGCCGACGCCGAGGGACGCCGCTACCATCCTGCGAGCAAGGTCTGGTTCGACGGCCGGAGCTCTTGTTGGTCCGGCCAGGAGGCCTTCACGTTCAAAAAGGGCGCCTGGCACTACGGCGATGCCGTGTGGGCGCAGTCAGGCGCGGCGTGGTCGGCCGCCAAAGGCGCGCAGCCCGAGCTCGTGAGCTGCGACAGCGATCCCGCTTTTGCGGCCGAAGCGAAAGAATATGCGGCAACGGCAACCACGAGTTCGACTACGGGAACGGCCACTACCGTCACTACAACACCCCGCACCGGCCCCGAACCTCAGAAAGCCGGCGCCAAGACGGGCTGCAAAAAGTATTTCGCCAACGTCGGCCAGATGCTGACCGTTCCTTGCGGCGATTGATACCGCGATAAGGGAGGTTTCCCAGGGAACAGCCAGGCCCGCTGCGGGTTCGTAAGGTGGCCTCCATGCATAGGCCCACCTTCGACGGTTGCAGCGAGCGTGCCATGGACGAACTCACCCCCAGAATTATCGAGATCCTGCGGCCTTACGTGAACGGCAACGCTGGTGCGCGCCTCGGCCACCTCGACATCGACACCCTGGATCTGCCCCTCATCGTGTTCGACATCGAGGATGCGTTCGGCATCCAGATGCGCCTGGAGGACGTCGAGCGGCTGGCCAGCGTGACGCAGATCGCGGCCCACGTTCGCTTGTCGATCGAAACGCGGCCCGCCGCCCGTAGGCCGCTGGTGCCGGTGTCCAGCATGGACCCATCGCGGAGCGCCTGGACCCTTTCCGGGTCAAGCCATCGCGCGCACCGGCAACTCGAGGCCACCTAAACAGCCGATTTGCCCACGACAATATCTCGGACCACGCGTCCGCCCAGCCGCAGCAGGCCCGCCAGCGGCACGCGTGTGCGCGCGACGATCTCCGCGATCCTCACATCGTCATCGTCGCCGCACGGCTGGCCTAGCACTGCCCCCGCCGCCTGCGGCGCGAACAGTTGCGTCAGGGCGACGCCCGTTCCCCCGTATCCGATGTTGAAGCTGGTCCCGTCTCCTTGCGCCGCACCGCGGATGATCGGCAGGTCCGTTGCCGTCGAATGAAAGTTGCCGCCCCAGGCGGAGGCGATCGGGAGAGGCTCACGGCGCCACGGCGCGCTGTGCGCCAGATGCTTTTCCAGCTTCTGCAGCACCGCGGCCGGCACCTCGTAATCCGATTTGGCGGCACCGAAGAACGTCTCCACGCCGCCATAGATCAGCCGGCGCTGGTGCACACGATAGAAGATGTAGCTCTTGTTCAGCTCGACGATGAAGGTTTGCCCGCCCCCGAGTCGCGCGACTGTCTCATCGTCGAGCACATCCGTTTCGACCATGTAGTTGCGCACGACCTTGGCGCGCGGCGGGGAAGGGCCGGCGATGGCAGGCGTGTAGGCGTTGGTGCAGACCAGTACCTTGCCGGCCTCGATGACCGTCCCGTCCGCCAGCCGGATGCGAACGCCGGACGGTGAGGCAGACTCAATCTCTGCGACCGCCGCCTGCTCGCAGACCACAGCGCCCCGCGCGATCGCCCGTGCCGCCAGCGCGCGCACCAGCCGGTAGGGGTGCACGGTGAAGGTTGGCAGCGCCATCGTCGGCCTGCCGTCGCGGCCCGGCTCGTCGATCATGCGGTGATCGATGCGGCAGCGGTCCAGCGTCTGCGCGATGACGCCGAGCCCGCTCGTGGTCAGGCGTCCCGTTGCCTGAAGATGCAGCGCGCACGGCGTGACTTCGCTTTCGGGCACGGTCTCGGCGAGCCAGACGCCGAGCCGGTGCAGCTTGCGGTTGAGCGCCAGCAGCGCCCAGGCATGGTCGGCGTTCGTATCGGCCGTGAGGAGCCACACCGGCACGGGCAGCGGCGAGAGCAGCCCGCCGTTGCGGCCGCTCGCGCCGTAGCCCACGACTCTCTGCTCCAGCACGGCAACGCTGGCGCTGGGCTGCCGATCGAGAATGGCAAGCGCGGCCGAGACCCCGGCCAATCCGCCGCCGACAATGGCGATGTCCGTGCGCGCGGGTGGACGGCTCACCTGCAATGCCGCCCCCGCACCCTCCCGCTGCCAATAGCTCGCGGTTGCCGCAGGCGCGCGTGTCGACGCAAGAACCACTCGTGTCTCCTAGGCTCGCTTGAGGGTGGCCGGTTTTGTTCCCGCTGCCTCATATCTTTGCGGCTTGCACACGCATAGCCCAAAGAGCTGGCATACGCGCCTCGCAGCGATCGAACGACGTTCCGTGCGCGCCTCCATACAGGACTGCTTGGAGGCGATAATATCGTGTTGTGATAGTCACTTGCGCATCCACTCGGGCCGTTTTTTGAGTGGTGGCATGGAAGGTGCACATCACTAACTGTTAGCGCTACATTGCAGGCGTGATCACCGATGCGGGGCCGTTATGCGTGATATGGGAGATGCCAAGATGCGGTCCGTCACCGACCTGACGGATCTGACCATTGCCGATGCCGGCAAGCTCCTCGAGCAGCGCGAGGTATCGCCGGTTGAACTCGTCGACGCCGCGCTCGCGCGCATCGAACGGCTGAACCCCGAGCTCCACGCCTTCATCACCGTCACGGCCGATGCGGCACGCGCCAAGGCGCGCGACGCCGAGACGCGCATCGGCAAAGGCGGCTACCGCGGCGGCTTCGACGGCATCCCCTTCGCTCTCAAGGACAACGTCGAGACCGCCGGCATCCGCTCCACCTCGCATTCCAAGCTGCTGTTCGACAACGTGCCGACCGAGGACGCGACCGTCGCCGCCAATCTCTCGAGCGCCGGCGGTATCCTCGTCGGCAAGACCGCGACGTTCGAGTTTGCGCTCGGCGGCCCGTCCTGGGACCTGCCCTGGCCGCCGGCCGTCAATCCCTGGAGCCTGAAGCATCTGCCGGGCGGCTCCTCGTCCGGATCGGGCAGCGCCGTCGGCGGCCGCCTCGTGCCCGCCGCCATCGGCACCGACACCGGCGGCTCCGTGCGCTGGCCCGCTGCCGTCTGCGGCATCGCTGGCCTGAAACCGACATATGGCCGAATCAGCCGCCGCGGCGTGCACCCCAACACCTTCTCCCTCGATCACTGCGGGCCGATGACGCGCACGGTCGAGGATTGCGCCATCGTGCTGAGTGCCGCCGCGGGCTTCGATCCGCTCGATCCGGGAAGCATCGATGAGCCGGTACCTGACTATAGGGCCGCCCTCACCGGCTCCATCAAGGGGCTGCGTGTCGGCCTCGTGCGGCATTGGTACGCGACCGATGCCACGCCCGAGGTCGTCAGTGCCGTCGATGCCGCCATTACGCAGCTCACGTCGCTCGGCGCCATCGTCGAGGAGATCGAGCTCGCGCCCCTCATCGACTACGTCGACTGCAAGACCACCATCTCGATCTGCGAGCTATACGCCATCCACGAGAAGGACTTGAAAACCCGCCCCCAGGACTTCGGCAAGCTGCTGCGCACCCGCGTCATTGCCGGCGGCCTCGTGCGTGCCGAGGACTATGTGCAGGCCATGCGCTGGCGCACCGAGCTCACCACGAAGATGCTGGCGCATTTCGCCCGCTTCGATGTCCTGGCAACCGCGGGCTGGCTCAATCCCGCCGAGCCCAACAACCCCAAGGGTGGCGATTTCTTCAAGAGCCGGGCGCGCATCGTCACCATGCCCTTCAGCCTCTCCGGCATCCCGGCGCTGTCGGTGCCGTGCGGCTTCTCCGCCGACGGGCTGCCGTTGTCGCTGCAGATCGGCGGCAAACCCTTCGACGAGGCCGCCGTCCTGCGCGCCGGCGACGCCTACCAGCGCAGCACCGAATGGCATCTGCGCAAGCCGCCGCTCGCCTGACACCTGGAGTTTGCAAGATGAAAAAAGAACCCGCAACGCGCGAAGAGATCGCCGTCCTGGCCAAGACCGCTGGTCTCGATCTGCCGGGCGAGTACTTCGACGAGCTGGTCGAGGCCTATCTCAACATCGAGCCCATGCTCATGCGCGTCCGCCGTGGCCGCGAGCGGGCCGACGAGCCGGCGCATGCCTACGATCCGCGCAAGTTCATGCCGCGCTGAGGCTAGTGTGATGATCGAGAAATTCGCCGACATTTGCCGCACATCTCGGAGCGAATTTCTCGATCTGAATCACACTAGCAAGTCTATGATGCTAGTGTCCCTTTGGATTCCGAAGTTCCCTCCTGGACCTAGCAACGAGATCAGGCGAACTTCGGAATCGGGACACTAGATACGTGGTACGCGAGCTGCACGAGATCACCATTGCCGAGGCGAACCGCGCCTTCGCCGCACGCAAGTTGTCGCCCGTCGAGTTGACGCAGGCGTATCTGGCGCGCATCGCCGCGCTCGACGGCACGCTCAACGCTTACCTGCTGGTAACCGCCGATCGTGCCCTCGCCGAAGCCGCTGACGCCGAAGCCCAGATCATGCGCGGCGGTCCGCGCGGCCCCATGCACGGCATTCCCTACGGTCTCAAGGACATCTACGAGACAGCGGGTGTGCCTACTACCGCTCATTCCAAGCTGCTGGCCGACTACGTTCCGGTTGAGGACTGCACCGCCCAGAAGAAGCTGCGCGCCGCCGGTGCCGTGCTCCTCGGCAAGCAGGCGACGTGGGAATTCGCGCTGGGCGGCCCGTCTTTCGACCTGCCTTGGCCGCCCGCGCGCAATCCGTGGGACTTGAGCCGCTCTCCGTCGGGCTCGTCGAGCGGCGCGGGCGCTTCCATTGCCGCCGGTCTCTGCGCCGGCGCCATGGGCAGCGACACCGGCGGCTCGATCCGCATGCCGGCCGCCGCCTGCGGCATCGCCGGCCTGAAGCCGACCTACGGTCTCGTCAGCCGCAAGGGCGTGCTGCCGAACTCCTTCAGCTTCGACCACTGCGGCCCGATGGCCTGGACCGTGGAAGACTGCGCGCTGATGCTGCAGGCCGTCGCCGGCTACGATCCGGCCGATCCGGGCTCCGCCGATGCGCCGGCCGCCGACTACGCCCGCGCGCTAGTCCGCTCCGTTAAAGGTTTGAAGATCGGTCTCGTCAGCGACTGGTACGACACCGAAGTGTGCGCTGCGCCGGCCGTCATCGCCGCCATGGAGGCGAGCGTCCGCATCTTCGAGTCCCTGGGCTGCTCCGTCCGCCGCGTTCAGCTCCCGACGCTGCGCGACTTCACCGACGCCAAAACACCGATCACGCTCAGCGAGATCTATTCCATCCACGAAGCCGATCTCAAAACGCGCCCGCAGGATTTCGGCCGCAGCCTGCGCTACCGCATCATGCCGGGCGCCTTGCTCCGCGCCGAGGACTATGTGCAGGCCGTGCGCTGGCGCAGCGAGCTCACGGCGCGCACCCTCGAGGTCATGCGCGATGCCGACGTTCTCGTCACCGCGGGCAGCTTCGAGCCGGCGGCTCCGCTCGTTGCCGAAAATCCGCCTGTCGTCATCGGCGCCAGCACGCCGTCGCTAACCTCGCCCTTCAACCTCACCGGTATGCCGGCGCTCACGCTCTGCAACGGCTTCGACGCGTCCGGCCTGCCGCTCGGCATGCAGATCGCCGGCCGGCCGTTCGACGAGGCAACGGTTCTCGCGGCGGGCCATGCCTTCGAGCAGGCCGCGGGCCTGCGTGCCCGCCGGCCCCAGGTTCAATCGTTGATGGCGGCCGAATGAGGGTGCACCCTTCCGGCATCGCTCCATCAACCCACAGGCGCAGCACCATGGATTCCAAGATCAAGGAACAGGAACTGCAGGAGATGTTGTCGCGGGTGTTCGCGCACGATTCCGCACTCTACCAGAACCGCGGCTTCCAGCGCCGCATCGGCTACGGCAAGAAGCCCGCGCTCATCAACATCGACCTCGCCAACGCCTGGACGCAGCCCGGCAATCCCTTCACCTGCGCCGGCATGGAAACGATCATCCCGGCTGTGCAGCAGCTTCTCGTTGCCTTCCGTGCCCGCAGCCTGCCCGTCATCTACACCACCACGGCCTATGAGGTGATGGAGGGTCCCGCGTCAGATATGGGGCTCTGGCATCTCAAGATCCCGACCGACGTTCTCAAAGCCGGCAGCAAGCTCGTCGAAATCGACGAGCGTTTGAAGCCGGCGCCCGGCGAGCACGTCATCGTCAAGAAGCGCGCCAGCGCCTTTCACGGCACGCACCTCGCCGGCATGCTGCGCGCGCTCGGCGTCGACACGGTCATCGTCACGGGCACCACCGCCAGCGCCTGCGTCCGTAACACCGTCGAGGACGCCATCGCCGACGGCTTCCGTCCGATCGTGCCGCGCGAGACGGTCGGCGACCGCATCCTGGGCGCCGTCGAATGGAACCTGTTCGACATCGACGCCAAGTTCGGCGACGTCGAGCCGCTCGAGGAAGTGTTGGCCTATCTGAAGTCGAACGACATTGGCTGACATCGAACACAACGCTAAGAGCGGGCATCAAGCTCGCCGGCTGCACGGGGAAGGAAGCAAAGGAGGTTCATGACGTTTCATCGGGAGTAAGAGAATGCGATCCAGATCAATCTTGCGGCTCGCCGCAGCGGCCGTATTTGGGGCGGCCGTCGCTGCGACTCCCGCCCTCGCGGAAAAGGTGCTCCGCGTGGCGATGACGGCGGCCGACGTGCCTCTCACTACGGGTCAGCCCAGCCAGGGTGGCGAAGGCCTCCGCTTCATGGGCGTCACCGCCTATGACGGTCTCGTCAACTGGGATCTCTCCAGCTACGAGAAGGCTGCGGTGTTGAAGCCGGGCCTCGCCGAGAGCTGGAGCGTCAGCGACACCGACAAGACCGAGTGGACCTTCAAGCTGCGCAAGGGCGTGAAGTTTCACGACGGCTCGGAGTTCAATGCCGATGCCGTCGTCTGGAATTTCGAGAAGCTGATGAAGCGCGATGCGCCCCAGTTCGATCAGGCGCAGTCGATCCAGGGCTCGCAATATTACGGCACGATCGCGAGCTGGTCGAAAATCGACGACTTCACGGTCGGCATCAAAACCAAGAAGCCGGACGCCGTCCTCCCCTATAACCTCGCCAACATCTACTTTTCCAGTCCCAAGCGCTGGGAAGAGGTCGGCAAGGACTGGAACAAGTTCGCCTATCAGCCCGCCGGCACCGGCCCCTGGGTCGTGGAGAAGTTCGTGCCGCGCGAGCGCGTCGAGCTCGTCCGCAATGCGAACTACTGGGATCCCAAGCGCATTCCGAAATCGGACCGGCTCGTGCTGTTGCCGATGCCCGATGCCAATACACGCGTCGCAGCACTGCTATCGGGCCAGATCGATTGGGTCGAGGCTCCGCCACCTGACGCGATCCCGCGCCTGAAGCAGGCCGGCCTGCAGATCGTCACCAACAAGTATCCGCACATCTGGCCGTATCAGATCAGCTATCTCGAGGACTCGCCGTTCAAGGACATCCGTGTTCGCAAGGCGGCCAATCTCGCCATCGACCGCGAGGGCATGGTGAAGCTGCTCGGCGGCCTGGCCGTGCCGGCCAAGGGCATGATCACGGAAGGCCATCCCTGGTTCGGCAAGGCGACGTTCGAGCTCAAGTACGATCCGGAAACGGCCGTGAAGCTCCTGGCTGAAGCCGGCTACAGCACCAAGAACCCCGCCAAGATCAAGGTCATCATCTCGCCCGCCGGCTCCGGGCAGATGCAGCCGCTGCCGATGAACGAGTTCGTGAAGGAGAACTACAAGGACGTCGGCATCGACATGGAGTTCGTGGTGATGGACTGGGAGGCCCTGCGCGGCCGCCGTCGTGCCGGAGCCTGGGCGCCGGAGAACAAGGGCATGCACGGCGTCAACAACAGCTGGGCCTTCTGGGATCCGGATATCGGCCTGATCAAGGCGGCCGCCTCGTTCGAGCCCGTGCCCACCGGCTTCAACTGGGGCAAGTACAACGACCCGAAGGCGGACGAACTCGCAACCGCGGCCAAGAATGCCTTCAACGAGGCCGAGCAGAACAAGATCCTCGGCGAGCTGCACAGCTACATCGTCGATCAGGCCATGTGGATCTGGATGGTGCATGACCTCAATCCGCGGGCCATGTCACCGAAGGTGAAGGGTTTCGTTCAGGCGCAGAGCTGGGTTCAGGATCTGACGTCGGTTGATATGCAGTGAGGGTGCAGCCGTGACCCGGCCGGGAACGTTCCGAACTGAACAACGGGACGACCCGGCCGGACCGGGTGCAAGATCTCAGGAGGCAGTGGCAGCATGCTGATCTATCTGCTGCGGCGCGTGCTCTACACGATCCCGATTGCCATCGGGGTCTCCATCGTCTGTTTCGCGTTGATCCATCTCGCACCGGGCGATCCGTTGAGCGCGGTGATCCCGGAAGGTGCCAGTCCGCAGGTCATCGCCGAGCTGAAGGTGGCCTACGGCTTCGACAGGCCGCTGCCGATCCAGTATCTGACCTGGCTCAAGCGCGTCATCACTGGCGACTTCGGCTTTTCGATCATGACGCGCCGGCCGGTGCTGAGCGAGGTCGGCCCCGCCGTCGTCAACACGCTGACGCTGGCCGTCGCCGCGATCTTCATCGGCTTCCTCGTCGGCATCGTGCTCGGACTGATCGCGGGCTACACCGCCGGCACTTATGTCGATCGCGGCGTCACCGCCGTCGCCGTCACCGGCGTCAGCATCCCGCACTACTGGCTCGGCATGGTCCTGATCGTGATCTTCGCCGTCAATCTCGGCTGGCTGCCGGCCATGGGCATGGGCGCCAAGGGCTCGGACACCTTCGCCATGAACTGGGAGAGCCTACGCCATCTCATTCTCCCGGCCATCGCGCTCTCCGTCATCCCGGCCGGCATCATTGCGCGCTCCGTGCGCGGCGCCGTCGCCGAGGTGCGCAAACAGGAGTTCGTGCAGACGCTTTACGCCAAGGGTCTGCCCGCGCGCCGCGTCTTCCTGCACGTCATCAAGAACGCGGCTCCGACCGTGCTCGCCATCATGGGCCTGCAGCTCGCCCAGCTTCTCGGCGGCTCGATCCTGGTCGAGACCGTCTTTTCCTGGCCCGGCACCGGCTTTCTCCTGAACACTGCCATCTTCACGCGCGACCTGCCGATCCTGCAGGGCACCATCCTCGTGCTGTCGATGTTCTTCGTCTTCATCAATCTCATCGTCGATCTCGTGCAGACCGCGTTCGACCCGCGCATCAAGCGAACCTGAGCGAGCCCATAGCGCATGAGCACGACACTCACCCTGGAAGACCCGCGCGCGGTGGTTGCGGCACCCAAGAAGCAGCGCTCGCGCAGCTTCTGGCAGACGGTCGGCCGCCGCCTTTCGCGCGACCCCATCACCATCGTCTGCGCCACGATCCTGCTGCTCATCGTTCTGGCGGCGATCTTCGCCCCGCTGATCGCGCCCTACGATCCCTACAGGACCAGCATGGCGCGCCGCCTTCTGCCCGTCGGCGATCACCGCCACTGGCTCGGCACGGATGAACTCGGTCGCGATCTTCTGACCCGCCTCATTTACGGCGGACGCATGTCGCTGTTCATGGGTTTCATGCCCGTCGTCATCGCCACCTTGATCGGCGGCACGCTCGGCGTCATCGCCGGCTACGCGGGCGGCGCCATCAACATGGCGATCATGCGCATCATCGATGTGTTCTATGCCTTCCCGTCGGTGCTGCTCGCCGTTGCCATCTCCGGCGTGCTCGGTGCCGGCATCGTCAACAGCCTTGTCTCGCTGACGCTGGTGTTCGTGCCGCCGGTGGCGCGCGTCGCCGAGAGCGTCACCACCCAGATCCGCAACCAGGATTACGTCGAGGCTGCGCGCGCCACCGGTGCCGCCAACTGGCGCATCGTCTTCGGGCACGTGCTGAGCAACGTCACCGGTCCGATCCTGATCTATGCCTCGAGCCTCATCAGCGTCTCCATCGTCATCGCCTCGGGCCTGAGCTTCCTCGGCCTCGGCATAGTGCCGCCCGAGGCCGAGTGGGGCCTCATGCTCAACACGCTGCGCCAGTCGATCTACGTCGCCCCGCTCAACGCCATTCTGCCCGGCGTTATGATTTTCATGACTTCCATGTGCTCGAACCTGATCAGCGACGGCCTGCGCGGCGCCCTGGACGTCAAGGTGTAAGGGAGGGTGCGGTGGCGGCGGAAGCTTCGGCCAAGCGCGCAATCGAGATGCGTGTCATGACCAATGACAGCGATCCGCGCGATCGCGGCGGGCCTCAGCAGCCCATGCTGCTCGTGCAGGATTTGAAGAAGCATTTCCCGATCAAGGGTGGTCTGCTCGGCCGCGCCCGGGCGCACGTCAAGGCCGTAGACGGCATATCGTTCGAGGTGCGCAAGGGTGAGACGCTCGGCATCGTCGGGGAATCGGGCTGCGGCAAGTCGACGGCCGCGCGCCTGCTGATCCGCCTCATCGAGCCTGATGCCGGCACCGTCGTCCTCGACGGCGAACCGGTCGCCGCTGGCCTCGGTCTCACCGTGCGCGAGATGCGCCGCCAGATTCAGATGGTGTTCCAGGACAGCTACGCCTCGCTCAACCCGCGCCTCACCATCGAGGATTCCATCACATTCGGCCTCAAGGCCAACGGTTTTGCCAGGGCCGAGGCCGCCAAGCGCGCGCAGAGCATGCTGCGCATGGTCGGCCTGGTCCCGGAAATGTTCGCGCAGCGATACCCGCACGAGCTGTCGGGCGGTCAGCGCCAGCGCGTCAACATCGCCCGTGCCCTGGCCCTCGGCCCGCGTGTGCTGATCCTCGATGAGGCGGTCTCGGCCCTCGACAAGTCCGTCGAAGCTCAGGTCCTCAATCTGCTGCAGGATCTCAAGGAACGCCTGCAGCTCACCTACATTTTCATCTCGCACGATCTCAATGTCGTGCAGTACATCAGCGACCGCGTGCTTGTGATGTACCTCGGCAAGGCCATCGAGGTTGGTCCCGTCGATCTCATCTATACCGCGCCGCTGCATCCCTACACACGCGGCCTGCTGTCTTCGCGCCTGTCAATGGATCCGCGCAAGCGCGTCACCGTGGCGCCGCTGTCGGGCGATCCGCCCAATCCGATCGATCCGCCATCCGGATGCCGCTTCCGTACACGTTGCCCGATCGCCGAAGGAGTGTGTGCCGCGCGCGAGCCCGCCCTCGCGTCAGCGAGCCCGGAACACACCGTCGCGTGCCACGCGCACAGCACCGGCTCTGGTCACAGCCTCGCGTCTGCTGCGGCCTGAGGAGCGAAAGGAACCTCATGCAGGATCTTGTCAGCACATCCGCCGGCATCACGTCAGCGCCGTTGGTCGATGTTCAGGACCTGACCGTCCGCTTCGTCTCGCGCGATCTCGACGTCTCGGTGGTCAACGGCGTCAGCTTTCAGCTCGCGGCCGGACAGGTGCTCTGTCTGCTCGGCGAATCCGGCTCGGGCAAGAGCGTCACCATGCGCGCCTTGATGCGTCTCTTTCCGCCGACCGCGCGCATCGGCGGCCGCATTGTCATCGACGGCAACGACATCCTGGCACTGCCGCAGAGCGCCCTGCGCAAGATCCGCGGACGCCTCATCTCGATGGTCTTCCAGGAACCCATGACGGCGCTCGATCCGGTTTTCACCATCGGTAGCCAGATCGCGGAGTCGGTCGCCTATCACGACAACGTGTCCTTCTCCGACGGCCGCAAGCGCGCGCTCGAATTGCTGGAGCTGGTGCAGGTGCCGTCCGCCAAGCGCCGCCTTGAGGCCTACCCGCACGAGCTGTCGGGCGGCTTGCGTCAGCGCGCCATGATTGCCCTCGCGCTTGCCTGTCGGCCGAAGCTGCTGCTCGCCGACGAGCCGACCACGGCGCTGGATGCCACCGTGCAGATCCAGATCCTGCTGCTGCTGCGCGAGCTCCAGGACGAGCTCGGCATGGCCACCATCTTCGTGACGCACGACCTTGGCGTCGCCTGCGAGGTCGCCGACAGCATCTCCGTCATGTACGCCGGCCGCTTTGTGGAAACCGGCGCCGTCGCCGATGTCATGGACGCGCCCAAGCATCCCTACACTGAGGGCCTGTTGCGCTCGACCGTGCATGCCGGCACGCGCGGCAATCGCCTCGATCCCATTCCGGGCGCCCCGCCCGACCTGACCGAGCTGCCGCCCGGCTGTGCCTTTGCGCCGCGCTGCACCTATGTGACCGACGCCTGCATGCAGGCCGTGCCGCCCACCTATTCCGTCGGGCATAACCACGCGGCCCGCTGCGTGCGCTACGCGCCGGGCAGCGGCGTGTTGTCGGGCTCGCTCAGCGCCTGACGCCGGCGTACGTCACTTCCGGTCCAGCAGCGTGTCGGCGATCTTGCTCACGCCGATGAGGAAGTTGAGCCGCGCGCGCATGAAGCCCGACTCGACATCAACCTTGTCGCCGAACACCATGGTTTTATCGCTGAAGCGGCGGTCGTTGGGCCAGGCCGGTGCATCCTTGGCCGACGGCTTGCCGGTCTTTGCGAAGGCGAACAGATAATCGCTGGCGCGCCGGGCCAGCGCGCGATCCGCGTCCGTGAAGACTCCGCGTGTGCCCTCGAAAATATCGCCTGTATCCAGGAAATACGGAATCTCCGCGCCGTGGCCGACGCCGTTCGGAAAGTCAGGTCGCTGCTTGACCGTCACATAGTCGAAATAATAGCGCCACGTCGGGGCGCGTTTGGAGTGCCTGTCGGCGACCGCCCGCACAGGCATCGTGAACACCAGATCGCGTGTCGCCTGCCGCGCCAATGCGTCGTCGTCCTTGACGCCCGGATACAGCATCTTCACCAGGAAACCCGCCGCCCCAAGCCGCTTCAGCACCGCGCCGGTATCGATGCCGAACGCCGCCACCACGCTCGAGTCGTCGCTCGTGTTCCCCACGATCAGCGGTAGCGCCGCTTCCCGGCCGGCCGCAAACGTATTCTCGATGGACTGGGGCAGCACTTTGTCGCCGCGGATCGGTACCGGCGAATTGGAAGTCCCCTGGCCCTTGATCTGCCCGAACTTCTCGGCTGGAACGGCGCGCAGCTCTGCCCCCGTCGCCTTTGCACCCGGCAGCCCCAAGGCATCCGCAACTTTCGTGCCCGCCTCCAGCGCCTTCGCCCGTGTGGTGTCCGGCACCACGTACGAGCTCATGGCCACACCCTTGTGAAACAGTCCGCGCGCCAGCGGCGAGGCGAACAGCGCCAGCACGCTCTTGCCGCCCGCCGATTGTCCCATGATGGTCACGTTGCCCGGATCGCCGCCGAACGCCGCGATGTTTGCCTGCACCCATTTCAGCGCCACGATCTGATCCAGCAAGCCAAAGTTGGTCACGCCGCCGGGACTTTCCTTCTCCAACGCCGGATGCGCGAAGAAGCCGAGCTGCGCCAGGCGATAGTTGATGGAGACGAAAACGGCTCCTTTCTTCGCCATCAGCCGGCCATCGTAGATCGGCAATCCACCTGCGCCGAAGACGTAGGCGCCGCCATGAATCCACACGATCACCGGCAGCTTCGCCGACCGCTCCGCCTTCGGCGTCCAGATGTTGAGATAAAGGCAGTCCTCGCTCAGCGGCCCCGGATCGCCGCCGTTCGCTGCCGACCATCCCGGCACCTGGGCGCAGGCATTGCCATAGGCATCTGCCCGGCGCACGCCCTGCCAAGCGGCAGCAGCCTTGGGCTCGCGCCAGCGCAGATTGCCGACTGGCGGCGCCGCATAGGGAATGCCCTTGAAACCCAGGATGCCGTTTTCGACGGTGCCGCGCACACCGCCGAGCCGCGTCTTGACCGTTGCTGCATCGCCCGAGCCTTGCGCCTGGGCCGGTGCGATCTGGCTGAGCCCCAGCACCAGCGCGACGAGAGCCTTGCGGACAATCATACGAATCCCCCCGAAATGCGCATTCCACTATTCTAGGAACAGAATAGCCGCGCTTCACGACAAATCGAATTGTCCGTGATCTTTGCTATGGTGCATCAGGCATGCGCGCACCGCTACCTGTGGAGATCACGATGAGCGAGCCCCCCGTCTCACGCGGCTTTCGTGGGCGCAAGCGCCCGGATGCGCCGACCGATCGCGTGCCGCCGGGGCAGCATCTGACGTCCGACTTCCCGGTGCTCTCGGCCGGCCCCACGCCCCAGGTGAACCTCGCCGATTGGACGTTCGCCTTCCAGCACGGCGGCAATCTGCTGCGCAAGTGGACCTGGGCCGAGTTCGAAGCGCTGCCGCAGACCAACATCACGGTCGACATTCACTGCGTCACGACGTGGTCGAAGCTCGACACGCAATGGCAGGGCGTCACGCTCGACGCGTTGCTTGAAGCCGCCGGCCTGCCGCAGGCGCCGGCAGACTTCGCCATGATCTACTGCGACGGCGGCTACACCACCAACGTGCCCGTTGCCGATCTCATCGCCGGCAAGGCAATGGTCGCCACGCGCTACGGCGGCCTGCCGCTCACGCCCGAGCACGGCGGTCCGGCGCGTCTGCTCGTCCCGCATCTCTATTTCTGGAAGAGCGCCAAGTGGGCGCGCCGCCTGCGCTTCATGGAAAAGGACGAGCCGGGCTTCTGGGAGTCGCTCGGCTATCACATCTACGGCGATCCGTGGCGTGAGCAGCGTTATGCCGGCGACTGAGACCGTCACCGACGCGCCGCGGCACCTGTCATGGCGCACCGTCGAGGTGCGCGAAATCATTGCTGAGACACCGCGCGTCCGCAGCCTGGTCCTCGACGTTCCCGGTTGGCCTGGACATCGACCCGGACAGCACGTCGACGTGCGCCTCACGGCCGAGGACGGCTATCAGGCGCAGCGCAGCTATTCCATCGCCTCCGCACCCGAGGCACCGCGTGTCATGCTGACGGTCGAGCAGATCGAGGAGGGCGAGGTCTCGCCCTACCTCGCCATGGACGTGCAGCCGGGCGACAAGTTTGAGCTGCGCGGTCCCATCGGCGGATACTTCGTCTGGACCACGGCCTTGGACGGTCCGCTGTTTCTCGTTGCCGGTGGGTCGGGCGTCGTGCCGCTGATGGCCATGTTGCGCCACCGCGCCCTCGCCGCCAATCCTGGTCCGGCCGTGCTGCTCTATTCTTCGCGCACTGCCGAAGACATCATCTACCGCGATGAATTGGATCGCCTTAGCGCGGCCGGCGACGGCCTCGCCGTCGTGCACACGCTAACGCGCCGTCATCCGCCCGGCTGGACCGGCGGCACGCGCCGCATCGATCGCGACATGCTGGCGTCCGTCGGCTTCCCGCCTGACGCCCAACCCCGCATCTACATTTGCGGTCCCACGCCGCTCGTGGAATCGGCGGCTGCCGCGCTGATCGATCTCGGTCACATTGCAGACCGCATCAAGACCGAGCGCTTTGGACCCACCGGAGGCCCGCCATGAGCACCGATCTCCAGGCTACGTCGACGGCCCCGCTCGACGGCAACGCGGCTGCCGGCATCATGCGCGAGGTCTTCGCTTTCGACGTGACAACCGCCCGCGTCACCTGTAGTGGATGCGCCGCCGTCGGACAGATCGGCGAGACCCGCGTGTTCGGTGGCACCATGGGTTTCGTGTTCCGCTGTGCGCGCTGCGACGGCGTCGTCCTGCGCGTGGTACGCACGCCGGCCGGCGTGTGGCTCGACATGCAGGGCGCACTCAGTCTGCTCGTGCAGTCGCCATAGGTCTTGCAACATGCTCTACACGCCCCCTGCCTTCCGGGTCGATGACCTGCCGCTGCTGCTCGATCATATCGCGCGCACCGGCCTTGCGACTTTCATCACGACCGGCGCCGATGGTCCGATCGTGTCGCACGTGCCGCTGGTGCACGAGCCTGCTGACACCGGCCTGGGGCGCCTCATCGGCCACCTTGCGCGCGCCAATCCCCAGCGGCAGGAGACCGACCTCTCCAAACCGGCACTGGCCGTCTTCATGGGGCCGGACGCCTACATCTCGCCGTCCTGGCATCCGTCCAAGGCCGAGGCCGGCCGTGTCGTGCCGACCTGGAACTACGCGGTGGTGCACGTGCGCGGGGCGCTCTCCTTCTTCGACGATGCCGCCAAGCTGCGCGACGCCGTGGAGCGCCTCACCGACCACCACGAACGTACCCGTGCCGACCGCTGGCAGGTGTCCGACGCGCCCGAGCGATATGTCGCGAGCCAGCTCAAAGGCATCGTCGGCTTCGAGATCGCCGTTGCCAGCATCGAGGGTAAATACAAGCTGAGCCAGAACAGATCCGAGCCCGACCGCGAGGGCGTCATCGCCGGCCTTGCGCAGGAAGGCGATGCAGGCAGCCTCGCGACGCGCGCGCTGATGCGCCCAGCCGAGAAAAGCTAGTCCGTCTCCCGCGGCAGAAGCACCGTGCGCTCAAACTCCATGAACACGGTGCCGTCCGATTTGACGCCGCGTGTCCTTACTGTCACGAGCCCCTGATCCGGGCGGCTCTTCGAGGCACGCTTCGCCAGCACCTCGCTCTCGGCATAGAGCGTGTCGCCGACGAACACCGGAGCCATCAGCTTCACCTTGTCCCAGCCGAGATTGGCGATGGCCTTCTGGCTCACGTCACTGACGCTCATGCCCGTCACGATCGACAGCGTCAGGCAGCTGTTGACCAGTGGCTTCTTGAATTCGCTCTCGGCCGCGTAGGCCGCATCGAAATGCAGCGGATGCTGGTTCATCGTCATGAGCGTAAACCACACGTTATCCGCCTCGGTAATGGTTCGGCCCGGCCGGTGCTCGTAGACGTGCCCTACCACGAAATCGTCATACGTACGCCCGATGTCCTCGCGATAGCGGCCGGGCTTGATTTCCTTCGATCCGTACATCGATCACCTGTCAGAGTGATTGGACTTGTCGAGCAGCGCATTGTGCTCGCCCGGCAGCGGCGCCTTGAGCGTCGGCCGTGCCGGTTCGTCGAGATAGCGCACCACCGGCGCGATATACTCGCGTCCGTAGGCATCGTGCAGGATGAGTTCCGAGTCGCGAACGTTCTTGTCATCGAGCGCCTCCCGCAGCGTGTTCACCGGCGCGAAGCTCACGTCCATGCAGGCAAACCAGGTCTTCCAATCGGCCAGCGTCCGCTCCTTGAACACGCCGCGCAGGAAGTCCTTCACCGGCTGCTGGTGCGGCCCCGGCCCCTTCTCGCACGGCGCGATCAGATCCGGCCGCCCGAGGCGCTCCAGTAGGTTGCGCACGAACTTGATCTCCTGCGCCCCCAGCACCAGGTGGCGACCATCCGCCGTGTCGTAGATCTGGTAGAATGCCGACCCGCCTGTCGTGCGCTCGTGCTTCGGATCAGGCTGCGGCTTGTGCGACATGGCGGCGCCCAGCACGTTGGGCAGCGCCGCCAGCGCCGCATGATGCATGCTGACGTCGATGTAGTCGCCGCGGCCCGTCTTCTCGCGCCGGTAGAGCGCCATCAGCACGCCCGACAGGGCATGCAGCGAGCTGACGATATCCGCCACCGCGACGCCCGACATGGCCGGAACGCCGTCGCGCCCGAGCGAGATCGACAGCGCACCGCTGAGTGCCATCGTGGCGAGGTCATGCGCGGGTCGGTCGCGATAGGGCCCCTCCTGCCCGAAGGCGCTGATGGAGCAGTACACGATGCGCGGATTGCGCTTCGCCACCGTCTCATAGTCCACGCCGAGGCGTTTCATAACGCCCGGCCGGTAGCTCTCCACGAACACGTCCGCCGTCTCGCACAGCTTCAGCACCTGCTCGCGACCCTCCGGCATCTTCAGGTCGACGACGACGCTTTTCTTGCCGCGGTTGACGTTGCGGAACACGACCGAAACCGGCCCGTCCGACAGCCCGATGTGCCGCGCCGGATCGCCTTCGCCCGGCGGCTCGATCTTGATCACCTCCGCGCCATGATCGGCGAGCGTCAGTGTCAGATGCGGCCCCGGCAGGAACACCGATAGGTCGACGACCTTCAGTCCTTCAAGCTTCATGTGCGTTCACTCCGCCGCCGCGCTTGTTTCGCACCCGCTCCCAGAATGGCCTTGTTGTCGCCCCCGAGTAGCGAGCACACACGCTGCTCGGGCCGCTCCCCGTCGATCTTGAGGGGATTGGCGAGCATTTTGAAATCCGGCCTGGCCGGATGCGGCATGGTGCGCACCATGCCCGTCGTTTCGAGGAACGGGTTCGCGAACGCCTGCGCCACGTCGTACACGGGCGCGACGGGTGCCGCTCCGCTCAGCACCTCAAGCCACTCGGCGGTGGTGCGCTCGCCCATGGCTGCATCCAACTCGGCCGTGAGCGCCGGCCTGTTCGCGAGCCGCGCTGCCGCCGTCGCAAAGCGCGCATCGCTTGTCAGCTCCGCCCGCCCGATGCGCCGCGCCAGCTCCTCCCAGAACTTGTCCATCATGCACATGACATAGATCCAGCCGTCCTTGGTGCGCACGGTCTGCACCGGCGTCAGCGACTGATGCGAGCTGCGCGCCAGCCGCGTCGGCATGTCACCGCCGTTGAGATACCAGACCGCCGGATACGAGAGTTGGTGCAGCGCCACGTCGAACAGGCACGTATCGACATCGCACCCTTGGCCGGTGACGCGCGCCCGCATCACACAGCTCAGCAGCCCGACGATGCCGGTCATCCCCGTCATGAAGTCGATCATGGATGCGCCGAAGCGGCTCGGCGGACCATCTGGCTCGCCGGTCAGGCTCATCAGCCCGGTTTCCGCCTGCATGAGGAAATCATAGCCCGGCCAGCTCTTGCGCGCGTTGTCGCGGCCGTAGGCCGAGATGTGCAGGCAGACGATGGCCGGGTTCACCGCCTTCAGCGACGCGTAGTCGAGCCCGAGCTTTTCCGGCTGGTCGCCGCGCAGGTTGTTGACGAGCGCTTCCGCCGATCCAGCGATCCGGCGGAACGCCTCCCGGCCGTCCTCCATCTTGAGGTCCAGCGTCACGCTCTTCTTGTTGGAACCCCAGGTCTGGAAATACTGGCTGTCGTTTTCTCCCAGAAGATGCGGTCCAACATGCCGCCCGGCATCGCCGCCGGTTGCCGCGTTCTCGACCTTGATCACCTCGGCTCCGAGATCGGCCAGAAACATCGAGCCGTAGGGTCCCGCGCCGAACTGCTCCAGCGTCAGCACCCGCATGCCAGCGAGAGGTTTCATGCTGCCGGGTTCCGCTTGATGTACTGCTTGGCGATGATGATGCGCTGCATCTCGTTGGTGCCTTCGCCGATACACATCAGCGGCGCATCCCGGTACAGCCTCTCGATGTCGAACTCTTTCGAATAGCCGTAGCCGCCATGGATGCGCAGCGACTCGATGCTGTTCTCAAGAGCGGCCTCCGAGGCAAAGAACTTGGCCATGCCTGCTTCCATGTCGCAGCGCTCGCCGCGGTCGAAGGTCGCCGCCGCATCGAGCGTCAGGAGGCGTGCCGCTCGGGCCCGCGTCGCCATCTCGCCAAGCTTGAGCTGGATGGCCTGATGCTCGGCGATCGGTTTGCCGAATGTCTTGCGCACCTGGGCATACTCGGCCGCGAGCTTGAGCGCACCTTCCGCTACGCCGACGCCGCGCGACGCTACGTTGATGCGACCAAGCTCGAGTCCGCCTGTCGCCTGATAGAAGCCCTCGCCTTCGACGCCGCCGATCAGGTGCTCCTTGGACACGCGATAGTTCTCGAACACCAGCTCGCCGGAATCGATCGACTTGTAGCCCAGCTTCTCTAGCTTGCGCCCGACCGTGAAGCCGTCCTGCTTGGGCGCAATGAACATGCTCATGCCCTTGTGGCGCGGCTGGGCCTCGGGGTCGGTCTTCACCAGCAGCGCGAAGCAGCTTCCCTCAATACCGTTCGAGATCCACGTCTTGGTGCCGTTGATGATGTAGCCATCACTGTCACGCTTGGCCGTGGTGCGGATGCCCTGCAGGTCCGTGCCGGCGTCAGGCTCCGTCAGCGCCAGCCCCCCGCGCACCTCGCCGGTCGCGAGCTTGCGCAGCCACGTCTCCTTCTGGTGCTCGGTGCCGAACTTCTCGATCGCCAGTGCTAGCATCAGGTGCGAGTTGAAAATCCCGGTGACGGCCATCCAGTCGCGCGAGATGCGCATGACGATCTTGGCGTAGGTCCCAGCCGGCAGCCCGAGCCCGCCGTAGTCCGGCGATACCGTCGCGCCGAACAGTCCCAGCTCCTTCATCTGCTCCACCGTCTCGGTGGGGTAGCGGTCGGCGTGGTCGTAGTCCTTGGCGATGGGTTTAACCTCCTTCTCGACCCAGCGATCGATGGTATCGAGCAGCTGCGCCTCGTCCTCGGGATCGATGTTGCGCAACTGGGAATAGGTGGCCATGTCCGTCATGCCCTCCGGCAAATGGGTCGCTTGGGCCGCGGCCCGACAAGCCCCGGTTGCCGCCTTCTAGCACTGCCTTAATGTCCGGACAAATGCGGAAGTGCTATCCGGGCCAAACCGGCTGGTGATGCCCGAGCGGCACTGGCGGACGGGCCCAATGCGGCGGCGTTTCGGAAAGGCTGAGGACCGGGCCCAGGTGCTCGATGCGGCCGTCCGGCGCTACGACCTCGCGCAGCCAGGGACGCACATCGTCGGCTGTCAGGTCGGCCGGCGCCTTGGCCACGGTTTCCGCACCGAGACGTCCTCGCTCATTGATCCACCGCCCGCCCGACGCGAGCGACGCTCGGACAAGCCAGCTCCCGCCCTCGCGCGCCCGCCGGGCCAGCGCCACCATGGCGCCGAACGCCATGGCATAGCCGTTGACGTAGTCGATGGCCGACACGGGCTGGAGCTGCGGTGTTCCATTCTTGGCCATCACGTCAGCCATGCCGGATGCCGACTGCACGATGGTGTCGAATCCGCGCCGGGCGCTCCAAGGCCCCACGTGCCCCCACGCACTCAGGGTCACGTAGATTATTCCGGGTCGGATCGCCGCTACATCCGCCGGCGAGAACCCGCGCTCTGCCAGCGTCCCCGGCCGGTAGGCCTGCGAGAACACATCGGCCGAGCGCAGCAGGCCGCGCAGCGTCTCGCGCCCATCCGCCTCGCGCAGATCGAGATGCGCCGACAGCTTGCCCTGTCCGGTATCGAGCTCGAGCAGGCCAGAATGTGCGAGGCCCGGACCAGAAATCTTCAGCACGTCGGCGCCGTGCTCGGCCAACGTCCGCGCGCAGGTCGGCCCTGCCAGCACGCGCGTCAGGTCCAGCACGCGAATGCCGGACAACGGGCGCGGCGCGGCCGGAAGCGGTACGGGCGGCGCATCCCCAATCTTGGTGATCTCCAGCAGCGGGAGGGCGGCGTTCGCCATCGCATGCGGGTGCCGCTCCCATTCGGCCTCGGTGCGCACGAATGCGGCGCAGCCGCCTGCCGTGTGGATCGCGCCCTCCAGCTCTTCGCCGTCCCAGGACTGGGTTGCCTTCGCCAGCGCGTCGCGATCGGCGGGCACTCCGGCCACGCGCAGCGCGGCGTCGCAGTGGTGCGCGAAGTTGCAGTGCAGAAAGATCCAGCGGCCATCGCGCACGCGGTAAAACCCGCTGAACACGTCCATGCCGCCCGTCGGTGGTCCGCCGTTGACGCGCAGATACTTGAAGCTCCGGAACGCGGCGGTTGCGGCTCGCATATCCACGGACACACCCTGCCGGCGACCCGTGCGCAACGCCCAGATGTCGGAGGCCGCGACCCCCGTTGCTGTGATCACGGCGGCTGCGGCGGTGCCCATGCGGTATGGCGTCTGCAGCACCGGATCGGCGCCGGAGATCTCGACGGTGCCGGGTTCCGGTGCACCAAGGCCGGCAAGGCTCAGCAATTCGTGCAGGCTGGCTTGAGGCATCGCTTCCTCGTATCGGTGAACGGCAGCCGGATGATAAGCTTTATTGAACGCCAAGACCAACGGTGCCCCAAGGCCCTCGATCGTCCGATCACGTCGATTCACTTGCGTGTTATGGGAGTCGATTGGGCTTCCGGTTTCGCCCGCGCCGCAGTATCAGACTCGGCAACAACACAGCGAGGCCGTCATGCTGATCCGTCGCCCCTCCGATATCCGGTCGTCCGAGATCACTCCGCGCGATATCTATCTCCGCCGCCGTGAGTTCATGACGGGAGCGATTGCGCTGGGCGCGGCTACGATGCTGCCGGTGGGCGCCTCGTCGGCACCGCTGCAGGCCGCCAAAAGTCCCCTGTCCACCACCGATGAACCGCTGACCTCGCTCAAGGACATCACCACCTACAACAATTTCTACGAGTTCGGCACCGACAAGGCCGACCCGGCAAAGAACGCGCACACGCTCAAGACCAAGCCCTGGACCGTGAAGGTCGACGGCCTTGCCGGCAAGCCTGCCGACTACGATCTTGACGATCTCATTAAGTCGATCCCACTCGAGGAGCGCATCTACCGCATGCGCTGCGTCGAGGGCTGGTCGATGGTCATTCCCTGGGTCGGCGTGCCGCTGGCGTCTGTCCTTGCCCGCATCGAGCCGCAGAACAGCGCCAAGTTTGTCAGCTTCGAAACGCTCGTGCGGCCCGCCGAGATGCCTGGTCAGCGCGGCCTCTTCCAGGCGCTGCCCTGGCCTTACGTCGAAGGGCTGCGCCTCGACGAGGCCATGCACCCCCTCACCATTCTCGCGCTCGGACTTTACGGCGAGACGCTGCCCAATCAGAACGGCGCACCCGTTCGCCTCGTCGTGCCGTGGAAGTACGGTTTCAAGAGCATCAAGTCGATCTCACGCATCAGCCTCACCGACAAACAGCCGGTGCCGAGCTGGCAGCGCCAGAATCCCGGCGAATACGGCTTCTATTCCAACGTCAATCCGAAGGTCGATCATCCGCGCTGGAGCCAGGCCACGGAGCGGCGCATCGGCGAAGGCGGGTTGCTCGTCAAGCGCCGTCCGACCCTCCCTTTCAACGGCTACGGCGAGCAGGTCGCGAGCCTTTACAGCGGCCTCGACCTCAAAGCAAACTACTGACATGCCGCCGGCCGCCGCAGCCCTGCCGCGATGGCTGACCGGTGCCGACCCCGTACGCCGCACCATCTACATCGTCGGCATTATGCCGGCGGTTTGGTATTTCTACCTGGGCATCACCGACCAGCTCGGCGCCGACCCGCAGAATGCGCTCGAGCGCGCGCTGGGGTTGTGGGCGCTTCGCTTTCTCATCGCCGGGCTCGCCATCACGCCGCTGCGCCGCCTCGGCGGCCCTAATCTGATCCGCTATCGCCGCGCCATCGGCCTGCTCGCCTTCTCCTACGCCACGCTGCATCTAACGGTCTACATGGTACTGGATCAGGGGCTCGACGTGTCCGCCATCGTGGCGGACATCATCAAGCGGCCTTACATCACGGTCGGCATGTTCGCGTTTTTGACCCTCGTCCCGCTGGCAGTCACGTCCAACAACGCCATGATCCGCCGCCTCGGCGGTGGCGCCTGGCAGAAGCTCCATCGCTGGGTCTACGCCGCCGCTGCCGCCGCTGCGATCCACTTCATCATGCTGGTGAAAGCCTGGCCGCCGGAGCCGCTTATCTATGCGACGCTCGTTGCCATCCTGCTGCTGTTCCGGCTCGTCACGCATCTGCAGAAGCGCTGGAACCCGCCGCCCGCCCGCGCCGCCGCGCGGCCCGGCCGCCAGCGCACCGCGTCCCCTGATTAGCCGGACCTACAGATCCCGCCGGTAGGGGTAGCAGCGGGCCGGATCGAGGCTCAGGCCAAAGTGATCGCCAAGTGTGTGGATTGCGTCGCCGAACTCGGGATACGGATCCTGATTGCTGTGGCCCACGATGATCGGCCGGAATGAGGAGGCGGCCTTGCCCTCCGGCGGCAGCATCGCCGTCACCAGCGCCTTGCCCTCGCGGTCGCGCAAGGTCAGGAACAAGGGCATCGTGCGCTGGATATGAGCCTTTCGCCCGATGCTTTGTTCCACATACAGTCCCGTCCGCGGTGGCACATACGACTGTGCGGCGTGCTCGTGCGCCTGGCGGAAATACCGCTCGACGGCGTGATCCATTGCCTGGGACTCAAGTGCCGCCTCAGCGGCCGTTTCGATTCTGAACCACGTCATCGGCGGGGCGTCGCATACGTACTGCATCATCCGCGCTCCTTGAACGGTGGCTCAGTCTACATCATGCTTGGTCAAAACCCGTGCGGCAAAAGCCGACACCCGCCATCTGGCGCTTCACGGCTCGATTTGCAACGGCGCCCGTGAGATTGGGCGCGGGCCGTAGTTGCTAAATTGCATATATTGCGCAAGTCAGCGTGGCACTGCTGGCTTCCAGTCGGCTATTGCAGTTTGGCGTGATCTCGCAACAGCTGATCGTAGTCTGATGTGGCCGCGCGAAGGTGCTTGTCGAGCAAGGCCTTCGCCTTGCCGACTTGCCCTGCGCTGACCAGCGCTGCCAAGGTCCGGTGCTCGACGAGCGTTCGCGCATTGATCCAAGGCCGGTCTGCAAGGCGGTTGCGCAGCGCCCTGAAGCGAAAATCGATGGTGTCATAGCAACTGGCCAGAAAGCAGTTGTCGCTGTGATCGATGATCAACCGATGAAATTTTCGGTCGAGTTCCCGATACCTCTCCCCACCGCGGGCCGTGGTGGCAGTTTTCATGGCCGTCGCGATGGCTGTCAGAGCCTGCCCCAGACCCTCCGCGTCGCGGCGCATGGCGGACTGAAGAGCCGACGTCTCCAGCATCGTGCGCACGGAGATCAGCTTTTCGAGCTCCGAGGGCTGCAAGTTGAACACGAAAGTTCCGCGCTGGGGTTGAATATCGACCAGACCCTCGGTCTTCAGGCGCAAGAACGCTTCGCGGACCGGCGTCTTGCTGACACCAAGTTGTTCCGCGAAGTCCGATTCCGATAGGGCCTGCCCCAACCGGATGTCGCCGTCCACGATGCGCTTGCGGATATGGTCTGCCGCCTGATCGGCCAGGCTCGGGGCGCGCTGCAACGTGTAAATAGGGGCCATGTATGCTCCTGATTGCCCGGCAGACTTTGCCATCATACGCACTAGTATATCAGATAGCACCATTGTCGGATGCAGCTAATATCGATTAGTCTGCTATCGCACAATTGTCACCGCTGACAAGGCACGCTCCCGGGGAGCATCCTTGCACGAGACAAGCCGGAAAAGGCGAGAGGGAAATGTGCGCGTCGAATTTGCAAGCCGTTTACATCATCGATGAATGCGGCGAAGTGGCAATGGAAGCGTGCGATCGCTTGCAGGCGCACGCCTTCGATGTTGCGCGGTCGCTCGTAAACAATCTGGGTTACATCGCCTATCTGGTTGCGGACACGCACATTCAGATCAAGGTCCGCCCCTCGCTGACATCGCTCATGAGCTATTCGCGCCTGATGCGCTGGCTGGACTGCGAGTATCCCCAGCGTGTGCTCGTCAGCTACTTGAGCGGTGATGAGTGGCACTATGAGTTTGCCGGCTCGGGGCGCAGTGCGGCGCGATGCGTGGATCGCATCATGCAGCAATACGGCGGCGGTCCGCTCGGCAACATCGGCCGGGAGATCCTGCCGATCCGCACCAAGGCCGTTCCGCCCGCCTTCCAGCGTGTGGTCGACTATTGGCAAGCCCATCGTTTGGATTTCCAGCCATTTGCCGCGATACCGGAGCTGCGCACGCTGCTCGACGATCGCTTCCTGCTATCCACCCAGATGGGCCCAGGCTCCTTTGCTATCGGCGCCTTCGGCGGCAATCGCGATGACAATTGCAGGCGATGGCTAAGCAATGCGGCCGGAGCGCCCGTCCGGTCCGCACCCGATCATGCCTATGGTGCCAGTTGCGCGGATGCCTATGCGGATACCATGCGTCTCGGCGAACCGGTCATGGACAACGTCGATGCGCTCGTGAGCTGGTTTGGCGGCTCACGCGTTCGCTACCGCTATACGCGGATGATGCTGCCGTTCAGCTCGCCAGCCGGGCGATGGCTCCTGTCCTGCCACGTGCAGGCACCTCGCCTGAGACTGCTCGCCTGACTGCGGGCTGCGTCGGTTAGGCAATCCTCGATCTGAAATCGTCGTAGGACGCGCCGCGCACCACACGATAGCTGCCGTCCTCGTCCAGCAGACCGATATCGGGCAGCGGCGTGCCGTTGAACGTCGTGTTCTTCACGAAGCTGTACTGCATCATATCGCCGAGCACGATGCGGTCGCCGATCGCCAGCGGCTTGGCGAACGAGTATTCGCCGATGATGTCGCCCGTCATGCAGGTCTTGCCGCCAAGGATGTAACTATGGGCGAGCTCGCCGGGCTGTCCCGCGTCGAGCACCGGTGGCCGGTAGGGCACTTCCAGAACGTCCGGCATATGGCAGCTCGCCGACGCGTCGAGAATGGCGATGTCCTTCTCGTTGCGATGCAGGCCGATGACGCTTGCGACCAGATAGCCGGCGTCCACGACCAGACCCGCCCCCGGCTCCAGAATCACGTCGACGCCGAACTCGGCGCGGAAGGCGCGGATGGCCCGGATCAAGGCTTCGACATCGTAACCGGGCTTGTTCATGAAATGCCCGCCACCGAAGTTTACCGCCTTCACCCGCCGGATGTAGGGGGCAAACTCGCGGGCCACGTGCTCGATCAGGCCGACCGATCCGTCATGCATCGACTCGCAGAGCGTGTGGGCGTGGAAAATGTCGATCTTTTCCCAGGGAATCTGGTCGATCTCGGCGCGCGTGGTGCCGAAGCGCGAGAAAGGAGCGCCCGGATCGTACAGGTGGCCGCCAAGTGTGGCGTTGGAGTAGCCCGGATTGACGCGCACGCCGGCCTTCACGCCCTTTGCCGCCCGCACGACCGGCAGGAAGCGCGCGATCTGCTCAGGCGAGTTGAAATAGACGTGGTCGGCAATGCGCGCGAGGTTGCGCACCTCGTCCTCCGTGTAGGCCGGCGCGTAAACGTGCACCTCCTTGCCGAATTCCTCCCGCCCCATCCGCGCCTCGTATTCGCCGCTTGCGGTCGTGCCGTCGAGCACCTCGCGCATCAGCGGGAATGCCGACGGCATGGCGAACGCCTTGGTAGCAAGCAGAATGCGGCAGCCGGACTCCGCCTTGACGCGGCGCGCCGTCGCCAGGTTTTTCTTGAGGCGCGCCACGTCCAGCACATAGGCCGGCGTGCGAATGTCGGTGGGGATGGCAGGCGTCATGGTAATCAGCCCGGAAATCCCCTCTCCCCGTCAGAACGGGGAGAGGGTTAGGGTGAGGGGCAGCAGCAGACTCTGAGTCTGCTGGGTGCCATCAAGTCTTGACCGCGAACAGCTCTTTCTGATCGGCCGACGTCATCTCCTTCAGGTGCCACGGCAGGCCCTGCTTGCCGATCTCGTCCATGAAGGGCTTCGGCGGAAGCTGCTCGACGTTGAACACGCCCTTGCCCTTCCAATGGCCCTTGAACAGCATCATGGCGCCGACGACCGGCGGCACGCCCGTCGTGTAGGACACGGCCTGCGCGCCCGTCTCCTTGTAGCAGTCGGCGTGGTCGCAGACGTTATAGATGATGGCCCGCTTCTCCTTGCCATCCTTCTTGCCGACGAAGATGCAACCGATCGACGTGCGGCCCGTGTAGTTCTCGCCGAGCGAGGACGGCGGCGGCAGCAGCTCCTTCAGGAACTCCATCGGGATGACCGGATTGCCCTTGTACATGACCGGATCGATGCGGGTCATGCCGACGTTCTGCAGCACCTCGAGATGCTTGATGTAGTTGTCGGAGAATGTCATCCAGAAGCGGATCTGCTTCAGGCCCTTGATGTTCTCAACGAGGCTTTCCTCCTCCTCGTGATAGATCAGGTACGACTTGCGTGGGCCCACTTCGGGATAGTCGATCATGGTCGCGATCGACAAGGGATCGATGTCGATCCACTGGCCATTCTTCCAGTATTTGCCGCGCTGCGTCACCTCGCGGAGATTGATCTCCGGGTTGAAGTTGGTGGCGAACGCCTTGCCGTGGCTGCCGTCGTTGCAATCGATGATGTCGATCGTCGTGATCTCGTCAAACAGGAATTCCTGCGCGTAGGCGCAATAGATGTTCGACTGGCCCGGATCGAAGCCGCAGCCGAGGATCGCCATGATCCCCTTGGCCTTGTATCTGTCCTGGTATTTCCACTGCCACGAATACTCGAACTTGGCGACGTCGCGCGGCTCGTAGTTGGCCGTATCCATGTAGTGCACGCCCGTCTCCAGGCACGCGTCCATGATTGACAGATCCTGGTAGGGCAGCGCCATGTTGATGACGAGGTCCGGCTTCACCTTCTTGATGAGCGCGACCACCTCGGGAACCTTGTCGGCGTCGACCTGGCTGATCTCGATCGGCGTCTTGCAGCGCGCAGCGATCTTCTCGCAGCTCTCGATGCGGCGCGACGCCAGATGGATCTTCTTGAACACGTCGCGGTTCATGGCGCACTTCTGCGCGACGACAGAACCCGCGGCACCCGCACCGATGATCAAAACGTTGTCCAACTCAGACCTCCGATGATCGAGCCATACCGAAATTGCGCCGGGTTATTAGCGGCGGCCACTTTCCCGCGAAGTGCCTTGCGGCACAGTCCGCATAGATCAGGCGGCACGTGATATCAAGGAACTCCCGCCGGCTTGATCAACAAAATCGCGTCTCCATGCCAGCCTCGGCCGTGTGACAGACGTGTGTCAGTCACGCTTCAACGCAAAACGGCGGCGCCGGCGCATGTGCGCGCGGCGCCGCCGTTGATTGTCTTCAGGCCTACTGGATCGCCGACAGCTGCCAGCCGTCGCGCGCATTGCGCCCCTCGCGGCGGAACGTCCACACCTCCGTCACCTCGGTCGGGCGGGCGCCGTCACCGGACACGATCTTGCCGGTGGCTTTGTTGACCATGGCGTCCGCCAGCGCATAGTGCATGGCGACCGTCGCATAGTCCGATCCGCCCTCCTGCCAGGCTTCCGCGAGATCGCCCTTCAGCAGCTTCACGTCGGTAATCTCATTGCGGACGCCTTGCTTGGCATTGTCCGACAGATCCTGCGCAAAGTAGGACAGCATTTCCGGTGTCGTCAGTTCTCCGAGCTTGTCGATATTTTCCTCGCTGTAGGCGCGCTGGATCTCGCCGAGACGCTTCTCGAACGTATTGAAATCGTCCGGGCCGATCGCCAGGGCCGCTGCCGCCGCCGCACCTGCGGGTGCGCTGCCGCCCACGGAGGGGATGCCCGAGCCTCCGGCTGTCTCGCGCATCATGCTGTCGCGTGTCAGTGGCGCTCCGGGTCCGCGCGCCGAGGCTCGCGCCAGTGTCGGTTGATTGCGGCTGCGGATGAAGCTGATGACCAGCCAGATGATGCCGGCGATGAGCGCAAACTGCAGCAGGAATCCCAGCACGCTCGCCAGTGCGCCGATGCCGAAGATGCTGGCGAGACCGGCAGCGATCAGGCCGCCCATCAGCAGCGACCGCATGCCGCCGAAGCGTGACGCCTGCGCCGCTGTGCCGGCCGCGTTCTGCGCGCCCTGGGCGCTTGTCGCCTTGCCGGGTTGCGTGATTGATTTCTCTACCGGCGCAGCCTGCTTCGGCGCCGTGTTGGTTGCCGGCGGCGCACTGTAGGTGCGATCGCCCCGGCTGCCCCAGCTCCGGCCGCTGCCGGCGCGTGCCTCGGCGTAGTCTACTGCCACGACCGCGAGGGCACTGGCGACGCCGAGCGCTGCCACTGTCAGTCGGATCTTTGACATGTTAGTCCCTTCCAAAGCCAAATCCTCCCAAATCCACGCCCCCTTATGTGGGGTGTTTTGCCGAGAATGCCATGCCTCAGCCACGCCTGACGTATGCCAGATATTGCGCGTTCCGTATACGCGTGGTGGCGGGCGGCGCGGTTAATTCGCCCTTTTGGCGTCGCCGAACGGGTCGGCCACGCCCTCGGGCTGCATTTTGAACGCCTTCAACGTCATGGCGATGAGGCCGTAGTAGCCGAGCACCGCGATGATATCGAGGACGCCCCGCTGGCCCAGCACTTTTTCGGCCCGCTTGTATGTAGGGTCGGAAACCTCGTGCGTTTTCAACAGTTCCTGTGCCAGATCATAGACCGCCGCCTCGTCGTCCTGCTTGAACTTGGCCGGCTTGCTGGTA
This sequence comes from Hyphomicrobiaceae bacterium, assembly GCA_046154585.1. Taxonomy (GTDB): domain Bacteria; phylum Pseudomonadota; class Alphaproteobacteria; order Rhizobiales; family Hyphomicrobiaceae; genus CADEFX01. The sequence continues at coordinate 32,387 of JBJXDX010000103.1, read as the reverse complement.
CGCAACGCCTCCAGTGCGTCTCCGTCCACGCCCAGCTCGCGTGCGATGGGCGCATGATCGACCCACTCGCCCGACGCCTTCCAATGGGCCGACGTGATGAGGATGCACAGCTCCGACAGCCGTTGCGGCAATCCCGATTGGAAACGCGCATACAGTCCCAAAGCCTGACCGCGGCTCAGAAGCTCATGACTGTGCAGCCATGCGAAGAACGGCCCGTGCATCTTCTTGCGCGGCCCGGCCACCACCTCGTCCCAGACCGCCTTCTGCTCGGGTGTCAGCTCGTCATAGGTCAACTTCGGCAGTCGCATGAACGCATCCTTCCCTGGGGCGCGCGCGTCAGCCGGCGTATCGGCGCCGGTCTTGAGCCAGTATGACCGCACGGTACTGGTACAGACAACAAAAAGGCCGCTCCCGATGTCGGGAGCGGCCTTTCGTGAGATCGACTGCTGCTCAGCCCTCAGTTGGCTCGACCGTATGGGAGCCGTTCGAGGCTGATCAGGCGGAACGAGGAGGCTGCCCCTGTGTCCGCGAGATCCGCTTCGGCTGGTGCATCAGCTCTGCAATCCCACTCGACATCGGATCACCTCCTTTCAATTGTTGAAGACTATTGTGGAGGCTGGCAGAAAAATAAATCGAAGACCATGCGACATCGACGCCTGCCGGGACTTGCTTTAGCGTGTGGCGAAATCGAGCGCGGCACCCGAAGTGGTGATGCAACTGCGGAAAAAGCGAAACGGACGATGAGGAAACGCGAGCATGGCCAGCATTGAACATACAAGAACGGCCGGAGGCACCCCGCCCTTCGTCTTCGTGCACGGCTTCGGCTGTGCGCGCAGCGACTGGGATTTCCAGGTTGCGCACTTGAAGCCCCGCCACGAAACCGTCGCCGTCGATCTCGGCGGTCACGGCGCCACGCCCGGCACGATGGAGCATGCGCGCATCGAGACGCACGGCCGTGACGTCGCTGCCTTGCTCGGCCAGATGAAGCTCGCGCCCGCCATTCTCGTCGGCCACAGCATGGGATGCCGCGTCGTCATGGAAGCCGCGCTCGCCGCCCCTTGGGCCGTAGCCGGGCTGATCCTCGTCGACGGCAGCCGGCTCGGTCCGGCCGGCTCGAAGGCGCATGAAGCAACGGCCGCGCAGATCAAGTCTGTCGGCTACGAAGCGTTCGTCAGGCCCCTGTTCGTCGCCATGTTCAGCCCCGGTTACGATCGCGCCAAGTCTGAACCCATTGTCGCCCGCGCGCTGGCCCGGCCGCCCGAGATCGCCGGCGCATTGTTTCCCGATATCGGCCGGTGGGACGCCGAGAAGATGGACGCGGCCCTCGACCGCATTTCCGTGCCGCTGATGCTGATCCAGAGCACGTACCAGGACGAGAAGCGCCAGCGCCGCTCGCTCCAGGTCGGGCAGACCTCGCCCTATCTCGACATGGTCAAGACGCGCGTTCCGCGGGCCCAGGTCGAGGTTGTCCCTGACGTCGGCCATTTCCCGCAACTCGAGGTGCCGCCGGCGGTCAACACGCTGCTCGACCGCTTTGCGGCAGGTCTGAAAAGCTAAGCCGGCGGCACCGTGCCGGGCCTCGGATCGATCGGCACCAGCCGGTCGAGCCCCATCATTTCCTCGAACAGCGCCCCAGCCGCGAGCAGCGCCGCCTCGCCGCGCGGCCGGCCGACGATCTGCAATCCCACCGGCCGCCCATACTGGTCGAAGCCGCACGGCACGGCCAGCGAGGGCACGCCCATCAGCGTCGTCAGGCCGGTGATGAGCGAGGCGCCGAGGTAGTGCTCCAACGGCTTGCCGTCGATCCGTTCCGGATGGCGCAGCTTGACGTCGAAGGCCGGTGTGGACGCGCCCGGCGTCACCAGCAGGTCGTACGTGTCGAAAAAGGCTGCGACCCGGCGATAGAATGCCGCCCGCTCGCGATCGGCCCAGGCGAGGCGGCTCGGTGTCGCCTTCAATCCCTGCTCGGTATTCCAGATGATGTCGGCCTTGAGGAGATCGCGATGCGTCTCGAGCTGCTGCTCGCGATCGACCACGAACGCCTGCGACCGCAGAACGAGAAACGCCTCCGCCATCGTGCCGATGTCGGGCGTTGCCTCCTCGACGATCGCACCCAGCTCTTCGAAGCGACGGACCGCCTTGCGGCAGATGTCGCGCGTCTCGCTGTCCATCGGGATCTTGCCGCCGAAGTCGGCGGTGAACGCAATACGCTTCGGACGTTCGCGCCCGGCGACGGCTTCCGAGAACGACATGGCCGGCGCGTCGAAGGTGAGGGGATCGCGCGGGCAGAAGCCCGTCATTGCATCGAAGAACAGCGCCAGATCCGGAACGTTGCGCGCCATCGGGCCTTGCACCGACAGCGGCGCATACAGATTGTTCGACGTGCCGCGCGTTACACGCCCGGGCGAGGGACGCAATCCAACGACCGAGCAATATGTTGCCGGCCGCCGCAGGCTGCCTGCGTGATCGGTGCCCTGCGCCAGCCACACCTCCCCCGCGACCAATGCCGCCGCGCCGCCGCCGGTCGAGCCGCCACAGGTCAGCGCTGTATTCCACGGGTTGGTCGTGCGACCGAACACCTCATTGAACGTCGAGCCGCCGGCGCCGAACTCGGGCGTGTTCGACTTCGCGATCACAATACCGCCGTTCGCCTCGATGCGCTCGACCACGGGATGCGATACCGCCGGCACATGGTCCTTGAAAATCGGCGATCCGTAGGTCGTGCGCACGCCTGCGACGTCGGTCAGGTCCTTGATGGCAACGGGCAGTCCCGCGAGCCAGCCGCGCACGCCGGGCTTGGCCATCGCCTTGTCCGCCATCATGCGTTTGGCCCGGTCGCGTGCGCGGTCGAAGCAGAGTGTGGGCAGCGCATTCAGGGCCGGCTCGCAGTCCGCGACACGCTGTTCGGCCGCTGCAACCAGGTCGAGCGGCGTGATCTCGCCTGTCGCAACCCGGCGAATGGCCTCCCTGGCCGCCATGCGGATCAGCTCATTGGTCATGGCGTTTCCCCGTCGCAAGCTCATGCCTTCCGGCGCTTGTTAAATTAACCCTATCCGCATTTTAGCGCGCCAAAGCCGCCGCTGTCGCCCCGTTGCCGTGAGTCCCGTGCATCATCGGATGTCGTGACTGGCGGATAGGCAATTGCGTCAATCGGTCCCGGCAGCCACAATTCCACCACGCGGCCGTCGTTGTTTCGGTCCCGTACCACTCATGCGTCTTCACGGGGGCCTTACATGTTCACGCGTAACAATCAGGATTCAAAGCCCGCAGCCAACGAGCCGCGGCCGTTCGATGCTTTGAAGCTGGCAGCGAACAACGGCGCGGCCGATGCCCGCTCCATGCCGCCGCCGGTGGCAGCGGGAACGTCGTCTCAGCCCCGATCCATCATCGGCAACGACCTGACCATCGTCGGCCAGGGCCTGCGCATCATTTCGCAGGGCATCCTCCAGGTTGATGGCGACGTGACGGGCGATGTCGTCGGCAGCGAAGTCATCATCGGCGAAAAGGGCCGGGTGACGGGCGTCGTCTCGGGCGAAAGCGTCATCGTGCGCGGCGAGGTGGCAGGAACCATCCGCGGCTTGCGTGTCGTCCTCCAGGCCGGCGCCAAGGTGGAAGGCGACGTGCATCACCAGGTTCTGTCGGTCGAGCAGGGCGCATTCCTCGACGGCCGTGTGCGCCGCCCGAACGACCCCAACGAGCTCCGGCCCGTTCTCGATCCGAGCCAAGCCGGGCATTCGAACACTGCGGCCTGACGGTTCAGGGCGACAGGTCGGCTTATGAATATGAAGTCAGCACCGGGGCTCGTACCCGGTGTTTTGTTACGTGCAGAAGGCATGCTCGACGTAGATGCGGTCGATGTCGCCTTTCCACTCGTTGGCATAGAGCGCAAGCAGATCCTCGGCCGTGGAGCGTCCGGACGCAACGATGGCGTCCAGCGGCTTGAGAAACACGCGCTCGTCCTCACCCGTTGCATTGAGACGGTCGCGTGCCTTGAGCCCGTTGGCCGCGATGCCGACCGTCTCGCGCGCGATGTCCAGCACGGTGCCGCCGCGGAACGGCGTCTTCAACGCCGTGCGCGGCACGGCCTGGCGCAGGACTTGCCGCTCCTCCGCCGTCCAGTCCTTGACGAGCGACCAGGCCGCCTCGAGCGCGGCATCGTCATAGAGCAGGCCGGTCCAGAAGGCAGGCAGCGCACAGATGCGCCGCCAGCGGCCGCCGTCGGCGCCGCGCATTTCCAGGAAACGCTTCAAGCGCACTTCCGGAAACAGTGTCGTCAGATGGTCGGACCAATCGTCGAGCGTCGGACGTTCGCCCGGCAGCGCCGCTAGTCGGCCGTTTAGAAAATCCCGGAACGACGCCCCCGCCACGTCGATGTAGTTGCCGTCGCGGTAAACGAAATACATCGGCACATCGAGGGCGTAGTCGACATAGCGCTCGAACCCCATGCCGGGCTCGAACACGAACGGCAGCATGCCTGTGCGGTTGGGGTCGGTGTCGCGCCACACCTCGCTGCGCATCGACATGAAACCGTTCGGTTTGCCTTCGGTGAAGGGCGAGCTGGCGAAGATAGCGGTGGCTATCGGCTGCAGCGCCAGCGAGACGCGCAGCTTCTTCACCATGTCCGCCTCGCTGCCGAAGTCGAGGTTCACCTGGATGGTGGCCGTGCGGTACATCATGTCGAGGCCGCGCTTGCCCACCATCGGCATGTAGCGCGTCATGACCGCATAGCGCTTCTTCGGCATGCGCGGGATCTCGTCCAGCCGCCACGTCGGTGAGAAGCCGATGCCGAGAAAGCCGATGCCCAGGTCCTTGCCGATGGCGCTCACCTGATCGAGATGGGACTGCGTCTCCGCGCCGATCCCGTGGATGTCGCTCAGGGGGGCCCCGGACAGCTCGAATTGCCCGCCGGGCTCCAGCGACACGGTCGGCGGCAGGTCGCCCTCGGGCCACCGCAGCGCAATGATGGTGTCGCCTTCCTTGATCGCCTCCCAGCCGAAGCGTGCGATCAGCGCTTCCAGGATGGCGCGGATGCCGCGCGGCCCCTCGTAGGGCACGGGACGATGATCATCGGTGCGGAAAACAATCTTCTCATGCTCGGTGCCGATGCGCCAGGCCGCCTTCGGCTTGGACCCCGCGGCAATCCACGCGACAAGATCGCTGCGGGACTCGACGATGGGAGAGGCAGAGCCTTCCTGGCGGGTCGACATGCAGGTTCCTGGGTCCTTGCCTCAAGGAATGCCGCGCCAGGGTGGCTTGGCGAGGCATGTTATGGACGCCAGCTTGGCCGGTTACAAGCCCGCCGCTGCAACTCCTATCTCCAGTCTCCGAGCGCGGCATTCACGAGTGCGAGAGCCGCGACAGCGGCCGTATCCGCCCGCACGATGCGGGGGCCGAGGGAGATGGGCACCACGAACGCCTTGGAAAGCAGCATCTCGCGCTCGGATTCTGCGAACCCGCCCTCAGGTCCGATCAACACGGCAAAAGCTTGGGTCTCAACGGCTGCCAGCGCCACCATGGGATTTTTAATGGCGGCACTTTCGTCACAGAAGATCAGCGTCCGACCGGCGTTCCAGTCCGACAGGACCGCCTCGAGCCGGCGCGGCTCCGCCACCTCGGGGATCGTCAGAATGCCGCACTGTTCCGCCGCCTCGATGACGTTAGCGCGCATGCGGTCGAGGTTGACCCGGCTCGGCACGGTGCGCTGGGTCAGGACTGGCGCCAGCCGCGCCGCCCCCATCTCCGTCGCCTTCTGCACCATGTAGTCGAGCCGCGCATGCTTCAGCGGAGCAAACAGGTAATGAAGGTCGGGGCCCACTTGCTGCGGGCGGACCGGCCGCAGGGGCGTGAGCGAAGCGTCGCGCCGGCCATCGAGCCCGAGCTGCGCCTGCCATTCTCCGTCGCGTCCGTTGAACACGAGAACAACGTCGCCTGCGCCCAGCCGCAACACGTTGCGCAGATAGTTGGTCTGCTCGCGCGTGCAGGCGACCGTCCCGCCGGCGGCGAGATCGACTTCGACATAGACCCGCGGGACTCTGAAATCGGTGTCATCCGTCATGGCCCATTGATAGCGGCCCGCGCCCACGCCGTCATCTCGACCAGCGATTGCGGGGCGCGCCGCAGTTCACTACGGTGCCGCACATGCATGTCTCGCAGCAGCATTCCGGACCCGAGGTGCCGGTCGTTCCCGACGCCGCCTCCGGCAACTGGGTGGATCGCCACGCGCCCCATGCCTGGCGGCCATATCTGCGGTTGGCCCGCGCGGACCGCCCGGTGGGCGCCTGGCTCCTGCTGTTTCCCTGCTGGTGGTCCCAGGCGCTGGCCGAGCTTTCGCTGGGGAAGGCGTATCCCAACCCGTGGTACGCGCTCCTGTTCGCCGTCGGTGCCCTCGTCATGCGCGGCGCGGGCTGCGTCTACAACGATATCGTCGACCGGGACTACGATGCGGGTGTTGCCCGAACGCGCAACCGTCCCATTCCGTCAGGCCAGGTGACCGTGGCGGCGGCCAAGGTTTTCATGGTCGTCTTGTGCCTCGCCGGGCTGGCCGTGCTGTTGCAGTTCAATTGGTTTGCCGTTGCCCTTGGCATTGCCTCGCTCGGGCTGGTGGCGATCTACCCCTTCATGAAGCGGTTCACCTATTGGCCGCAGTTGGTCCTCGGCCTGACGTTCAAATGGGGCGCCCTCATTGGGTGGGCGGCCGTCACGGGCGCGCTGGCGCTGCCGGCGCTCTTCCTGTATGGGGGCTGCGTCCTCTGGACCATCGGCTACGACACGATTTACGCCCATCAGGACAAGGAGGACGACGAGGTACTCGGCCTCAAGTCCACGGCCTTGCGATTTGGCGACGACACCAAGCTCTGGCTCATTGCGTTCTACGGTGCTGCGGTGATCCTATGGGCTGTCGCCGGATATCTGGCCGGCGCAGGTCTCGTCGCCGCCGCCGCTCTTGCGACCACAGCAACGCACCTCGCCTGGCAGATCAAAACGCTCGATATCTCCGATCCTCAGAACTGCCTGGTCCGGTTCCGGTCGAACTGCACGGTCGGGTGGCTGCTGGTGGCGGGGCTCATCGCCGAGATGGCATGGGGTGCCGTGGCGGGCGGCCGCTGAACGCAGAAGGCCCAGCCGTTCGAACCCATAGGGTTCGAGCGAGCCGGGTGACGCCTTCTGCCCCGATGCCTGGAACTTGTGCTTTGATTTTGCGTCCAGGTTGATTTGAATGTCGCATAAAAGGCTTCAGATCGCTTTAATGAACACCCTAAAGCTGCGATCAAACCGTGTGCTATTGCGGGACGCCTATCGGGGACCATCATGCCGGCCGCATCGGACGAAAAACCGCAGCTCCTCCACATGGTTTTGGGCGGGGAGCTCAAGTCGCTCGATCGCATCGAATTCGCCAACCTGGATGCGCTCGACATCGTCGGCATCTATCCCAACTACGCCGAGGCCTACAAAGCCTGGAAGGCCGTGGCGCAGCGCACCGTCGACAACGCCCAGACGCGCTATTTCATCGTTCACCTGCACCGCCTGCTCGATCCGGATGCCACGACGAAGAAACCAGCCGCAGGCGCGCCGTAAGGTCGCGCGCGCTGGCGCCTGCCGTCCCCGGATGCTACGCACCACGATGGGCGCGCCCGGAGCGACTCGGGAAGTGCACGCCGCGGAGGACCATTGGCCGAGACACGCGACACAGCGACGCCGAAGCCGCAGCTTACGCTGGACGATCGAACGCGCCATCTGCTGGCGCGTTTTCTGTCCGACTGGGTGTGGCCGCGCTGGCGCACGCTCATCGGCGTTCTGACGCTGACGGGCCTGCTCGCCGCAGCCACGGCCTCCTATCCGAAGATCCTGGAATATTCGTTCGACGCCTTGTCCGGCGGGGACTTCACGCAGCTGCGCTGGGTGCTGGCGGCCATCGTCATCGTGACGGCCGTCCGCAGCGTCCTGCTCTACCTGCAGACGGTGGCGACCAATCGCGTGATCATGCGCATCACCACCGACATGCAGAAGGTCGCCTTCCGGCATCTGATCACGGCCGATTTTGCTCGGCTCACACGCGAAACGCCGGGTCGCATGGTGTCGCGCCTGACCAACGACATCGTTTTCGTGCAGCAGGCCGCGCAGGCCGCGCTCAATACGGCCGTGCGCGACAGCCTCATTATCGTGGGTCTCGCGGCCTACATGATCTACACGGACTGGGTGATGTCGCTCGTCGTGCTGGGCGTCTACCCGGTGGCGGTGTTGCCGATCATGGCCATCGGCAAGCGCTTGCGGCGGGTCGCCAAGCGGACTCAAAGCGAGCTCGGCGACATGACGTCCCTGCTCACGGAAAAGCTCTCGGGCGTGCGCCTGATCAAGGCTTTCCGCCTCGAAGACTATGCCGCGTCGCGCATGAACACCAGTTTCGAGCAGCTCTACGGCCTGCGCATGAAGGCGGTGAAGAGCCGGTCGCGGCTCGACCCCATGCTCGAAGCACTCGGCGGTATTGCCGTCGCTGGTGTCGTCGGGCTCGCGGCATGGCGCATGTCAGGGGGCGAGGCCACCATAGGCCAGTTCATGGGCTTCATCGGCGCGCTTATGTTAGCGGCCCAGCCCGTGCGTGGTATCGGCAGCCTCTCGACCAAGGTCCAGGAAGGCCTGGCCGCCGTCGAGCGCATCTATGAGATCATCGATGAAAAGCCGGCCATCGTCGACCGACCTGGCGCGCAGCCGCTTAAGGCCCCGACGGGATCGATTCGCTTCGACAACGTCTCGTTCTCTTACGGGGCGAGCGACAGCGAAGCGCTGAGCGGCGTCACGCTGGACGTCGCCGGCGGCACGACCGTTGCGCTCGTCGGCCGCTCGGGCGCCGGCAAATCGACGCTCATCAATCTCGTGCCGCGCCTGTTCGACGTCACCGGCGGCCATATCACCATCGATGGGCAGGATATCCGCGATGTTACCCTCGACAGCCTGCGCGATGCGATCTCCGTCGTCAGCCAGGACGTGACGCTGTTCGACGACACCATCCGCGCCAACATCGCCCTCGGCCGGCTGGACGCGACCGAGGCCGAGATCATCGCAGCCGCGCGCGCGGCTGCCGCGCACGATTTCATCGTTACGCAACCCAACGGCTACGACAGCCAGATCGGCGATCGCGGCATGCGGTTGTCCGGCGGGCAGCGTCAGCGTCTGGCTCTCGCGCGGGCCATCCTGAAGAACGCGCCGATCCTGCTGCTCGACGAGGCGACGAGCGCGCTCGATACTGAATCGGAACAACTGGTGCAGGCGGCGCTGGCTCGTTTCACCAAGGGCCGCACGACGCTCGTCATCGCGCACCGGTTGTCGACCGTGCAGAGCGCGCACCAGATTCGTGTCATGGAGGGCGGGCAGATTATTGAGGCCGGCACGCATGCCGAGCTGGTCGCCAGGGGCGGCGCCTATGCGCGCTTGTCCCGCACGCAGTTTCTCGCCGGCGGAGCCCAGGACGCCGCGCAATAAATCTGATTCGTTCGGGCTATTCGCGTCGCAGCACGCGGTTGACGAGCATGTTGGCCCAGCCCTTGGCCGCAAACGAGCGCTTGAGGTCGTCGGGATCGTAAACCCGCTCAACCCAGTCGAAGAACTCGATCGGCGACTTGGCATTGTCCTCGAGATAGCGCTCGAAGAAATAGTCGAGGATGCCCGTGTCCGCCTGGCGGATGTGCCCGTATTTCAGTCCGAGCTGCTTGCGCGCGATGTCGACGGGAACTTTTTCTTTCGCAATGAGGAACAGCGTGCTCATCAGGCCCGCCCGGTCTGCGCCGGATTTGCAGTGCATCAGCATTGGGTATGTGATGCGCTCGAACAGATCGCGCGCACCCAGAACCTCCGCCTTGCTCGGAGCCGCGCGCGAGCGCACCTGGTAGTTCTCCAGTTGGAGCCCAGCCGCATGGCATGCCTTGCGTTCGAGCCAGTAGCTGCCGCAATACCGCTCGCCTCTGAGATTGACGATCGTTTTGACGCCCATGTCCGCGATACGGCGGATTTGATGCGGCGCGGGTTGTGCCGCGCGCCAAGCGCCATCGGCGAGCTTATGGCGATTGAGATAAAACAGCCGGAAGATGCCGTGATCCACGAGCAGCATGTCGGCGTAGTGCGTGGCCGGTGCGAAAAGAGCGCGCATCCACTCCGGCGCGCGGTCGGTGATCGCGACCCGCACACCTCGGACTTTTTGCCGCACGATTCGGCGCGGATACTTCACGATTTTGGTCACAGCCACCGGATTGCCACGCTTGTTTGCGGAGACGACCAAACCACCCCGCTCAACATACAATATTTCTCTGCATGGCGGTGAATCGTCTCCTTTGGGATCGGTTTAATATCCGCTATACAAATTGGGATCAACACACCGTCGCGGGGCCGTGCACCCGCCGCAAGAGTGCTATCAACAGAATGGCCAGCTCGATTGAGAGCCAAGAGCGGCGGTCTGACCTCGGCTTTGCCCTGTCGATGTACCGGGCGCTGACGTCTCTTGCGCGTCCCGCCGCAGGGCTAATTCTGAGCCATCGCGAGCGGCGCGGCAAAGAAGATCCCGCCCGCCGTGGCGAACGCTTGGGCGAATCTGCCGCCCTCCGGCCCGAGGGCATGGTCGCCTGGTGTCACGCGGCCAGCGTGGGCGAAACCAATGCGATTCTGCCGCTCATCGGGGCCCTGATGGACGCGCGCCCGTATCTGCAGGTGCTCTTGACGACCGGCACTGTGACATCGGCGCGGCTGGCCGCAGGCCGGCTGCCACCTGGCGCCATTCATCAGTACGTGCCCCTCGATGCCCCTGAGTTCGTGGGCAAGTTCCTCGACCATTGGCGCCCGAGCCTCGCCGTGTTCACGGAGCAGGAGATCTGGCCGAACCTCCTTTTTGAGAGCCATGCGCGGGGCATCCCGCTCGCGCTCGTCAATGCACGCATGTCGCAAGGCTCGTTCGAGCGGTGGCAGCGGCGCCCGCGAGTCGCAAGCCAGCTCTTTTCCCGCTTCGATCTCGTGCTGGCGCAGAGCGAGGCGCTGGCACGGCAGTTCTCTGAGCTCGGCGCACCTCACGCTATTGCTGCGGGCAATCTCAAGATCGATTCCCCTCCGCCTCCGGTCGACGATGTGGAACTGCGGCGGCTGGAGGCGGTGCTAGCCGGCAGGCCGGTTTTGGTCGCGGCCAGCACGCACGAGGGCGAGGAGGCCATCATCGGCTCCGCCCACCGCACGCTGGCGGGCGCGCTCGAGCGCTTTGTAACGATCTTGGCGCCGCGCCATCCCGAGCGCGGCGCGGCCATTGCCGAGATGCTGCAGGCCCAAGGCCTGACCGTCGCGCGGCGCTCGCTCGGCCATCTTCCCGCCGGCGACACCGATATCTACATCGCCGACACGATCGGCGAGCTCGGCACCCTGTACGCGCTGGCGCCGATCGCCTTCATTGGCGGCTCCCTGGTCGAGAGGGGGGGGCAGAATCCGATCGAAGCGGTCCGCCATGGCGCGGCGGTGCTGACCGGCCCGCATTGGTCGAACTTCGCCGATGCCTACCGGGTGCTTTTCGAGCGCGGCGGTGCCTGCGAGGTCACATCCGCTGACACGCTGGCGGAGACCGTTCTCGCGTTGCGCAGCGACCCGGCCCGGCTCGATGTGGTGCGCACGCGCGCCGGCGAGGCGCTGAAGTCGCTTTCTGGGGCCCTGCAGCGAACGCTCGGCGCCCTTTTGGCACTCGTTCCGGCCGGCACGGGGCTGAAGCGTGCGTCTTGACGAGCCGGTGTGGTGGTACGATGCCGACCATCGTCTGGTGCAACGGCTTCTGCAGCCCATCGGTGCGATTTGGGGCGCCATCGCCACGCGGTCTTATGAACGGTCGACCGTCTATCGGTCTCGCCTCCCGGTTGTCTGCATCGGCAATTTCACGGTGGGCGGCACGGGCAAGACGCCACTCGCGGTTCAGGTGGCGGCCGAGTTGCAGCGCCTGGGACGTAAGACGATCTTTCTGACGCGCGGCTATGGCGGCCGCCGCGCGGGCCCGCACTGGGTGGACCAGGCCGCCGACACGGCTGCCGACGTCGGCGACGAGCCGCTGCTGCTGGCGCGCCAGGCACCGACGCTCGTCTCCCGCGACCGTGCCGCCGGCGCCAAGGCCATCGAGACCGGCGATCGCCCGGCCGATGTCATCATCATGGATGACGGGATGCAGAATCCGTCACTGGCCAAGGATTTGTCGCTGGCGGTGGTCGACGGGCGCCGCGGTATCGGCAACGGCCGCGTGATCCCCGCAGGTCCTCTGCGTGCACCGCTCGATTTCCAGTTTGGATTGGCGGACGCGATCGTTGTCAATGAACCGCAGGATGCCGGCAGTACAGCGACCGCCGACTGGCTACGGCAGCGCTTTCCGGGTCCCGTCCTGACGGCATCCGTGCAGCCCACCGAGCCGGTTGCGTGGCTGGAAAACGCGGATGTCGTCGCTTTCGCCGGTACGGGAGCGCCGCAGCGTTTTTTTGATCTTCTGCGGAGATTCGGGGCAAACGTCGTCCAGGCGGTGTCCTTTCCCGATCATCATTCATTCGGTGAGGCCGATGCTCGGAGACTTATGGACCGGGCATCGGCCGCCTCGGCAACTTTGATCACAACCGAGAAGGACTGGGTGCGCATGGACGGCTCGACCGAATGTGTGGGCCGCCTCAAGGACGCATCGCGCGTCCTTCCGATCGCCTTGGTCTTCGGCGAGCGGGACAGGGAACGGCTCAAGGCTTTGCTTGAAGTTGCGGTCAGCGCCAAATCCGCCAACGCTATCTAATCTCTATGCAGCTTGTGGCGCATCTCGCGATAGCGCTGCAGCGATGCGTCGGCCGTTGCATAGGCTTCCTGCAGTTCGACGCTCCAATAGCGCAGGTCCGGCAGCGCGATCGCCTCGCCGGTCACGGCACAGGTGACGAAATCGCCCGGTGAAACCACCTGGAATTCGCCATCGAGGAATTTGACTCGGGCCTCGCCCTTGAGACCGAACAGCCGTTCGAACCGGTTCATTTCGTTATAGTCGCCATTAAGTTCGGCCCAAAAACCGCGCCACAATACATCGCGGGCCGGCGCTTAGCCAGAGTATGCGAGCCATGTGGTTGCCGCATACTGTCATTCGAAGAGCGAGCCCTGTCCGCCGGGCGGTTTTTTCGGCTTGCTGATGCCACGCAACGGAGCCGGCGTATCGCCGAGCGGTGCCGTCTCGGTCGCCGCATCGGCAGGCCGCGCCTTGGCCCCTTGGACCTCGGCTGCGACATTTCCGTCCGCGAGCTCGACATCCAGCCGCTGGCCCGGCACGAGGCCCTCCACCGAACGGACCGCATGCCCGGCCTCGTTCCTGATGAGCGCGAAGCCGCGCCGCAGCACGCCTTGGTAGCTCAAGGCAGTCAGCATCTGCGCCTGGGCGGACAGCGCGCGTCGCCGGTGCAACACACTGGCTTCAAAGCATTGCGGCAGCCGCAGTGCCAGTTCATCCAGCCGCTCGCGTCTCTCGGTCAGCCTGCGCGCCACCGGCCGCGACGACAGCCTGCCCGCGAGTCGTTCGAAACGTGCGCGCCGTGCTCCCGTGCCGTGACTGAGCGCCTGCGCCTTTCTGCGGGCGACACGCTCGACGCGATCGGCAGCCCTTTCGATGCGGACATGGAGGAGCCGGGGCTGCAGCCGCGGCGAAACGCCGGCAAAGCGTCGGGCGTGCGCCTGCGTGTTGCCGAGGAGCGCGCGCGACAGCCGGCGCTCCGCCGCATCGAAGCGCTGCCGCGGCAGTGCCAGCAGCTCATCGAGCCGCGGCAGGCCGCGCGCTGCCGCCCTGAAATGCGTCCGCGCGCTCTCGACGACACGGCGCGCGGCGGTGCCGAGACGCAGTCCGAGCTTGCCGGCCGCTTCCACGAGTTCGCTGAACTTCGGCACGGCCCACTCGGCGGCTTTCGTCGGCGTCGGCGCCCGCGCGTCGGCGGCGAGATCAATCAGTGTCCAATCGGTCTCGTGACCGACCGCCGAGATCAGCGGGATCTTGCTTGCAGCAGCGGCACGGACAACGATCTCCTCATTGAAGCTCCACAGGTCCTCCAGGCTGCCGCCACCGCGCGCAACGATCAGCACGTCGGGCTGCGGTAACGCCCCTCCGGGCTGCATCGCATTGAAGCCGTGGATGGCGGCGGCCACCTCCGCTGCGCTGGTCTCGCCCTGCACCCGCACCGGCCACACCACGACGTGCGCGGGAAAGCGCTCGTTGAAGCCATGCAGCATGTCGCGGATCACGGCGCCGGTCGGCGACGTGATGACGCCGATGACCTTCGGCAGATGCGGCAGCTTGCGCTTGCGCGCCTCGTCGAACAGCCCTTCGGCGCCAAGTTTCTTCTTGCGCTCATCGAGCAACGCCATCAACGCGCCGATGCCGGCCGGTTCCAGCATGTCGATGACGATCTGATACTTGGACGAGCCTGGAAAGGTCGTGATGCGGCCCGTGGCGATGACTTCGAGCCCTTCCGCAGGCTTGCATTTCAGCCGCGGAATCGTGCCGCGCCAGACCACCGCCTCGATGCGCGCTTTGTCGTCTTTCAGCGAGAAGTAGCAGTGGCCCGACGAATGCGGCCCGCGGAAGCCCGAGATCTCGCCGCGCAGCCGCACGAAGCCGAATCCGTCCTCCAGCGCCTGCTTGATGGCGTTGGAGAGTTCCGAAACGGAGAACTCGACGACGTTGCCGCCCGGCCGCACGCGCACGGTATCAGCCACGATCCACCCCCGTTTGTTGCCAGGGCATTCGATGGTACATGAAGGCGGCCGAAGCGCGGCCTTCGGAAGCAGCGTTTCCAGAGCCTTGCGGGAGCCTGTGCCTCATGAATGTCCTTCTGATCGGATCTGGCGGCCGGGAGCATGCTCTCGCCTGGGCGATCTCGGCAAGTCCACTGCTGACCAAGCTCTACTGCGGTCCGGGCAACGCCGGTATCGCGCAAGTTGCCGAATGTGTACCACTCGATGCTGCGGACCATGCGCAGGTCATTGCGTTTTGCAAGGACAAATCCATAGATTTTGTGGTCATCGGCCCCGAGGCGCCTTTGGTTGCCGGGCTCGGCGATGATCTGGCGCGTGCCGGGATCAAGTATTTCGGGCCGAGCAAGGCCGCGGCACAGCTTGAGGGCTCCAAGGGATTCACCAAGGAGTTGTGCCGCGAGTGCGCGATTCCCACGGGCGCCTACGGCATCTTCGCTTCGGCTGCAGCCGCGAAGGCTTATCTCGCGACTCAGAAACTACCCATCGTCATCAAGGCCGACGGTCTGGCGGCTGGCAAGGGCGTCATTATCGCAGCAACCGTGGCGGACGCGGAGCGGGCCGTCGATGCCTGCATCGAGGGCGCGTTCGGCGCAGCCGGCGCGACGGTCGTGGTCGAGGAATTTCTCGAAGGCGAGGAAGCGAGCTTCTTCGCGCTGTGCGACGGCAAGACGGTGCTGGCGCTTGCAACGGCCCAGGATCACAAGCGCGTCGGCGATGGCGACACGGGGACCAATACCGGCGGTATGGGTGCCTATTCGCCGGCGCCCATCATGACGCCTGACATGATTCGCCGCACCATGGACGAGATCATCCGCCCCACGGTCGAAGGCATGGCCAGGCGCGGTACGCCCTTCAAGGGCGTCCTATTTCTTGGCGTCATGATCACGCAGGACGGACCCAAGCTCTACGAATACAACGTCCGTTTCGGCGATCCCGAATGTCAGGTCCTCTTGCTGCGCCTGAAGTCGGACCTGCTGCCGGCCCTTGTCGCCACGGCTGATGGTGTGCTCGCGAACTTCGATCTCAGATGGCACGATGATCCGGCCCTTGCCGTCGTCCTCGCCGCCAACGGCTATCCGGGCGACTACGCGAAAGGAAGCGAAATCCGCGGCCTCGATGCGGCCGGCAACAGCGAAGGCGTCGAAATTTTCCACGCCGGCACGGCGCGCGAGGGTGACCGCCTGCTGGCCACCGGCGGGCGCGTCCTGAACGTCGCTGCCCGCGGCAGGACCGTCGCGGAGGCACATGCCCGCGCCTATGCCGCAATCGCGATGATAGACTGGCCCGGCGGCTTCTGCCGCAAGGACATCGGCTGGAGGGCGATCGCCCGGGAGAAGTCCGCATGACCGCGTTGCCTGATCTGTTTCCGGGTTTTGCCGAGCGCCGCATCAAGACGGATGGCGCCGAGATTTTCGCGCGTGTCGGCGGTTCCGGACCGCCACTGCTTCTGCTGCACGGCTATCCGCAGACGCATGTGTGCTGGCACAAGGTCGCGCCGGAGCTGGCCACGCAGTTCACGCTCGTCATCCCGGACCTTCGCGGCTACGGGCAGAGCTCGATGCCGGAGACCGATGCCAAGCATCTAGCCTATTCCAAGCGTGCGATGGCGGCCGATTTCGTGGCGGTCATGCGGGAGTTGGGCCACGAGCGGTTCATGGTTTTGAGCCACGATCGTGGCGCACGCGTCGGCTACCGCCTCGCGCTCGATCATCCAGCGGCCGTTACCCGCCTCGTCACGCTCGACATCGTCCCGACCTGGTCTGCGTGGGACGACATGCGCCGCTCGACGGCCATGGCGCGCTTCCACTGGGCGCTTCTGGCGCAGCCGAGGCCGTTCCCAGAGACGATGATCGGCGGCAGTCCCATGTTCTTCCTCGAGCACATGCTGGCGCAATGGACGGGGGCAAAGAATCTTTCGGCCTTTGCGCCCGAGGCGCTGGAGCACTATCGCGCGGCCTTCCGCGATCCCGCCCGCATTCACACCGGCTGCGAGGACTATCGTGCCGGCGCCACCTGCGACGTCGCGTTCGACGATGCGGATCGCGCCGTCGGCCGCAAGATCGCCTGCCCTGTGCTGGCCTTGTGGGGACAGGAGCGCGAGAACGCCTTCTTCACCGGACCGCTCGACATCTGGCGCCAGTGGTGCACCGAGGTCGTCGGCCAGGGTGTCGTCTCGGGTCATTTCCTGCCCGAGGAAAAGCCGGCCGAGACGCTGGCGCATATAGTCCCGTTCCTGGCGGCGGGTATCGGCAAGATGTGAGCTCCTGCGACCGGCCATGAATGAAGCGCTGCCTCCGCCTCAACTCCCGGCCAAGCAGCCGACCATCGCGCTGGCCTTGGGCGGCGGCGGCGCACGCGGCCTTGCCCACATCCTGATGATAGAGGCGCTGGAGGAGCTGAACATCCGCCCGGTCGTCATCGCCGGCACATCGATCGGGGCCGTGTTCGGCGCTGCCTATGCGGCGGGGCTCTCGGCAGCGTTGATCCGCGCGCACACCGAGGAAACCCTCGGGCAGCGCTTCGAGTTCGCGCGCAATCTGCTCAACGCACGCGCTGACCCCGTACAGAAGCTTTTCAACTTCTTGCCGCTGCGTAGCGCGCTGCTCAAACCAGCGGCTCTGCTGGACCTGATCCTGCCGTCGCGTATGCCGAAGGATTTTTCCGGCCTTTCCATCCCCCTCGAAGTGGTCGCCACTGACTTCTACGCCCAGACGCAGGTCGTGCTGAAGGAGGGCCTGCTCGCGCAGGCGGTAGCAGCCAGCATTGCGCTTCCCGCAATCTTTCAACCCGTGACGCTCGAAGGCCGTCAGCTCATGGACGGCGGTCTCGTCAATCCGCTGCCGTTCGATCTGATCGCCGGGCGCGCCGACATCACTGTTGCCATCGATGTGTCGGGCGCCGCGCGCGAGCCTGACGGTGCCGGCGGACCGCGTGCCATGGAAGCGGTTTTCGCCGCCACGCAGATCCTGCAGCGCTCGATCGTGCGCGAGAAACTGAAATCGATGCGGCCCGACATCTACATCGATGTCGATGTCTATGCCTTCCACGCGCTCGAGTTTCACAAGCTCAAGGACGTGCTGGCGGCCGCCGCACCCGCGAAGGACGCCTTGAAGCGGGAACTCGGGCGCGTGCTGGGACGCGCAATCATCCCCGCGCCAGCAGCACAGCTTGACGTCGCGCCGCCTGAGCCGAGACAGAAGCGGTTGAAAGGCCTCAAGCTGAGTCTGCCGAAGCCGCGCAAGAGAAAATAGATCGTCGCAGTCTCTTAGCTCTTGGTTCCATTCGCTTTTCTGTCCACAGATGCGGACACGCCACATTTGCGCGCGCACCTGCTTCCGTCATGGTCCCGGCTTGCAACGGCAGGCCGGGGTCAATGCCGCGCTGGGACGAATTTCGCATCGATATCGAGCTGGACCACGCCGAGCGCGAGGCCGTGCGCATTCGCGCGCTGCTGTCGGCGCTTCGCGTGCGGCATAATCTTGCGCGCTTCGAATTCACGCGTCACGTGCGCATAGTTCCCGCTGGGCCGACGCACAGCCATCCCATCCTCACACTCGGCACCCGCTTTGCCGAGACCGAGGATCTGCTGCTGTCGACGTATCTGCACGAGCAGATGCACTGGTATCTCTGGCGTCTCGGCGGGCATGACCATGATCCAGTCGCCCCATTCTTCGACGAGCTGGTACGCCGCTATCCCACGGCGCCGACGAAACTGCCCGAAGGCGCGCGCAACTACGAGCAGACCTATGTGCACCTCGTCGTCTGCTGGCTCGAGGTTGCGGCCATGACCGAATTGATCGGCCGGGAGCGCGCCATCGCCGTGGCCGACACCCAATGGGGCTACCGCTGGATCTACCGTACCGTCATTGCCGATGCTGCGCCCCTCGGGCAGCTCTACGAGGCACATGGCATCGCTCCGATCCGCACGCCGGAAGCCCTTGGCTTCGACGAGACGGCGCGCCGCGCCGCAACTATCGCCGCTCAGAAAAAAACGCCACAAGCAGCTGCGCGGCCTCGGTCTCGCCGATCCCGCCGTAAACCTCCGGCGCGTGGTGGCAAGTCGCGTGGCTGAAGACGCGGGCACCGTGCTCGACGCCGCCGCCCTTCGGATCCGAGGCTGCGAAATACAACCGCCGGATGCGCGCGAACGAGATGGCGGCCGCGCACATCGCGCAGGGCTCTAGCGTGACGTAGAGGTCGCAATCGGCTAGCCGTTCTGCGCCAAGCGCCGCGCAGGCCGCCCGGATGGCCAGCAGCTCTGCATGCGCTGTCGGATCTCTGAGTTCCCGCGTCCGGTTTCCCGCCGAGGCCAATACAATCCCGTCCGAAGCCACCACGACCGCCCCGACGGGCACTTCTGCACGGTCGCCCGCGGCCGCAGCTTCGGCCAGCGCACGCTGCATGTGGTTCGTCGGCGCGAAGGGTGTCATAAGGGGCGTCGCTCACTCGAACGATAGTCATTCGGACCCATAACATGCCGAACCGGCGCTCCGGTCAACGCCGCCCCGACGACCGCATCCGCCCGACGGCCGGCCCGCGCAAGGCCGCCGCCGCGAGCGGAGCGCCTCGGCGTTCCTCGTCTGCCCAGCCATCGCGTGCGTCCCAGGCGGCCGGTGGCGCACCAACCGAGACCATGCGCATTGCCAAAGCCATGGCCCGCGCCGGGCTTTGCTCGCGCCGCGATGCCGAGCGTTGGATCGAGGCCGGGCGTGTCAGCGTCAACGGCGAGCTTCTCAAGAGTCCAGCACGCGACGTGAATCCATCGGACACCGTGCTGGTCGACGGCAAGCCGCTGCCGGCTGCCGAGCCGGTGCGCCTGTGGCGGTATCACAAGACGCGCGGGGTCGTGACGACGCATCGCGATCCCGAGGGCCGCCCGACCGTGTTCGGGAAGCTCCCGCCCGAGATGCCGAGGGTGATGTCGGTTGGCCGCCTCGACCTCAACACCGAGGGCCTGCTGCTGCTGACCAACGACGGCGCGCTCGCGCGCCACCTGGAGCTGCCGTCGACAGGCTGGCTGCGCCGCTATCGCGTCCGCGCGCACGGCAAGGTCACCCAGGAGGCGCTGGACAAGCTCAAGGACGGCATCGAGGTCGACGGGGTACGCTATGGGCCCATCGAAGCCAAGCTCGATTCCACGCAGGGCAGCAACGTCTGGATGACGCTCAGCCTGCGCGAGGGCAAGAACCGCGAGGTGCGCAATGTGCTGTCCACGCTCAGCCTCGACGTGAACCGGCTGATCCGCTTGTCGTTCGGACCCTTCCAACTTCTCGATCTGGCGCCCGGCGCCGTCGAGGTCGTGCCCCGCCGCATTCTGGCCGACCAGCTCGGCCTCAAGCTCGCTCGCGAGCTGGGCCTGCGCGACGAGGCCGATGCCGCGCGCGATCGGCGCGTCGGCGCAAAGGCAGCCATCCGGGACGGCGACGCGTGAGAATCGTGGCCGGCAGCTTGCGGGGCCGCACGCTTCTAGGCCCCAAGTCCGACGCCATTCGGCCGACCTCCGACCGCGTGCGCGGCGCCATCTTCAACATCCTGGCCCATGCCGCGACGGACGTTTCGATCGACGGCGCCCGTGTCCTGGACCTGTTTGCCGGCACGGGCGCACTCGGCCTGGAAGCCTTGTCACGTGGTGCCGCATTCTGTCTCTTCGTCGAGAAGAGCGCGTCCGCCCGCGCGCTGATCGAGCGCAATATCGATGCCCTTGGCATTGCCGCCCGCGCCGAAGTGCGGGCAGCCGATGTCGTAAGGCTCGGCGCAGTGCAGCAAGACGCGTTCATGCTCGCATTTCTCGATCCGCCGTACGGCCAGGGCTTGGCCGGGAAAGCGCTGGCGGCCGTAGCTGGCGGCGGTTGGCTCGCTCCGGGCGCTCTCGCCGTGGTCGAGGAACGGTCCGATGCGGTGATCGATTGGCCTGAAGGGTTCGAGATCATGGACGTGCGCCGCTGGGGCGATACCCAGGCGCTGTTCGCGCGCTATCGGGGCACATGATGCAGCAAGCGAACGCGCCGCAACCCGCCGGCACGCCCGCGGATGGCGCGCGGCGGACCCCGAGCGGATGGATCGAGGCAGGCCTCTTCATCCTCACCATCACGTTGCTCAATCTCAGCTACGTGGTTGCGCACACCGTGGGCGCGCACCCGATCGTGTTTCTCGTGTATGCGATGCTGACCGCTGCCGTGATGCTGGTCGCGGTGGCAGGCCCCGGATCCGAGTCCGTGCGCATCATGCTGGCGCCCCTGAGCTGGCTGGTCGGCGCGGGCATCATCGGCATGGAGGCCTTTTACTTCCTAACGCTGTGGTACGTGACGCCGGCCGAAGCCAGCGTTCTGACGCGGCTTGCCATCCCGGTCGCGATGGCCATGGGCTACGGCGTCACCGGCAGGCGACCAGCCGCCCGCGCCTTGCTTGGCGCCGGCTTCGTGACGGCGGGCATCCTCGGGCTCTCGAGCGGGATGCCGCCGGAAAAGGCTATTCCTGGCCTCGCCCTGGCGTTTGCCTGCGCCATCGTCATGAGCATGCGGACCTACGCGACCGAGTTTCATCCCTGGAATTGCAGCGCGGTCACCGTCATCGACAAGATGCGCGTGACGGGCCTTGTGCTGCTCTCCACATCCATTGCCGGTACGATGCTGGTGGCTGCATTGCTGGCTGCGCGCGCCGGAGGGCTACTAGGCCCGGCTCAGTGGCTTCCGACGCTGGATCAGTTCCTGCACCTGCCGACGCTTCTTGTCTCCTTGCTCGTCGGTGCTGTCGTGCTGACGGCCATGCAGTATCTGTCCTTCTCTTCGGTCGTGAAGATCGGTACGCAGAACTTCATTGCGGCGACCGCCTTCACGCCTCTCGTGACGCTCGCCGCTCAGGAGCTTGTTGTCACCGCAGGCTGGCTGCACCCAATGCCGGTCGACTGGCAGATCCTGCCGGCCATTGCGGTTGTCGCGGTGGGCGTGTTCGTCATCATCTCGGCCGGGCGTCCTGCCGTGACGGAGGCCTTGGCGCGGCCGCCCGCGAGTTAGCGGCGGCCGAACAGGCGCTCGACGTCGGCGCGCTTGAGCTCCACCCAGGTCGGCCGGCCGTGATTGCACTGGCCCGAATGGGGCGTTGCCTCCATGTCGCGCAGCAGGGCATTCATCTCGGCGGGCGTCAGCCGCCGTCCCGCGCGCACGCTGCCGTGGCACGCCATGGTCGCGCAGACCGCTTCGAGGCGCTCCTTGAGCACGCTGCCGCCGCTGTCCGAAATGAGGCTGCGCGCCAAATCCTGCACCAAGCCGCGCACGTCGGTATCGCCCAGCAGCGCCGGTGCTTCGCGCACGATAACGGCGCCTGCGCCGAACGGCTCGATCATCAAACCAAGCTGCTCGAGATCGGCGGTCGCCTCCGTCAGGGCCGCAACCTCGTCGTCATCGAGCTCGACCACCTCGGGAATGAGCAGTCCCTGCCGCGCAACTCCGCCGTTCGCGAGCATCGCCTTCATGCGCTCGTAGACGAGCCGCTCGTGCGCGGCATGCTGATCGACGATGACCACCGAGGTTCGCGTCTCCGCCACGATATACGTTTCATGCAATTGCGCCCGTGCAGCCCCGAGCGGCCGGTCGAGCTGATCCTCCTGCGCCGGCCTTGCCGCGGCTGACGTATCTGCGCTCGGCTGGTCGAGACCCGCGAGCGGCGCCTGTGCCAGCTCAGCAAAGCTTGCGGTGATGCTGCTGCCACGTGATGCCAGCGGCGGTGACCACGACGATGTGGGCGCCGCGCCACCCGTGCTCCCGGCGCCGCGGACCAACGTCTCCAGCGTACGCACGCCGCCCTGCGCGCTGGCGCGATGCCCCGCGCGCTCGAGCACGACGCGCAGACCGCCGATCAGAAGGCTGCGCGCGAGCCCTGCATCGCGAAACCGCACCTCGGCCTTGGTCGGATGTACGTTGACGTCGACATCGCGCGGTTCGAGATCGACGAAGATCGCCACCAGCGGATGGCGGCCGCGCGGCACCAGATCGCCGTAGGCCGCACGTACGGCGCCGAGCAGCATCCTGTCCCGCACCGGCCGTCCGTTGACGAACAGAAACTGCAGGCCGCTGTCGGGCCGGTGCAGCGTCGGCAGGCCGGCGAAGCCGTAGATGCGGGTGCCCTCGCGCTGCCCATCAAGCTCCAGCGCATCGTCCAGGAACTCGCGGCCCATGATGCGCCCGAGCCGCTGCAGCCGCCCGGCTGCATCCCGGGCGCACGGTGGCAGCGTCAATCCTGCGCGCTCGCCGACGGTCAGGCTGAAACCGATCTCCGGATGCGCCATCGCCAGGCGTTTCACGGTGTCCGATATGGCCTGGTTCTCGGATCGCTCCGACTTCATGAACTTCAATCGCGCCGGCGTCGCGGCGAACAGGTCGCGCACCTCGATGCTGGTGCCGGGGTTCATGGCGGCCGGACCGATGCGGCCCTTCAATCCGCGATCGACGGCCAACTCCAGCCCGCTGCCCGCAGTCCGCGATCGCGTGCGGATCACCAGCGACGCCACCGAACCGATCGATGGCAGCGCCTCGCCGCGAAATCCGAGTGTGGCGATGTTGAACAGATCCTCGTCCGTCAGCTTGGACGTCGCATGCCGCTCGACCGCCAGGGCGAGGTCATCCGCATCCATGCCCGAGCCGTCGTCGGTGACTCGGATCAGCGACAAGCCGCCGCCGGCCGTCACGACTTCGATTCGCCGCGCGCTCGCGTCGATCGCATTCTCCACCAGCTCTTTGACGACACTCGCCGGGCGCTCGATCACCTCGCCCGCGGCGATGCGGTTGATTGTTGTGGGCGAAAGCTGACGAATGGCCATGCGCAACGCTCCGGCGGGCCTGCACGCTTCGTCAGGCTCGGGTGAGACGTTCCCGCGTGATCACCTTGGACAGCTCGACAGCGGGCTGATCGAACGGATCGACGCCCAACAGGCGGCCGGCGAGAATCGTCTCCAGCATCAGGTGCATCATCAAGGCCCCAAGCGTGCGTTCGTCAAGCCGGGCGAGGTCGAAGGTGCGCACAGGGCGTCCGGCGCGCAGCAGCGCCTCGGGCACCGCCTGTGCCTGCGCGGCCACCAGATCGCCCACGGCGCGGCCCGACATGAACGCGAGGCCGGCCTTTTCGCACAGTTCCGGATCGAGCCGCGGCCCGGTCCCGGCGATGGGCCCGCGCACCACGGTGATGCAATGCTCCTTAGGCCCGTCCATGAACAGCTGGAGCTGGCTGTGCTGATCGAGTGGGCCAAGACACGGAATCGGCGCCGTGCCCTCTCCATCCTTGCCCAGGCTTTCGGCCCAGAGCTGGACGTACCACTCGCTGAGTTTTCCGAGCCGGTCGGCATACGGCATCATCACCATGACGCGGATGCCGCGGTCGCGATTGAGGCCGATGGCGGTGGCTGCACCGATGGCGGGTGCGAAGTCGCGCGGATGCTTGGCGGCCAGCAGCGCGTCGACCACCGTCTTGGCGCCGCCCCGCAAGGCTCGCACGTCGATGCCGCGCGACAGCGCCGGCAGCAGACCAACGTTGGTGAGGCCCGAGAAGCGTCCGCCGATGCCGGTGTGATGCTCGAGCAGGGGAATGTCATAGCCCTCGAACAGCGATCGCAGCGCGTTGGTCTTGCCCGGCTGTGCGGGCTCCGTCACACCCAGGAACAGGCGCGGGATCTGCTGCTCTAGCCCGGCTGCCGTCACGGCCTGCAGCGCGCACACTGCCTGCACCATCGTCTCGGGCGTTCCGCCGGACTTCGAGACGACGACAAAGCGTGTGCGCGACAGGTCGAAGGACGCCAGCGCGCGCTCCAGCGTCAGGCCGTCCAGATTGTCATAGAAGCGCGTGCGCGGCCGTGCGCGCTGCCCGGCGTCAGCGCCGCCGGGAATGTTCCAGCCTGTCAGCTGTGCCAGGGCCTGCCCGCCTAGGCTCGATCCGCCGGTGCCGAAGAACACGATGGTCTGCGCATCCTCGCTCAGGCGCGCCATTGCCGCCTCGCAAGCGACAATGTCGTCGGTTGCCTCCGGTACGCGCAGCAGCGGCAGCTTGCCACCGGCGTAGTCGGCTTTCAGTCCGGCGAGGGCCGGCTGGAGCCTGTCGAGCCAGGCGTCGAGCTCAGATTGTCTAAGACCGGCTGCGCCGATGGCCTTGTCGAGGCAACCATCGACACGCTGCTGCAGGAGGAGCGTGTCAGCGTTGGCCTGCCCAGTCGCATCTTCCAAGACCATCTCCCGCGCTGATGACAATCGTCCGACGGCAGCCCGTGAAGCCGCCCGTTGGCTATCCGCGTGGCAGCAGGCCCTTTGGCTTGCCGACGACCGTAACGATCAAATCATCGGTCTTCAGCAGGCGTTTGGCAACGCGCTTCAAGTCATCCAGCGTGATGGCCTCGACCTGCGCGTTGCGCTTCTCGACATAGTCGATGCCCATTTCCTCGCGCATCATCCACAGGAGCTGATTGGCGATCTTGGAATTGCTGTCGAAGCGCAGCGCGAACGACCCCGTCAGGAACTTCTTGGCATTGTCGAGCTCGGTGGGTGTCGGCCCGTCGTCGGCCATACGCTTCAGCTCCGCACGGATGACGTCCAGCGACTGGGCGATTTCCTCGTTCTTCGTGGCCACGCCGCCGCCGAAGATGGAGACGTGCTGATAGGGCTGGATGTAGCTGTACACGGAATAGGCGAGACCGCGCTTCTCGCGCACTTCCTCCGTGAGCCGCGACGCAAAGCCGCCGCCGCCCAGGATCTGGTTCAGCACGAACGCTGCCATGAAGTCCGGGTCCTTGCGTGCAATACCCAGCATGCCGAACTGCGCGACCGACTGCGGCACGTCCATCTCGATAACTTCGAGCTTGTCCTTGGCCGACGGAGTCGTGGTCGGAACGATCTCGAGTTGCGCCTTTGCCGGCAGATCGCCGAAGACCTTGTCCAGCAGGGCGCCGAGCGTGGCCGCAGTAATGTCGCCGACGGCGACGACCTTCAGCGTGTCGCGCGCAAACACGCGCTTGCGGTACGCCTCGAGATCCTGCCCCGAGATTTTGAGAAGACTCTCGGATGTGCCCTCGGATGGGCGGCCGTAGGCATGGCCGGCGAACGCCTTGGCGCTCCAGGCCTTGCTCGCCACCTTCTCTGGGCTCTTGGCGGCATAGGCGAGGCTCGCCAGAAGCTGGTTTCTCACGCGGTCAACCGCGTCGGCATCAAAGCGCGGCTTCGTCACGGCAAGCCGCAGCAACTCGACGCCCGCATCGCGATTGGCGGTCAGCGTTTCGAAGTTGCCGTACAGCGCATCGCGCGAGTCGTCGAAGCTCATGCGGACGGCCAGTTCCTCCATCCGCTCCTGAAACGCTGCCGATGTCAGATCGCCTGCACCCTCGTCCATCATTCCGGCGATGAAGTTGGCCAGCCCTTCCTTGCCGGCGGGATCCTGGGAGCTGCCCCCCTCGAACACGAACCGCATCGCGATCAGCGGCACGCTATGCTCTTCCACGAGCCAGGCCTCGATGCCGCCCGGACTTTTTACGCTCTGGATTTTCATGGCTTGTGCCTCGGCACCGAACAGCAAGGGAGTGAGACCGGAAACAACGGCGATCATCGCCAGCCATGCCGATCGACGCACTTGACGCAAGCCGCCGAACAGGCGGGGAACTGTAATCACATGCATAGGTCGGGATCCGTCTGTCAGCCTCGTGATGGCGTGCGTTGCGGATTGCCGTCGGCTTTTGGCGTTGCTTCGGGAGCAATCGGAATGAGTGTGCCGGTGACCGAGTGGCGGATGTCGAGATATTTCGCTGCCACCGTCTTGACGTCGGCGAGCGTCACTTTCGAGATCCGCGCGGGCCATTCCTCGATGTCCTTGAGTGTGCGGCCGACGGTCAGCGACCAGCCGTAACGGCGGGCGAGGGATTGCTGGTTGTCGGACTCGTAGATGTACTCGGCGAGATAGGCCTTCTTGGCGCGCTCGAGCTCGCCGTCCGTCACGCCGCCGGTTTTGATCTCCTCGATCACGGCATCGATGCCCTGCTCGACCTTGCCGATATCGACTCCGTCGCTTGCCACGGCATAGAGCGAGATCTTGCCGCTGTCGCGCGCTGCGCCCGAGTACCAGCCGCCGGCGCTGGACGCCGCTTTGGTCTCCACCACCAGCTTCTTGTAGAGGCGGCTGGTTGGGCCCGAGGCCGTGATCTTGAGCAGCAGGTCGAGCGCCTCGGCTTCGCCCTCGCTGGCGGTGCGATAGCTGGGCGCGAGGTAGAGGCGATGCACCGAGGTCTTGCCGGCGCGGGCGTCGCGCAGTTCCACCCGGCGCGCGGCCCGGTGCGGCGGCTCCTGCACCCGCGGCAGCCAGGTCACTTGCTTGTTGGAAGGGGTCTTGCCGTACGTTTGCTCGGCGAGGACCTTGACTTCGTCGGCGGTCACGTCGCCGGTCACGACCAGAATGGCGTTATTCGGCGCGTAGAAGCGCTTGTAGAACGTCATGGCATCGGTGGGCGACAGCTTGGCCATCTCATGCTCCCAGCCGATGACCGGGATGCCGTAGGGGTGTGACATGTAGAGCGCCGCGTTCATCTGCTCGTCGAGAATGGCCGACGGGCTGTTCTCGATCCGCGAGCGGCGCTCCTCCAGGATCACTTGCCGTTCGGTCAAAACTTCCTTCTCCTCCAGCCGGAGGTTGACCATGCGGTCCGCCTCCATCTCCATGACGGTCTTCAGGCGATCCTTGGACACGCGCTGGAAGTAGGCGGTGACGTCGTTGCCGGTGAAGGCATTGTCCTGCCCTCCGAGCCGTGAAATGATTTTCGAAAATTCGCCGGTGCCGATTTTCTCGGTCGACTTGAACATCAGGTGTTCGAGAAAGTGCGCGATCCCCGACACGCCCTTAGGTTCATCGGCTGCGCCGACGCGGTACCACACCATGTGCGTGACCACCGGCGCGCGATGGTCGGACACGACCACCACCTGCATGCCGTTGTCGAGCATGAATTCCGTTGAGGCCGGCCCGCTTTGGGCTAGGAGGGATTGGGACGTCATTGCGAGCATGGTGAGGGCCATCGCGAAGCTGGAGAGGCGGCAAATTGCACGTTCGAACATGGCGATTCCTGCGCAAATTACGAGGGGCAATCGCAAGTGTCCTGCCCAGGACAGTGGGTGATTCAGCCGCGAAAGAGTTGGTTCGTGCGCGCGGCTGCCCGCAGCCACGTGTCGGGCCAGCGGCAGGCCTTGTCAAATGACAACGCGTTCATCTTGGAATGGTCAACGCGCATAAACCATGAGGCGGCCGCGCGCGTTATCCAGGCCGCGACACAATCACTCCTGATTTCCAAACAGACCCTTGGAGAAGGTGGAGAAAATCGAGCCGCAGTTGCCGCCGGGCGCTTTGGCCTCAGCCCCTACCTCGTCCTTCATGGCCTTTTCTTTCCAGTTGCCGTCGCGGCAGAACTCGGCCTGCTTGCGCTTGGCCTCTTCGGCATCGGCAACCCTCTTGACCTCGCGGTCTTGCGGCCAGTTCTGATTTTGGCTCGCGGACTCGGGCGCGGAGCCTGGCTCGGGCAGGCGCTTGCCATCCGGCGGCAGAACGATCGGTGACCGCTGCTCCATTCTGGGTTCTTTTCTTGGTGCGATAGAGCTTGTCGACACGCCGAGCGCGTCGAAGATCTTGCCGTTGAGCTCGATGCCTTCGTTGGCGCAACCACCAAGCCCGGCGAGCGCGGTTATTACCGCGGCACCGATTGCGCGTCGCTGAAGTCTGGTCATCCCCCAACTGCTCCCAAGCTCAGGCCTGCAGCCACAGCCCTCCCCAATACCCACCTGCGCCACCTACGCGGGGTTTGAGGCGTCATTGCGACTCGACGTGAAGGAATCATACAAGAGGCCCATCACCCCGGCAACAATGGCCACATCGGCGATATTGAACACGTACCAGTAATAGCCGAAGGCGTGCATCGAGAAGAAGTCGGCGACTCCGCCCAGGCGCACCCGGTCAATGCCGTTGCCGATGGCGCCGCCGATCAGAAGGCCGACGCTGATGGCCCAGATCCGGCCCCCCGTGCCGGCGGCCAGCCAGCAGGCCAGCGCCAGAGCAGCCAGCACCGCGAAGCCCGCCAGCAGCCACTGTCCGAGCTCCTCCTGCTGGGCAAACAGCCCATAGCTGATGCCCTGGTTCAGCACGAACACCAGGTCCAGGAACGGGGTGATGGTCACCCGTCCCCGGTCCTGGATGCGGTAGATGTCGAGCATCCACCACTTGTGCACCTGATCGGCCACGAGCGTGACGAGCGCAATGCTCAGCCCGAGCCTCGACCACGTCCCCCAGAACCACCGCTGGCCCGTTTGCGTCATCCGGCTGGTCACGCGCTCATGGCATCGAATTCGCGGACGGCGACGGCGTCGCGGGCGGACAGGTCCGGGAAGGCCGGATCGGACCCGACATCCGTGGTGATGCGCCACGAGCGCGCGCACTTCGTGCCCTCGGCCTTCCTCGGCACGACGCCGACACCCGCTACATCGTCGAGCACGAAAGCGCCCGCCGGTGCAGCCTCTGCCTTCAGGTCGAGCCCCGACGTGATGCAGATCTCCGCAAGGTCTACGCTGTCGAGAGCCTTCAGCACGGCCTCGTCCGAGACATAGACCTGGGGTGCAGCTTCCAGCGACGATCCGATCGCCTTGTTGGCGCGCTCGATCTCCAGCGCGCCCGTCACGACACTGCGCACGCGCCGGACCGTCTGCCATTTCTGCGCGAGCGCGTCGTCGCGCCATACGGCCGGCAGGTCCGGAAACAGCTCCATATGCACCGAGTCCGTCTCGGACGGATAGCGCGCCAGCCACGTCTCCTCCGCCGTGAAGCAGAGAAGGGGAGCCAGCCAGACGGTCGTGCAGCGGAAGATCTGCTCGATGACCTCGAGCGCCGCCCGCCGCTTCGCGCTCGAATACGGCTCGCAATAAAGCGCGTCCTTGCGCACGTCGAAGTAGAACGCGGACAGATCCGTGTTCATGAATTGCGATAGCACCGCCACGACGCGCTTGTAGTCGTATTCCGCGTACGCCTTGCGGATCGCCTCATCGAGCTCCGCCAGCCGGTGCAGCATCAGCCGCTCCAGTTCCGGCATCTCTTTCAAGGACACCGTCCGCTTCGGATCGTAGTGCGCCAGCGTGCCGAGCATCCAGCGCAGCGTGTTGCGGATCTTGCGGTAGGTCTCGACGAACGTCTTCAGGATCTCAGGCCCGATGCGCAGGTCGTCCGCGTAGTCGGAAGCAGCCACCCACAGTCGCAGGATATCGGCACCGGAATTCTTGATCACGTCCTGGGGCGCCACCGTGTTGCCGAGCGACTTCGACATCTTCTGCCCCTTCTCGTCGAGCACGAAGCCGTGCGTCAGCACGACATCGAAGGGGGCACGGCCACGCGTGCCGCTCGATTCCAGCAGTGAGGAATGGAACCAGCCGCGGTGCTGGTCCGAGCCTTCCAGGTACATCACACGGTCCTCGCCGCCGTCGCGCTGCCGCTTGATCCCGGCGAGCCCCGGAAACGCCTCCGGATCCTCCAGCGTGAAGGCGTGCGTGGAGCCTGAGTCGAACCAGACGTCCAGGATGTCCGTCACCTGTTCCCATTCGGCGGGATTGGCGACGAGACCTTTGAGACAGCGCTCGCTTGCGCCTTGCTCGAACCAGGCGTCGGCACCGCGCTCGGTCATGGCTTTACGGATGCGCGCCATGAGCTCGTCCGAATTCGGGAATTTGGCCGACGGGATCACCTGTCCCGTGTCCTTATGCACGAACACCGTGATCGGCACACCCCAGGCGCGCTGGCGCGAGATCACCCAGTCGGGCCGCGCCTCGATCATGCCGCGCAGGCGGTTCTGGCCCGCTGCCGGCACGAACTCAGTTTCGCCGATGGCCTTGAGCGCCGTTTCGCGCAGCGTCTGATTGCTGCTCGCGCCCGGCGTCTTCAGCGGCTTGTCCATCGCGATGAACCACTGCGGCGTGTTGCGGAAGATCACCGGCTTCTTCGACCGCCACGAGTGCGGATACTGATGCTTCAGGCGGGCGCGCGCGACCATCATGCCAGCGTCGGCCAGCGCCTTGATGACCGCGTCGTTGGCGTCGCCCTTCTTGCCCTTGTCGTCGATGACGCGCTTGCCTTCGAAGCCGGGTGCATCCTTGGTGAAGCGCCCGTCGCCGTCGACGGTGAAGGGGATCGCTGTGTCGATGCCGCGCTGCTGCAGCTTCGGCGCGGCTTCCACCCACGTGTCGAAGTCTTCGCGGCCGTGGCCCGGCGCCGTATGCACGAAGCCTGTGCCCTCCTCGTCGGTGACGTAGTCGGCTGAGAGCATCGGCACGTCGAAGGCATAGCCCTTGTCGCGCAGCGGATGAGAGCAGGTGATTACTGCCAGATCGTCGGCCGTGACATCCGCGCGGCGTTCGAAAGTCTCGACCTTGGCCACGCGCATGACGTTCTCGGCAAGTGCGTCCGCTATGATGAGCTTGTCGCCGACCTTAGCCCAGTTTTCCTCCGGTGCCTTTGACACCTCATAGAGGCCATAGGCCAGTTTTGGATTGAAGGCGATCGCGCGGTTGCCTGGGATCGTCCACGGTGTGGTCGTCCAGATAACTATGCTGGCTCCAGCTAAGCCAAGTGTGTCCTCACCCTTTTTTCGCTCCGTTGCGATGATCTTCCGATCAATAGGAAACTTCACCCAAGCCGTATCGCTCGTGTAGTCGTGATACTCGACCTCGGCCTCGGCCAGTGCTGTCTTCTCCACCACGCTCCACATCACCGGCTTCGACCCGCGATAGAGCGCGCCGTTCATGGCGAACTTCATCAGCTCCGCCGCGATCATGCCCTCGGCCTTGTAGGCCATGGTGGAATAGGGATGCTGCCAATCGCCCTCGACGCCGAGCCGCTTGAACTCCTCGCGCTGCACGCCGATCCAGTGCTCGGCAAACTCGCGGCACTGCTGGCGGAACTCGTTGACGGGCACGGCGTCCTTGTCCTTGCCCTTGGCGCGGTACTCCTCCTCGATCTTCCACTCGATCGGCAGGCCGTGGCAGTCCCAGCCCGGCACGTAGTTGGCGTCCTCGCCCTTCATCTGATGGACGCGGTTGATCACGTCCTTGAGGATCTTGTTGAGCGCGTGGCCGATATGAAGATTGGCGTTGGCGTAGGGCGGCCCGTCGTGCAGCACGAACTTCCTGCGGCCTGCGGAGCGCCTGCGCAGCAGGCCGTAGAGATCCATCGCCTGCCAGCGCGCTAGCATCTCGGGCTCGCGTCTTGGCAGCTCACCGCGCATCGGGAACGCGGTCTCCGGCAGGAAGACCGTCGTCTTGTAGTCGGGTGGCGCCTTGTCGTTCATGCGCGGGCCTCTTGCGCCAGGGTCTTGGTGGTCATCAGCACGCGCTCGACATGAAACAGGCCGCGCAGCACCTCGGCGACGTGGGCGGCGACCTGCTCGTCCATGCCGGCGACCTGGACAACGATCGACAGGTCGTCCCCGTCGACGACGGCTTCGAAGCGGGTGGGGACGAGGTTGCGCTTGGCGAACTCGCCAAGGACACGGGGGGTGACGCTCACCTCAGGGGCGGCGAACACCGAGAAGCACCAGACGGGATTGGTCGATCGATCAGACGGGAACATGACGCGCG
>JBJXDX010000102.1:0-66333 GCA_046154585.1 Hyphomicrobiaceae bacterium | reverse complement strand
CCGCATTGCCGATCACCCCGCCAAGCAGATCGCCGACCTGCTGCCCTGGAACTGGAAGGCCGCCAAGGCCGGTGCCGCTCAAGCCGCCTGAGCACTCACCCCTGCGGTCTTCGCCGGATGCGTACGGCTTGCGCTTGCCTGCCTGCGCCTCAATC
Source organism: Hyphomicrobiaceae bacterium (assembly GCA_046154585.1). Lineage (GTDB taxonomy): Bacteria > Pseudomonadota > Alphaproteobacteria > Rhizobiales > Hyphomicrobiaceae > CADEFX01. Next base: position 66,178 of record JBJXDX010000102.1, on the reverse strand, counting down.
GCGCATATCGCGTTCGCCCTGATGCCGCGCCACTGTCTCGGCCGCCGTCAGGCAGCCGTCCGCCCGGAGCAAGAAGCGGAGCCGATGAGCGCTTGGGCCGGGCGCGTTACACATTGTCCGAGCGCTTATTAGGGATGCAGCGTTGACGGCCTTGGCCATTTCGAGAAGGCGCTCGTGAATGACGGCGCTTGCCGAGCGGTCAGATCAAGGAGATCGTCGGCGGCAAGCCTGGGTAGGTGCGCTGTGTGCCCCTGCCACGCAGGAGGAGATCATCAGGTCTTTTTTTTCGCTTGCAGATGCTTTGCGGAAAACCACGCGTTTCCCATTTCCTCGAATTTAACGTCAATCGCGGTCACCCGATAGGGCGCGCAGTTGATCGGTTCGGCATCGGCGGCGTTGAAGAGGGCGAGGTTGTGTCCCTTCTGGCCGAACTGGCTGCGGTAGATCACGCCGTCGTAACCGGCGCTTCGGAAAAGTTCCGCGAGGATCTGGGTCGGCACGTAGTCGGCCGTGTCATCCGAGAGCGTTACAGGGCACGAGAAAGCGTTGTCGATGTCGGTCCAGACGAGCTTCGTCTTTTTGTCCGGTGGAACCGGCGTTTCATTCAAAAGCTCGCCGAAGGTTAGCTGCATTGCAGGAGATTTGCCGTGGTTGACGGCGAGATTGAGCATCCTCACCCCGCGCAACAGTTCAAACTGAGCCACGGAAATTTCCGAGCCTATCCAGGGTCGCACCTCCGAGATCGCTGTCTGCTCGGGGGTTACAAGATACAGGACCGGTATCCCCGCCGGATTGATGCGGCCTTCCGCAGCGCGGTTTTGCCGAGGTCGCATGCGCTCGGCGCCAAAGCCGACCGGCTCTTCGCAGATAAGACCGCCTTGTTGGTCGTGTCGCTCGAGCATGTCGATGCCCCGCTGCGCGCGATACAAGATTTTGCCTTTTGGTAGAGCGACGTCGCGGTCGCCGCGCGTCGCAAGCACTGTATCGAGAAAAGCCTGCGTCTGCTCATCAGGGATATAGCGGCGCGTTTGGCGGACGTGGCGAGCGAAGTTATGATAGCTACGCCAGGATGCGAATTCTGGCTGATGCGGATCGTCGAAAGTCGCGGCGGTCATCGTGTCCCTCTTTGTCCATCCCCTGGTGGCGCTTGGGCTCATATGGATTGCTGATGGAGGGATCGGCACCGACTTGCGGGTCACTCAATTGCGCAAAGTCTTCCACCGGTGTGTTCTACCATCCCCCATACCCGCTCGCCACCGCCGGGACACGGTTCGTCATCAAGTCGTACTAGGCTAAGGTCCCCGCTCAATTCGCACCAAGTGACAATCCGGTAAAGATCAGCAAGGCGTCGCATTGTAACGAACATTTTGCCGGGCGGAATATTGGCGATGTTTTGATATTGCGTGCAACTTCCGCCTGTATCTCTGGCCCCTGCCGGAAAAGTTTTCTGTACATGTCATTGGCCTTGCGCGAATGTTCCCCATTGTCGTGTCGGGGGGCATCCATGTCTTTGCGCATTTCGGTGCGTGCTATTCTTTGGACGTTTCTTGGTCTAGCAGTTGCGCTCGTATCAGCACTCCTAGCTGTCGACATTGGTCTCATTGATTGGCTGTTCGGTACGCAGATCCAGCCGGCCTTGCGCAAGGCGTCAGACTTCCTACACACCTCATATCGAGTGAACAGTGCAAGTATTGAACTGGCATTGAAGGTTATTGGGTTTGTCGCGACACTGGTGCTTGGCGCCCTAGGCCTACTCAAGGCGGTACACTACGCTCATGCCAACTTGCCGGATCGACTGCAGCAATACCTCGATGAGGTGGCTATTGACCACGCATCAGATCGCGTCGCTCTGCTTGCTCCCTATGCTAGTCGAAATCTAAATGGCGATCGTGCTAATGCTGCCAGCCCAAGGCCCGTGAAAGCGATATGGCCGTTTGCGCGTGATCCTGTCGAGCAGCGTTCTGCATTGATTCTTGCCCGATCACCAAAATTGGACAGTTCAATTCCAGTTTTGAGGAAGCAAGTTTCGTTGAGCGTCCGAGAACGCATCACCATTCACCTGGTCAAATGTGGGCAGCTAGACGCTGCCGCCGACAAGCATCCAAGAGGGACCTACTACTGGCGCCAAAATCGAGAAGCTGCGCTTCAGGAAATGGATGCAGCCTTAAAACTTGATGCCGCGGATGTAGACGCCCTCGAATGTGCGGCCAAGCAGGCCAGGGCTCTAGCATTGCCAAAAGTAGACGAGTTCATCGACCGGCTGGCAACGGCAGCACAAGATCAAGAACTGCCAATTAGATATGCGCGCGCGCTGCGTTTTAAAGCCGGCCGGTATATGGAGTATGGGAAGCGCAATGAGCGTGCTCAGGCGCGCCGCCTACTGGAGGAAGCTCGCGCCACACTTGAGCGCGTCGACGTTCATGAGGACAGGGCACTAGAGCTTGCTTTGGTCAACGAAGACTTGGCCACGCTATACCTTGGTCTGACATCATACGCGCGCGTGGTGGCTGACCGCATCAGAGATGCCGACTCTTGGTTCAGGCAGGCTGAAGGAATTGAGGGAGCAGAGGGTAGACAGCGTACTGAAATGCTTAGAGCCCAGCACCGTGCAGCTCATAGGCACGAGTCGGCACCGCCCCCAGAAGCTTTAGGCTGAGTCAAAATCCCCAAACCCAGCGAGCGGTTAAGCCGAGGGCGTAGGCCGCAAACCCGGCCACCCCGGAGATCAACAAACCTGAGAAGACTGCAACTGGCTCGCTCACATTTCGCGTTTGCGTAGATGCGACAAGTCGTGAGTCAGCAAGCGCCATTAGCGCTAGCGAGCTTCCGCCTGCAATTCCCGACCACCATCCCAGCTGAAGACCGCCCGCGACGCACGTGCTGAGGAGCACTGCATACGCCGCGATGCTGTGCGCCTTGGACATTAAAACCCTTTCGAGATTGTGATCGATGCCGGCCAGACAAATCACTAATTGCCAAACGGTATTGCAATGTTCTTAAATTGCAAGAGCATTGCTAAGAGTTGCGCATGCCTCGCAAGATTGTTCCTGTGGAGACTCGTCAGTTCTCCATCACATTGCCGACCCCGGCCATGGACATGATCAATCAGCTTCTTCAGCTTGGGCTTCACGGCGCGAGCAGAGGCGAAGTAGTGCGCGGGTTAGTTCTGGCGCAGCTCACGTTCTTGCTTGGCAAAAACATCGTCCAAACAACGCCGTCTCGCGCGACTTCGAAACGCGCAAGAAGGGGCAAGCGGTAGTCGGGCGAGAGTGACGTCTTACGTGATTAAGCCTCGGTCTAGGCGGTCACAGCTCCGATCACGCCACCACGTTGGCGTGGCTTCCTAGGTTTGCACAGCTCGTCGCCAGCCCCGATTGCAAATCGATGGGCGCGCATTACTCTCTCGTGTCCGCAGACCGTTGCGTCTCGCTCCTTTCGGTCTCGGAACTATACCGCATTGGACACTTTGATTTTTTGATGAGGCCTCCGCGCCGATGACGACATTGCCCGTCAGCGATCTGCTCAAGGTCCATAAACCGCGGGAGTATTCGGGAAGCCAGACTGCTGGGCGGTATGCATTCCAGGCCAACTACGGCATCCTGAAGTTGGTTGAGCTCCGCGAGAGTAGCCAGGATTTCCGTGTCGTCTTCGACCTGTTTGACGACCTGATGGTTCTCGATTGCTCGCACTCTCCCCAGGAGATGCGATTCTATCAGCTCAAGTCGAAAGATCCCGGCGACTGGACCTGTGCAAATGTGTGCTCAAAGATCGGGCAGGCGAAGCCTCGCTCCATCGTCAGCAGGCTCTATTCCCACGTACATCAGTTCGGGGCCGTCGTCGTCGAAACGAGCATGGTCTCCAATGCCCCTTTCAGACTCAAACTCCGTGATGGGACCACAACGTCTGGAACGCATCACCGGATCGTGGGCAGCGATCTCCACGGCGAGGAAATCGCCAAAGTGGCTAAGGCTGTCCAGGACGACATTTCTCCTTCCGACATACCCCAATGGCTGCCACGCCTTGCTTTCATTCGCACCACCCTTGGCGTCCACGGTCAGCAACTCGTTGTGATCGTTCGGCTTCAGCAGCACATCGAGACGCTCGGTGGCGGGGAGGGGATCAAGACATCTGCACTTTACCAGACTCTTTATGCCTCCATCGAGCATCGCACGTCGTACTCCGAGGAGCGTGCGGACGCCGAAGCACTGATGCTGCGAAAGTCCCTGTCGCGCTCCGATCTCGACGAACTGATAGAGCGGGCCATCAGCAGGCGACGGGGAATCCTCGAGGATTGGGCTCTGCTGCAGGCGGACTTCAATGCAGGCGGGGTTGGCTCGCGCCGGCAGATCCAGCTCAAGACCGCCGTGATCGCATGTCTGCGGGACAGAGGAGCGGGTCGCGCGAGCGTGATTAAACTTTCGGAGGCTATGCGGCTCTGGGCTAAAGATCACCAGGCGGAGGTCGAAGCTTGCACCGCTGTGCTCGATTTGGCTCAGCTGCTCCGCAATGCCGCCGCAGGCACAGCAAAATGTTCCGAGATTGAACTGGAGGCGGCATCTCTGGTGGAGGCCTATGAGGTCAGCCATGACGCAGCGTAACCTGCACGGATTGCGCCGATTGCTGCGGAATTTGCGGGGGCGAAAGAATGGTACGCATGAAATTTTTGAAGCTCTCCCTGCTGTCGCAGAAAGAGCGGCGCGCATATCAGCTGGACTTGAGCGCGCCGCGCACAGTGCTGGTCGCGGGAAACGGCTTGGGAAAAAGCGCAATACTCAAGAGCCTGTATGAAACCTTTGGCGCCAGACCGCACAAGGTCGACAAGTCTTGGACGGACGCCAGAGTCACCAGTCTTGTCGAGTTCGAACTCAACGGCTTGCGTTACGCGGCAATGAAGCACGGCGATGCGTTTAGCATCTTCGATGCGGCCCTCGGTGAGATCGTAAACACGAGCCACATCACCGCGCAGCTCGGACCTGCTATTGGCCGCCTGCTGGATTTCAAGCTCGTGCTTGCCGACAAGCGCGAGCACGTGCGGACGCCACCGCCATCTTACGCCTTTGCACCCTTTTATGTGGACCAGGACCGGAGTTGGCAGAAGCCGTGGGACTCTTTCAAGGACCTGGCCATGTTCCCGGCATCGGCCAAGTCGCTTTCCGAGTATCACAGCGGTCTGCGGCCGAACGCCTATTATGAAGCCAAGGCCGAGCGCGATCTTCTTTCCGCCGAGATGACCAAGACTGACGCCGAACGCAAGGCCGTCGACCAGGCGCTGCTCAAGATCCGTGAATCGATGCCGGCGACGCCGATCGATTTCGATATGGATGCGTTTCGTGGAGACACGGACCGACTGGTTTCCCAGAGCCAGGCCTTGCACAATGAACAGGCTCGCTATCGAACCGACCTTGCGTCCGTGAATGAGGAATACCAGCTATGGGCTGACCACGTTGCCGTTGTCCAGTCAGCCCTGAGCGAGATCGACGAGGCGTTTGCAACAGCGCTCGAGCATCCTGCCGATGTTGAGTGTCCGATGTGCGGCGAGCACTACCAGAACCATATTGCGGATCAGTTTGATCTGGTTGCCGACAAGGATGACCTTGTGGCTGCGTTGCAGGCCGGCCGGCAGAACCTGAAGGAGCTGGAAGAAAAGCGCTCGGAACAGCGGCGCAAGATCGAGGGAGTGTCAGCCGCTCTTGTTCGCGTCCAGCAGACCCTCACCATTCACCGTGAGGACATCTCGCTGCGTGACATCGTCGTTGCCGAGGGCCGGAACGAAGCGCAACGCGTTCTCAAAGAGCGACTATCGGTGCTTGATGCGGAATATGGCGAGAAGCAACGCCGCATGGCCGACGCAGAGCAGCGAATGAAGGCTGCCGATAGCCGACAGCGCAAGCTTGCCATCACCCAGTACTTTGCCTCTGCGCTCGGCACGTTCAATGAGGAACTGGACGTCCGCATTCCTGAAGGTACAAATCCCAGCATCCAGGGCGTCCACACCGGTCGCGGCAGCGCCGGTCCACGAGGGTTGGCCGCCTACTACTATGCCTTCCTGCACACGTCCGCCAAATACAGTACGTCGGCGTTTTGCCCGATTGTCGTTGACGCACCAAATCAGCAGGGACAAGACCGCGGGCATCTCCAACAGATCATGCAGTTTCTTCTGACCCGGATGCCAACGGAAGCTCAGGTTATTGTTGGGACCGAAGCTGTCGGCGATCTTTCGGGGGCCGCGGTGGTCGACATCTCGCATCAAAAAGAGAGGGTTCTGCGAGCCGAGGCTTATGACCAGACGCTGGAATATGTCCGTCCATTCTTGAGGCAGGCTTCCCTGTAGGTGGTCAAGCAGAGGCTCGGCTAAATGCTTATCCAGATAGACGGAAAGTAGATAAATAGACCATGGCGGCTGGGTACAAAACGGGTGGGCGCCAGAAGGGACCGCGGAATAAGCGAACTCTGGCGCGAGAGCATCGACCTCAGCGGTGAGCGTTGAGCCAGGGCAGGAGAATGCCATTGAAGGCGTCGGGACGCTCGACGTTAGGGAAGTGTCGCGTGTTGGCAATCTCCTCGTAGCGGCCACCAGGAATCAGCTCCGCGATGCGCTTGTTCCCCGCCGGCGGCGTTCCCTCATCGTTTGCTCCGCAGACCACGAGCGTCGGTATTGTCACTGACGCCAGCTTCGGCACGAAGTCGAAATCGAGGATGGCCGCGGCGCAGCCCAAGTAGCCGGCCGCGGTCGTACCCGCGATGGTGGCGTGAACCTGCTTCCATCGGCCTGGATTGCGCGGCTTGAATGCATCGGTGAACCAGCGCTCCATGGTCGGATCGGCCAGGGGCGCCAGTGAATTTGCCTTCTTCACGGCGGCGATACGAGAGGCCCATGCCTCGTGTGCACCGGGCGGTGTCTGGGGCGCGGTATCACATAGCATCGCCGAGATGAGCCGCTGACCGTGTGCGAGAGCGAAGGCCTGGCCAAGCATGCCGCCGATGGAGAGGCCGACAAACTGGACGCGAGCGATGCCGAGGAAGTCCAGGGAGGCGGCAACATCGTCGGCTAGCTGTGACATGGTGTAGTCGCCGCCAACGGCGTCGCTGCCGCCATGGCCGCGCATATCGAGACGCAGCACGCGATAGCCGCTGGCCAGCAGCGGCGGCAGCTGCTCGGCCCACATCCCGCCGTCTGACGCCAGAGAATGCGCGAGGCACACAACCTGGCCGTCATCGGGCCCGGCGAGATCGTAGAAGATGCGGCGTCCGGCTAGAGTGATGAGCATCGCGTTGGCCTCTCCCTGAACTCTAGTGATCAAACACAAAACGGAGCGATCTAACCGTCTCGAGATCGCATTGCAGCGATGGCCTGAAACAGGGCAGTTCTGTGCTACGATTAGCTTGGAAAAACATTCAAGGGAAATCAAGTGGGACAGCGGTCCCGAGGCAGGATGTGATGCCTTTAACGCGGCATGTCGCAGCCGATCCTCGCGCGGCTCCATCTTCAAATCGAAGAAGCGGTAGCCGTCGCCGCCAGCCTTCGCTCGATAGATATGATCTTGCTCCATGGCACCCACCCCAACGTATGGCGGGCAAACGCCGGGTAAGTATTCTTGGCAACGGCGTGCGAACCCCCAGGAGAGATACATGACAGTCTTCGTCATCGGCGGCACCGGCTTTATCGGACATCGCCTGGTCCGCCTCCTTGTCGCGCGTGGGCAAACCGTCACCTGCATGGACATCAATTCCGGTGCCCATTCCTTCGCCGACCTAGGCGAGAAGGTCACTTCCGTGCGCGGGGACGTTACGCAATTCGATGACGTGATGGCCGCCATGTCGGCGGCGAGGCCGGACCGTGTGGTCAACCTCTCCTACTTCATCGGCAGCGATCATGCCCCGCATGTGGCGATGAAGTTGAACATCTTGGGCATGGATAATTGCTTCGAGGCCGCGCGCCTGATGGGCGTCAAGCACACCATGTATGCCAGCTCGCTCGCCGTGAACGGCAAGCAAACCCACTACGGCAACCGCCCGGTCACCGAGGACGACCGCGTGAACGGCGAATATCAATACGCCAAGCACAAGATCGTCAACGAATGGCAGGCGCAGGACTACACGGAAAAATTCGGCATGCTGATCACCGGCATCCGCCCCGCCAACGTCACCGGGCCGGACAAGGTGCGCGGCTCTGTCGATCACGTAAACATCATCACCGAGCCGGCACGCGGCAACCCAATCACTTTCCCATTCAAGGACGCGATGCGCTGCCCTATCCACGTAGACGATATCGCAGAGGTATTTGCGCGGGTGCTGCTGAGTGAGAAGCCGACCCAGCGTATCTATAATTCCGGCGGGACAACAACGAGCTTGGGCGAGATCGCGGACATCGTGCGCACCTACTTGCCCGACGTGCAGATCAATTTCGAGAAGGAGAGCGGCGGTAAGGAGGCGAGCGGCAACTACATGATCGACAATTCCCGACTGGTCTCCGAATTTGGCGTGCAGTACCGGCCGTACCGGGAGCGCGTCCTGCAGATCATCAACGACATTCGGCGAGACAATGGCCTGCCGTTGGTCCGCTGACGGCGTTCCGCGCGGAAATGCGCAGTGGGCGGCGCACAGTCGGTCCCCCCAACGCATGCCAGCTCTTGCATTCGTAGAGCGGAACGGCGGCGTGGTAGCGCCGCAGGCGTCCGAAGTTGTGTGAATCTATTGCCTGGCATCATCCCGCGTGTACGGGCGCCTGGCGCGACAGGCACTCGTTCCCGCCAGGGGGAGCTCGCCAATTCGCTGAACAGAATATCGCGATCGCGATGCCACCCGAAATGGGAACGCGATGGTCCACATTTTCCACCGGTTGCGGGGACGCGCGATTAAATTGGGACGAGAAAACCCCGGTTTTCAACCGGGGTTTGGATCGCTGAATGGAGGCGGTCGACCAGGGCGGTTTCTCACGAAATCGAATTGTCTATCCCCACTTGGCCTCACTACCGACGAGCGTAACGGTGATGTGCCCCATGGTTGAATCGGCCTTGGCGCCGTGCCAGTGGCGTTCACCGGCCTTGATGTGCGCCACATCGCCGACGTTAATCTCGCGGTGCTCGTTCTCCGTCGCCACGATGCCCGAGCCCGAGGTCACGATCAGGATCTGATCGCAATCGTGGACATGCCATCCCGTGTTACAGCCTTGGCTGAAGTTCACCACGGAGCAGTTGAAGTTCTTGGAGTCGCCGGGCTCGACGATTATCTGGCGTGTCCTGGAAACCGACCCAGTCCACCCTGCGGTTCGCTCGGCCGCACCCTCGGCCGGCACGTTCGGGATATTCTTCAGCGTGACAACTTTCATGATCCACGTTCCTCCATTGGCCCGATGTCAGGATTATTATCAAGCGGCGCCCATGCCGTCAGGTGGGTAAAGGGCTGTGCAGTCAAATATCCTCTAGCCCCACCCATCCTAGCCAAGAACGCGAGGGCGAGTCTGTAGTCGCAAATCAATGAAAGCGCCCGCCGTAGAAGGCGCGCTAGTCGGCTCAAAACGTCCGAAGCCTATTCTTGCACTTCTTCTCGTTGAACTCAGCCTGCGTAACGCGCATGGGTGAAAGGGGCACTGAGCCGGTATTGGGTTCTGCGCCTGGGCATCCTTCCACTGCTCCCTCCAGAGCCAGAGCGAAGGCAGCACCGGTCGAACTTCATCTCTTCTCGCTGACAAGGGACATCCAAGGCGCTGGTAGACCATCCACCTTGCAATTCCCGTGCACTTTCTATTGCATCAAGTGATCGACACTGCACATGGAGGGACACTCTATGCCGTCGATGCTGAGCCGGGACGAAGTCGCTCGCTACCACGAGGATGGCTATATATTCGTCCGCGGGCTTTTTGATGCCGACGAGACCGATCTGTTGCGCCGCGCCATGGAAGAAGATCCGGCGATCCGCGATCACTCCCTGCTGCGCGCCGACCAGGAAGGTGGCGCGACGCGAATCTCACTTTGGAACCGCGCCGGCGATAGCGTCTATGGACTTGCCGCCCGCACGCCACGGGTGGTCGACACTGCCGAGGCCTTGATCGGAGAGCCGGTCTATCATTTTCAATCGAAACTGACGGCGAAGGAGCCACGCGTGGGCGGCGCCTGGGAGTGGCATCAAGACTACGGCTATTGGTACTACAACGGGTGCCTCGAGCCGAAGATGCTTAGCTTCATGATTGCGCTTGATAGCACCGACGCGGAAAACGGCTGCCTGAAACTGCTGAAAGGCTCACACAAGCTGGGAAGGCTCGACCACGTCCAGATTACAGCGGGTCAAAACACGACCGACCCGGAGCGCATGCCTCACATTCTCAAGAAGTATCCGTTGGTGGATTGCGTTTTGGCACCGGGTGACGCCGTGATCTTCCATGGCAATACTCTGCACCGCTCCGATCAGAACAGATCCGACCGCCGCAGGTGGACGTTCCTGTGCTGCTACAATGCGGTGAGCAACGACACCTTCAAGCGGGACGACGATCGCTACTATGTGCCGCTTGAAAAGGTCGGCGACGATGCCATCAAGAAGGCGGGTCTTCAATTTGCGTCGGGCAACCAGGAGCACTTCACGTCGAGACCGTTCGTGCCGAAGGTGAAAACCGCTTCGTAAGGCCAGGTCCGCATCTCCAGGGAAAGGTGGCCGTCATCACCGGAGCCGGCAGCGGCATCGGCCGTGCGATGCGGTCGTATATCTCTCCGTGAGCTTCCTCCTCGAAACTCACCGGCCGCTCCGGCCTCGGCATGAGCCCGGGCGACAAGGGTCCAGAAGCGGCCGCCAAGTACGCTCCGTAATTGCGTTAAATAGCCAGGATGGCGGCTTTCTTTGCGTGAACACCAAACCAGTCAGCGGGACGGAACGGGACATGCCTCTTTAGAGGCAGTCCCAGCTGTCCCGCCCCAGATGATGATGAGCGATGGTACTGCTGGAAGCGATGGTTGAAAAACGCCCGCTGTAAGCCCGACACCCTGCAGAGCCGCGCCAGTATGCTTCCGCGCGTAGAGCAACTTGATGGCAAGGGCCAGTGGAGGTCGCTACTTCTGTTGCATGCTCTGCGAGGCCTCCATCATGAGGCGGCTCAGCTCCTGCGCTTGCAGCGCGTAGGCCTGCATCAGTGTCTGCGCATGGCGGGCTTGAATGGCCACAACGTCCGTAAGATCCTTGGCATTGGTGAGTTCGCTGGCTAGGTTGAAGCACGCCTCGGCGTTCTGCTTGGCGAATTTGACGGCACGTTCCTGCACCACCTTGAAGCCTGCAGTCGAAGCGGTCGCCGGCGCAGCCTGAGTCCAGAATGCCATCGCTTGGGTCATGGCATCCAAAAATTGGCCGTAGCCCACTCGCGCCTGCTCCAGATTCTTCTCTGTGAGTTCGCGCAGTTGCTGAGGGATTTCAAAGTTGGGTGGGTGGGCCATGGGGTCCTCCAATGGGCTGGGGCAATTTCCCACCATAGCGCATCACCGAACCTTAAACCCGCCAATTGAACGGGTAAATCAAGGAGTATCAATTCGACACGGCTACTCTTACCCTCTCGGACAGTGCAGCGGGAAGCTGCCTGCAGCTGCAACGTCATCGCGGACCGAGCCCATGTCTCTGCTGACCCAAAGCCCGTGGCTGCACGAACGCTCCTGGCCATCTATCAAGGACTACCTCGCACACGGCGATATTGTGCTGGTGCCGGTCGGAGCGACGGAGCAGCATGGCGCTCATGCGGCCTTGATGCTCGACACTGGCTGGGCGATCGGCATCAGCGAAGCGGTGGCGCGACGTACGGGCACACTCGCCGCGCCGCCGCTGCACTACGGCTGGTCGAGCGGCCATATGGGCTATCCCGGCTGCGTCACGCTCAGCGCTGAGACGCTTACCACCGTGCTCGTCGAGATTTGCCAAAGCCTCATGGTGCACGGTTTCCGCAAGTTTGTGCTTGTGAATGGCAACCGCGTCGCAAACGTGCCGCCCATGGAGATCGCAGCAACCAAGCTCAGAGTGCAGCACGGTGCGCTTGCTGCCGTATTAGACATTGGCCTCGTGGCCCGCCGCGAGGTCGCGGCCATCGTCGGCGAGGACAATGCCGGGGTGGGTCACGCCGGTGATGCCGAAACCTCTTATCTCCTCTTTCACCGCGGCGATCTCGTCGATATGCAAAAAGCAGTCAGTATCCCACCCACTGTGGGGACAGACTCCGGCCCGGCCCAACTCCTGACGCATCTCGCCGGGCCCTACGGTCGCAACAGCGTACTCTTGAAATTGACGCCTGAGGAGTTCGCAGATCGCACCGCCGCTACCGGGGGCGTCGGCGGCAACGCGGCGGCGGCCACCCGGGAAAAGGGCGAGCGTATATTCAAGGCGGTGGTTGAGAACTCCGTTTCTTTTGTCGAGAGCCTACGCGCCATCCATGTGCCCCCGTTGCGCAATCTGACGACGCCGGTGTGACGAGCCGTTCGGGACGCGGACCCACTAGTAACTCGCGACCGTTTTGCAGGGGGAGTGCCAGCGGGTATTCGGAGTCGGGGCGAGTCACAACTTATGTGGCTCGCATCGGCTGTAGATCGGGTGCCTGTAGATTGACTGAGAGAAATTCGCAGCCGCTAAAGCGGAGATCCTTTGCGAGCGGTAGGCGCGGAGTGGGGGGCAGCCCCCTGTGAACCTGATTGAACCCTTGCGACCAAGCGGGTTTTTGACGTCCAGGCGCTATCGGACCCGCGATCTTAGGAGGCCCTGACATGGCAAGGCCGGCCAATGCCATCGATTTCTGGCGCGGCTTCGCCCTGATCACGATCTTCATCAACCACATTCCCGGTATTGCCCTCGAAAATTTCACCTATCGCCGGCTTTCAATATCGGACTCCGCTGAGCTCTTCGTTTTCCTGGCCGGCTGGGCCCTGCGCCATGTAGTGGGGCGACCCGAGGATCCCACACCGACCCGCCAGCTGTTTTTCAGGCTCGGTGGTCGCGCCTTCACGCTCTATGCCGCGCACATGCTGATCGTGATGCTGGCCATCGCCATGCTCGCGAGCTCGGCGCGTTTTCTTGATAACGAACTACTTCTTGAGTGGCACAATGCGGCCGCCGTCTTCACCGATCCGGTCGATGCACACATCGGCTTGGTGTTGCTCAGCCACCAACTCGGCTACTTCGATATATTGCCGCTCTACGTGGTGCTGCTGCTCTTTGCGCCCTTGCTCGCTCTCGTACACCGCTTAGCACCAGACTGGTTGCTGCCGCTGTCGCTGGCCATCTACCTGTTCTCGCTCGTTTTCAAGATCACCATTCCCACTTGGCCGACCGACGGTCAGTGGTTCTTCAATCCGCTCTGCTGGCAGCTTATTTTTGTGCTGGGGTTCACACTCTCGCGCGAACGCGGTCTCGGCGGATGGGTGCGAGCCAATATTGGATGGCTACGGCTCATTGCCTGGCCCATCGTCATCGCCTGTGCCGTCATCGCTTGGCATGGCTGGTGGCCCGATGCCACCGCAGTTCCAGAGCCGAAGCTATTGTTCATTAACGGCAAAACATTCCTGACTCCGATGCGTGTCCTGCAGTTTCTGGCGCTGGCTGCTGCCATATCCGCGGCCTATCCACTTATTGTTCGCTGTGTGCCTGCCGGAGTAGAATTCCTCGCGCTGCTCGGCCGCAACTCCTTGCAAGTCTTTTGTGCGGGCTCGTTGCTGAGCTTGGCGTGTCAGATCGTTCGCTTTTCCCTTGGGGGCGGACTAGCGGTCGACGCGGTTTTGGTGGCGGGCGGCATATCTTTGTTGGGCGCGGTAGCCTGGATGGCGGAATGGCGGCAACGGGCAAAATAATTCGGTGTGCAGCGATGGCGTTCATTGGCCTCGCCATGATCGCCGTTGCTGACGGATTGTCGGCGCAAGAGCCGGCCTTGCCGTCCGTTCCCAAGGACTGTCAGGCTCCCGGCGCGGCCACTGTCGCGTGGGGCGCGATTCCAAGTGTGTCGGCCGCGCTTCGCGATCGCAAGAAGATTCGCATCCTGGCGATCGGGGCTACTTCCATCGCGCGGCGCGACAGTGCGCCGGGCGGTTATCACGCGATCATCGAGCAGTTTCTTGAGCGGACGTTTACGGGCATTGACGTCGAGATTTTCAACCGCGGTGTATCCGGCGAGTTGGCGCGCGATGCAGCCGAACGGATCAAGACGGAAGTTGCGCTGACCGGGGCTGACCTCGTGCTCTGGCAGGTTGGCACCGCAGATGCGCTGGCGCGCATGCCGGTCGACGAATTCAAGGGCAGCGTGCGCGATACTGTGGTCTGGCTGAAGGAGCACAAGATCGACGTCGCCCTCATCGGCATGCAGTATTCTCGCCGCATGGCGAACGACCCTGGCTATCAAGCCATCCGCGTTGCAGTGAAGGAGGTCGCGAAGGACGAGGCTGTCCTGCGCGTGGGGCGTTACGAGGCCGTCGAGACCATCCAGAAGATCAGGCTGCAGCAGGGCGAGGCAGCGAGCGAGGCGGAGCTGACCGAGGCTGGCTATGTCTGCATGGCCGAGTATCTGGCCCGCGCCATCGCCACAGGGCTCTTTGCCAAGCCGCCAGCATCGTCGCAGCAGCCGTTGCCCAAGGATCCTTAGAGCGGCCCGCGCGCCGCTGCACCGCCGCGGACACGCTTCATACGTTCGGCAACAGCAGCGTCACTTCAAATGGATTTCATCTAGGGAATGCGCACTGGGACCGGCAACCGCGCTTCTTCTACCTTGCCGAGCTTGCCATCAGCCACCCACCAGCGATGCTCACGGCCGCACTCCTTGCATCGGACAATCATTTCGTGGCGTGGCAGCTTCGAGAATGTACGCTCGTCAGTGAGAACGCCTGAACTCACATCGTGACCCGTCTCGGGACACGTAAACACAATCATCGAACTCATACCGTTTCTCCCTTCCGTTCTTGCTGCACGTGTAAACGTTGAAATATGGCAGTCAACTGCGCGTGCGTGCCGCGCAAAACGGGCGCTTTCGGAGCATTTCTCACCTGGTTGCCGGTGGTTGCGCTCGCGCGCGAGCACATCGTTCGAAGCCACATTTTGCGGCGCGACAAAAATGCTCTCTGGGGCATGGCACGCAAGTTCTCGGCACGTCATCGAACCCCGGTTCCGGGACTTTTGTGCGTGAACTCCCCGCGGCTCGCTTGAACGTGGGCCGGACGAAGTGATCGCATGCGCGGCCTGTCGCGTGTAATCTCGCACGCTAATGAGCAATATACCGGGAGCTGCTTCGTTGCGGCACATCGCCAAGGAGGCCGGTGCGTGGGTGATCGGCGCGGCGACCGCGCTGCAAGGCAGCGACATACCCGCTGACTTTCCCGAACGCGACCGTCTCTTCACGCCAGAGGAGTGGATCAACCCCGGCGATGCCGTCGTGGTGAAGCCGAACGGCTCGGTCGCTGCCGGCCCTCTCAACCGGGAAAAGGGCATCCTGTATGCTGATATTGACGCAGAGCCCGTCGCGCCCGCCGCTCGCTCGACGTCTGCGGCCACTACGCTCGACCAGACATTTTTTCGCTGTCCGTCAGCCGCAAACCGCTTGACCCTGTGGCATTCTCCGATTGATTTGATCGTTCTCGTTGCCGCGGCCGCCACACGCCAATCCTAGCTAGCTGCTGCGTCTCGCTCCTGAACAAGACGTGGCGCACCAAACTCCGGGGCGTGTACCGGGACGGAACGGGACATGCCTCTTTAGAGGCCGTCCCAGCTGCCCCGCCTGAGGTGATCATGAGCCATGGGTTTTGCCGGAGGCGATGGTTGAATATCGCTCACTGTGACGGTTGTTGCGGCATCAGCACGCGTCCGCGGCGCTGACCGCGGCAGGGCGTTCCGCGCCAGGGCGGGGGGTCAATTCGCTGAGGCGTAGCGTGGCGTCGCGCCGAATGTCATGTTCATGTGTGGCGCTTGTGCCTTTGGAGCCATCGTGAGCCCCCAAAATTCCGCTACCCTGGCAATGCTTGGGGCCGTCCTCCTGTGGTCGTCCGCGACGCCTACATCGAAATTTGCGCTGGCGGAGATCGCCGTTGGTGAATTTGTCCTTCTGCGCCTGGCGCTTGCGGCTTTCGCATTGTGGCTACTCGTCATCGTCACGCGCACGCCCGCCAGCCTTCGCGGCGTGGGCTGGCGTCCGTTGGTCATGGGCCTGCTTGAGCCTGGCCTCGTCACGCTCCTCGTTGCCATTGGCCTCACGATGACCTCTCCAGTCAGCGGATCCGTCTTCTGGAGTCTCATGCCGCTGCTGATGCCTCTGCTTGGGCGCTTCGTACTCGGTGAGCCTCTCGAGTCAATCGTGCTGCTTGCTGCTGTCCTGGCCTTCGGCGGCACCATGATCCTGATTTGCGGGCAGACCCAACATGGCGGCGGCAGCGTGCTGGGCGATCTCTTCGTTGCGAGCGGTGTGCTGACTTCCGCAATCAGTGGGTTGCTGGCGCGCAGAAACGCGCAGGCCGGAGCGAACCCTTTGGCCACATCGAGCTGGCAACTGACCGCAGGGTGCGCAGTCGCCGCTGCACTCGCGTTCGTCATGTCGGTCAACGGCGGGCACGCGCAGGATGCCAGCGTCCAATCAATCAGCGCGCTCATCTATCTGGGGCTGGTTGTATCCGTCGGCGTGTACATTCTTTCAAACTACGCCACAGGCTACATTCCCGTCGGGCGCATGAGTCTGTTGACCTGCCTCGGTGCGCCCGTCGGCGCGGCCATATCAACAGTGTTCCTTAGCACGCCCGTGAGTGCGCTCGACCTTGCCGGCATTGCTGTCGTGGTATTCGCCGTGGCTTTGCCTTCTCTAGTGACGCGAAAAGCGGACCACGCAATCTGAAACTGGACGAAGCTCCACCTTTGGGGGCACCAGAGCCGGTCCCAACTGCCCCACCCGCGTGATCATGAGCGAGCGGTAGTGCTGGAAGCGGTGGTCCTCTGAGATCGCTAGGCACGCTGACCGGCAGGACGCGGCCCGTGAACAAGACATCCACGAATTGCTTGGTCAGGCGCCTGGTGGGGCCATATGCTCGGAAAGGGATTGGTCACACGCAGGGGCCTGACATGACCTACTTTGATCTCGGACCCTACAGCCGAAAAGTCACCACATCGTCACCTGAGGCGCAGCTCTGGTTCGATCGCGGGCTCAACTGGCTGTTCGGATTCAACCATGGTGAGGCCATCAAGTGTTTCCAAAAGGCGGTGCAGTCCGACGCGGACTGTGCCATGGCGCACTGGGGCATCAGCTACGCCTCGGGACCGAACTATAACCTGCCCTGGCACCTCTACGACCCTGTTGGCAAGCAGCTGGCGCTGTCGGCAGCCTACGACGCGATGCAGAGCGCGAGCGCACACGCGGCCAAGGCGAGCCCCATCGAGCAGGCCATGATCCGTGCGCTGTCCGCGCGCTACCCGCAGCGCGAGGCACTGGAAGACATGACGGCCTGGGACAAGGCCTACACCAAGGAGATGCGGAAGATCTTCGAAACTTATCCCGATGATCTGGAGGTGCGAGCTGTCTTTGCTGAATCGATCATGAACGAGACGCCATGGCAGATGTGGGACCTGCGCTCCGGCAAGGCCGCCGAGGGGTCGGGTACGGAAGAGTGCCGCACGATCCTGGAACATGCCTTCGACAAGATGCCGGCAGCGTGGAGTCATCCGGGCCTCCTCCACCTCTACGTCCACTTGATGGAGATGTCGCCTTTCCCCCAGCGCGCGCTACGCGCCGGCGACCGCTTGCGCGAGATCGTGCCGGAGTCCGGACATCTGATTCACATGCCGACGCACCTCGACGTCTTGTGCGGCCACTACCATGACGTTCTGGTTTATAATCAGAAGGCACTGGCGACCGACCGCAAGTTCCTGGCCTACGCGACCGATCCCGGCGTCTACCTCATCTATGTGATCCACAACTTCCACTTCGCCATCTACGGCGCGATGTTCCTCGGCCAGTACAGCGCCGCCATGGCCGCGGCCGAGGAGCTGATCGCCACGGTCCCTGAGGCGGTGCTGCGCGTCCAGTCGCCACCAATGGCCGACTTCCTCGAGGGCTATCTGACGATGAAGCAGCACGTGCTCGTGCGCTTCGGCAAATGGCACGAGATCATCGAGCAGGAGCTTCCTCAAGATCGGGAGCTATACTGCTCAAACGTCGCCATGATGCATTATGCCAAGGCCGTGGCGCATTCCGCGCTCGGCAACGTGGGCAAGGCGGAGGCCGAGAAGGCATCGTTCCTGGCGGCCAAGGCGCGCATGCCCGAGAGCCGACGTGTGCACAACAATACGGTGGTCGATCTGCTCGGCGTGGCCGAGGAGATGCTCAACGGCGAACTGGAATACCGCAAGGGCAACCACGACGCAGGCTTCGCGCACCTGCGCAAGTCAGTGGAGCTTGATGACGCGCTACCCTATGACGAGCCCTGGGGTTGGATGCAGCCGACCCGCCATGCCCTGGGTGCCCTCCTGCTGGAGCAGGGTCGCGTCGCCGAAGCCGAGGCGGTCTATCGCTCCGATCTCGGGCTCGACGGCAAGCTGAGCCGGGCCTGTCAGCATCCCGACAACCTATGGTCGCTGCACGGACTGCACGAGTGCTTGACCCGCCGTGGCGAGAAGGTCGAGGCAGCACTGATCAAACAGCGGCTCGACCTGGCGACAGCGCGGGCGGAGGTCCCCATCAAGGCGTCCTGCTTCTGCCGCCGTATTGCGATGGCAGCTGAATAGCCACGTTTGCGTGGCTTTATCGGCTGGCAGCGGAAGAGGGCGCCCCAAAGGCCGTGGCGACCGTTTTGCAGGGGGAGTGCCAACGTCTTCGATGTGGTCGGTCACTCGGCACTACCAACTCGACCGTCAGCTCCACGGCCACCACACGATCCACCCCCTGGTCGTCGTGGAAGCCGACGACGTCGAGCTTGGCGCGAAGGGCTTTCAGTCCTGTGCATGACCCGACCCAGCCTTACCGTCTGGTACCGAACAGGGAGCGGCGGAAATGTCTCGCCTGAAGATAGCTTGCTTTGCCTCAAATGGAACATTCGCCACCTCTCAGGTGTTGGAGCGCTGGCCATTTAACCCCGTACGCAAGTGCATTATGCTCGATCTTTCCGCCGCCGAAGCTGTCGTTGGCCCTGAAGACGCGGCCGAATACGCGGGGCTGTCTTATGTCACTGATGAGAGGCCCGGCATCCAGAGGCGTCGCTCCGGCAAAGGCTTCACCTACCAAGCAGGCGGGAAAAGGGTGGCGGACCCGGCCACACTTAAGCGCATCAGGTCCCTCGCCATCCCGCCCGCGTGGACGGACGTGTGGATTTGTCCCAAGGCCGAAGGCCATATCCAGGCGACCGGCCGCGATGCCAGGGGACGAAAGCAGTATCGCTACCACGCCCGCTTTCGCGAAGTGCGCGAAAGCACCAAGTATCATCGCATGCTCGCCTTTGCCGCCAGCCTGCCGGTGATTAGAGCCAAGGTTGAGGAGCATCTGGCGCTCAAAGGCTTACCCCGCGAAAAAGTCATGGCGACCGTGGTGCATCTGCTTGAGGCCACGCTGATCCGTGTGGGCAGCGACGAATACGCGCGCAGCAACAAGAGCTATGGCCTCACGACTCTCAAGAACCGGCATGTCGAGGTGGACGGCACGGCATTGCGCTTCAACTTCAAGGGCAAAAGCGGGAAGGTCTGGAAACTCTCCGTGCGCGACCGGCGCATCGCCAAGGTGATCCGTGCCTGCCAGGACCTACCTGGGCAGGAGCTGTTCCAGTATGTCGATGAGGGCGGCGAGACGCGCGACGTGACGTCGGCCGACGTGAATGTCTACCTGCGGGAGATCAGCGGCTCGAAGTCACGGCTGACCGCTGCCGTCTGCTTGGCTTGTCCGAACGAATCATGATCAGGCTGATGTCCAAAACCTTGGTTGGGAAATTGGATGCCGGACACCGAGTATTTGAGGGGCCTCAATACCGACCACCAACAGGCCGCCGTCGCGAGGGCGAGCAGGACGCCATCATCCAGGCTATTGACGCCTCTCGCAAACGCCGCTCACTATTGGTTCCAGTCCTCGCCATTTTCATCTTTGGCACGGTCGTCGCGGGCGTCGTCTACATCCTGCTGTGACTTAACCAGGGGAGCTATTGTGGCTGACGCAAAGCCGTTCAACCGGGATGCCGCCAAGCAGCAGCCGGAACTCTGGTTTGCAAGTCCCATGGACATTGTTGGGCATCGGTTGCTCACACGCGGCGAGAAGATTGTCACACTGGAAAGATGGCGACTGAATCTTCTTGGCGAGCTTGCCGCGGCCAATGAAGGCATGCGCACGCGTGGTTATTCCTCAACTCAATTGGCCGCCCTTGACGCGATCGAGGAAGCTAAGTCGCGCCTCCGCTATCCGACATAGCCCGCCGGTACATCCAGAGCTGCTGCTCCCCGTCTTCGCTTGAGGAGCGTTCCAGCTTGCAAATCCATCCCCGCTGAGGCGCGGCATCACCTCTTTCCTAGCCCGGCAGCCTTCAACGCAGCTTCAATGATGCCGCGCGGATCGACCTCCCACGTTCCACTCCTCTTGCCGCGTGTGGGTAACGGCAATCCAGCAGCTTGGAAAGCTGCAGCAATCACAGCATTGGGGTTGAGGTGCGCATCCGCGTCTTGGTGCGTAGATCTTTCCGGGCGTGTCCCTGCGGATTGGGCGGCGCTGTGGGCATGCGCAAGGTAAGTGCTCGGTGCACTTTCGGATGCTCGCTGCGTAGTCCGCAGAGGAGCCTGGGCGGCGTTCAAGCCCCAGAAGCCCGCGATATGCCAGGTAGACGAGACGCCGGCCTCCAAGAAGAAGGGGCCTGCTAGGCCGCAATTGTTGGCATCGCCCGCGGCGAGTGGCACGCCGTGCTGCATGCCTGCGACGGTGAAAGATTCCACCCGCACGTCGCCATTTGAGTCGTTCCAACAGCGACGAATATGCCGACCTATATGCTCCTCACTCGAAGGCAGCTCGGAAAGGCCTTGCACATTGAGCCATTGTTTGACCGTGTGATCGGCATTCGATGGTTTGACGACCGCATCGGCCGTGCCATGCCAGACCGAGACCTTGGGCCACGGCCCGCGATGCTGGGAGGCGGCACGTACCTGGTCGCCGAGTGCACGAGAAGAAGGTGCGCGCTCACAGAACATCGCTTCGAACGCTTCCTGTACGGACGCCGCGCTCCCGTACGGCAGACCGGCAATGACTGCGCCGCCGGCAAAGACCTCCGGGTAGGTTGCCAGCATCGCGCTGGCCATCGCACCGCCGGCGGACAGGCCGGTTACGAAGATCCTGCTGCGGTCGATGCCAAACTTGGAGACGGCCGTCTCGATC
Organism: Hyphomicrobiaceae bacterium; assembly: GCA_046154585.1. Classification (GTDB taxonomy): domain Bacteria; phylum Pseudomonadota; class Alphaproteobacteria; order Rhizobiales; family Hyphomicrobiaceae; genus CADEFX01. The sequence goes on along the minus strand of JBJXDX010000102.1, from coordinate 44,862 downwards.
ATTTGCCTGATCGACAACGCCTCGCCGCTATCACGCGCTGTGTCATTCGGCAAAAACCACGAGAAGCAGTTCTTAGGATTATTTGCTGCCTGCTGTTCGGGGTAGATCACGACGAAACCCAAGCGATCGGCGAGGGTGGACCAGCCTGTGCCCCGGTCGAAGGAGTTGGCGTTTTGCGTGCATCCGTGAAGAGCCACCACGAGAGCCGGCGTCGAGGCCAGGCCACCGGGAATGTAGGCATGCATTTGCAGGTTGCCGGGATTGGTGCCGAAATCTGAAATGTGTCGAAGTCGTCCCACTGATTGGACTGGCGTCGTGCCTTGCCATCTCGACGCGGCCCCCAGCCTTTCTTCAAACAACAAGCGCAGTCTCTTGAGACGGGCAAGTGACTGACGGAGACCGGCCATGGGGGCGCCCTGTTGCTTCAGCGATTATGCTGCAGTGCAATATGGACCGGCATTCGGCGATATCAAGAGAACCGCAGCGAACAGTGGGCGAAGAAAAAATGGCTCCGACTCGCGGTCATCGATCTCGACGGTGCCGCGCTCAGCTGGGAACCTTGTCCGCTTGAACCACGTTTGGCCGAACACGTCGTCGGCGCCGGCTCGTTACGTCCGCGTAGTTGCAGCAGTGTAGCTCGATGGATAGGGCCGCCGTTGATCTGCGCAACGGAGTGGGAGCCCGCACATGGCGTTACCTGAAGACGACAGAGTTATCCGGAGCACCGGCGGTTTTCGAGACAGGTCGAATGTAACCTCACTATTGGGTCTCATCGTCGCGCTGGTGATCCTTGCGCTAATCATGATGTTCATGTTCATGCCGCGTACCGGCGAGCCCGTACGCTCAATTGACGGTGCTGCTAGAGCGCCCGTCACGATCGTGCCCACCACGACGCCGAAGCAGCCGTAGCCTGGAGCGGGGTGAAAGAAAAAGACCCGGCTTTAAGATCATCGTGTTTTGAGTTCGACCGCAGCCGTCCACTATCGACCTCGCCACAGCCACAACACTACGACGGCGCCGATCGCCGCGCAGATGTAGAGCATGAGTGGTGAAGGCAGTAACCCGAACATGACCGCAATATGGAAGCCGATAAACGACCCTGCGATGCCGACAAGGGCGCTGGTGATGTCGGTGTGGCTGGTGTTGAACTGTCGCCGAAACCACGTCTGTCCGTAGCGATTGAACAGCAGGCCCGCCGCGATTCCAATTGCTACGACGATGAGCAGATTTGCCAACGCGACGGTTATGATTGCCATGCAACTGTTTCCCTTCAGCACAGAAGGGGGAAGCGTACACGATTCGAAGGCGTCGGACCGTCAGGTCATCGCCCTCTGCTCGCTACACCGTACTGTTTAGAGTTACGCCGTTAGAGCCTTTGAGCTACGTACTGCCCCATCGTCCTCGATCCGAGTGAGCGCCAATTCGGCTTCTTGCCGAACTTTCTTCAGCTGCTCGATGGCTTTATCGAGATCGCCCATCAAAATAGCCGTTTCGGCGAGCGCCACGGCTTCTGCAACGTCGTAGACCTTCTCGATTTGCCAGGTACGCGCGGCATCGGGCATAGGCCCTGGAACGATCGGTAAGCGTCGCATGTGAGCTCCCGCGTCTGCTGGTTCAATAACGCTGATTCGCGGTCTTCATTGCACGCCCGAATTCAATGCGATCGGTGGCGCCTTTAGAGTCACGCTCTAGTGGGCGCCGGGAAGGCATTGACGGCCCGACCACCCGGGTCGCTCGATGTCCTATTGGGCGCGACCTGGGCCTCAAGGTCTACTTAGACTTCCTGCCTGCAATCAACGCGGCGCCGAAAGCTTCAAACAAAGCGCGGATTATGGGGTTCGTTTGTGCGTCGTACTCCGCATGCCACTGGACGCCGAGAGCAAAGCCCGGTGCATCTGCAATACGGATGGCCTCGATCGTGCCGTCTTCCGCGACGCCCTCTACGAGGACCCGCTTGCCGGGCTCAAGAATGCCCTGACCATGCAGCGAGTTCACGCGGATGGTCTCGCGGCCGAACATGCGCGCAAAAACTCCACCTCGCACCAGCGTGACATCATGGCGGTCGGCGAAGACAACGTTGGGATCGGGATGAATTTCACCGGTCTCCAAGCGAAACATCCGGTGGTTCATGCGCCCCGGCAGCTCGCGGATTTCAGGATGCAAGGAGCCGCCAAAGGCACCGTTCATTTCCTGAAAACCGCGGCAGATGCCAAGAAGGGGCACGGCCCGCGCGACGCAAGCTTCGATCAGCGCTAAGGCCAACGCGTCGCGACGCTCGTCGTAGGGTTCATGCCCGGGATTAGCGTCGGCCTGAAAGCGCGCTGGATGAACATTGGCGCGAGCGCCGGTGAGGAGGATCCCGTCAACCGCGTCGAGCAGTTCGCCGACATTTGTGATATCCGGCACGCCTGCAAACATGAGCGGGAGGGCATTGGCCACTTCCGTGACCGCGCGGAGGTTCCTTTCTCCAACAAGCTGAACGGCAAAGCGATCGTCCACGAGGTGCGCGTTGCCAATCACGCCAACCACTGGTCTCGTCATCGTCTGGCTCTGAACTGGGAAACTGACACTCTCAAGACTCACACCGCGGGCGGTATCCGGCATTGACGTCCATCGTGCAAAGTTCGGACACGGCATTGAGCTGCATTGCAGGGCGCCTGCACTCAGTGGCGCCCCTCAAAATGAGCGAATTCGCTCATGAACGGTGCCGCGACGTCGGCATTCAATTTGCAATCCAGAAAAATCGGGCCCTCGGGCTTGCTCAAACGAGGCGCCAACTTTCGCAAGTCGTCGAGTGTGCGGATGGTCTCGGCCTCGAAGCCGAAGCCCGCAGCAATTGGCGCGAAATCGACGTCGGGGAACACAGACTTACCAGCCGGTTGTTGCCGGAGCTTCAGGAAGTGCAGCTCGGCGCCATAGGCACAATCGTTCATGAGAACGATCACGATGGGCAAATCCTCGCGCACCACGGTCTCAAGCTCACTCATGGTCATGAGGAAGCCGCCATCACCGACCACCAGCACGGTCGTCTTCTCGGGGCGTGCCTTGGCCATGCCGAGCGCGGCACCGAACGCGAGCCCAATCGATGCAAATTCTCCGATCATCTTGAAATGGCCCGGGTCGGGCACGCTGAGATAGGGCACGATGCCAAGGAAATTGCCGCCATCTACAACCAGATTGCGATCCTGCGGCAGAATGTGTTCGAGCTCGAGCCCGAGGCTACGCATGTCAACCGTGCGGGCCGTATTGGCGGGCTGGAAGTCCTGCGCCGGATAAAAGGCGGCGATCAGCTGCGTCGTCGCCTCATCGTGGAATGGTCGCTCCGAGGCTGAGCGCTCGGGAAGTGCTGCCAGCAGCTGTTCGGCAACGAGATTTGCATCACCGACCAGGCCCACATCCGCATTGAGCCAGCGGCCGATATTGGCGCGCACCGCGTCGATCTGGATGAGCGGCACTTGTGGCAGCGACGTACCGAAGCTCGTGGTCAGAAAATTGAGGCCGGCGCCGAACACGAGCACGCAGTCAGCCTGGTCCGCCATACGCCTTGCGATCGAATGCGAGAAGGAGCCGATGATGCCGAGGTTTCTTGGATTCCCGCGGAACAGGTCCTTGCCGCGCGCCGTCGTCACCAGAAGTGCGCCGATCCGCTCGGCAAGAGCTTCGATGGCCTGTCGCGCGCCTGCGCGATGGGCTCCCATGCCCGCAACGATCAACGGTCGGCGCGCCTTGTTCATCAGCGCTTTTGCGGCTGCGAGCGACTGGGCGGTGGCGAGTGCGGGTGCTCGATCGGGCGTATCGACATCGAGCGGGGCAGATGGTCGAGCCATGTCGGCGAGTTGCACGTTGGTGGGGAGATGCAGACTGACCGCAGATCCCGTCATCGCGGCCGCTATCGCATCCGCGAGGGTCTGCCGGGCGCCTCGGACGCTGGTCACTGAAAATGTGCGGATACCCGCGGCCTTCAAAACGCCGACACCGTCAAACCCTTTGTAGTCCGGGCCGAGCCCGTTAGGGGCAGCCGAAGTCGCCGCCTCTCCATAGATGAGCAGCACGCGAGAGCCCGTACGGCTCGCGTACACAGCCCCGTGCAGACCGTTGGCAAGTGCGGGGCCGCGTCCGATGACGGCGATGCCGAGCCGCCCTGTGGCGTAGGCATACCCATCCGCCATGGCGATGGCGTTGTTCTCGTGCCGCGCGCCGAAGAAACGCACGCCCGCCGTATCAAGAACGGTGGCAAAGAGTGCGGTATCGTCGCTCATAAGCCCGAACACCGCCTCGACGCCCATCGCCTTGATGTCCTCGGCCAGCACTTGATAGACCGGTGCCTTCTCGCCGGCATGGCTGCCGTCAGGTAGCGCGTCTGTCATCCTTCGCCTCCCATTTCTGCGGGGAGCCCGACCCTGGGCAACGGATACTAAGCTGTCAGCTTATTGATCAAATGGTGCTTTCCGCAATCGTCTGGCGCGGAAAATCAGGCCGTTGGAAGGAGCGCGGCGGCCTATGCTAAGACATTGATTGTTTGAAATATCAATCAAAGGAAATCAGACATGCCACGGGGTGGGCCTAGACCAGGGGCGGGGCGAAAGAAGGGGAGCCTCTCCAGCAAGACCAAGGCTCGCCTTGCTCTGGTGGAGCGGCTCAGCGGAGATGCGCCGACACCGCTGGCTGTGATGTTGGCGGCGATGGAGGACGCATTGACCCGTGGCGACATGGCAGTTGCGGCAGGATTTGCGAAGGACGCCGCGCCATACATGCATCCACGGCTCCAGGCGGTCATGCACGCGCAACCCAATCAACCAGACAATCCGCTTGATCAGTTGCTACGTGAGATTGACGGCAAACAACGGGGCATCCCGAACCCACACTGACGGAGGCGTTGGCCGTTCCGACAGTCGACCGCTTACTTCCGCCCACGTTCCGCATTGCAATCTTGCGGACCGCGCAACTCACCTAAGTTATTGAAATCATTGGCGCGCCGGGAAGGATTCGAACCCACGACCTCCTGATCCGTAGTCAGGCGCTCTATCCAACTGAGCTACCGGCGCATTTCCGCTTCGAGGGGCGTGCGCCCAGCGGTCCACAGGGCCATGCTCAAGGTGAGCGGCCCATCAGGGAGCGCACATTTAGTCGCTTGGGCCGGATCGCGCAAGGGCTACGCAGGACCTTTTACGTGCTTCGCATTTTCGCTCGACTTCTTTGCGCTTGCCGCACCGAGGCGCCCATCATGCTGCCCGATCCGGAATCACGATTTCGAACGTAGCGCCCTGCGGCGTGTCCAGCAGCCGCATGGCTCCGCCATGTGCAGCGATCAACTCGAAAGCGATGGCCAGACCCAACCCAGTCCCGCCACGTCGGGTCGAGCCCTGGAAGGCCTGGAAGAGATGCGCGCGCGCGCGCGGCGGAAAGCCAGGCCCGTCGTCGCTGATGGTGATCCGTACGTCCCGGTCCGTGCGGCGGGCAATGATGCTGATGTTGCCCTTGGCATCGGCGCCGCCTGATTCGATCGCCTGTATCGCATTGCGTGTCAGGTTCGAGAGCACGCGATAAAGCTGATCGCGGTCCGCGTCGACGCGCAGGGCCGCGTCCATATCCGCGCGCCACGCGATAATGTCCTCGCGCGGCAGTCCGAGGTTGTCTGCGACTTCGGTGACAAGCGGCATCAACAGCATCTGATCGCGCCGGGGTGCCGCCTCTTCGGCACGGCCGAATCGGAGCGTGTCATTGCAGAAGGCGATGGCACGATCGAGCGAGGCTATCAGCTTCGGCGCGAACCGCTGCACCGTGGGGTCTTCGCTATAAGCGAGGCGATCGGACAGGAGCTGAGCACTCGCCAGCATGTTGCGCAGATCGTGATTGATCTTGCTCACGGCGAGGCCAAGGGCGGCGAGCCGGCTCTTCTGGTGCAGCAGCAGGGAAAGCTCGGTCTGCATGTGGGAGAGCTCGCGCTCGGCGGTGCCGATCTCGTCGCCACGCCCCGTCGGGACAATGATCCGGCTGGCATCTTCCGGTTGGTTGCTGAAATGCAGCATGTTGTCGGCAATACGCATGATAGGGCGGACAAGGAGCGTGTTGAGAGACAAGTAGACCAGAGCAGCGGTGATCACCGAGATGATGATCGAGAGCATCATGATGTTGAGGCCGAAACCCAACATGGCGGCCTTCAATGGCGCCTCGGGCAGGACGATTTCAATGATGTCGCCGGCGCCGCTGCTCGGACGGCCGACGATGCGAAACGTTCGTTTCCCCGACCCGAACAAAACGTCGATAGCATCCCAGATGGCATCGAGACGCCCGATAAGCCCGGATGTCGATCCGCCCGGCATCGACAAGTCGAAGCTCGCATCGATGGCCACCGGCATGTCGGCATTGAGAATGAGCTGACGCTGGTCGTTGCGCTTGAGGGCGACAGCCTTCACCTGTGCGGTGCGCAACAACTCGTTGCGGAGCATTTGCGGAACGTCGCCGTTAGGCGACGCTTCCGCGGCAAGCGAGGCGAGTTGGGCTGCGGTCAAACGATCGTTGAGCCAGTTGAGACGGAAGTTGGCGACAGACGGCACGAAGATCAGGACCTCGGCCAGCATCACGAACAGGCCAGTCAGAAGGAGGAGTTTTGTGGAAAGGCTCACGCTGCGCGGCAGAACAGGCATCGCCGCCTGCGGCAACGCGTCTATGGCCGGCACCTGTACCGGCGACTTGGTAATGTCGACCTTTTGGTCCAACGCTTTTCCCCGGCCCTTTCATCCGAGTTGGCGCAATATCGCGCTTACTTTGCGGACTATTGGATTTCCGGCTGCCAGCGCATAATAGCCCAGCGCAGCCCTCGTGTTGACCTCGCCAAGTGTCGGGTAGGGCGCCACCCACCGTGTCATGGCCGTCATCTTGAGACCCTGGGATATGGCCAGCGACCAGACCTGGATCAACTCCCCAGCCTGAGCCCCAACCACGCTGGCACCGAGAATTCGTCCTTTTTTGTCCGTAACGGCCTTAACGAAGCCATCCTTGATCCGCTCAGCCTGGGCGCGGTCATTCTCGTGGAGCGGCCACCGAAAAACGTTGATCTGGCCATGCCTGTCCCGAGCTGCCTGCTCGGTAAGTCCGACGTGGGCAAGCTCGGGATCGGAAAACGTCACCCAGGGAAGGCAGGTTTCGCGCACGGTCGTCGGGAGGTGAAACAGGACGCGGCGCAAGACGATATCGGCGTGATAGGTCGCCACATGCGTGAACTGGGCCCCGCCGATGACGTCCCCGATGGCGAACACTCGGGAGTTCGACGTGACCAGGCCCTTGTTCACCTGAATACCGCGTCGGTCGTACTTGATGCCACCGGCCTCGAGATTGAGCTCCTCCAGAGCGGGCGTGCGGCCCGTTGCCAAAAGTATGTGGCTGCACTCCAGGATTTCGGTACCGGCGGCGGTGGCAAAGACTACGTGCGCGCCTCCGGGTGCCGGCCGCACATGCTCGACCCTGGCACCTTCGCGCACATCGAGGCCCTCGGCCTGCAAGTGCCTCAGTACAACTTCGGAGAGTTCCGAATCATGGTCGCCGAGCGCTTTCACAGCCTCCAGAACTGTCACGCGGCTGCCTAGACGCAGGTGTGCCTGTGCCAACTCCAGCCCGGTCGGGCCACCACCAATAACGACCAGATGATCGATCTTCTGCCGGTTGTCGAAAATCGTTTCGTGCGTGAAATAGGGTACGCTGTCGAGCCCGGCGATGGGCGGGATTGCAGGCGTGGACCCGGTGGCAATCACATAACGGCGCGCCTTGATGCGGCTGTCACCGGCGATAACCGTCGCCTTGTCGGCGAAGGAGGCAGCGCCGTGTATGACGTGCACGCCGAGCCCCGCGAACCGCTGGGCTGAGTCGTTGGGAGCGATCGAGGCGATGACGTCCCTGATATGCGCGTGAACGGCGCGCTGATCGATCTGCGGATTGACGGGGGCAATGCCGAAGCTGCCGCTCGTGCGCATGAAGTGGGCGCGCCGTGCCGCTGCGATCAGCGCCTTCGAGGGGACGCATGCCTCATTGAGGCGTCCACCCCCCATTTTGTGCTTTTCGATGAGCACGACATTGAGGCCGAATTGAACCGCCTGCGCTGCCACCGACAGACCGCCCGCGCCGCCACCGATGATACAGAGATCGGCAACGATGGTTTCGCTTGTACCATCAGGCTTGGTTGGTAGCCCACGTTCATGGGCAGGCCGCTCGGTGATCGGGCTAGACCATTGCATGGCACGATCTCCGTCCCTTGCCGAGGGTTGTGACGCTCCGGCGGTGGTCGGCATTCCGGTTGTGGCGAAAGGCATCGCCAAACGTAGGCGTCGCTTGGCCCCCAATCCGTTCCCCGCATCGTCCTCTTCGCATTGCCGTCACCCGCCTTTTTCGATGGTACCCAATTTCGCGGTAGCGAGGATGGATTTCTGGCCTTGATCCACGGTGTTCGCATCCGCCCTGGGCTCCAGCTCTATTGGAGCGAGTTCCACATCGTTGGAATTGCGTTATCGGCCGGTTCGCGACTGACGAGACATGCCTTGCGATGGACCTGCGCGAGGTCATTGGAGGCGGCTGCGATTGACTTGCCTCCGCCGCACCCCTATAAGCCGCCCATTCAATTGAGGCGCCATGGCCGGGTCCCGCGGTTACCGTGGGACAAGGGGCTATAGGTGCCTGTATTGCGATCCGGCACAGGGATTGCAATCTCCGGCCAGAGATGGAGCGTAGACGGTGAAACGGACCTATCAGCCGAGCCGGTTGGTGCGCAAGCGGCGGCATGGCTTCCGCAAGCGTATGGCGACGGTTGGCGGCGCGCGGGTGATCGCCCGGCGGCGGGCCAAAGGGCGCAAGCGCCTCTCCGCATAAGTGGAAGCTGCGAACCAGGATGCCGGCGGCAGGCTCCACGCCGGCGCGGGCTGCAGGACATGCGCGTGGTCTCGCTCAAGCGAAGGGAAGATTTTCTCAGACTTCGCGGAGGCGTGCGATGGTCCACTGGAGCGTTCGTGATTGAAACGAAACGCCGTGGCGCGCGCTCTGACGCAAAGGACTGTGCTGCGGCTGATCCGCGATTCGGGTTCACTGTGACAAAAAAACTCGGCGGCGCCGTCGTCCGGAACCGGATACGCCGCCGGCTAAAAGAGGCATTGCGGTGCCTCGAGCCCGATGCAGCATTACCCGGACATGACTATGTCCTGATCGCGCGTGCGAGGGCCTCTGATTTGAGCTTCGAGCAATTGAAGCAGGACCTTGTCCGAGGTTTGACCCACGTCAACGGGACGTTGCAGCACAACGCCGACGGATCAGCCCCGGATAGACGCCGGGCCAAGCGTGCAGGCGAGCGAGACGGACCTCACCAGAAGGCGCGCGAAAAGACATGATGCAGGACGACAATCAGAAGAATCTCCTCCTCGCTATCGTTCTGTCGGTCGCCGTTCTCCTCGGCTGGCAGATGTTCTATGCCGGCCCGAAAATGAAGCAGGAGCAGGAGCGGGTCCAGCGCCAACAGCAGACCCAGATCCCGACGCAGCCTATCGGCGGCCAAGGGCAAACGGGCGGGGCGCCCGTGGTTCAGCCGGGCGGTAGTGCGCCGCCGGTGCCGGGCGCCGCGCAATCGGGGGCGGTGCTTGTCACCCGCGAGGCAGCGCTCAAGACCTCGCCTCGAGTGGCAGTTGACACTCCGAGCCTGAAAGGATCGATCTCGCTCAGGGGTGCTCGCATTGATGACATCGTGCTCGCCAAGTACCGCGAGCAGGTTGACCCAAACAGCCCGAACATCGTGTTGTTTTCTCCGGCTGAGTCACCGCACCCCTATTTCGCCGAGCACGGTTGGGTCGCAGGTGCAGGTCCAACGCTGAAACTGCCGGATCGCGATACGCTCTGGCAAGTCGACGGGTCGGGGATGCTGACGGCAGACCGGCCCGTTCGCCTCACTTGGGACAATGGCGAAGGGCTGCTGTTCCGGCGCACGCTGGCCGTCGATGCCAACTTCATGTTCACGATCAGCGACGAGGTCGAGAACAAGACCGCGAATGCGGTCACACTGTATCCTTACGCACGCATCTATCGCATGGGAACGCCCGTGCTGCAGGGCTTTCTCATCCTGCACGAAGGCCCGATCGGCGTTATCGGCGATAAGGGTTTGCAGGAACTCGCGTACTCCGACCTCGTGAAAGAGAACAGCGCGAAGACGATCGACAAAGCGACGGGTGGATGGCTCGGCATCACCGACAAGTATTGGGCCGCCACGCTCATACCCGACCAGAACGCCGAATATCGCGCCAGCTTCTCGGGGACCAAGGCGAACGGCAACCAGAAGGAGTCCTATCAGACGGACTACCTGCGCGCGGGTCTGACCGTCGCCCCCGGCGGCAAGATCACGAGCGAGGGCCATCTGTTCGCAGGCGCCAAACAGGTCGATCTCATCGAAGGCTATGAGAAGGCATTGGGCGTCAAGATGTTCGACCGGATGGTCGACTGGGGTTACCTGCACTTCATCACGAAGCCGCTGTTTCACCTGATCAACTGGCTGGCCGGATGGTTCGCCAGCATCGGCATTTCGGCGCCATTCGGGATCGCCATCCTAGCCACGACCGTGCTCGTCAAGGCGGCGTTCTTCCCGCTCGCCAACAAGAGCTACGAGTCGATGGCCAAGATGAAGAAGCTGCAGCCCGAGATGGAGCGATTGCGCGAGCAGTTCAAGGACGACCGGGCGCGCCAGCAACAGGAACTGATGGCGCTGTACCAGAAGCAGAAGATCAACCCGATGTCGGGCTGTTTGCCGATCCTGCTTCAGATTCCGGTGTTCTTCGCGCTTTACAAGGTGCTGTTCGTCACCATCGATATGCGGCACGCGCCGTTCTACGGCTGGATCAAGGATCTGTCCGCGCCCGATCCGACCTCGATCTTCAATCTGTTCGGACTGTTGCCCTTCGCAGTGCCCGAGTTCCTGCACGTGGGCGCCTGGCCGATCCTGATGGGGATCACGATGTGGGTGCAGATGCAGCTGAACCCGCAGCAGCCCGACCCCATCCAGCAAAAGATCTTCAGCTGGATGCCGGTGATGTTCACCTTCATGCTGGCGTCGTTCCCTTCGGGCTTGGTGATCTATTGGGCCTGGAACAATATTCTCTCGCTGCTGCAGCAATACGCCATCATGCGCAAGAACAACACCGAGGTGCATTTGTGGAAGAACCTCGGCGTCGAAAAGCTGTTCAATGGCAGAATATCTGCTTCGTCCTTCTCGCTTGATAGATTCAAGAAGACGGCTGAAAAGCCGGTCGAGGACGCATCGAAAGCTGCCAAGGACCGTACCTGATCCTTCGCCCGCCTGCATGAGGACACGGTGACCCGCGAGCCCGACGCGCAATCGCTGGCAGCAGGCGAAGCGCTGTTCGCCCGGCCGTGGCGCTTCTTGAAAAGCGTGCCGTCGCTCGAATTCCTGCCGGAAGCGAACCGGCCGGAAGTGGCCTTTGCCGGCCGGTCCAACGTCGGCAAATCCAGCCTCATCAACGCGGTTCTGCGGCACGGAGGCATGGCGCGCACGTCCAATACGCCGGGACGGACGCAAGAGCTCAACTTCTTCCTGACCGACGACATCGATCTGTATCTGGTCGACATGCCCGGATACGGGTTTGCCAAAGCTCCAAAGGAGAAGGTCGAGGCCTGGACGGCGCTCGTGCGCGATTACCTGCGCGGCCGGCCGACGCTGGTCCGGGTGCTTCTGCTGGTCGACAGCCGGCACGGGTTGAAAGCGAACGATCACGACGTGATGCGGATACTGGATGAGGCCGCGGTGATCTATCAGGTAGTCCTCACCAAGAGCGACAAGATCAGCGAAAAGGCCGCCGCTCACGTCCTCGCGGCCGTGGAAAAAGCACTAGCTGCGCATCCGGCCGCCTATCCCGAGGTGTTGATGACGTCATCGGCGAAAGGTCCGGGGATTGCGGAGTTGAGAGCGATCATCGCCGGTCTCATCGCAGATCGCAGGTGAACCGTCTCAGGGGCTCAGGCCACGGCGCACAAGCTGTGCAACCGTCGTAAAGGCGTTTTCGCCGAGTTTCCCGATGACACCGCCAATGGCCAGCGCCGCGAGCCAGGCAGCGCCGCGAAGTCCGGTGCGTACATAATTCGTTCGCACACGCACGCTGATGACGCGATCCGGCAGGGCCGTCTCGGCGACAATGCCGTCGCGGCCCACCACGCGCGCCGCGACGATAAGCTGTAGAGTAGCATCGCCGCGCCGATCGGGAGTTACGCGAAAGCGCCATGAGGCGAAGTCGCTCGACAGAGGCGTCGGCGTCGCTTCGGTCCATTGCGTCTCTGGTGATCCAGCCTCGATGTTGAATCCGCCCTCGGGAGCTCGCAGGCGCACGCTCATGGCCTTGGTGATGACGAGATCGTGCCGGACCGGCGGTGCCTGTCCCTGCAGGCCGGACGAGACACCGGGCACGCCATCGCGTGCGATGCGCACCTCCACACTTTCGGTCGTTCCGACGCGCATGCGGCGCGGAATATTCTCCACGAGCTGACCGGGCTCGATCGAGGGCCGCCGGTGAACGCGGGGCGGCTCGAGCGGCGCCATCTGACTTCCCGACGGCTGCCGTGCCCCCTCCCCTTGAATCGAACCGGCCGGTCCACCGCCGACAGGACGGCCGGACCGGAGCGCCGGCTGTTCGAGGTTTGGGTCGCTTGCCCCGAAACTGGGTCCGCCTGGCTTCTGTGGGCGCTCGCGAGGCACACCCTTGCCGCCCGTCTGCATCCACTGCGGCAGCGGCGGTCTCGTCGGATTGTTTTCGTCGTCTGCGGGCCGTGGTCCAAGCGCGCCCGTGTCAGCACGCGTGTGGGGCAACGGTGGCGGCGCCCTGCCGGTACCTCGTGCTTCTTCGACGACGATCTCCTCGGCCGCATCGGCGAGATCTTCGCCAAGCCGATCTGACGCGGGCAATGTCGTGCCATCGCGCGCCGTCTGTTGAGATGGCCCATCCGGACGCGGCACAGCGTCGGGCAGCGGCCGATCCGCCCAGGGTTGTACGGCGGCCGAATCGCCCTCGGGCAACCTCGGTTCCGGCCGCTGGACCATGCCGCGCGACGTCGGAGACGGCGCAACCTGCGGGCGCGGGCCGCCCTGGCCGCGACTTGCCGCGATGCGGGCCCGAGCGCCCGACAGGATGTCCTCGGTCGACGCTTGATTGCCCCCAGGCGCCATCTGTGGCTTGCCTTGCTGTTGGAGCACCCGCACGGCGACCTCGAACGTGAGGCCTTGCGCCCTCAGGAAACTCGCGGCCATGCTGCGGCCTTCGCCGATCATGGCTGCAAGCGTAATGGCCCCGTTGACATTCGAGCGCTTGGCTTGCTGGGCCGCCGCCGCCGCGTATTCAATGATGCGCTTGAGCTCCGGTGCAATGACAGGCTTGGAAGCCGCGTCCGGCGGGGCCCGGTCGTTCACTTGGCCCAAGAAACCCGCGACGTCATCGCGCAGGCGGATCAGGTCGACGTTGCAGCCTATCAAGACAAGGGCGGCCTCCTCGTCCTCGGTCAGAGCGAGCAGGAGATGCTCGAGCGTCATCGTGCGGTGGTTCTGCGCGCGCGCATAATCCATGCCACGCGCGACGGTCGCCGCGAGCATCTGCGACAAAGGTATCTTTCCGAAATCTTCCGCAACCGCCTCCAGCATACCGGCCTATCCGTGCAACCGCTTGGCTTGCATCGGCCGGCCCCGCCGGGACCGCCAGCGGCAGCCCGGCGACCCACGCCGTGCGTGTAATTCGGGTTCGCGGCGAAAGTTTAGCCGATTGGCCGGCCCCCGCCCATAACTCGCTCATAGGCGGCTTGGTGTTTCGGTGGGCAAGTCCCCGCCTTGAGGCCCGGCCGGCCTCCGATATGCCATTGTAGCACGCGCGCAGCGCGCTATAAGGGCTCGAAAGTAAGGGTTCCCCGCGCTGCGCAGAAAGCACGTGAGGGGCCGTGACATGGCGAGAACGGCAACATGAGCAAAGAAGGTCCACAGACGGCACGGGTTATTCCGGACGCACAAGAGAAGGCCAGCATTCTCGCGGAGGCCCTGCCGCACCTCATTCGCTACGACGAGCAGACCATCGTCATCAAGTTCGGCGGCAATGCCATGGGCGACCAGGCGCTATCGGACGCGTTCGCCAAGGACATCGTTTACCTCAAGCAGTCGGGCGTCAATCCGATCGTCGTCCATGGCGGCGGCCCGCAGATCGCCGCCATGCTGAAAAAGCTGGAGATCAAGTCGAATTTCGTGCACGGCCTGCGCGTCACTGACAAGCCGACGGTGGAAGTGGTCGAGATGGTGCTCGCCGGCGCCATCAACAAGGAGATCGTCAGTGCCATCAACCGCCAGGGCGGCAAGGCCGTCGGCATCTGCGGCAAGGATGCCAACCTGATGATCGCCAAGCAGATCACCGAGATGCCAGACCCCGAGTCCAACATCATGAAGGCGGTGGACATCGGCTACGTCGGCGACCCGGTCGAGGTCAATCCGCACATCGTCGAGGTCATTTCCAAGTCCGACCTCATTCCCGTCATCGCCCCGGTCGGCGTGTCGCGCGAGGGCCAGACCCTCAACATCAACGCCGACACCTTCGCCAGCGCGCTCGCCGCGCGCATGAAAGCCAAGCGCCTGCTCCTCCTGACCGACGTCACGGGCGTGCTCGACAAGGACAAGCAGCTCATTCCGGAGCTGACCGTCGCCGAGGCCCGCGAGATGATCCGCAACGGCACGATCTCAGGCGGCATGATCCCAAAGATCGAGGGTTGCATCGAGGTGGTCGAGGCCGGCGTCGAAGCCGTCGTCATCATCGATGGCCGGGTGCCGCATTGCGTGCTGCTGGAGCTCTTCACCGAGCACGGCGTTGGCACGCTGGTCGGCGGCGCCAAGAAGCCGAAGAAGGTCAAGTAGGGTGTCCATGCGCTCTGCACCGGGCGGTCAGTCAGGCGGCACCGCCAAGCCCCGGGTCACACGCGGCTTCGACGCCACCAACGTCTGGATCTTCGATCTCGACAACACGCTCTACCCGGCCGAATGCAACTTGTTCGCCCAGGTCGATCATCGCATGGGCGAGTTCATCGCCAGCTTCCTGGGTGTTCCCTACGCTTACGCGCGGCATCTGCAAAAGAGCTACTACCGGCAGTTCGGCACGACGCTGTCGGGCATGATGCTGGTGCACAAGATGGATCCCAAGGCGTTCCTCGACTATGTGCACGACATCGACCTCTCGGTCGTGAACGAGCACGGCGAGCTGGCCGCCGCCATCGAGAAGCTGCCGGGCCGCAAGCTCATTTATACCAACGGCTCGCGCCGCCATGCGGAACGCGTCGCCGGCAAGCTCGGCGTCCTGCACCTGTTCGAGGGCATCTTCGATATCGAGGATTCCGAATACATTCCAAAACCGCAGGCCGGCCCCTACAGCCGCATGACGGATCGGCACGGCGTCGATCCCAAGACCGCCGCGATGTTCGAGGACATGCCGCATAATCTCGCCGCGCCGCACGCACTCGGCATGACCACCGTGCTCGTACATTCGAGCTACGTCGATCATCCGATCCAGCTCGACATCCGCAAATGGACCGTGCCTCCTGAGCACATCCATCACATGACCGAGAACCTGACCCAGTTCCTGGGTCCGCTCGGCGCGAAGGCCGTTGCCGCCAAGGATGGTGCGGGCTAGCCTCGTCCCATAACGATAAACGGGATGGGGATGCCATGCTCTTGCGGTTCTGTGCAGCGCTCACCGCTGCCTTCATTGCGCTCTGCGGCACTGCGTCCGCACAAGGCAACAAGCCCATCCGCTTGATCGTCGCGTTTCCACCTGGTGGCCCAGTCGACTTCGTCGCCCGCCTGCTCGTCGATCCTTTGAGCCGCGACCTCGGCCAGCCCGTGATCGTCGAGAACCGCGCCGGCGCCAACGGCAGCATCGCAGCGGAGCTCGTCGCCAAAGGCCCGGCAGATGGCTCGGTCATTTTCCTGACCAGCAGCGGCGCGGTGGTCATCAACCCGTCGCTGTATCCCAATCTACCGTACGACCCCATGAAGGACTTCACTCCGGTGTCGCGCGTCATCAACAGCGACACGGTGCTCGTCGTGCATCCCTCCAACACGTCGTCCGATGCGGCAGCCTTCGCGGAGGCAAGCCGAGGATTGAGCCAGCCGGTCCCCATCGGCTCAGCCGGAATCGGCAGCACCACGCATCTGGCGCTGGAGCTGTTTCAAGGCGCGAGCCGCGCCAGCCTGCTGCATGTGCCCTACAAGGGCGCCGCACCTGTCATCACCGATCTCATCAACAACCAGGTCGGCGGTTTCTTCGGCGACCTGCCGGGCATCATCACCCACATCCAAGGCGGCAAGCTCAAGCCGATCGGCATTGCTGCGCCGAAGCGTCACGCTTTGCTGCCCGACGTGAAGACGTTCGCCGAGCTCGGCTTCCCTGGCACGGAGTCCAACAACTGGTACGCGATGGTCGTCAGGACGGGAACGCCCCGCGCCTTCATCGACAAGCTCAACGCGGCGCTCAAAACGGCGCTGACCACGGAGCCGGTGCAGAGCAAACTCATCAATGCCGGTGCCGTCCCCGACCCCTCCACGCCGGAAGAGATGACCGAGGTCATGACGCGCGACACGGAAAAGTTCGCCAGGATCATCCGCGAAAAGCAGATCAAGGTCGAATAGAGTTGCCGGAGCCGCAACGGCTCCAGCATCATCCTGCTGCGAGTATTAGCTGCCTTCGCGATTGTGCATGATCGGGAAGAAGTAGTCCTTCCAGCTCTTCGGCTCGAGCTTGATGAAGCCCGCCTTGTGCATGTATGTCGCATACACCATCGTCCGCACCGGAGCGGCCTGGAAAATGGCGCCGGGCTGCGTCAGCAATTGCGCCATCTCGTCCACGGTCAGCTTTTCCTTGGAAACAGCCAGATAGGTCTCTGCCGCACCCTTGGGGTTGCTGCGAATCATCTGCACCGCCTCCTCGTAGGCCGCGACGAAGGTCGCAACCGTCTTCGGATTGGCCTCGTGGAACTTCGTGGTCGCGAACGCCACGGCAATATGCGCGGGTCCACCCAGCGCGTAATCCGACTCCAGAACCGTGCGGAACCCCGGCTGTTTCAGCAGCATCTCCTGATACGGCGATGCCGTGAAATGACTGGTGACCTCATGCACCGGGTTCATCATCGCCGCATAGCCGTCGGGATGCCCCATCTGCACCTGGTTGGTCAGAAGCTTCTCGTTGGCCTTGTCGTCGCCGTACATCTTCTGCAGCGCGATGCCGAGCGTCATGGCCTGGATCGACACGCGCACCGTCGGCAGCGCAATACGATCCGCCTGCGTGAAATCCATGATGGTCTGGATCT
This sequence comes from Hyphomicrobiaceae bacterium, assembly GCA_046154585.1. GTDB lineage: Bacteria > Pseudomonadota > Alphaproteobacteria > Rhizobiales > Hyphomicrobiaceae > CADEFX01. Next base: position 27,504 of record JBJXDX010000102.1, on the reverse strand, counting down.
TCGGATTGCGCGTGATGAGCTTGAACGGCAATCCGCTCACCCCGGCGATGCTCTTCACGTCGCCGTTGGTCTTGCCCCACAGCAGCAGCATGTTGGTGACGCCGCTGGTCACGATTTCCACGCTGCCGGCGAGCAACGCATCGGTCGCCGCGCCGCCGCTCGACAAGGTGACCCAAGACACCTTGAAGTCTTTCAAGCCCGCCGCTGCCGCATGCTTCTCGATGAGCTTTCCCTGCTCCATCATAATCGTCGGCGTGAACAGCGCACCCGGCTGCTTCGTGATCCTAAGCTCTGACACTTCAGCCTGCGCCAGCGGCACCGGTAGGCACAACGCCACCAGTGCGGCCAACAATCGTATGCGGCTGGGCATTCATTCCTCCTCTTATGTTTCGTCTTCCGGCCCTTGTCGTGTGAGCCTTGCCTCGAAAGCATGGAGGTTTCGCCGGGAGCGCGCAAGCGAGCAGGCATTGCAGCGCATGCGGAGGGCAACGCGAGTCACGTCTTTGCATGACGCATTGTTTCATGTGAAACGCAGCCGCGCGACGGGGACAATGTGCATTGATATCCTCGCCATCCGAGGACAATTTCATCCCCACAGGTGTCCCGGACGCCCACTCGGACACCCCTCGGACACCACCCGATCACCCCGCGGACACCCACCAGACACCCTCCGATCACCCCGCGAACACCACCGGTCGCTGCCTGCTTATTCGCCGTATCGCCCGCGCAAGTTATCCCCGCGCGCCCGCGGATAACCTCACAGCCGCGATTCACCAGAACATGATGTGAGCGAGGACAAACTCATACCTCCGCGAATGCGACATGTGCGTGAGCAATCCGATTCTTCCCTCTCTCCTCGGGAGAGAGGGCTGTTCGCCAGACTTGGGAGCGCCATGTGTGCGATTGCCACGCATGAGGCGGCGCGAGCAAGTCATCGTGGTCATGCTGAAAGCATGCCTCCGGCATGACAGGGTGAGGGGGGACACGATCCACCTGTAACACCCTCACCCTTCGCGCCTAAGGATTTGCTCGGGCCATCCTACTGCGGATGTCGATTTGGTTGTGGCCACCACTCCTCACGGCCCTCGCAAACCCAAGGCGCGAAGCCCTCTCCCTGTCAAGCGAAGCGTGCCTCCGGCACAAGGGAGAGGGGACAAGGAATGCGGACCTTGTGTAAAGTGCAAAGAGCGCAACGCGCAAAGAGCAAACCCTAGCGCCTAACTCGCCGCCTTCCCGATCACCGTTACCGCACCGCCCACCGCCGTGCGGCCGCCGTCGATCACATACTGCGCGCCGGTGATGCTGCTCGCGTAATCCGACGACAGGAACAGCACCGTGTTGGCGATCTCCTCGGGCGTCGCGTAGCGGCCGAGCGGAATAGCAGCGCTGTAGCGCTTGCCGACGCCGGCAGGATCGGACGGATCGATCTGCGCCTCGACGGAATGGATCATGCGCGTGTCGACGGGACCCGGACACACCGCATTGATGCGGATGCCGAAGCGGCCGTTCTCGCCCGCCGCCACCTTCGTCAGGCCGACCACGGCGTGCTTCGACGCCACGTAAGCCGGCATGTTCGGCGAGGCCACCAGCCCCGCCACCGACGCCGTGTTGACGACGGTGCCGGACTTCTGTGCGATCATCACCGGCAGCACGTGACGCAGGCCCAGGAACACGCCCTTGACGTTGACGCTCATGATCTGGTCGAACATCGCCTCGTCATATTCGGCCGTCGGCGCGATGGTGCCCTCGATACCGGCGTTGTTGAAGAAGCAGTCGATGGTGCCGTAGGTGTCGAGCGCCGCCTTGACGTAGGCCTGCACGTCGGCCGATCGGGTGACGTCGGCGGTGACGGCCATCGCCTCGCCGCCCTGCTGCTTGATTGTGCCCGCCGTGCGCTCGGCACCGGCGCCATCGCGATCCACCACCACGACCCTGGCGTTGCGGCTGGAGAATGCCAAAGCCGTGGCGCGGCCGATGCCGTTGGCGGCGCCCGTGATGAGCGCGACCTTGCCCTTGAAATCCATGAACGTCCTCCGATTGCCGCGTTGGTGCGTATGTGCGGGTGCGGCCTTGCTGCAACGGTGGGCCGAGACCGGGCTCCGGGTCAACCCTGTTGCGCTCGAAAGTGCGTCTTGATTTGGCTACGGTCTTTCGTCAAAGGAAGATCAAGGGTGGAGGGAGTAAAAGCGTAATGCCGCGCCTGGGCCGTCCGGCCACGGAGTTAGGGCCGGAATATGACGCGGTGGTCGCCGGCTCCGGCTATGGCGGCGGCACGGCCGCGTCACGTCTGGCGCGCATGGGCCTGAAGGTCGCCGTGCTGGAGCGCGGCCGCGAATATCTGCCCGGCGAATATCCCACCAATCCGCTGCAGGCGCAGCGCGAGACGCAGATTTACGCCGCCGGAAAGCGCATCGGCTCGCCCGCGTCGTTGTTCGACTTGCGCCTCGGCAGCGACGTGCACGTCATGCTCGGCTGCGGCCTGGGCGGCACGTCGCTCATCAACGCCAACGTCTGCCTGGCCCCCGATTTCCTGGTGTTCGAGGACGACGTGTGGCCGACGCAGGTCAGGTCTGACCACTGGCTGAACGTCGGCTATCATCGCGCCAAAGAGATGCTGGCGCCGCGCCCCCTGCCGGCCGAATTCAATCCGCTGAAGCTGCGCGCGCTGGAGGCGGCGGCGAAATCCTTCGGCCGCGCCGTCGAGCGGGTGCCGCTGCACATCGCCTTCAGCGACGGCGCCACCGCCGCCGGTGTGCGTCAGCCCGCCTGCACACACTGCGGCGACTGCATGGGCGGCTGCAACGTCGGCGCCAAGACCACCGTGCACTCGACCTATCTCGCCGATGCCGCCAACCACGGCGCCGAGATGTTCACGCAGATCCTCGTGCGCGCGGTCGAGCCTACTGGCGATGGCCGCTGGCGCGTCATCTACGTGAGCCAGGACGAAGCGTCCCGCACGGTGCCGGTGCGCATGGTGACGGCCCGTTTCGTCGTGATCGCTGCCGGCACGCTCGGCTCCACTGAGATTTTAATGCGCTCGCGCGAGCGCGGCCTGAGCGTGTCGGATCGCCTCGGCAAGGGCTTCTCGACCAACGCCGACGCCATCGCCTTCGGCTACAACAACGCGATGCCGGTCAATGCCATCGGCGTCGGCCATCCGCCGCGCAAGGACGTGCCGCAGCCCGGACCTGCCGTCACCGGCCTCATCGATTTCCGCCGCCGGCAGGATCCGCCGGATCGCCTCGCCGTGGTCGAGGCGTCGGTGCAAAGCGCCATGGCCGCGCTGCTGCCCTTCGTGCTGCCGGCGGGCGCCATGGCCGGCACGTCGACGCAATCGGGCTTGAGCAACGCCATCGCCGAGCTGCAGCGCACGATGCAGAGCGTGCTGCAGGGCGCCTACACTGGCGCCGTGCACAACACGCAGGTTTTCTTCGTCGTCGGCCACGACGGCGCCGGCGGCGAGCTCGCCCTCAAGAACGACCAGATCACCATTGCCTGGCCGGAAGCCCTCAAGAACCCGGTCTACGAGCGCATCAACGCCACGCTGGAGAAGGCGGTGGTCGCGACGGGCGGCACCTACGTCCCCAATCCAGTCAGCAACAAGCTGCTCGGCGGTAACCTCATGACCGTGCATCCGCTCGGCGGCTGCGGCATGGGCGAGGATCGCACGCGCGGCGTCGTCGATCATAAGGGCCGCGTGTTCGATGCCGATCCCGGCAAGCCCGCCGATGCCGTCCACGAGGGTCTGTTCGTCATGGACGGCGCGACCGTGCCGCGGTCGCTCGGCGTGCACCCGCTGCTGACCATCACGGCGCTGGCCGAGCGCTCGATGCTGCTGCTGGCCCGCGACCTCAAGCGCGAGCTGCCGCTCGATCCGCCGGCCAATGCCCCGCAGCGCGATTTCACGTCGGGAGTCCGCATTGTCGATAAGCGGCCGGGGCTGGTGGCACGCATTTTCGGCCGCGGGGCGGGCTGAGCCGCGGAATGTCAGGAGAAGGACCCATGCGCCTCGCGCGCGAGCTGGATCAATTGCAGGCGAGCTACGATGCGGTCGTCGTCGGCTCGGGTTATGGCGCAGGCGTTGCCGCCTCGCGTCTGGCGCGCATGGGGTTCAGTGTCGCCGTGCTGGAGCGCGGCCGCGAGTTCGCCATCGGCGAGTTTCCCGACACGCTGCCCGAGGCTACGCAGGAGTTCCAGTACGTCTTCAACGGCCGGCATGAAGGCAAGCGCACCGGCCTCTACGAGCTGCACTACGGCCGCGACATGCACGTGCTGGTCGGCTGCGGGCTTGGCGGCACCTCGCTCATCAACGCCAATGTCTCGCTGCCGCCCGATCCCCGCGTCTGGGAAGACCGGCGCTGGCCCACGGAGCTCTTCCACGACGACACGCTCGAGGAAGGCTTTGCCCGCGCGCGGCGCATGCTGCGTCCGGTGCCCTATCCGAACGACAAGCCGCCGCTCGACAAGCTGACGCGCCTCGGCGAGGCCGCGGCCGCGCTCGGTGCCGAGCTGTCGCATCCGCCGATCAACGTGACCTTCAAGGATGGCCCGAACGCTGCCGGCGTGGTGCAGCCGGCCTGCAACCTGTGCGGCGACTGCTGCTCAGGCTGCAATGTCGGCGCCAAGACCACCGTGCAGATGACCTACCTGCCGGACGCCGTGAACCACGGCGCCGAGATCTTCACCGGCGCCACCGTCCGCCACATCAAGAAAGAGGCCGACGGCTGGCGCGTGCTCTACGCACCGACCTCTGCCCGGCGCGACGGCTTCCGTTCGCCCGAGCGTTCCGTCGCCGCAAAAATGGTCGTCCTCGGCGCGGGCGCGCTCGGATCGACGGAGATCCTGCTGCGATCGCGCGCCGAAGGCCTCGCCGTCTCCGACCGTCTGGGCCAAGCCTTCACCGGCAACGGCGACGTGCTGGCCTTTGCCTACAACGGCGACAAAGCCGTGAACGCGGTCGGCGTCGGCGTGCCAGCGCGCACCGACATCGCGCCGCCCGGCCCGTGCATCGCCGGCGCCATCGATCTCCGGGCCTCATCGTCGCTCGAAGACGGCATGATCATCGAGGAGGGCGTGCTGCCCTCGGGCCTCGCCGAGATTCTGCCGGTCACGTTCAGCGTCGGCCGGGTGTTCGGCAAGGACACCGATCGCGGTCCCGTCGATGAGCTGAAGGAGACGGCACGGCGCGCCACCAGCGCCCTGCTCGGCACCTGGCGCGGCGCCATGCACAACACCACGACCTTCCTCGTCATGGCCCACGACGGCAGCGCCGGGCGCCTGGAGTTGGAGGACGACCGCATTCGCGTGGATTGGCCGGGCATTGCCAACCAGCCGGTGTTCGCGCGCGTGGGCGACGCCTTGCGCAAGGCAGCCGCGGCCAACGGCGCGACCTACATTCGCAATCCCGTCCAGAACACGTTCCTCGGCAAGAACGTCGTCACCGTGCACCCGCTCGGTGGCTGCGGCATGGGCCGCGACAGCGCGCAAGGCGTGATCGACCACGCCTGCCGCGTTTACGACGCAAGCCCCGGTGCCAGCCCCGATGCCGTCCACGCAGGCCTCTACGTCTGCGACGGTGCCGCGATTCCCCGATCCGTCGGCGTCAATCCGCTGCTCACCATCACGGCCCTCGCCGAGCGTGCCATGATGCACGTCGCGAAAAGCAGTGGGCGCGACTTGAGCGACGCGCCGAAAGCCGATGCGCCTGTCCGCGCGCTTCCCGCCGTTGCCACCCGCCCGGCGACAGGCTTGGGCGCGCTCGCCCGCAAGATCGGCTTCCGCGATCTGACGCAAATGCCCGGCGACACGATCGCGGCGCTGAAGGCCGCAGTCAAAGGCACGCAGATACCGCCCGTCGCCCACGGCAGCACCCCGGCCCCGGCCGGCATCGAGTTCACCGAGCGCATGGCCGGCTACGTCTCCGACAAATCCGGCGCCGACTACGCCGAGGCCGCGGCGACCGGCAAGGCCGCCGGCGCGGACTTCAGCTTTACCGTGGCCGTGCGCATCGCAGACATTGATGCCTTCGTCCGCGATCCAGCCCACGCCGGCACCTTGGCCGGCACCGCCATCTGCCCCGCGCTGTCACCCGACCCGCTCGACATCAGCAACGGCGTCTTCCGCCTGATGCGGGCGTCCGACGAGCAGGTCGAGACGCGGCTCTTCGAATACCTGATGACGCTCACCGCCCGCGACGGCCGCAGCTACGACTTCAAGGGCGTGAAATACGTGCACGATGATCGCCGCGCCGACCTCGTCGCCGACACCACGACGCTCTTCATCGATCTGGTCGAGACCGGCAACGCCAGCAACGCCGCGCGCGGCATCCTGCGCATCAAGCCGCTCGACTTCGCTAAACAGGTGCGCACGCTCAAGCCGATCGGCGGCGCATCGCACATCGAACGCGCCAGCGCCGTCGCCAAGTTCGGCGCGCAGTTTGCGGGCCAGCTTTTCGACGTTTACGGCGACATCTTCGCGCCCGTCCGGCGTTTCGATCCCAGTCGCGCGCGCAAGAAACGCGGCCTGCGCGCGGGCGAGCCCGAGGTGCACGGCTTCACCACCGCCGACGGCAAGCACCTGCGTCTCACCCGCTACAAGGGCGGCACCAAGGGCCCACTGCTGTTCAGCCACGGCCTCGGCGTCTCGAGCCTCATCTTCCGCATCGACACGATCGACACCAGCCTCGTCGAGTTCATGTACGAGCACGGCTACGACTGCTGGCTGCTCGATTTCCGCGCCAGCATCGACCTGCCCTACGCGAAGGATCAATGGACCGCCGACGACTGCGCGCGCGAGGACTATCAGCCGGCCGTCGATCTCATCCGCCGCGAGACCGGCGCTCCGAGCGTGCAGGTCCTGGCCCATTGCTTCGGCGCCACCACCTTCGTCATGTCCATGCTCGGCGGACACCTCTCGGGCGTACGCTCGGCCGTGATCTCGCAGATCGCCGCCGACGTGATCGTGCCCTTCTATCCGCAGCGCCTGCTGGCCTACCTGCGGATGCCGGCCGTGTTCAGTCTGATGGGCATTTCCGCGGTGAATGCCCGCGCCACCGTCAGCGACGGGTTCGCCAACCGCATCGCGGACGGCCTGATCCGTGTGGCCGTGCCGTTCCAGCGCGAGGAGCGCACCCGCAACGCCACCTCCAACCGCATCACGGCCCTCTACGGCCAGCTTTACGAGACCGATCAGCTCAACACGCTGACGTTCGAGACGGGGCTGCCGGAAATGTTCGGCGAGGCCAATATCGCGGCCTTCAAGCATCTGGCCCTGATCGCCCGCCACCAGACCATCGTCGATGCCGCCGGCAACGACGCCTACATGCCCCACCTGGAGCGCCTCGCCATCCCGATTTCCTTCATCCACGGCGGGGAGAACGCCTGCTTCCTGCCCGAGAGCACGGCGCGCACGCTGGCCAAGCTGTCGGCCCAGAACGGCGCCCATCTTTACGACCGCCACGTGATCCCCAACTACGGCCACATCGACTGCATTTTCGGCAAGACCGCCGTCGTCGACGTCTATCCTAAGATGCTGACACATCTGGAAGAAACGGCTATCGTCCCCGAATAAGCGCCATTGCGATATCGGGACATGCCGAACTTGGGAAAATCACGCCAGAACAGGGCAAGCAGGGCCTCGCCGCGCGCATCCGACCTGCATCACGACCGTCTGGAGGCTCAGCGCGAAGCCTTGCTGCATCGTCTCGAAAGGCTCGACGACATCGCCAAGAACAGCCGCGGCTATCGCAGCACGATGACGCTTCTCAACAGCAAATACCGCAAGGCGTCCCGCGCAGCGCGGCTCGGCATTCTCCAAGCCGCAACCTTCATGACGGAGGTGTTGGAAATGCTTCCGTTCGTGTGAGGGAGCTGGACTTGCGCTCGGACCTTTCTATCTGCATTGTCCCGCGCCGACCCCTGCTGCAGCACGCCAGAGCCGATCATGCCGACGCAGACTTTTTTCGCGCACTGGTATTTCCATTTGCCCAACTTCATCCTGATTGTGCTGACGTATGCGCTGGTTGCCCGGTACGTCGCTTCACGCGTCCTCCCGGCCGGCAATGTGATCGTCCGCATCGCCGATGCCGCAACCAATCCTGTCGTGCGTAGCGTCGGCGCCATCACGCCCCGCATCGCACCACCGGGACTCGTCATCCTGTTTGCCATTGCCTGGCTGTTCACCGCCCGCATCGCCCTGCTGTTCGGGTTGGCGCTCGCCGGCATTCGTCCGAGGTTGTGACGGGCGCCATGGAAGAAGCGCGAAGCAGCATCGCGATACGTATCGTGCGGGCGGCGCTTCTGGCAGCCGCCATCGCATTCGCGGCAATTAACGGTACGTACTTCTCGCCCGTATTCGATTCGATCTTCTTCCTTTTGCGCCCGTTTTCACCGGCGATCATGTCCTTTGCGCCGAATTCGCTCCTGCACTTCACGTCGCTTCTGATCTTCCTGGTCACTCTGGCGGTGTCTGGCGTGCCAGCCGCCGTTTACGAGCGCATCCGCGGGCTGCCCCGGAGCACGGTTGGATCCTTGCTGATCTGGGCCATTGGGGCTTTCGTTCTCGCCTACCCTGCTCTGCAGGCCATGGCGGGCCGCGATTGATAGCCCCATTTGTCGGCCGCTGCGTCAATCTGCGCCGGGCTCAAGCCGGCGTCGTGCATCCATGGAGATGCATCGGGTTGGCGGAAGCGCTACGCGTGAGTAGCGACATATGGCTATTCGCATGAGCCCAACCATCTACGACCTCGTCATCATCGGCGGCGGCATCAACGGATGCGGCATCGCGGCGGACGCGGCCGGCCGCGGACTGAAAGTGCTCTTGGCGGAGAAGGACGATCTCGCAGGCGCCACGTCCTCGGCCAGCTCCAAGCTGATCCATGGCGGGTTGCGCTATCTCGAGCACTATGAGTTCCGGCTGGTCCGCGAAGCGCTGGCGGAGCGCGAGGTGCTGCTCAGGAAGGCCCCGCACATCGTCTGGCCCTTGCGCTTCGTGCTGCCGCACGTCCCAGGCCTGCGGCCGCCCTGGATGATCCGCGCCGGGCTGTTCCTCTACGATCATCTCTATCGCCGGCGCGCCATCCCGGCCTCCCGGTCCATCGACTTGCGCAGCGACGCGGCCGGCAACCCTTTGCGCGCCGATCTGGGCTCCGGCTTTACCTATTGGGATTGCTGGGTGGACGACGCCCGCCTCGTCGTCCTCAATGCCCGCGCTGCCGCCGACAAGGGCGCCGAGATACGAACCCATTGCCGCGTTGTCAGCGCCCGCGCCGATAACGGCCAATGGCGCGTGACGCTGCGTTCTGGCGATGCCCAACACGACGTGACCGCACGCGCGCTCGTCAACGCCGCTGGACCATGGGTCGGGGCCGTGCAAACAACGCTCCAGCAGGGCCCGCGACGCAACCACGGCGGCGTCCGCCTCGTCAAAGGCAGCCACGTGGTTCTGCCGCGCATCCCGGGCGCCGAAGACGCCTATCTGCTGCAAAGTCCCGACCGCCGCGTCGTCTTCGCGCTGCCTTTCGAGCAGGACTTCACCATCATCGGCACCACCGACGTTCCCTACGCCGGCGATCCCGCGGCCGTGCGTATCGACGACACGGAAACCGAATACCTCCTGAGCCTTGCCCAGAAATTCTTCAAGGTGCCGCTCCGCCGCCAGGACATCGTTTGGACCTACGCCGGCGTCCGCCCGCTTTACGACGATCAGACCACCGACCCCTCCGCCGTCACACGCGATTATCATCTGGAACTCGCAGCCGGGGCCGATGTCCCGCCGCTGCTCACGATCATGGGCGGAAAGGTGACGACCTACCGCCGTCTTGCGCTGGAGACACTGGAACGGCTCGCGCCACATCTTCCCGCCATGGGTCCGTCGTGGACCGAAAGCGCACCCCTTCCAGGCGGCGACATGCCGGGCGCTGATTTCGACGTCTGGCTCGCAGATCTGCAGCGCCGCCTCCCGGGTTTCGATCCCGCCTTCCTGCGCCGCCTCGCCCGCCGCCACGGAACCGCCACAGTCGATATCATCGGTGAAGCCCGCGACTTGAGTGGCATGGGCCGACATTTCGGTGCCGGACTGACCGAGCGCGAAGTCCTGCACCTGCGTGACCGCGAGTGGGCACGAACCGCCGAGGACGTGCTCTGGCGCCGCACGAAGATAGGATTGCACCTGACGCCTGCCGAGCGGGATGCCGCCGTCCGCGAGATCGAGCAACTTCTGTAACGCGGGGAGAAGGGGGGCGTGGCGTTGGGCACTGCCTCACCTCCCAACAGATGTCATCCTCGGGCTCGTCCCGAGGACCCATGGTCCCACGAGTCCCAAAAGACAGTTTCGCAACTCTGCAGCACGGCACGTGGCATCCAACGGCGCCCACATTCGTGGCGCGATAGGTCATCGGAACAAGTCCAAGGATGACACTGAGGGTGTGGCACCGCATCTCCATGCTATGACGGTCCAAAGTCGATAGAGGAATAGTGATGACCGGTCCCCGCGTTGCCATCATCGGCGTCTGGCTCGAAAGCAACCGGCAGGCGCCGGTCGCCATGGAAGTGGACTTCCGCAGCCTTTACTGGCTCGAGGGCCCCGCTATCCTGGAAGCCGCCCGCGCGCCGCAACCCTACATCCTTGGCGAGGGCGCGGCCTTCGTGAAAACCATGGACGCCACCGGTCCCTGGCAGCCGGTCCCGATCCTGCTCGCCGCTTGCCATCCGCATGGCCCTGTCGACGGGCCACTGATGGACCGCATGCTTGCTGACATGCGCAAAGGCCTGGAGCAGGCCGGCCCGCTCGACGCAGTCTACGTCGCCAATCACGGCGCCATGATTGCGTCCGACCGCGACGACCCCGACGGCGAGATCATCGCCCTGGCGCGCGAGTTCGCCGGCCCGAAAGGCCGCGTCGTCGTCACGCTCGACCTGCATGGCAACATCTCCGAGCGCATGGTCGACAGCAGCGACCTCATCGTCGGCTACCGCACCAACCCGCACGTCGATATGACCGAGCGCGGCGAGGAGGCCGCCCTGTCCCTGCGTCTCATCCTGGCCGGCCTTGCCGATCCCAAGTCCGCGTTCATCCGCCTGCCCCTGACACCCGCCCCGGTGGGTCTGCTCACCGCCAGCGGCCCCTACGGTGACATGATCGACTATGGCACGCGGCGCCGCGCAGAGCTGGCTGGCGACATCCTCAACGTCTCTATCTTCGGCGGCTTCGTCTTTGCCGACAGCGACAAGAACGGCGTCGCCATCGTCGTCACCGCCCGCAGCGACCAGCGTCGGGCGCAGATGCTCGCCCGCGAGATCGCCGAGCGCGGCTGGGCGCAGCGGGAAAAGTTCCGGAAAGTGCTGGTGCCGCTCCCTGATGCCGTCGCTCTGGCCCGCCAGCGCAATCGCCCCGCGGTCATTCTCGCCGACACCGGCGACAATCCCGGCGGCGGCGGCACCGGCCGCACCACCGAGCTGCTCGCTGCCCTCCATCGAGCCGGCGCCGAGAACGTCCTCTACGGCAGCTTCTTCGACCCGCCGCTCGCCGCCGCCGCCCACCAAGCCGGCATCGGCGCGAAACTGCGCGCACACTTCAACACCGCCCCGGGCCTGCCCTGCGATGCCCCCTTCGAGGCCGATGCCGAGGTCGTCGGCCTGCACGACGGCACCATCGTCGGCCGCCTGGGCTGGGCGCAGGGGCGCACGCTCCGCCTCGGGCCGTCCGCCGCCCTGAAGATCGGCGGCATGACGGTCATTGTCATCTCGGACCGCATGCAGACGCTCGACCCGATGTTCTTCGAGATGTTCGGCCTCGACATCGGCGCGGCGCACACCGTCGTCGTCAAATCGCGCGGCCATTTCCGGGCGGGATTCATCCCGTGGTTTCCGCCCGAGCGCGTGCATGAGATCGACAGCGAAGGCCTCACCTCGCCGGTGCTCGAACGCCGGCAATGGCATCGTCTGCCGCGGCCGTCCTATCCGCTCGACGAGACGACGGACTGGTCTCCGCCGCCCTGGCCAACGGCCTGAGTCCCAAGCGAACGTCACGCCGCGCAACAACGTAAGCGTGTAACCAAGTGCGCTATGTGGTCGCTCATGACCGACCCTTTCGCGCACCCATCGCCCGCCGCGAATTGTGGCAATGCCGTGGCAACTGCATGAAAAATCACGACATTGCAGTTTCCTAGGCAATTTTTGCGCGGCCCCGGCGTTACCCCGCGAGGTTAACCAAAACTGAAGCCTCGCGTCCCAATCGCCAGCCGATGCCCGTAGGGGTCGATCTCGGAGGGGTTCGTATCACCGGCCCACGACGTCGCGAACAAATCAGTCGAGCGACCCGTTCGGCCATTACGAGGGGAGATCCTGTATGAGCGTACTTTCCGTGACCGCACGTGCGGTCGTGTCCGCGTGCGCCTTGTGCGTTGTTGCGATGCTGGGTGTTTCGCCCGCCGCCGCCGATGACAACGCTGCCTGGTTCGGCGAGACCTTCAAAGGCACGAACCTTGGCGTCAGTGCCGGCGTCATGAACCTCGGCGCCGGCCGGCATGCGGGACAGACGCGCCGTCGTTCATCTCGCGGCACCCAGGTCGCGAGCCTCGGTACCGACTATTCCGTGAGCGAGGAGGAGGTTCGCGAGGAGCGCCCCACCAAGCGGAGCAAAAGTGCAAGGCGCACGCGCACCGCGAGCCTGGGCAACACCGAGCTGCCCTCCACGCGTTCTGCGCGCAGCGAGCGCCGGACGGCAAAACGCGGCGTTCGGCGCCACACGCGCGTTGCCAGCCTGGGCGGCGGCTTCAGTGCAGCACCGTCAACCGCCCCCGCCGTCGGTGGCGGCGGCATCCGGTGGGCGGCGAGCTCAGGCTGCCTCAATTCCGGCCTGAGATCGGTCGTCGCCAGTGTGGCGTCGCTGTTCGGCGGGGTCACCGTCAATTCCACCTGCCGCAGCCGCGGTCACAACCGCCGCGTCGGCGGCGCCAGACAGTCGCACCACCTGTCGGGCAACGCCGTCGATTTCCGCGTGCGCGGCAACTGGCGCGGCGTCTGGGCCTATCTGCGCGGCTCGGGCGGCGTCGGTGGCCTCAAGCACTACGGCCGCGGCCTGTTCCACATCGACACCGGCTCGCGCCGGACCTGGTAGACCGGCCCTCGCTCGCCCTGTCACCGCCGCCGCGATCGCTCGCGGCGGCGGCATCGCCATATCCGGCTGCGGATCTTGGCTTCGCTGCAGCTTATGCTAGGCTGCAGCCAACGTGGATCACCACGTCCGTCAGAGGCTACCGGAGGGGTTTTTGATGCCGTTCGTACGAGCGATGCTCGCTGCCGTTGTGGTTGCGGCGGGGGGGCTTTTCGGCCAGGCGCTCGCCCAGGATCTGCGCATCGGTCTTTCCGCCGAGCCGACGGCCATGGATCCGCACTACCACAATCTGACGCCCAACAACTCGCTGCTCAGCCACGTGTTCGAGCGGCTGATCGAGAACGACGAGAAGCAGAACCTCATCCCGGGCCTGGCCGAGAGCTGGAAGGCCATCAACGATACGACCTGGGAGTTCAAGCTCCGTAAAGGCGTCAAGTGGCACGATGGCTCGCCCTTCACGGCCGACGATGTCGTGTTCACCTTCGGCCGCGCCGGCAACGTGCCCAACAGCCCGTCCCCGTTCATCGTCGCCAAGGGCAAGACCGTCACCAAGGTCGACGACCACACCGTCCACATCAGCACGGCGAGCGTCTACCCGCTGATGCCGAACGACGTCGCCACCATCCTCATCGTCTCCAAGAAGAACGCGGAGGGTGCCGGTACGCCCGACTTCAATTCCGGCAAGGCCGCCATCGGCACAGGCGCCTACAAGCTTGTGAAATTCACGCCCGGCGATCGCATCGAGTTGGCGCGCAACGACGACTACTGGGGCGCCAAGCCGAAATGGAAGACGGCCACGTTCCGTCCCATCAAGGCTGGTCCGGCCCGCGTCGCCGCCCTCCTCGCCGGCGACGTCGACATGATCGAGGACACCCCCACGGCCGATATCGAGCGCCTGAAAAAGGAACCGAAGATCGACATCAGCCAGGAAGTCTCCAACCGCATCATCTACTTCTTCGTCGACCACGGCCGCGACGTGACGCCCTTCGCCAAGGGCAAGGATGGCGCCGAGATAAAGAACCCCTTCAAGGACAAGCGCGTCCGCAAGGCCATGACGAAGGCGCTCAATCGCGACGTCATCGTCTCGCGCGTGATGGAGGGCGTGGCGATCCCCGCCAGCCAGTTCCTTCCCGATCACTATTTCGGCGTCTCCAAGAAGCTGAAGGTCGAGAAGTACGATCTCGACGGCGCCAAGAAACTGCTGGCCGAAGCGGGCTTCCCGAACGGCTTCAAGCTGACGCTGCACGGTCCGAACGGCCGCTACATCAACGACGTGAAGATCGCCGAGGCGGTGGCGCAGATGCTCACGCGCGCCGGCATCGAGACGGCGATCGAGATGCTTCCCCCCGGCAACTTCTTCACGCGCGCCTCGCAGGGTGGTCCTGGCGGCGTGCCGGAGTTCAGCTTCATCCTGGTGGGTTGGGGCTCGGGCACCGGCGAGAACTCAGGTGCGGTCAAGCCGCTCGTCACAACGTTCGACAAGGAAAAGGGACAGGGCGCCTCCAACCGCGGCCGCTATTCCAACCCGCAAGTCGACAAGCTCGTCGAAGAAGCCATGAAAACCGTCGACGACGCCAAGCGCGCCGATCTGCTGGGCCAAGCCACCGACATCGCCATCGATGACGTGGCGATCATTCCGTCGCACTACCAGGTCAACACCTGGTCGGTGCGCAAGGGCCTCAAGTACAAGGCCCGGTCAGACGAGAACACGCTGGCCATGGGCGTGACAGAGTAGGTGCCAGGCGTCCGCCGAGTCCGCGTTCGGAGCGCAGTAGCATGACCGCCTTCATCATCCGCCGCCTGATGCAGAGCGTGCTGGTGGTGATGGTCATGTCGATCATCGTGTTCTGCGGCGTCCATCTCGTCGGCGATCCGGTCTATCTCCTGATCAATCCCCAGGCCGACCAGAAGGACATCGAGGCAGCGATCAAATCACTCGGCCTCGACCGCCCGATCTGGGAGCAGTACCTGTACTTCGTCGGCGGGGCGCTGCGCGGCGATCTCGGCAACTCCTTCATCTTCGGCGAGCCAGCCCTCAAGGTCATCATCCAGCGCATGCCGGCCACGCTGGAGCTCGCCTTCGCCGCCATCGCCATGGCGATCGTTCTGGGCATTCCGCTCGGCCTGTACGCGGGGCTCTATCCGTCATCTCCGCTGTCGCGCGGGATCATGGCGACCTCCATCCTCGGCTTCTCCCTGCCGACGTTCTGGGTCGGCCTCATGCTCATCATGGTGTTCGCCGTCATGCTGGGCTGGTTGCCGTCGACCGGCCGCGGGGCGACGGCCACGTGGTTCGGCATCACTTCCAGCCTGTTCACGCTCGACGGCCTGAAACACATGCTGCTGCCGGCGCTCAATCTGGCGCTGCTGAAAATCTCGCTCGTCATCCGCCTGACGCGCGCCGGCGCTCGCGAGGCGATCCATCAGGACTACATCAAGTTCGCCCGCGCCAAGGGCCTCTCCAACCGCCGCGTCATCGGCGTGCACCTTCTGAAGAACATCCTGATCCCGGTCGTCACCGTGCTCGGCCTGGAGTTCGGCAATCTGGTCGCGTTCTCTGTGGTGACCGAGACCATTTTCGCCTGGCCCGGCATGGGCCGGCTGCTGATCGGCTCGATCCAAAGCCTCGACCGGCCCATCATCGTCGCCTACCTGATCATCATTGTTTTGATGTTCGTCGTGATCAATCTGCTGGTCGATATTCTCTACTCGATCCTCGACCCCCGTGTGCGCCTCGGAGCGCAAAGCGCATGACCATCGCCGACGACGTCGTGACGTCCGAGGCGCCGGAAGCGGCCGCCATCGCCGTGGAAACGCCGCTGCGGCGCTTCCTCAGCGAGTTCTTCGAGAACCGGCTCTCCACGATCGCACTGATCACGCTGGCGATCATCGTCCTGCTGGCCATCATCGCGCCCTGGATCGTTCCGCAGAATCCCTACGATCTGGCCCAGGTCGATGTGCTCGACAGCCGCCTCCCGCCCGGCGAGAAGAATGCCGTGACCGGCTACACCTATTGGCTGGGCACCGATGGGGCCGGCCGCGATCTTCTCTCGGCCATGCTCTACGGCGTGCGCATTTCGCTGATGGTCGGGGTGTTGTCCGGGCTCATCGCCATGGTCATCGGCGCCTCCGTCGGCCTGATCGCCGCCTATGCCGGCGGCCGCATCGAGGCGCTCATCATGCGCGTCGTCGATCTGCAGCTCTCGTTCCCCGCCATCTTGCTGGCCCTCATGCTGATCGCCGTTCTGGGCAAGGGCGTCGACAAGATCATCATCGCGCTTGTGACGGTGCAGTGGGCCTACTACGCGCGCACCGTCCGCGCCAACGCCCTCGTCGAAAGCCGCAAGGAGTATGTCGAGGCCGCACGCTGCCTGGGCCTCAGCCACGCCCGCATCATGGCGCGCCACATCATGCCGAACTGCCTGCCGCCGCTCATCGTCGTGGCGACGGTGCAGACCGCGCACGCCATCGCACTGGAGGCCACGCTGTCCTTCCTGGGCGTCGGCCTGCCCCAGACCGAGCCGTCCCTTGGCCTGCTGATTTCGAACGGCTTCGAATACATGCTTTCGGGCAAATACTGGATCAGCTTCTTCCCGGGCATCGTCCTGCTGGTCACGATCATGACCATCAATCTCGTCGGCGACCAGTTGCGCGACACGCTCAATCCCAGGCTGAAACGATGAAGGCGCCGGCCCTGCCGACGCTCGAGGTCGAGAACCTCAGGACGCACTTCTTCACGCGGGGCGGCGTCGTGAAGGCGGTGGACGGCGTGTCGTTCTCCGTCAATGCCGGCGAAATTCTTGGTCTTGTCGGCGAATCCGGCTGCGGCAAGTCCATCACCGGCTTCTCCATCCTCGGCCTCGTCGATCCACCAGGGCGGATCGTCAATGGCGGCATCAAGTTCAACGGCGAGGAGCTGACGACCGCCAGCGAGGAGCGGCTGCGCTCGCTGCGCGGCAATCGCATCGCCATGATCTTCCAGGATCCGATGATGACGCTCAATCCGGTCCTGCGCGTCGATACGCAGATGATCGAGGCCGTGCGTGCCCATCGCGACGTCAGCAAGTCTGCGGCTTTCGGATTGGCGCGCGACGCCTTGGCCGATGTCGGCATCCCGTCACCCGAACGGCGGCTGAAGGCCTACCCGCACGAGTTGTCCGGCGGCATGCGCCAGCGCGTTGCCATCGCCACCGCCTTCATCAACAAGCCGAATCTCGTCATCGCCGACGAGCCGACCACCGCGCTCGATGTCACGATCCAGGGCCAGATCCTGGCCGAGGCCCAGGCGCTCTGCGCCCGCACCGGCACGGCCATGATCTGGATCACCCACGATCTCGCCGTCGTCTCTTCGCTCGCCGACCGCATCGCCGTCATGTACGCCGGCCGCATCGTCGAAACGGGGAAGACCTCGGAGGTCGTGTCCCATCCCCTGCATCCCTACACCATGGGCCTGATGGGCTCCGTTCCGAGCCAGAACAAGCGCGGCGAGCGCCTGATCCAGATCCCCGGCATGGCGCCGTCCCTGCTCAACCGGCCGTCCGGTTGCGCCTTCCGCCCGCGCTGCACGAAGGCCACGCAGACCTGCCGCGCCGAACCGGAGATGACCGAGCCCATGCCGCGCCGCGCGGTCCGGTGCTTCCATCCGCTGCTTGCGGGAGCCGCTGCATGACAGCGCCGATCATCGAAGGCCCAATTATCGAAGGCAAGGGTCTGTCCAAGCGTTTCGTACGCAAGCCCGATCTCGCCGGCCGCATTGCCGGCAAGCTCGGCGCCGACGTGCGCGAGGAAACCGTTCACGCCGTCGACAATGTGCACATCTCCGTCGCCAAGGGCGAGGTCGTCGGCCTCGTCGGCGAGTCGGGCTGCGGCAAGTCCACGCTCGGCCGCATGATCGCCGGCCTGCTCGAGCCGACCGAAGGCACCGTCCTGTTCAAGGGCCGCGACCGCGCTTCGTTGGCGGGCGCTGACGCGAAGGCCGCGCGCCTCGCCGTGCAGATGATTTTCCAGGATCCCTATGCCTCGCTCAATCCGCGCGCCCGCGTCGAGAACATCATCGCCGAGGCACCGCGCTTTCACGGACTTGTCGCAAGTGCCGAGGCCAGTGACTACGTCGATCAGATGATGCGCCGCGTCGGCCTCGATCCCGACCTGAAGCGCCGCTATCCACATCAGTTCTCCGGCGGCCAAAGGAGCCGCGTCGGCATTGCCCGCGCGCTCGCCGTGAAGCCGGAATTCCTCGTCTGCGACGAGGCCATCGCCGCGCTCGATGTCTCGATCCAGGCCCAGGTCATCAACCTGTTCATGGATCTGCGTCAGGACTTCGACCTGACCTATCTGTTCATCAGCCACGATCTGGGCGTCGTGCAGCACATCACGGACCGGGTCGTCATCATGTACCTCGGCCGGATCGTCGAGGTGGCGTCCACGGAAGCGCTGTTCGACAAGGCCGTGCATCCCTATTCGCAGGCCCTTCTGTCCGAAGTGCCGCGCATCAGCACGCAAAAGCGCGAATTCCATCCGATCAAGGGCGAGATCCCGTCGCCGCTCAACCCACCGTCCGGCTGTCATTTCCACCCCCGCTGTCCCCACGCGACCGTGCGCTGCCAGACCGAGATCCCTCCCCTGAAAACCGTCGCCCCCAACCGCACCGCCGCCTGCCACTACGCCGACGACATGCTGGCGCGGTAGCCCTCCTCCCCGTCATCCTCGGGTCGCGTGCGCCAAAGGCGCATCATGTCGCAGACATGCTTGCAGCATGATGATCCCGGGGATCCAGCAGTCATGCTGGAGGCGTGCTTCGCACGACACTCGTCGAAGACACCTTATAGCGAGCCTTCGGCGCTCTTTGCGCTGGATCCCCGAGGCGGCTCGGCTATCGCCTGCGCCGCTCGAGGATGACGGAAGATGATACGGACTCGGCGAGGAGCTATACTGCCGCCCTCGCCTCACATCACGGGCACAACAAATTCAAACGGAGACCCGCCTTGACCTGGCTCGAAGGTAGCGACACCCCGAAGGAACCGGCAGGCGACCGTCTCCGCAAGCTGATGGCCCGCGGCAGCATTCTGCGCGTGCCCGGCGCCCACAACGCCATGGCCGGCCTGCTCGCCCGCGACGCGGGCTTCGAAGCCCTCTACGTCTCCGGCGCCGCCGTCACCGCCAGCATGGGCCTCCCCGACCTCGGCATCCTCTCCATGGAGGAGCTCGCCCACCTCGTGCGCTCGATCGCGCGCACCTCCCGCCTGCCGCTCATCGTCGACGGCGACACCGGCTATGGTGAGGCCCTCAACGCCATGCGGCTCGTGCGCGAGTTGGAAGACGCCGGGGCCGCCGCCGTCCACATCGAGGATCAGATCCTCCCCAAGAAGTGCGGACACCTGAACGACAAGACGCTCGTGCCCCCCGAGCAGATGGCCGCCAAGATCGCCGCCGCGCGCCGCGCCGCCCGCCATCTCGTCGTCATCGCGCGCACCGATGCCGCCGCCTCCGAGGGCGTCGACGGTGCCATCAAGCGCATGAAGCTCTACGTGGAGGCTGGCGCCGAGATCGCCTTCGCCGATGCGCTCCGCTCCGCCGACGAGTTCCGCCAGTTCGCTGCCGCCGTAAAGATCCCCGTTCTCGCCAACCTTACCGAATTCGGCCGCACGCCCGCCCTCACCGCCTCCGAGCTCCAGGAGCTCGGCATCCGCATCGTCATCTGGCCCGTCAGCTCGCTCCGGATTGCCGCGCACGCCATGGAGAAATTCTACCGCCAGCTCGCAACTGACGGCACCACCGAGCCTCAGCTCGACAGGATGCAGACCCGCGAACGCCTCTACGAGGTGATCGGCTATCACGACTACGAGGCGCTGGACGCCTCCATCGTCAAGAGCCTGCTGCCGAAGCTCGATTAGGGCGTGTACTCGATGGCTTGTCCGCACGGAGAATGAGTGCCAGATTCGGACGTGACTGGTGCGCGGTACGCTCCGCCGCTCTAACCGGAAAACGGCTCGAGCGTCACTGCGCAGTTTGTTGACGTAATCGTCACGGCCCGGCGGCATCGTCCGCCGGTGCGCGCACTGCGCTTCTGACTTTGCTGGCGAAGAGGAAGCGTCGTGCAGGGGTCGGTCATGGACGAGAGACAGCGTGTGAGTGCTCTACGGCGGGTCCCAATTTTAACGGTTCTGCCTGAGAACAAATTTGAAGGTCTCGCTCGCGACTGCAAATGGCGGACGTACGAGGCTGGCCAGCAGGTCCTCGGTTATGACGATCCTCACACAGAGGTCTTCTTCCTTGCATCCGGCAAGGTGCGCGTGATGGTCTATTCAGGCGAAGGCAAGGCTGTCGTATTCACCGACCTGAGACCGGGGGCCATGTTCGGAGAAATCGCCGCCATCGATCGAGGGCCACGTTCGGCGGGTGTGGAGGCCGTAGAGTCATCTACCATCGCATCTTTGACAGCCGGCCAGTTCGAAAGCCTCTTGCTGCGGGAGCCGGCTGTCGCCGTCGCAACGCTTCGGCATATCGCCGCCGAAGTACGGCGGCTGTCCGAGCGTGTTGTCGAGTTCAGTACACTCGGTGTGCAGAACCGCATACACGCCGAGCTTCTCCGGCTGGCGTCGGAGACGGGACATCGCCGCGGACAGGCCCTGCTCTCCCCAGCGCCGTCGCTTTCCGACATCGCCAACCGAATTAGCACACATCGCGAAGCTGTCTCCCGTGAACTCAGCCGGCTTGGCTCAATCGACCTCCTTCGGCGCGAAGGTGGCAACCTGCAGATCACCGATATTGCGCGTCTGGAAAAGCTCGTGCGCGAAGCCAAGGGCGAGTAGCGCCCAGATCGCGTCTCCAGCGGCTTGCGAAATTTCTCGCGCATTGGCAAATGCCAACGCCGCCCTCAACGGCCTGGTGCAAGCTGCATTCATCGAAGTGAAACAAGCGCACCTCAGGAGCAGCACCATGACGACGAATGCCGTTCCGACCCATGCCGATACGTTCAATCATCAGGGGTTGTCGATCACCGGCTTCATCAAGCCCGTCGCCGAACATATCTCGGCATGGATCAACACCTGCGCTGACTACTGGGCCGCCGCAGCGACATATGAGCAGCTCTCCCGGCTCTCCGACGCCGACCTGCACCACCGCGGCCTCTCGCGCATGAACCTGGCGCGGGATATCTGCACGTCGTTCGAAAACGCGCGGAACCGGTGAGATATCGGCTTTGCGAAGCATACCAAGGGAGTTTCAGATGCCTAAACCCTCAACGATCGGCTGCGTTTTCATCATTGCCCTGACCCTCGGCGCAGGCATGACAATCAGCGCTGCACAGCAGCGGCAGGGTTGCAATCAAACTCGCTCATGCGAGCCGCAAGCTGTCCAGATGGCGAGTGCGGCGACCACTCGGAATGATGGTCTGCAGGGCAACTCGGGGCTATCAGCGCAAATCTCGGCCTCGGCAATGCTCTACGAGGAGCGGGCGGTCCGGCCCCGCGATGACTCTTGGCGCCAATGGCCGTCACTGACGGATTTCTGAGGAGGCCGTGCCATGCGACGTACAAATTACTCTGATGCTGGTCCGGGTGTTTGCTTTCTCCAGGCCTTTGTCTTGCTCGCATTTGCGGCTGGCCTTGTCGCTCTTGTCGTGCAGGAAACACCAATTCCAAGAATGTACGCGGCTTCTGTCGCTATTGCGGCCCGTTAGGTTGGCGCAATCGAACGCCCGCACGCGGTGCCCTGTGAGCATGTGACGGGCATCTATCAATACGCGGGGTGGAGAAGCGGGGTGGAGGCGGCTGCGCGTGCGGGAAAAATGCGCGCCGCCTCCTGTTTTCATGGCGTGCAGAAACGGCCCAGCTGCTGCCGAGAGGGCAGTGCGTTGCACATTCCGACGAATAGGGCGATTGAGTCCAAGCCCCTAGACGTGGGGCTTACTGTTGCTGCCCCGGCGCAGCCGCCCGCTTCGGCGCGCCTTCGGTGCGAAATTCCGGATCCGTCCAGGTTCCGCTGACAACCAGCGTCTCGTTGCTGGATGGCGCCCGTTCCGCGTTATTGAACTGCAGCGTCACATGGAGAAGCTGCTGCGCAATGTTCGCGCGCCCGTTGCCGGTGATCGTCAGCCCGGCGGACTTGGCAATCAGCTGGTCGGCTGTGGCGACGCCGTCCGCAACCGTCACGCGCAGGTCGAGCGCGTCCAGCGCGGTCTGGCCTTTGCCGGCGGAGGCCCAGCCTTTGGTGGAGGAGCGCTGCGCGGCATAAAGCAAAGCGCGCAGATCCAGGCCCAGCCGCCCCGCATCGCTGAGCACAAGCCCGGCCTTGCCCGACAGGCTGCCCAGCACGCTTTTGGTATCGTGACCGCTGCCGGCCAGATCCAGCGAGATGTTGGCACGCCCCTGCAGGGGATTGCGGTGCAGCAGGCCGGACAGGCTCCGCCCCGCGTCGACATTCTCGAGCTTGCCGCTCAATCCGTAGTGCGGCACGGGGCTCGCCATGTCGGCCGTGATCTGGCCCCCGAAGCTGCCGCCCTCCAGCTCCAGCTCGGCAATGTCGGCCTGCAGCTTGCCATGCGTCAGCGCAACTGTCGCCGCGCCGCGGCCCGTCTGCAGATGCGGCATCGCAATCTTCGACGCCGACAGGCGCATGTCGGCATTGATGCGGGTCAGCACCGACGGGGCGACATCGTCGTCGCCGATGCCGACACCCAGGGACCAGAGTGACGCCAGCGACGGGCCAGGCGCCAAGTAGCGCGAGAGGTCGAAGGTGTCGAACGCCAGTGTACCGTCGAACGACGGAACGGCCTTGGACGTGTCGAGCGCAATAGCGCCCGTGCCCTCGTTGCCGTCCATCGCGACAGATGCGCGCGAGAATGTGAGAATACCTGCACCCCAATCCAGCGTTCCTTTGACGCGCACGTCCTGGAACTCTGTGCCGTTGGACACCGGGATGCCGAACCAACGGGCAACATGCCTCAATTTGCCTGCCGAGATGTCAACCAGCCCCTGCAGACGCAGGTCGTCCGAAACGGCAAGACGCCCATCGATGCTGGCATTGAGGATGGCGGATTTGAGCGCGATCTTGATCGGCACGCGCAGCGGCGCTTTGCGGTCGGCGGGAAGTGTCCAGGTGGTGTCGAACGTAACGCTGCTGCCGCGATAGGAGGCAGTGCCCTTGGCCGCGTAGCCGCCCTTCCGGTTGCTCGTGATCTCGGCGGCAACATCCGAGAGCGTTTCCGTGCCGCCGCCCTGCTGGACAATGGTGATCGTGCCGCGGCGGATCTGCAGGCTCTGGAAATCCAGGGACGAGAGTTGCGCCAGGATCAGAGGCAGGTCTTCCTCTATGGTGCTGCTGTCCACGCTGGCTGCGGAGGTGGTGATTCTGATGGCGAGCCCGTCAGCGATGACTTTGGCGGCGGGATCGTTCGCCGGCTTGCCTGCAAGCCTCGCGTCGGCATCGCGCACCCATCCCGCCTGAATAACGATATTCGGCGCGCTGGAAAGCCTCACAGGCGTGGTGACGACAACAGCGCCGCGGGAACCTGCATGAACGGAAGAGCTATGCACAAGGCCAGGCGCCAGCCGAAGATTGACCACGATGGGTAACCCGGCAATGAGCGCAAGACCGGCAACTGCGGCAAATACTATAGCCGCACGCCGGATCGTAACCGCAGCGAACATCGTGTCCCTTCGCCGTTCTGATCCGCGATGCTTCGTTATGATCGCGACGCCGCGACTCCCCTGGCGTCACCGGCCATCGTTCTGGACCGTTGAAGAGACTTATCCTCTTACCGGAGCCTGTCCCGCATCGCAAGATCCCCTGCTAATATGCCGGTGGAATGACACTTGTGCAGACATGTACCGTTCGTCCTGTACGGCACGCCAGAGCAGGATCGTTTCGGATGAAATCACCTTGCCTCACACCAGGTGCCTCGGCCGAAACGTGAATCCTGCTTTATTTCAATAATGTTTAGAATGCGATTCACGTGTCGCAGGGAAGCCGATAGTGCTTCCATGCGAAACGATAGCGCTCTAGCGAAACGGCCCGGAGCCAATGACGATGACGAAACCGCTGTGGCAGCCCGATGCGCGATCCGTGGCCAGGATGGCCATGACCCAGTTCATGGGCATTGCCGGGCGGCGCAGCGGCCGCTCCATCGCCAGTTACACCGATCTTCATGCGTTCTCGGTCGAGGATCCCGCCGCCTTCTGGAAAATTCTCTGGGACGAAGCGGGGGTAAAGGGTGATCCGGGAACCGCGCCTTATGCGAGCGATCTCGATCGCATGCCCGGCGCGAAATTCTTTCCCGACGGCTCGCTCAACGTCGCTGAAAACATGCTGGCGCGCGACGGCGATGGCGACGCCCTCGTGTTCTGGGGCGAAGACAAGGTCAAGCGGCGCATGAGCTGGTCCGAGCTGCGGCGCCAGGTCGCGCAACTGCAAACGCTTCTAAAAGACATCGGCGTGACATCCGGCGAGCGCGTGGCCGCCATGCTGCCCAATATGCCGGAAGGCATCATCGGCCTTACGGCCACTGCCTCCATCGGTGCGACGTGGTCGTCCTGCTCTCCCGACTTCGGCGTGCAGGGCGTGCTCGACCGCTTCGGTCAGATCGAGCCCAAGGTTCTCATCGCCTGCGATGGCTACTGGTACGCCGGCAAGGCCATCGATATCTCGGACAAGCTGGCGCAGATCGTGCAGCAGCTTCCCTCCGTCGAGCGCGTCATCATCGTGCCATACCTCGGCACCGATCGCGACGTGGTGCAGATGCTCGCTGCGCAAGGCCGCCGCGCCGAAACCTGGGGCGATGCGGTGCTCGCGCGCGAGCCTGCACCGCTCACGTTCGAGCGCTTTCCCTTCGCCCATCCGCTCTACATTCTCTTCTCCTCCGGCACCACGGGCATGCCCAAGTGCATCGTCCACTCCGGCGGGGGCACCTTGCTCAAGCATCTGTGCGAGCACCGCCTGCACACCGATGTGAAACCCGGCGACCGCCTGTTCTACTTCACCACGCTCGGCTGGATGATGTGGAACTGGCTCGTCTCAGGTCTCGCCAACGGCGCCACGCTGCTGCTCTACGACGGCTCGCCGTTCCACCCCTCCGGCAACATTCTCTGGGACTATGCACAGGCCGAGCGCTGCACGCACTTCGGCACATCGGCAAAATACATCGACGCGCTCAAGAAGGCGGACTTTAAGCCGCGCGAGACGCACGATCTGACGCCGCTCAGGGCGATCCTGTCGACTGGATCGCCGCTCGTCGCGGAGAGCTTTGATTTCGTCTACGCCGACATCAAGCACGACGTGCATCTGGCCTCCATCTCAGGCGGCACCGACATTGTCGGCTGTTTCGTGCTCGGCATTCCGGTGCTGCCCGTCTGGCGTGGTGAAATTCAAGGGGCCGGCCTGG
The DNA here is from genome assembly GCA_046154585.1 of Hyphomicrobiaceae bacterium. Lineage (GTDB taxonomy): Bacteria > Pseudomonadota > Alphaproteobacteria > Rhizobiales > Hyphomicrobiaceae > CADEFX01. The sequence goes on along the minus strand of JBJXDX010000102.1, from coordinate 2,012 downwards.
GCCTGGCCGTCGATGTCGTCGACGACAAGGGCAACACCGTCGTGCACGGCAAAGGCGAGCTCGTGTGCCGGCGGCCGTTTCCCTCCATGCCCGTCGGCTTCTGGAACGATCCGGACGGCAGGAAATACCGCGCCGCCTACTTCGATCGTTTTCCCGGCATCTGGCATCACGGCGATTTCGCCGAATGGACCGAGCACAAGGGCATCATCATCCACGGCCGCTCCGACGCGACCCTGAACCCTGGCGGCGTGCGCATCGGCACGGCCGAGATCTACCGCCAGGTGGAACAGCTCGAGGCCGTGCAGGAAGCCGTCGTCATCGGCCAGGACTGGGAGGGCGACGTCCGCGTGCTCCTCTTCGTCGTGCTGAAAAATGGCTTCCAGCTCGACGACGCGCTCCGTGACAAGATCAAGAAGCAGGTCCGGCAAGGTGCCTCCCCGCGGCATGTGCCCGCCAAGATCGTCGCCGTTCCCGACATCCCCCGCACCAAGTCCGGCAAGATCACCGAGCTTGCCGTCCGCGATATCGTCCATGGCCGCACCGTGAAGAACAAGGAAGCGCTCGCCAATCCCGAAGCGCTCGATCTGTTCCGCGACATCCCCGAGCTGCAAAGCTGAGGTAAACCACATTGCGCGGTGCGTTCGAAATCGGCGGGGAGAAGGTTGGCGTTGGCGAACGCAAGCTCGTCGATCTGCCCGTCTCCAAGCTGTCGAACCACACGCCGGTGACCCTGCCCGTGCACGTCTTGCACGGTTCGCAACCCGGCCCCGCCATGTTCGTCTCCGCCGCCATTCACGGCGACGAGCTGAACGGTGTCGAGATCATCCGCCGCGTGCTGCGCGCCCTCCAGCCCGGCAACATCCACGGCACGCTGCTGTGCGTGCCGGTGGTCAACGCCTACGGCTTCATCGGCCGGTCGCGCTACCTGCCCGACCGGCGCGATCTCAACCGCTCGTTTCCGGGCTCGCCGAACGGATCGCTTGCGGCACGCCTTGCCAATCTGTTCCTGAACGAAGTCGTCAAGCGCTGCCAGTTCGGCATCGACCTCCACACCGCCGCCGTGCACCGCGTGAACCTGCCGCAGATTCGCGCCGATTTCGTCAAGCGGCCGCGCTGCCGTGAGCTGTCCGAAGCCTTCGGCGTTCAGGTCGTGCTGGAATCCCCCGAGCGCTCCGGCTCGCTCCGGCGCGCCGCCCGCGAGGTCGGCGTCGATGTCCTCGTCTACGAAGGCGGCGAAGGCCTGCGCTTCGACGAGTTCGCCATCAAGGCCGGAGTCGACGGCATCGCCAACGTGATGCTGAAGAGCGGCATGCTCGAGCTGCCGGACGGCACCGAGATTCCGCATCAGAAGGACGGCGAGCGCCGCCCGGTGCTGGCGAATGCCTCCAAGTGGGTGCGCGCGCCCGACGGCGGCATCTTCCGCACGCTGCGCAAAATCGGCCAGGCCGTCGGCGAAGGCGAGACCATCGGCTGGGTGGCCAACCCCTACGACGACACGCAGACCGAGATCCGCTCCCCGCGCCGCGGCATTATCGTCGGCAACACCACGTTGCCCATCGTCAACATGGGCGATGCGCTCTTCCATATCGCCTGGTCCGACGAATTCGAACGCACCACCCGCGACACCGGCCCCGAGCCACGCAGCGACCCCCTGATGGACGAAGACGAGATTATCTGAAGCGCACCCTGACAGCTTGACCGCAAATTCGTGCCGCACCTTACGCGATCTTTTATCGAGAAAAGATAATGCCGATACTTGCGGTGGTGGGCAACGGGCTCGCAATTGATTTTTCAGAGAGCGTGATCCCCAATCACTTGAGGTTGAATACACGCACGCCCCTTCGCTGGAAGGTGCCGATCAAAGCAGAATCAGGCGCTGACGCTTTTTGAGGTGGTCCCGTTTGTTCGGACAGACATTCCGCTTGGGTAAGTGGATCGTCTGCCGGGGTTAGGCCGCCAAGCGGATCGGCGGCATGCTCTGGTGTCCGAAGTACGCCGCGTCGGGCGTGCGT
>JBJXDX010000101.1:0-5512 GCA_046154585.1 Hyphomicrobiaceae bacterium | reverse complement strand
CGCTCGAATTGTATTGAGGGCACATGCACAATATCGCCCCAGACCAGAACGGTTTCACCCTCGCCCGTGATGCGGAAGCATGTGTGCCCAACTTCATGACCGTGAGCGGCTATAGTTTCAATATTGCCACCAATTCGTTGCCCGGCCTCGAATCCTTCTGCACGTTCATGAAAGCGTTGGAGCCTCGCCTCGGCGTGGAACATGGCGAGCTCTTCCTTGGGAACGAGCAGGCGCGACAGCCGAGGAAATGCATCGTGGCCACTGGGAAGGATCAGCCCGTGGATATGATCGAGGTGCGTGTGAGTAAAGGCAATCGTCCGAACACTGTCAGCAGCAATGTTCGCTTCTCGCAACGCATGCGGAAGTGCACCCATGCTTGGGTGCCAGGCATTCGATGCCCCCGTATCGATCAACGTGACATCGGTGCCATCATCAAGCGCGAAGGCATTCACCGACAGTCTCAGGCTTCCGTCGACAAGATGCACCTGCCGTGGCAGGTCGTCACCGAATACACTATCCCCGGGCTGGCGCAATCGCGTGGGCGGCATGTCGACGTAGCCATCGCGCAGGGAGGTCATGGTGAGCGCGCCAATTTTGTAAGATGTGTGATGGTCTCCAGAACTGCTGCGTTGCATTTGCCATCCGTCTGTCTATTGGCCGAGCTTGGCGCATCGATCCGCTGATGGCTGCGCACTCATGCACCCCGCGCCCTAATCCGCCGGCTCGCCCTTCGCCTGCTTCTTGAACCGGCGCACGATGATGTCGCGCTTCAGCCGCGACAGCCTGTCGATGATGAGCTTGCCGTTCAGATGATCGATCTCGTGCTGCACGGCCGTTGCCAGCAGCCCCTCCGCCTCGATCTCCTGCAGATGGCCGTCGCGATCGATGAACCGCACCGTCGCCATCGACGGTCGCTCGATTTCGATGCGCACGTCGGGGATCGACAGGCACCCTTCTTCGTGCATCCGCATCTCGGGGCCGAGCCGCACGATCTCCGGATTGACCAGCACCAGCGGCCGCCGCTCCTCCTCGGTCTCGCCGCCCACATCCAGCACGATCAGCCGGCGCGGCACACCCACCTGCACGGCCGCCAGGCCCACGCCCGGCGCGTCGTACATGGTCTCGAACATGTCGTCGATCAGCCGCTGCAGCTCCTCGTCCACCCGTTCGATAGGAGCGGATGTCTTGCGCAGAAGCGGGTCCGGCAGAGTGATGATCGGAAGCACGGCCATGGCCCCGTCACATAGGCAAGCCGCCGGTCCCGGTCAATCCATTCCGACTGCCGTGTTCTTGTTGATCCATCAACCCCGACACGTCGTTTTCGACGAGGCGCACCTCTGCATTTGACGCCGCACACTGCCCCATCCGTGGCGTCATCCCCGCCCCGCTCGTGCGTCACGGCGGAGCCGTGCAAGCCGTGCCCCGCACGGACGCACGAGCGGAAATGGGCGAGGATCCAGACAACCCTGGGCTAGGCTAGCTGAGGGCCTCAAGTGCACGGCGGCCGACGGCGCTCTCGCAATTGCGGTCGAGATCGCGGAAAGCTGTCTGGGTCCCCTGAGTTCACAATCCACCTCCCGCCCTCCGGCAGGATGACGCCCAGGGGCGGCACGACTGTGGCCTTTGCCAAAACAGACGCGCCTCGGCTCCCTCGGCGAACGTGGCGTGTCGTCGCCGCGTTTCCGACCCTAGCCGAACGTCCTCACGTCCACGAAATGGCCTGCGATCGCGGCCGCCGCCGCCATGGCCGGCGACACTAGATGCGTGCGGCCCAGGCGCCCCTGCCGGCCCTCGAAATTGCGGTTCGAGGTCGAGGCGCAGCGCTCGCGCGGCTTCAATTGATCCGGATTCATGCCGAGGCACATGGAGCAGCCGGGTTCGCGCCAGTCGAAACCGGCCTCAAGCAGGATCTTGTCCAGACCCTCTGCTTCCGCCTGCTCCTTCACGAGGCCCGAGCCCGGAACGATCATCGCGTAGACGTTCGCGTTGACCTTCTTGCCCTGGGCCACGCGCGCCACCTCGCGCAGATCTTCGATGCGGCCGTTGGTGCACGAGCCGATGAACACGCGATCGATCTTGATATCCGTAATTTTCGTGCCCGGCGTCAGACCCATGTATTCGAGCGCCCGTTGCATCGACTCGCGCTTGCCGTCGTTCGTTGCGGTCTGCGGATCGGGCACTATGCCCGACACGGAGATGACGTCCTCCGGCGACGTACCCCAGGTTACCACCGGCGGCAGTTTGGCGGCGTCGAGTTTCAGAACCTTGTCGAAATGCGCGCCGTCATCGGTGCGCAACGTCTCCCAGTAGCGCATCGCCGCATCCCACGCCGCGCCCTTCGGCGACTTCGGCCGCCCCTTGAGATAGGCAAACGTCTTCTCGTCGGCCGCGACCATCCCCGCACGCGCGCCGCCTTCGATCGACATGTTGCAGACCGTCATGCGGCCTTCCATCGACAGACCGCGAATGGCATCACCGCAGTATTCGATGACGTGGCTGGTGCCGCCGGCCGTGCCCGTCTCGCCGATGATCGACAGCGTAATGTCTTTCGCCGTCACGCCCGGCGGCAGTACGCCATTAACCTCGACGCGCATGTTCTTGGACTTCTTCTGCAGCAACGTCTGCGTGGCGAGCACATGCTCCACCTCGCTCGTGCCGATGCCATGCGCCAGCGCACCGAAGGCGCCGTGGGTAGAAGTATGACTGTCGCCGCAGACGATCGTCGTGCCGGGCAGCGTGAAGCCCTGCTCCGGCCCGATCACGTGCACGATCCCCTGCCGCTTATCGAGCTCGTCGTAATACTCGATGCCGAACTCCACGACGTTGCGCGCCAGCGCCTCGACCTGGATGCGCGCCTCTTCCTCCTTGATGCCGAGACGGCGGTCCGACGTCGGCACGTTGTGATCGACCACTGCCAGCGTCTTGTCCGGCGCGCGCACTTTCCGCCCCGCTAGCTTCAGGCCCTCGAAGGCCTGCGGGCTCGTCACTTCGTGCACAAGGTGGCGGTCGATGTAGAGCACGCACGTCCCGTCGGGCTGCCGGTCGACGACGTGATCGTCGAAAATCTTGTCGTAGAGGGTTTTTGGAGCGCCGTTAGCCATCTTTGAAATCTCTCAGCAGGGTCCGCCCGGAGTACGAATGGGGTTGCAGCACCGTCATAGGCGCCTTCGCGTCCGCGCTCAAGATGCCGGGCAGCTAGTGTGATGATCGAGAAATTCGCCGTATCAACCGGCCACCTCCGAGCGAATTTCTCGATCTGAATCACACTAGCAAGTTTATGAGTCTAGTGTCCCTTTGATTCCGAAGTACGCCCTCCGACCCAGCCGAGAACTCCTGCGAACTTCGGAATCGGGACACTAGGCGATCCTGGACAAAAAAGAAAAGCCGGGCACAAGGCCCGGCTTTTAAGTTTACACCACGCTTCCGAGGAAGCGAGGCTGAAGGCGTCAAAGGGAGGGTACAGCCTTCAGCAGCTGTCCGTCACAGCTACCCCGTTACTTAAGGTTATTGGGACAGCGGGAGCAATTAGGATGCCCGCATGTGAGCCATGCATCAATGCATGACGCGGCTCTTGAACGAGCCGTCAGTACTTCCACTGCCGTCCCTTCGTCACCATGAAATCCCTGAAAACCTGAATCTTTTTGGCCGTCTTCAATTCCTCCGGATAGACGAAGAAGATCGGCAGCTTAGGCAGCTCCAGCTCAGGCAGCACCGGAACGAGATCGGTTTCCTCCGCCGTCAGGTAGTCGGGGATCAGGCCGACGCCGATGCCGCCCCGAATCGCATACTTGAGCGCCAGCACGGAACTCGTGCGCAGGAACGGCGTGCGTGGCACCCGCCCGTCGCGCCCCGCCGTCTCGAGCGTGTTGATGGCGGCCAGATGCGGCGGCGGATTGCCCATGAACGACACCAGCCGGTGCCGGTCGAGGTCCTGCACCGTCTGCGGCGCGCCATACTTGCGGATGTATAGGCCCGACGCGTAGGCGTGGATCTGCATCGTGAACAGCGGCCGGCGGATCAGGTCGTTGTGCATCGGCTCGCGCGCCCAGATCGCGACGTCCGCCACGCGCATGGACAGGTCCACCGGCTCATCGTTGAGAATCAATTCGAGCCGGATGTCGGGATAGAGCTCGAGGAATTCGCGCAGGCGCTGTGTCACCCAGACAGACCCTAGTCCCGTCGACGCCGTGATCCTCAGATCACCAGCGGGCTTAGTGGTTGAATCGCCGAGCAATGTCTCAGCGGTCTGCAGCTTGGTCAGAACCTCGCTCGCGGCGCGAAACAGCATCTCGCCCTGCTCGGTCAGGACCAGTCCGCGCGCATGCCTGTGGAACAGCGGAACGCCCAGATCCTTCTCCAGCGATGAGACCTGTCGGCTGACCGCCGACTGGCTCATGCGCAGCACCTCCCCTGCGTGGGTGAAGCTGCCGGCTTCGGCCGCCGAATGGAAAACCCTGAGCTTGTCCCAATCCATCTGATTTCAGAGCCGTTCAACGTGTTCGTCTATTCGGCGGCCTTCGGCACCGCTGAGAGCGCGGCGGCGAGATACTTCTCGGCCTCGAGCGCCGCCATGCACCCCATGCCTGCGGCCGTCACCGCCTGGCGGAAAATGTCGTCCTTCACGTCGCCCGCAGCGAACACGCCGGGGATCGATGTCGCCGTCGAGTCGGGCTTGGTGATGAGATAGCCCGAACTCTTCATCTCGAGCTGCCCCTTGAACAGCTCCGTCGCCGGCGCATGGCCGATGGCGATGAACACGCCGTCCACCTTGCGCTCGCTCACCTTGCCCGTGACCGTGTCGCGCAGCTTGACGCCCGTCACCGACTTCGGATCGGCGCTGCCCGTCACCTCGTCGAGCGTCGCGTTCCACACCACCTCGATCTTGGGGTTCTGGAACAGCCGCTGCTGCAGGATTTTTTCCGCGCGGAAGTGGTCGCGGCGATGCACGACCGTCACCTTGGACGCGAAATTGGTGAGGAACAGCGCTTCCTCGAACGCGGTATTGCCGCCGCCAACGACGATCACTTCCTTGCCCTTGTAGAAGAAGCCGTCGCAGGTCGCGCAGGCCGACACGCCCTGGCCCATGTACTTCTGCTCGCTCGGCATGCCGAGGTAGCGCGCCGATGCCCCGGTCGCCACCACCAGCGCGTCGCAGCTGTAGGTGGCCGCGTCCCCGTGCAGCACGAAAGGCTGCGCGCCCAGTTCGACCTTGTTGACGTGGTCGAACACGATCTCGGTGTCGAAGCGCTCGGCGTGCTTCTGGAATCGCGTCATCAGGTCCGGCCCCTGCACGCCGTCGGCATCCGCGGGCCAGTTGTCCACGTCGGTGGTGGTGGTGAGCTGGCCGCCCTGCACGATGCCGGTCAGCAGCAGGGGCTTCAGGTTGGCGCGCGCCGCGTAGACCGCGGCGGTGTAGCCGGCGGGCCCGGATCCGAGGATCAGCAGCCGGGCGTGCCGCTTCTTGTCGTGGTCCATGGCGGGAGTATAAGCGAGTGATTCTGCTACCATAGTG
>JBJXDX010000100.1:0-18394 GCA_046154585.1 Hyphomicrobiaceae bacterium | reverse complement strand
GGCCGGCGAGTGGTTCCGCCTCGGTCGTCTGCTCATCGAATGCTCCTGATTCGCAGGCACAACCGTGCCCGCTGTCAGGCAGACAATCCACTCACCCTACCGTCCGAAATTGTGGAGCCAGCTCTCTTAGTCGATGCACAAAACAAGCTCTACGCCCTGTCGAATGACGAGCGAAACAGGCTGGAGCAGATTCTTGCTCAAATTAGCTGAACTAACATTCTGGCTTCATCAGAAGGAAGTCAGCCGGTTGGATCGAGCCTTGATGATTCTGGCTAGCGATTCCGAGCCTCTTCAGATCAAAGACATGAAGAGCCGGGCTCGCGAAGCCGGGTTCAAAATCCCTGACGCATGGAACCTGTCAGACACTATGTCCAAGTCCAACGGGTTCGCGATCAACGATGGGCGCGGCTGGCACATTACCAACGCTGGGAAACAACATTTGCATAATATTGGCGTGTCCATGTTGAGTCCCGCAGCCGTGCAGGTTGCGGGTGAACTGCGCGACGCACTTTCCAACATCTCCAACACAAACACGCGAGCCTTCGTCGAGGAGGCGATCAAGTGCTATGAGGCAGAGCTGCACCGTTCTGCCGTGGTTATGTCGTGGCTGGCGGCCGTGCATGTGCTGCAAACGTTCGTGGTTGCAAATCATCTGACGGAGTTCAACGGCGAGGCGACTCGCGTAAACGCGAAATGGAAAACCGCGAAGACGCCTGACGACCTCGGACGAATGAAGGAGGCCGAATTCCTTGACCGACTGGCGGCCATCTCCGTTCTCGGCAAGAACGTCAAAGATCAACTTCAAAACTGCTTGGACTTGCGCAACGCGGCAGGCCATCCAAACTCGCTAGAATTTGGCGCCCCCTCAGTTATGCATCACATCGACGTGTTGATAAGAAACGTATTCAAGAAGTTCTGAGTAGAATTTGCGGTCCGCCCGCCGCGAGCTACGGCATCTCGCGGCCATATTTGTCAGTAGTCTCCGCCCCGCCCCACACTTCCCCCAAACTCCGGTGTAATCTGGCCCATTGAGTCTCCCCCTCAACGCGCCATATTCCGCCCATGCCCCGCAAACCGACCTCCGATAAATCCTCCCCGCGTGTCTCCGACAAGTCTACCCCGCGTGTCTCCGACACCACCCCCCGCCCGCGCCCCTCGCGCGGCAAGTCGGGCAAGCCGCCCGCGCCGCCGGCCGAGACGGCCGTCGGCACGCCCGGCACCCGCGGCTTCGGCGAGGCCCCGCAGGCGCCGTTCCTCCCGCGGGCGCCCTCCGGCCGCCCGTCGTCTGACGACGCCTCCGCTCCGGCACGCCCCACGCTCCCCGCGCTCCGCTCCATCCAGGCGCGGCCCGAGGACTTCTCCCCCACCGCGGCGCTGAACGCGCTCCTCGCCAAGCCCGACGAGCGTTCCGAGCGCGCCCGCGAGCTGCTCGCGCAGCAGCCCATGATCGCCAGCCATCCGCTGGTGTCGGGCAGCATGCCCGCGTTCATGCCGCATCGCCCCGAGCGTCCCGAGAAGTCCGAGGGCGGCATCGCCTTTCATCTGCAGTCCGACTACACGCCGCGCGGCGACCAGCCCCAGGCCATCACGGAGCTGGTGGCCGGCGCGCGCCAGCAGGAGCACAACCAGGTGCTGCTCGGCGTCACCGGCTCGGGCAAGACCTTCACCATGGCGCACGTCATCGCCGAGACGCAGCGCCCCGCGCTCATCCTGGCGCCCAACAAGACGCTGGCGGCCCAGCTCTACGGCGAGTTCAAGAGCTTCTTCCCCGACAACGCGGTGGAATACTTCGTCAGCTACTACGACTACTACCAGCCCGAAGCCTACGTGCCGCGCACCGACACCTACATCGAGAAAGAATCCTCGGTGAACGAGCAGATCGACCGCATGCGCCACGCCGCCACGCGCTCGCTGCTCGAACGCGACGACGTCATCATCGTCGCCAGCGTGTCGTGCATCTACGGCATCGGCTCGGTCGAGACCTACACGGCCATGACGTTCACCGTGAAAACCGGCGACCGCATCAACCAGCGCGAACTGCTGGCCGATCTCGTGGCCCTGCACTACCGCCGCAACGACGGCAACTTCGTGCGCGGCACCTTCCGCGTGCGCGGCGACACGGTGGAAGTGTTTCCCGCCCACATGGAGGACCGCGCCTGGCGCTTCTCGCTGTTCGGCGACGAGATCGAGAGCATCACCGAGTTCGATCCGCTCACCGGCGCCAAGACCGATGAATTGAAGCTCGTGAAGGTCTACTCCAACTCGCACTACGTCACGCCCAAGCCGACGCTGCAGCAGGCCATCAAGGCCATCAAGGCCGAGCTGAAACAGCGGCTCGACGAGTTGTATGACGCCGGCAAGCTGCTGGAAGCCCAGCGCCTGGAGCAGCGCACCGTCTTCGACATGGAGATGATGGAGGCGACCGGCTCCTGCGCCGGCATCGAGAACTACTCGCGCTATCTCACCGGACGCCAGCCCGGCGAGCCGCCGCCGACGCTGTTCGAATACCTGCCCGACAACGCCCTCGTGTTCGTCGATGAAAGCCACGTCACCGTGCCCCAGATCGGCGGCATGTTCCGCGGCGACTACCGGCGCAAAGCCACGCTCGCCGAGTTCGGCTTCCGCCTGCCCTCGTGCATGGACAATCGTCCGCTGCGCTTCGAGGAATGGAACGCCATGCGGCCGCAGACGATGTACGTGTCGGCTACACCCGGCGGCTGGGAGATGGACCAGGCGGGCGGCGTGTTCACCGAGCAGGTCATCCGCCCCACCGGCCTCATCGATCCGCCTGTCGAGGTGCGCCCCGCCAAGACCCAGGTCGACGACCTGCTCGACGAGGTGCGGCAGGTGTCGCAGAAGGGCTATCGCACGCTCGTCACCGTGCTCACCAAGCGCATGGCCGAAGACCTCACCGAGTACATGCACGAGAACGGCGTGCGCGTGCGCTACATGCACTCCGACATCGAGACGCTGGAGCGCATCGAGATCATCCGTGACCTGCGGCTCGGCGCCTACGACGTGCTGGTCGGCATCAACCTGCTGCGCGAAGGCCTCGATATTCCAGAGTGCGCGCTGGTTGCCATTCTCGACGCCGACAAGGAAGGCTTCCTGCGCAGCGAGACCTCGCTGATCCAGACCATCGGCCGCGCCGCCCGCAACCTCGACGGCAAGGTCATCCTCTACGCCGACCACATCACCGGCTCCATGGAACGCGCCATGGCCGAGACCGAGCGCCGCCGCGAGAAGCAGACGGCGTGGAACACCGAGAACGGCATCACGCCCGAGAGCATCAAGAAGAACATCGGCGACGTCATGGCCAGCGTCTACGAGCAGGATCACGTGTCGGTGGACGCGGGTCTCGCCGAGGGGAACGCCACGCTCGTCGGTCACAACCTGGCGGCCGTCATCGCCGACATGGAGAAGCGCATGCGCGAGGCCGCCGCCGATCTCGAGTTCGAGACCGCGGCCCGCCTGCGCGACGAGGTCAAGCGCCTGCGCGAGACCGAGCTCGCCATCGCCGACGATCCCCTCGCCCGCCAGACCGACGTCGAAGACAAAGCCGGCAGCTTCGCCGGCCCGCGCAAGTACGGCGCCAAGGCGAATGTGCTCGCGCGCGAAAACAATCGCAGGGGATCCCCCCCTCCCCAACCCTCCCCCACAAGGGGGGAGGGAGAGGGCCGCGTAAGTGCCACCCGTGGTAGCCAAAATCTCCGCGCGAATCCCCCTCCCCATCACGCCGAAGGCATGTCTTCGACACGACGTGGGGAGGGGTTAGGGGTGGGGGGAACCTCAGAGTCTCGAATCCAGCGCAACTACGAGCCCGTGCAACCGACCTACGCGCAATCGACGACGCGCATCAAAAAACCGTCGCTCGACGACATGGGCCCCGGCACGGATCGCCCCGTCCCAGCAAGAGATCGGCGCGAAGCGCCCAGCGCCCGACCGGGCGCCGCGACGGAGTCGCGCCCCCGCGGAGGGCAGCCGCCGTCAGGCGGCGAACAGCCCGTGAGCGCAAGCACCCGCGTGCGCAAACCGACGCTCGACGAAATGAGCTCCTACGCCAGCCGCCCGATCCCGGTCGACCCACGCACCAAAGCCGGCGCCTTCGGCGAAAAGATCCGCGGCCCCCACAAACCCACACTCGACGAGATGGGCCCGCACGCCGAACGCGGCCTGCCCGTCGACGCCCCGCGCCCCGCCGAGCCGACCCGCACCATCGACGTTCCCTCCGGCACCGAGAAAAAAGCCCGCCGCGGCGGCCGCTCCCGCAAAACCGGCCGGCCGGGGCACTGAGCCGTCGTTCTGTCCTTGTTACAGAAGCCCATGTTAGGTTGATCAGGCAAAGCAGTTAAGATACCAGCGTGCCATGAACCTCAGAATCGAACTCGAACAGGAAGAAGACGGCCGCTGGATCGCGGAGGTCCCGGAGCTTCCGGGCGTATTGGCCTATGGCGTCACGCCGAAACAGGCCGCAGCGAAGGTTCAAGTGATCGCACTGAGAGTCCTCGCGGAACGCCTTGAACGGGGGGACGACTCTTTGGGATCGATACGCATCGACTTGCCGTCAGAGGTCGCCTAGCGTTTTTCTTCGAGTTTGGTGCACGATCGCCACTTGTTTGCAACGACCGGTCCTCGGGTGGCAACGCCGAGAGGGCGTTGCCACACGAAATATCAAACGTCAAATACCAAACCATCACTTTTCCCCACGTTGCAGACGCTCAAGAGTTCTTTTCGCGCGCGTTGCACTTCTGTTGCGAGGTTTGCAACGCACGCATACGTTGGCGAGATGTCAACTCAACAGACAATAGCTCTAAGCGTTCTGACCGGTTTGCTCGAACAGCAATCTAGAGCGCCTCGGTGTTCGCCCGACGGTGTGGCGACTTCCTTGAGCGACACGACCACAACCAGCGGGGCGCCATTATCGGCATGGCGATCGGCGCTTGGGTCGCCGGCTATGCGTACGATCAGCTAGGTACCTATGCGCCGGCTTTCCTGTTCGGCATTGTGCTGAACATCGCAAACATTGTCATCATCTGGTGTCTTACTGCACTCGGCATTGAAAAGAAGAGCGCCACAGTTGGGCGATAAGCGGGTAAACATCGCTTCCTCAAGCGGACGAAAATGCGCATTCGGTGTGTACGACCACACGTTTTCAGCCAGGAAAGCGCGCGCAGTCCCCATCTGCTAACCCTCGAGAACCCGCCTGCAATCCGCAACGGCCTCGGTCTTGGATCTTGAGTTCCAAGACGTTCTCAGGACCCCGGCACCGTGCCGGGTAGCTGCTTCTCAATATGCGCCGCGATTTCGCCGGGCCGAGTCAGCCAAATCTCGTCGCGATGACCCAGGATATGCTGAAGGGCACGCCTGAGTTGCCGCAGGCGAAACGGCTGGCCCAGGATGAAGGTGTGCAGCACGAACGGGCAAACCAGCGATTGGCCGTTGCGCGACTGCTCGAGCATCTCGTCAAATTGGTCGATCCAGGTTGTCGACAGCTCCGTCGCGGTGTGCTGCCGCATCAGCATCATTGGGGAGTCATTGGTTTCCACCGGATAGGGCATGTTGAGAATCTTGCCGCGACGCGTCCGCATCCAGATCGGCTGATCGTCTAGCGGCCAGTCGCATTGATAGAGGTATCCTGCCTCCTGCAACAGATCGAGCGTCTGGCGGCTCTGCGATAGCCACGGGCTCATCCAGCCCATTGGCTTTTTTCCCGAGAACTTCGCTATCGTCTCCGTCGTCTCGGCAATGAGGCGGGCCTCGTCCTCCTCCCACATGTCGCCCTGACGCTCCGAGTTGGACCGCCCGTGCGCCACGAACTCGTCGCCGCGCGCCATCATGCGCTCGCCGATCTCGGGATGATGATCGAGGATCATCGAGTTGAGGTTGTGAGCGAGGGGGCAGTGAAGCTCGTCGAAGAGATCGAACATGCGCCAAATGCCGACGCGGTTACCGTAGTCGCGCCACGCGTAATTACGTTGCGTCTGTGGCGTCGTACCTCCGGTCGAGTCGGAGCCAAGGCCCGTGCCGAAGGCAAAGTATTCAATATTGTTGCAGAAGTAGACCGCCAGCCGCTTGCCATCGGGCCACGTGTAGTCCTTGCGGCGGTTGATCGGTACGTAGTCGTAGCGATTGTGGTGGGGCAGCTTCATGGGTCCCTCCAGAAAGGCGTTCGGATCGATAACACATTCACATCAACCGTTGGCGCACACGCGCTCCGATCTCTCAACCGACCTATTGCTGACTGCGCCAGCACGCGAGAATCTCGGCGCCCGTAGCGGACCACACGCCCCCATGCCGGAGCATGAGATCCAGCGCCTGCTCCACCGCGGCAATGCGATTCGGTACGCCGCTGATCCAAGGCCGCAGGGACAAAGCCACGATGCGCCCGCCGCAGGTGGCGGCTTCGCGATACAGCAGTTCGAAATGATCCTTGAGCTGCTCGACGAATTGTGCGGGCTTGTATTTGTAGAAGTGGAAGATCTGCAGGTCGCTGATCTCGTAGGCATGCGGCATGGCATGGATCGGACCGGCTTTGGTCCGCAGCTCGTAGGGCATGTCGTCGTTGACCCAGTCGCAGACGTAGTCGCAGCCGGCCGCAGCGACCAGGTCGAGCGTATCGTTGGATTGGGAGTAGGCGGGGGAGTACCAGCCCTTGACGGGCTGGCCGGAAAGACGGCGCAGGGTCGCAAGGGAATTGTCGACCCATTGCTGCTCGACTTCCCGCCCGATACCCGTCGCATGAATATGATTCATGTCGAGGCCGTGAGCCATGAGCTCGAACTTGAGCCGGTTCACCTCCTGCAGCACGTGCGGATAGCGCTCCGCAAGCCGTGCCGACATGGCCACCGTAGCCTTGAGGCCCCGCCTTTCCAGCGCGCGAAACACGCGTGCGAAACCCACGCGATTGCCGTAGTCGCGCAGGGTGTAGTTCCAGTAGTCGGGATAGGGCCGCTCGAGGCCGCCCGGCGGCTTCACAGCCTTGGGCGCCATGTCGAGCGGGAAGAACTCAAGGGCCGGTACGATCCAAAGCGCGATGCGCGCGCCACCGGGCCAGACCACGGGCTTCCTCTTGAACAGGTTGGAGTAGGCGTATCGGTCATGATCCATGCCCGGTCGCCGATACGGGTAGTCGAAATAGTTGGATGGCAGGTTCACGCTTTCACCTCCCCTTGCCGGCGGCAATCGCGGCGACGAATGCGTCGTAGTGGTGCGTGAGATAGTGGTTCGCGATATCGCGACCGGTCGCGAGCCAAACCTTGTCGTGCGACGTGATGTAATCCAGGGCCTCCTCGAATTGCCTCATCCGGTGAGGCTGGCCGACGAGGAACGGATGCAGCGGCAGGCACATGACCTGGCCGCTGTGGCTACCCTCCATGTAAAGACGATCAAATTGCGCCTTGATCGCATCGGTGTAGTCGCGCGGCGTGCAATTGCCCTGGAAGAGCGTGGTGAAGTCGTTGATCTCGAGCGAGTACGGGACACTGATCAGTCGCCCGCTGCGCACATTGACCGGCATCGGCTGGTCGTCGTGGAAGAGATCGAGCGTGTAGAGGATGCCCGCTTCCGCCAGCAGGTCCATGGTGCGCTCGGTCAGCGTCAACGCCGGCGCCAGCCAGCCGGCCAGATCCTGGCCGGACCATTTGGTGATCGAGGCCTTTACGTCCTCGATGAAGGCCCGCTCCTGATCCACGCTCATGTTGTAGGTGTAGCGCGTGTTGCAGACTCCGTGGGAGAAGAACTCCCAGCCGCGCTCACGGCAGGCGGCGGCGATATCGGGGAAATGGTCGCAGACCGCCACATTGAGCGAGATGCTGCCGCGCACGCCGTAGCGATCCATCGCCGCCATCATGCGCCAGATCCCGGCGCGATTGCCGTAGTCGCGCCACGCGTAATGCAGCACATCCGGCACCGGACGCGGCCACGATGTTCGGGACGGATTGACCGGCGGATCGAGCTCGTAGTGTTCGATATTCGGCGCGCACCAGAATGCCACGCGTGCCCCGCCGGGCCACGCGATCTTGGGCCTGTCGTAGTAGGGCAGGTAATCGTAAAGCCCCGGATCCCCTGTACGCATGGACTCGTCCCCGATCCCAACCCCGGCCGGCATCGCAGCACTATTGCATATAGCAGCATGATCGCACATGACGGCGCCGCGCGGCTTCGTGGTAAGCTGCCGGACCGGTTCGATCAGAAGGGAGCCCTGTGATGGAGCTTTCCGGCAAGACTGCGCGGCAGATGTTTGTGGAGATCAAGGAAAAGCCCACGCGCGCGCGTTTTGGCTTCGGCCGCAAGCCGGCGCTGGTCAACATCGACCTGCAGACGGCCTACACCGCTGTCGGTGAATTCGCGACGGCGTACGAAACCGAACCCAAGCAGGTCGCCTTCGTCAACGAGTTGGCCGAGCTGGCACGCGGCAAAGGGTTGCCGGTCGTGTGGACCTACGTTGCCTATATGGACTCTGGCGAGGACTGCGGCGTCTGGGGGACGCGCACCAACACGCCGGATTCGCTGCAGAACATCAAAGTCGGCTCGCGCCGCTCGGAGTTCGACGATCGCCTCTTGATCGATGCGCGGCGCGATATCATCATCAATAAGCGGATGGCCTCGGCCTTTCACGAGACCAACCTTGCCTCCCTCCTGACATTTCATCGCTGCGATACGCTCATCGTAACGGGCGGCTCGACGTCCGGATGCGTCCGCGCCACGGTGGTGGACAGCCTGTCGCACGGCTACCGCACCATCGTTCCCGAGGAGTGCGTCGCCGACAAGCATGAGAGCCCGCACTTCGCCAACCTCTACGACATGGCCGTGAAGTATGCCGATGTGGTGCCGGCCGCCGAGGTGATCGCTTATCTGCGCGCTTACGAGGCGCCCAACTGACGGTTGCGGACCAGCGGAAGCCATTTTGCCCTGCGGTCCGGTCTTCGGCCCCGTCAAAACCACTCCCAGAGGTCTTTTTTGGCTTCGAGCTCGCACGCGCTGCCGCTGAATGCGATACGGCCCGACTTGAGGATTACGGCTTGTTCGATGGCCTTCAGTGTAATCGGCAAGTTCTGCTCAACGATGACGAGCCCGGTCCCGTAGCGCGCGTTGACCTCCAAGAGGCGTTTCATCACCGCTTCGATGATGATCGGCGCCAATCCCGTACAGGGCTCGTCGAGGAGCAGCCACTTGGGCTGCGTCATCAACGCCATGCCGAGCGCCAGCATTTGCTGCTCGCCGCCGCTCATGGAGCCCGCCGTTTGCGCGCGGCGCGCATTGAGGACCGGAAACAGCTCGTAGACCTGCTTGCTGAACGAAGCATCGAACAGAAGGCCCGAGATATTGAGGTTCTGCTCCACCGACAGGTTCGGGAAGACATTGTGGCCCTGGGGCACATAGGCAATTCCCGAGCGCACCGTGTCGGCCACGTTCCCGGCGACGATCGGTGCGCCGCCAAACGTGACGGTGCCGGTGCTTGCCGCCTGTGCGCCCACGATGCATTTGAGCAGGGTGGTCTTGCCCGCTCCGTTGTGGCCGAATATGCCGACGCGAGCGCCCCGCTCCAGCCTCAACGTGACGCCGCTCAGTGCGGTGAGCGGTCCATAGTGGGCGGAGAGATTTTCGATCGCCAGCATGTGATGCTTCAATGCCCGAAATAGAGCTCGGTGAGCTCAGGATTGGCGATCAGGCCCGCGACACTGCCGCGGGCCAGAATTCGTCCTTGAAACATGAACACCGCCTCGTCGCACAAGTCGCGAACAAAGGCCATGTTGTGCTCCACTACGCACACGGCAACGCCGGACGCCGCGACTTCGCGCACGATTGATTGCATGGTCTCGTAGGCTTGCCCCTCGACGCCGGCCATCGGCTCGTCGAGCAGAAGGCACTTGGCGTCGTTCATCAATGCCCGCGCGACGCCGATGAGCTTCTGCTGGCCGTACGGCAGATCGCCAATGGATTTGTCCGCCGTGCGCGACAAACTCATGCGGGCAAGAATGCCGTCGGCTTTTGCGCGCGCGGACTCCGCCGCGGAGCGTATCCTGGCCGGCTGGAACATCAGCGTGAGGAGGGACTCTGCGGGATAGACCCGTGCCCCGATGAGGATGTTATCGATCACCGACAGGGACGGAAACAGACGCACATGCTGCCACGTGCGAGCCAGGCCGCGCCGGGCTCGCTCGTGCAGCGTCAAGCCGTCGAGGAGTCCGCCATCGAGCGTCACGCCGCCCGCGTTGGGTGTATGGACACCCGATACGAGATTGAACAATGACGTCTTGCCGGCGCCGTTAGGGCCGATCAGCGCCAGGATGCGCCCGGCCTCCAACGAGAGATCGATATTGTCAGCGACGACGATGCCGCCGAAGCTCTTCGAGAGCCTTCTGATCTCCAGCATCTCAACCGCTCCCGCGGCCGCTGTTCTGGGGGCGCCACGTATTGCCCGCCTGCACCAGGCCGCCAGGGCGCATGAACATGAACACGAGCACCAATCCCGTGAACAGCAGTCCCTGCAACGGGCCCAGCACTGCCGGGGGCAGATTGAGGAAGGTGATGGCCTGCGGCAAACTCTGGAGCATGATGGCGCCGACGACCGGCCCCCACGGCGTTCGCAGCCCGCCGACCACAACCATGGTCAGAAGTGCCGCCGACATCAGGATCTCGAATTGCTCCGACGTGACGAAGCGGAAATAGTGCGCATAAAGCGCACCCGCAAATCCAGCGATACCCGAGCCGAGCGCGAACAACGACACCTTGATCCATTTCGCGTCCCGGCCGAGGGCGGCAAAGGCCTGCTCGTCGTCCCGCATGGCGCTTATCGCCCGACCGTAGTCGCTGTGTGCGATCCAGCGCACGAGCAGGACAACGCTATTGGCCGCGACAACCACAAGCGCCACATACGCCTCGCGCCCGAAGGTCGGCACCAAGAATGGCGGGATGCCGGATACGCCGCTGGCTCCGCCCGTGAAACGAAGGTTTTTGATCAACTCGATCATTCCGAGCTGGAAGCCGATACTGGCAATGAGCAGATAGTCTCCCGAAACGCGTAGCGCCGGCAGCGCCATGGCCACCGACAGCGCCATGGCGAGGAACGCGCCCGCCATCATGCCGAGGGGCACCGGCAGGCCGAGATCGCGCGTCAGCAGCGCCGATGTATAGGCGCCGATGCCGTAGAAGATCGGATGGGCGATGGAGATCAGGCCGCCGTAGCCGATAATGAGGTTGAAGCTCGACGCGAGGATCACGAACAAGCCGATGAGAATGACCACCGAGTAGACGTAGTCCATGTTTCGCTCTCAAAGGCTTATGCGCGCACGCCCGTTGCCGTTGCCGATCATCGCGCGAGCTTTGCCATGCGCTGCGGCAACCGGATACCCCGCGGAAAGAAAATGATCGTCACGAACAGGAAGACATAGAGCAGAAAGCCCTGCCACTCCGAGGGAATGACGAGGATGCTCGAGTTCTGCACGACGGCGAGCAGCACCGCCGCGACCGCCGCTCCACCGATTCGGCCGATGCCTCCAAGGATGGTCGCGAGAGCCGCGAACAGCATCAGCTCAAGGCTGGTCAGCGGCTGCACTTGCGCGCGCGTGCCGTACAGGAACATGCCTGTGGTAATGAACACGGCCGCTATCAGCATCGTCAGCATGTGCACCGAGCGCTGCTTGATGCCGTACAGCTCCGCCAGGCTCGCGTTGTCGGCGACGGCGATCATGAACTGGCCCCATCGGCTGAAGCGCAGGAACAGCCACAGCACGGTCAGCAGCCCGAAACTTGCGGCGATGGCCGGGAGGTCCCACGCGCTGACGGCGACGTCGCCGACCAGGGTCACAGGCCAGAACAACTGTGGGAAAATCGTCTTGGGCCAGGTGCCGAACAAGAGCATGGCCAAGTAGGCGATGAACTCCGACGCGACGATCGTGAATATGAACACGAACATCTGCGAGGCGTTGTTGCGCCGGAGCATGGCGAAACCGAACATCTCCAGCAGCCACGCGCCGCCCAAGGTCACTGCAAGAGCCGCTGCGAATGCAGCCGCACCGCCCGCGCCCAGGCCGGCGACGAACCAGTGAGCCGTATAGAACGCGATGGTCATCAACCCCGCCTGCGCGAAGTTGAAGACCCCGTTGACTTTCAATACGAGCGCGAACGCCACGGCGAACATCACGTAGTAGCTGCTGGTCGCCAGCGAGGTCCACAGGATCTGCGCGACAGTCGTCAGGTTGAGCATGGCGATCCATCGGACGCGCGCAGATGAGGGGGACGATGTCCATGCATGCCGGGCCTACTTGGCGATGTCTTTGGCTGTCCACTTGCCCCCTTTCACCTCGACAAGATAGACGGGCTTGGAAACGGTGTGGCTGTCAGAAATGGTGACGGAGCCCGTCAAAGGCAACTCGAACGTGCCCAGTGCAAGCATCTCCTTGCGAAAGTTCTCTCCTGTCGGCGCCAGTGACTTCTTGTCCATCGATGTGAGGATTGCTGCCACCAGGTAGGGGGCATCGTGAAGATATTGTGTATATGGCAGCCCGTTCGGCTCGCGCTTCTCTTCCGTGCGCCAGCGCTCCACATAGGTCGCGACGGCCGGCAGATCGTTGACGCCGGGCGCCAGTGATGTGGCGATGATGCCCTCGGCGGCCTGGCCCAGTTGCTCGATCACCTTGGGATTATAGATCGCCGAGTAGGACGTGATCGGCTGGTTGAGGCCAAGCTGGCGCATCTGCGCGATGACTTGCGGCATGTCGGCCACGAGGCCATGCAGATGGATGATCTCAGGCTGCGCCGAGCGCACCTTCAGCAACGCCCCCGTGAAGTCGGTCGCCTTGGGATCGTAGGCCTCGAAGGAGACGACGGCGCCCCCAGCCTTGGTGAACGTGTCCCTGTAGACTTGGCTGGCGACGATACCGGTGTCGTTGTTGATGTACAGCACCGCGGATTTTTTCTTGCCGAGCTTCTCGTAGGTGTAGCGGGCCAAAGCCGCGACATCGACGTCCGCCAGCGGGAAGGTCGTGTAAACGTAATCCCCAAGCTTGGCGATGTCAGGCGAGTTGGCGCCGATCGACAGCTCCACAACCTTGTTGTCGTTGGCGATCGGGGCGACGGCACGCACCACCGACGACCACGCTGTAATGAATACCGGCACCTTCTCGACGCTGACGAGCCTATTGACGGCATTGATGGCCACTTGCGGATCGGCCTGGGTATCGAGCGCCACCATCTCGAGCTTCTTGCCGTTGATACCGCCCTTGGCATTGATCGCATCGACGGCCCATTGCGCCGCCTTGACCTGATCGGAACCATAAAGGGCTTGGGACCCTGACAAGGGCATGGCGAGGCCGAATTTGTAGGTTGATGGCGTCTGCGCGAAAGCGCCACTCGTAACAGAAGACAACAGAATAGCGGCAACGCCGCGGATGAGCGCGACGCGCCGGCTCGAGCGATCCTTCCATATTGTCATGCGATCCTCCCTGAACCGTCCATTGACGTGACCTTGCAAGTGCCATCACGGAAATTGCGCCCCCGAAGCGCGGTCATGTTATTCCGCGGCACAAAGCACTCGCTGTGCGCAAGAGATATCCAGTCCGGAACTGTCCATAGTCCTCTCGGGGTGTTGTCCAACGCCATTCGAGCGAATCCTACCGACGTGCAGTTCCAAGCGGAAGTCGGACAACCAGTGCTTATGCCCCTTAGACATGATGCGTGCATCGTGCCGAAATCCATACTTACACGCCCAACGGCTCGTGAACGGCACATTTTTTAAGGTTTTCGGGCATCGACGCTCCACGCCCGTCCCGGGCCAGAATTCACCCGTTACGGAAGCCGTCTCGCAACGAATCGCAAATCGCCTTAGGCAGGCGTTCTGGCGATCTTCGCGCCACGTGTAGTTCGTGCCCAGTAGGCGCCGTAAATGGTGCCCCGGGTGGATCGAGTTCACTCGCGCGCGCCTCTCGCGCACGATCGACCCATTCGGATCAGCCGAACTGCCCGCCTATCTTGTCCGGCCGCTACTTCGCAAGAGCCCCTAGGCCCGCCATCCGGGCATGAGTGCATCACTTGCTATCCGGAGGCTTCTTCCGACCATCAAAGCTGGCGCGCTCACATATCCGCTGGCAGCAACAGAGGCGCAAGTCTACGGTGATGGTGTTCGATTCTTGCGTTCCGGGCCAAGTAGTGCTGCCAACCCTCCAGCGTCATGCCGCTTCCACGTCGTCGCTTGTTTGCCGCATTGCTCGTCGTCTGTCTGGGCACGCTGACGGCGCCCCTTGATAGCGCAGTCAATATCGCCTTTCCGAGCATCACCGCCGCTTTCGGACTCGATCAGCCCGACATACGTTGGGTCATCATCTCCTATGTGCTCACCTACGCCAGCCTGTCGCTCGTCTTTGGCAAGGTTGGCGATCTCCTGGGCTATCGGCGCGTGTTCGTGGCGGGGCTAGTAGTCTCGACGCTCGGCTTCGCGGCTTGTGCAGTAGCCCCGCATTTCGCCGCGCTGCTCATCGGCCGCATCCTTCAAGGTGTCGGGGCCGCATTGTCTTGGAGCTGCGCGCCAGCGCTCGCGACCTCTCTCTATCCCGAGAGGGAGCGGACACGCGTCCTCGGGTTCTATTCGGCGGCAATTGCGATCGGGACGGCGCTTGGACCGCTCGCCGGCGGCGTCCTCGTGCAGAGTTACGGTTGGCGCGTCGTGTTCTGGGCACGGCTACCACTTGTGTTGACTGGCCTGGCATTGGCTTGGCTCATTCCAGCAATGCCCCGCATCTCAGCCCGTCGGCGCTATGATTGGACAGGTGCATTGTTGCTCATCGCTTGGCTCGCCGCGCTTCTTCTCGTCGCAGCGCGACCTGAGATGGAGCACGCCGCCGCCGCGTCTGGCGTCCTTTTAGTCGGAGGGCTCGCCTGCTTTGTGGCGTTTCTCGTCCACGAATCTCGGCACGTCGATCCGATCATCAGGCCATCTCTGTTCCAGGATCCAGCCTTCCTGGTGCTTAACCTTGCCAGCATCGCGGTCAACCTCGCGGGCTTCAGCGTGATGCTGCTGGTGCCGTTCCACTTGGCGGTAACGATGGGCCTCGCGCCAGCCTTGGGCGGTTTGATCCTGAGTTGCAACGCGACGGGGGTCATTGCCGGATCTTTGGTGGCCGGCAAACTCGCGACGCGCCTCGGGCAGGCGCCCGTTGCCTACCTCGGCACTGCGATCTCTGTCGTGGGCCTGACCCTCGTCACGACGTGGACGTTTCACACGCCACCATTGCACATGGCCGCATCCCTCGGCTTGCAAGGTTTCGGGCTCGGATTGTTTCAAGTCGCGTATTCGGACAGAGTCCTCGCGACCCTGCCGCAGTCCGATCGCGGTGTTGCGGGTAGCCTGACGCTGGTCACGCGAACGCTCGGCGTCATCGGTGCGGCGTCTGGACTAACTGCACTGAACCATGCGCTCGATGCGTCGGCTGCGAGTGCCAGGCAACCGGACGCTGTGCTCGTCGCCTTCCAGCAGACATTCGCGGTGGTGGCGTCCGGGCTCGGGCTCGGAATGTGCCTGGTCGCCGCCACGGCGGCGATCAGCCGATGGCGCAATCAGGTATAATCCTCAATCTCTAAGAATGCGTCCGTGCGCCGAGTTCATA
Organism: Hyphomicrobiaceae bacterium; assembly: GCA_046154585.1. Lineage (GTDB taxonomy): Bacteria > Pseudomonadota > Alphaproteobacteria > Rhizobiales > Hyphomicrobiaceae > CADEFX01. The sequence continues at coordinate 2,792 of JBJXDX010000100.1, read as the reverse complement.
CGTCAGGAGAGCGGGCAGGACTGTCATTCGATGTCTCAGCTTTGCCACGCGTTGAGTTTGACTGGGCGCTTCGCTTCGGATTCCCAACGCCTGGCGCTTGGTGGTGCCGGCATCCGGCTTCAAACCGTCCGTGGCCGCGCCGACCCAATGCCGTCACCTTTTGGGGAGTTAGGTGGACAGGCCGGCTTCGAGTATTGCACAACACCGTTGTGAGGCCCCGTGCATCATCTATGGGACCGAAGCTGCAGGAGACCTAATTGGATGTCGCCGGGTGCCGTTCACGAATTGACGCTTGCTCGGGCTGCAAACCTCATCCGCAACCGCAAGCTGTCGCCTGTCGAGTATACGCGCGCGTTGCTGTCGCGAACTACGGTGCTGGAGCCCCAGCTCAACGCGTTCATTACCCAAACACCGGACGCCGCGCTCGAAGCTGCGCAAGCTGCCGAAGCCGAAATCGCGCGCGGCAATTATCGAGGTCCCTTGCACGGCATTCCCTTCGCCGTGAAGGACATCTACGACACCGCCAATGTCCTGACGTCCGGCCATTCACGCATTTGCATCGACCGCGTGCCGAAGCGCGACGCAACGGCCGTCGCAAGGTTGCGCGCTGCCGGCGCCGTACTGACCGGCAAACTGGCGACCCACGAGTTCGCCCACGGGGGACCATCGTTCGATCTGCCTTGGCCACCTGCCCGCAATCCCTGGAATACCGCGCACTTTACCGGCGGATCGTCGTCCGGCTCCGGGGCAGCGCTCGCAGCGGGCTTGGTCCCGGCCAGCCTCGGCAGCGATACCGGAGGCTCCATTCGCGGCCCCGCCGGCCTCTGCGGCGTTGCCGGACTAAAGCCAACGTATGGCTTGGTCAGCAGGGCCGGCGTGCTGCCCAACTCTTATTCCTACGATCATTGCGGCCCGATGGCGCGCACGGCCGAGGACTGCGCGCTCATTCTCAATGTCATTGCAGGGCACGATCCGGCAGATCCTGCCTCATCGACGCGCCCAACCGTCGACTATGCCGCGACGCTCAATCTTGGGATCAAGGGCATGCGGATCGGTGTCATCCGGCATTTCTGGGAGACGGATATCAAAGTTCACAGCGAGCTTCCGGCCGCCTTGGAAACGGCCATCGGCATTCTTCGCGACCTGGGCGCCATTGTCGAAACAGTGGCGATGCGTCCGTTGCGCGCCTACTCCGATGTGAAGGTCGTCACGGCCGAAAGCGAGCTTTTCTCTCTGCATCTTCCCGATCTCATCGCCAGGCCCCAAGACTTCGGGCAGGACTTTCGGGCGAGAGCTCTAGGAGCGTGCCTCTTCACGGCCGAAGATTATGTGCGCTCGGGCCGGGAGCGGCGCAGCATTCTTGCGGAGATGCGTCCCCTCTATCATCGCTACGATTTGTTTCTCACCGCCGGCAACTCGGCGGCGCCGCGACTCGACAAGCACGACATGCTGTCTTTCTGGCGAACGCCGAATTTGACCTCGCCTTTCAATTGTACCGGAGGCCCGGCTCTGGCCGTGCCGTGCGGGTTTACGGTCGATGGACTACCGCTTTCGCTGCAGCTGGCAGGGCGGCCGTTCGAGGACGCGACCGTTCTTCGTGCTGGGCACGCCTTTGAGCAGGCAAGTGGACTCTGCAATCGCCGGCCAGCATTGAACGAGGGCGCAGCACCCGCTGCGATCGACCCCAAACCTTGGGTGCCCGATACGTCAGACGTGCCCAAGGATGTGCGCGCGCTGGCAGTGGCCGCCGCGCAGCGTTCGGGCCTGCGGCTCCCCGACCAGATCATGGAGGAGCTTGTGGCGGTCGCTCCTTTGGCTCTCGCCAAGGCACAACGGTTGAACCGGGATCATCCGCGCGAAGCCGAAGTGTGCTCGATTTTCGATCCGATCCGCGATGTCTACTAGGGGAAGGCGAGGCCTTCAGTGGCCGACGGGTGCTACCGCCCGGCTGGCGCGATCTCGACTTTCCAGCCCGACAGCGCGCCCACCGCCTTCGATCGGCTCATGCCCGGCTCCCCCATGGGATACGGCTATCACTGGTGGGCGCTGCCGCATGCGCCGACCGGCATACACGCCGGCGCGTTTTTGGCGATTGGCGTCTTCGGCCAGTACATCTGCATCCATCCAATCGCACAGGTGGTCACGGTCATCCAAAGCGTGTGGCGCCAACGTCGAGACCCTCGCGCTGCTCCGAGCTGCAGTTTGCGCGCCGCCTGCCAGGATGGCGGCTCAACGCGCGCCCGCACGTCCATGTTGGGTCAAAATCGGTCTTCAGACCGGAGTGTCGTCACGTCAGCTTCACTCCTGAAATCTGCCGAAAGCTGACTGATGCTAGTTCGGCAGTTCGTGTCAGAAGCTACCGTAGACAACTACCTTTCTGCCGACTGCGCGAATCAAACCGCATGCGCCGCCCTCGCAAGATTGGGCCTCTCGGATCAGCTTAATTGCCGCCGCAAGTGTTGAGGCGGGCTGTCTCGTCCCGCCGCAGCTTCGCCAGAGCCCTCTGCACGCTCTCGGGCAGGGGCGTATCCGCTGACAGTCCAAGGTGCCTGCGCAGATGCTTGCCGATGATGGGCAGCCAAGTCTGGGGAAAGTGTTCCATGGCAGCAACCTCCAACTCGACGTTTGCTAAGGTCTGTGCGGCGTGGGCACCATCCGGCCGCGACCTGGATGGTGCCCTCGTCGTTATGGGGCGTTCTTCTCGATTTCGCCAAAGACACCATCCGACCGAGGTGCCGTTTCATTCACGGTCTCGAACACACTCTTGGGTGCGGTGAGATTGAGATCCTCGA
>JBJXDX010000099.1:0-3796 GCA_046154585.1 Hyphomicrobiaceae bacterium | reverse complement strand
GTCGTTGATGTCCTCGACGATGGTGCTCTGAAGGACATTGAAAGTGTTGTCGGTGGCGGTCGCAGTCCACATGGCGCCCTTGACGAGCGTGGGGGCTTCGATCGCGCCCCAGTTGAGGGTGGCATTGGTCGCCTTGCCCTTCTCGAAGTGCACCTTGGGCGTGAAATCGAACTTGATCTCGGCGTTGCCGTCCTTCTCGCGCTCGACCTCGCAGACCACCTTGTGCGTGTCGAGGGTCGCTTCGTAGGCAGGCTCGGTCATGGCCTTGATCAACGTGTCGCGTTTGAGGTTGATCGGCGCGGTGCATTTCACTCGGCCCCAGGGCCAGGACACCTTGGCCCTCTCGACCATCTTGTTGAGCTGCTCCTTGCGCCAGCTCTTGATGACGTCGCAGGAAATGTCGTCGCCGTCGGGCTTGCGATTGCGGAATGCGGCACAGATCGCCACCTTGCAGGACTTGCGCGCTTCGCGCTCCTTCCGCTCCTCCGGCGTCAGTTCCTCGACCTTGAGCCCGGTTCCGGACGATTTGGCATCCTGGGCCATGGCCGGAATGGCCGAGCAGCCGAGGAGTGCAACCAGGATCATCGAGCTCAGGCGAAACTGCGACATGAAAGCTTCCTACGACCATTGATACGGTTAATTTGTCTACTCTGGCGGGAAACTTTCGCGGGAATGTGACAACGGGCGGCGGCTTGAAGTTGATGGCTTGGACCCCATATGTTCCCGTGTGAAAGCACTCCGGCGCCTGATGGCGGGGCCGGCGCAGGCAGATGCCGTTGCGGGTCTGCGATGCGAAGTTCAAGGCCAAGGTCGCTTACGAAAGGGCTTTGCCATGTCTCGAATGTCTTTGCTGTCCAGCCCCCTGCTGCTGGGTTTCGAGGAGATGGAACGTCTCATCGATCGCGCGGGGAAGTCCGGCGGCGACGGCTATCCGCCTTACAACATCGAGCGTGTTGCCGGGGCGGAAGGCCGCGCGGAACTGTTGCGGATCACGCTCGCCGTGGCAGGTTTCACCCGAGACCAGATCGAGATCCTGGTCGATGACAAGCAGCTCATCATCCGCGGCAAGCAGGAAGACGAAGGATCACGCGTCTATCTGCATCGCGGGATCGCCGCCCGGCAGTTCCAGCGCACGTTCGTGCTGGCTGACGGCATCGAGGTCAAGACAGCGGATCTGGAGAACGGATTGCTGTCCGTCGATCTCGTGAAGCGGGAACCAGCACGACAGCTGCAGCGGATCGAGATCGGACGGAAAACTCGCGCCTGAGTCCTTTGGGTAACAGGCCGTTCGTTCGAATCAAGAGACAATAAGCCCACGTTTACGCCGCCATGGAACAAAGACTGCGTTCCAAGCGTAAATTGCGATGACGTGCCCGTGGGCTGCCACACAAGGAGTAGCGTCATGGAACAGAGAGTGAAGCGCGCGAAGCGGAGCCGGACAGGCGAAGCGGCCGTCGCTCCGATCATCAGCCAGATCGAACTTGCACGGCTGGGTGGCGGGCAGGTCGCCTACATCAAGGAGCTGAAGTCGGACGAGGCGCGGCGGATCTTTCCTGCGGTGGAAGGATTGCCCAGCGGACTTGACCTCTTCTCTCTGCACGCCGCGGACGGCACTCCCATCGCGCTGACCGACACACGTCAGGCCGCAGTGAGCCACGCCATGGGCGACGAACTCGAGATCGCCAGCGTCCACTGACGCTGAAGGCTTCCGAACAATACTACGGCCCGCATGTCGCGAGACAGCGGGCCGTTTGCATGGGACGGACGAGCGGCGTTGCGCTACCCCTTCTTCTTCGACGGTTTCTCCGCCTTGGCTTTGCGTTTTATATCCTGCCCGTGGGCACGTTCATAGGTCTGAATATCCTCGAACTTGCCGGCCTTGTCACGAACGGCATAGAGCTTCTTGCCCGCGGTACTCCGGTGGGTGGTCCTTTTCGCTGCCATGCGAACCTCTCCCTGGCTGACCGGCACGAGGGTGCCGAAACTGCAAGATAGCGCGCCCTTGCGAGAGCGCACACACCCAGCAGACGCGACCGACGTTATGCCGATTCGGGGATGGCTCGAAGACGGCGCAGAACAGAGGCGATAGAAAAACACTAGCTCGAAGCTGTTGGCTTCGAGCACGAGCCGCAGGTCGCGCTCTAGCGGCGGCCGCCACGGAAGACCGGACGGCGGGGAGCCGTGCTCGACGGCTGCGGCGCGCGCGTATCCTTGTGGCGGAAGTTGATCCGTCCCTTGGTCAGGTCGTAGGGCGTCATCTCCACGGTGACGCGATCCCCCGCAAGAATTCGGATGCGGTTCTTCTTCATGCGACCGGAGGTGTAGGCAATGACCTCGTGTCCGTTCTCGAGCTGAACACGGCAGCGCGCGTCGGGCAGGACTTCGGCCACGACGCCCTCGAATTCCAGCATTTCTTCTTTCGCCATGCGTCTTTCCTGGCTTTCCTTTTTTCTCTCAGCACTGCGCAAAGAAAATGGGGCGGACAAAGCCCGCCCCAATCTCAACCCAGGGAGCGGGGGTCCGTCAAAGGGCCTTCAGGTTTACGGCTGAAGATTTGCCGTTCCTGCCGCGCTCCATCTCGTAGGTAATTTTCTGGCCCTCGCGCAGGCCCTGCAGACCCGCGCGCTCAACCGCCGAGATGTGCACGAAAACGTCGTTCCCACCCTCGTCCGGTTGAATAAAACCATAACCCTTTTGGGTGTTGAACCACTTCACGGTACCAGTCGCCATCTGGTCAGTCTCCATAGCTCCCTTTGGCCGCGGGCGGAATTACCGGCGACCATCAAATCACGCTGATGGAGTGGTAACAGAGGCTCAGCGCTGCAGCGCTGTCGTGTAGTGCGCACCATAGCGAGTTCGACGGCGACTTTATGAGCCTCTTTCCAGATGAAAGCAAGACGCAGAACACTAAGAAATCAAGGGCCAATACTCGCTTTTTCCCCTGTCGACAGTCGACTGAAAGGGGCAGTTCTTGACTTCGTCATGGTCCTACTTGCGTTTCACCCCCCTGACTGCGAGTACAATTTCGCCCATGACAGCAATGGCGACTTCGGCTGGAGTCTGGGCTCCGATGTCGAGCCCGATGGGCGCCTTGATGCGGGCGATCTGGGCGTCCGTGATGCCGGCTGCCTTGAGGCGCTCCACCCGTTTGGCATGGTTGCGCATGCTGCCGAGCGCGCCGATGTAGAGGCAGTCAGACTGGACGGCGAGCTTGAGGGCTTCATCATCGATATGGCCGACGTGGGCCAGCGCCACCACCGCCGTGTAGGGATCCAAACCAAGCTTGGGCAAGGCATCCTGGGGCCATTCGGTCAGCAATTTCACGTCGGGAAACCGGTCCGCTGAGGCAAAGGCCGTGCGCGGATCGATAACCATCACCTCGTAGGCTGCCAAACGGGCGAGCTGGCCGAGTATCTGGCCGATGTGCGTCGCCCCGATGACAAGGATACGCGCGGGGGGCACTAGCGCGTGCAGGAAGACGTCACCGGCGGGCGATTCCTGCAACTGGCTCTTGGCCGTGCGAAAGCGCTCGGCGATGTCCTGTGGCAGGTCCGCGTCGCTACGCTCGAACACCTCCTTGCGGCCATCGGCCAAATGAGTCCGCACGACGAGGCCGCGCCGGCTCTCGCCGGCGGCAACGGCGCGATCGAGAAGGTCAGCACCGCCGTCCTTGGCGTCAATACGCTCGACGAACACCTGCACCTTGCCGCCGCAAGGGAGACCCGCACGCCACGCGGTTTCGTCGGCGACGCCGAACGTCAGCCGCTTAGGCTGGCCGCTGGCGAGAATGTCCTCG
>JBJXDX010000098.1:0-3113 GCA_046154585.1 Hyphomicrobiaceae bacterium | reverse complement strand
CCAGAGGGGCTGCGGAAGATCGTCGTCTCGCCGCTCTTCGGGTTGTGCTTCCAGATGTTGCCCGCCTGCCGGAACTTGCCGGACGGATCCTTGCAGAAAGCCGTGAACGTGATGTCGCTGAAGTAGACCATGCCGTCGTGGCCGGCGGCCACGCCTTCGGTCAGCATGCAGCCGCCATCGAAGATCCGCTCCAGCTTTGCGCCCGCCGGAACGATGGCCGGATCGCCGACCGGCGCGGGAAAGCCGGCGTCGGCCGCATAGGCCCCGGCGGACATCGCGAGCAGCACGCCGCCCGTTGCGACACGGCGTTGAATGGTGCGAAGCCACTTCATTTCGTTCTCCTCCGTTGGAAGCGGGTCGACCCGCCCCTCGTTTTCGATCGATCCGATCTGTACCCTATTCACCGGACCATGGAGCGCGCGCTCGTCCCCGCACAACAGCGGGCGGACATGGCCCGGATGCCGAACGGCGGATCGCGAATCAACCTCGTTTTATTCATGAAAAGCAGTTTCAAATATAAAAACCAGGCCAGACCATGTCAATGCGCAGAGCAGCGAAGTCCGAAGACGGGCGCTACAGCGCCCCCGCGCTGGAGAAAGGCCTCGACGTGATCGAGCTTCTTGCGGCAGAGCAACATGGCCTCACCCTGCAGGAGATCGCCCGGCGGCTGGATCGCACCGCCACCGAACTGTTCCGGATGCTCGACGTGCTGGTGCGCCGCGGCTACCTCGCGCGCCGCACGGACGGCTCCTACCTGCTGACCTTGCGCCTGTTCGAGCTCGCGCACCTGCACCCGCCGGTGGACCGCCTGCTCGGTGTGGCGATGCCGCATCTCCATGCCCTCGCGCGCACGGTGGGGCAGTCCAATCACCTGAGCGTCCATCACGACCAGCGCCTGGTCGTGCTCGCCCGCGTCGAATCGCCGGATCCGATCAGCTACTCGGTGCGCGCCGGCGCCCATTTCGACTTCCACGACGATCGCGTCTCGGCCCGCGTGATCTCCGCGTTCCAGCCCGCGGACCGGCTGCCCCAGTACGTGGCCGAGTTGCTCGATTCGGCGAAGCCATCGAAGGCGCGGTCACAATCCCTGGAACGCCGGCTCGCGGAAATCCGGGCGCGCGGCTACGACGAGGGACCGAGCGATACGGTCCCTGGCGTGACCGACATCTGTTTCCCCATCTTCGACCACTTCGGCGTCATCGCGGCGGTCAACGTCGTCCACGTCCGGCAGCGCGACACGCGCATATCCGTCGCGGACGCACGCGCTGCCCTGCGCGATACCGCCGCCGCCATCTCGCGGGAACTGGGCCGAGTTTGACCCCGACCCGGCCGCGTCAGGTCGCGGCGGCCTTCACCTCGAAGTAGCGCGACCGCACCGCGGTCTGGTTCTCGTAGATCGAGCCCTGGTTGAGCGCGGGCGGCAGCGGCATGCGCACCGGCACGTCCACCAGGCGTGGCTCGATGGTGGGATCGCCGAACATCATGCGCTCGTCGAACTCCTCGAGCGTCGTGAAGTTGACCAGCGGCCAGGCGTCGGCGGCGCTGCACTCGTAAAGAAGCAGATGACGCGGCCGATCCGAGGTGTTCTGGGCCGAGCCGTGTACCAGCCGCACATGGTGGAACGAGGCCGATCCGGCGCGCCCGGTGCAGGCTACCGCCTTGGAAAAATCGAGGGGGCAAGCTGTAGGATCCATCGCGCCGCAGAATCGCCCTTCGGCATGGTGATCGTAGGTGGGGCCCTTGTGCGAGCCGGGCATCACCAGCATGGGCCCGTTCTCGACGGCCACGTCGTCGAGCATGACGCCGATGGCGAGAATGTCGTCGTTGGTATGCGGATAGAAGGCCCAGTCCTGGTGCCATTCCACCGGCGAGCCATAGCGTGGCGCCTTCATGTTCAGCTTCGAACCATGCAGCCGCACGTTCGGGCCGAGGAGCTTCTTCAGCGTATCCACCAGCACGGGGCTCTTCAGCGCCTCCTGGAACACCGGGTGCACGAGGTGCGGCTTCTTGATGCGCCGCACCCGAGGCGCGGTTGGCGAGTGCGTCGGCTCGAGGTCGTAGACGTCCGTGTGCGTGCTGACGCCACGCGCCTTTTCGTTCAAGTCCGCGATGACGCTGCGCATCCGCTCGAGCAACTGCGGCCCGATCACGTCATCCACGACGACGTAACCCTGGTCGTGATAGGACGCGACCTGTTCTGCTGAAATCATGCTTCTCCTCCGTCTTGCGGCGCAACAAACACGCCGATCACTCCCCGCACCATCCGATTCCGGAGCGTACTTGCGCTGCCTGCGCGAATGAAAGCGCGCAGTAATGTGCTCTCTCGGCCTGATCACTGTCAACGAACGGGAGATTCTCTTGCAACAGGGGGGGTTCTATGTCAATGTTTTCGGCGGGGTGTACGCGAAAGAATAGTCGCGATCCCGACCGACAATTAAACAATCCGAGGAGAGAGAGCATGAAAAGGTTGACCCTTGCGGCAGCCGTGGGCAGTGCTTTGCTGGTGATGGGAACGAGCGCCATAGCGCAAGTCGTCCCGGGCCCGCAGGAAAACAGCGACTGGCCCGCGAATCAGTGGGGCCCGGAAGACAAGGCGGGATCCGCCAACCACACGAAGGATCCCGCACAGATCAAGCGGGCACTCGGCACGATCAAGCAGAACAAGGCGATCACGATCGGCAAGTACAACCACCGTGAAGCGCCGGCCTTCGGCCCGCGCGGCTGGCAGATGAGCATTCCGGGAACGCCCACCGGCGGCCCGTTCGGCAAGAACGCGCTGGTCTACCACGACGAGCTGGTGACCACCGAAATCGGCCAGATCCAGACGCAGTTCGACGGCCCCGGCCACATCGGCATCAACACGAGCAAGGGCCCGATGTTCTACAACAAGCGCATCTCGTGGGATTCGTACGATCGTGGCGCGGGCGGCCGCGTGTTCGGCATGGGCCCGCTGGGCGTGGAACACGTGGGTGAGTTGGGCTTCGTGTGCCGCCTCGTGGTGCTCGACGCCGTCGCGCTGCGCAAGTCGCAAGGCAAGCTGGCCGCGGCCGAAGAGATGCTGCCGATCCCGAAGAAGGCCGGCGACAGCGGTATCGTCACCGCGGCCGACATGG
>JBJXDX010000097.1:0-11818 GCA_046154585.1 Hyphomicrobiaceae bacterium | reverse complement strand
CGCATTGCCGATCACCCCGCCAAGCAGATCGCCGACCTGCTGCCCTGGAACTGGAAGGCCGCCAAGGCCGGTGCCGCTCAAGCCGCCTGAGCACTCACCCCTGCGGTCTTCGCCGGATGCGTACCTTCGCTGAGCCGAACATTCTTCTGTACCCAGCTCGGCGCAGATTCGCGATGCCGATCCCGTCCCAATCGTCGCCCCAAGCGCCACCGTGTTGATTTGGGCTTGCAGCACCAGTTTTTGGAACCTCGGCCAGAAAACTAGTAGTGTGAAATAGTCCTTTCGGGGCAAGGTATCAGAATACACCTCACTGTTCGAATGCCGGCGAGGGTATTGGTGTGCCTTCGCCTAGCGCTCTAAGTGTGAACGCTGGAACAGGGCCTCTTCATGGATCGCCGTACCTGATTGTAGCCTTGGATCGATGAACTTCATCGTAGCTTTGTCTACCGGTACCGAGAGTCCGCCGATAAAGCCCCTAACAAACGCGGTCAAGCGGGTGAAGCCTCCCGTCCTGCGCCACCTCAGAATGTCCCAAATCGGAGACCAAAAAATATATCGTCCCAATTCGTTGATCAGGACGACTATGAAAGCCCATCGCCCACATTTGAACGGTTTGGAGTGTGCGGCCCCCAAACCAAGGTAGTTACGACGAGCCAGCTCTCGCCCCTGCTGCCAGGTTCGAAAGCCATAGTGCGTGACGCTGAACGTTGAGCTTTCGTAAACCTGGTAGCCGGCCAGAATCGCACGCGATTTGATGTCGAAATCATCACCGTCGGGAAACCATGCTCCTGGCCCCAACATGGTGTCGAAACCTCCAAGGTTTTCTACCATGGACCGTCGCACGGCCATTCCTGCCCCAATTGCTCTAGATCCACACATGTCGCCCAAAGTTCTGATCAGCTTGTCCGACGTTCGAACATAGTGGGGAATAAAGCCCGCAGAAGGATCGTGTTGTGCCGGATCGACGTTGCAGAAGCAAACCGCAATATCCTTGTGTTTTGCAAAAATGCTCTGAAACATCTCGAGCCAGTTGGACGGCACAGTACAGTCGTCATCGGTTATCGCAATCAAATCCCCTGTCGTTTCTTTTAGGCCATGATCAAGAGCTTCGCCCTTGCCGACAGTCTTGCTCCGCACAAACTTGAAACGGGGGTCGGCCCGAAAACACAGCGTTGCCTGCTCGGCTTCGTCATTTGTACTTTGGTCGATAATTACAAACTCAAAATGAGGATGGTCGATCGCGAGGATGGACGACACGGTGTCCACAATCGAAGGGCCACGATTGAATGTGCAAACGAGTGCAGAAATGGTCGGAGAATTCTCCGAGATCGATTCTAATGTCACCCAATGTGCCCTCGTTTGTACCCCAGCGGATAGACGCGAAGTGTTGGCTAGGCGGACTTATGATGGTTTTTGAAAACACCTCTTCTCACAAGGGCGCTGCCATGCCGTGCTGCAGCTTACAGCCAGTCTTTCCCAGTCCCCACTCGCACAGCAACGACCTGCTCCGCGCCATTAGCTTGTACTCTAGGCCAGCGCGCAGACAACCAACTTCATGAGACCTTAGGGCTAGCTTTGGCTGAACTCTACCGCGCGATCGCCAGCCGTCACAGTGGTCTTGTGCATTTCGCTTCGACCTAAGTCGAAGGGTGGGCCTCGCATGCTTCGTGCAATGCGCGCGCCCAGGAAGCGCATCGGCATCTGGCTAGCCCACTTGGTCTGTGGCCCAGCCCAATCGGCCGCTGGAGCGTCGCAGCAAAAGCACATGCCACACAAAAAGCAGCGGATGGTATTGCGCAAATTAACGAATACGCGTTCTACTAGATCTCAATAGCATGAGGGGGTGGGCATGAAGGCCACGAAGGTTTCCATTACGCTTTTCCTGCTTACGCTTGGCAGTTGTGCAGGAAACGTAGCATCGGCCGAGGCCTTTGGATGGTTTCGTGCCAACGATCCCGTCCGGATAGACAGGTGCTATCGCGGGCCGGCCTGGGATTATTCAGCGCCGTATTATACCTCTCGACGCTACTATCGGGCCCGATGCCACGGTTATTGCTGCAAGAGATAGACGATTGGGAGGCCCCAGTCGGCCTATTGGGCACGTGATCGCTGTGAACCTTTATCGCGGAACAGGCCGGCAAGCTGATCAATCCTGATCGCTGAATTTGGTTCGTTGGGCCAATCATCCGCAAATGCTCTGGGTGCGGTTTGATGTTCCGCAACCGGATGCCGAATCCACCACACTCAAATTTCGCGCGAATGTCTGGCGATAGGTTGTACATCTGGCAAGCAGGAGATGTTAGTAGCTGGTAGGGCGACAGATCGCCGACCTATGTCTCCCCACCGAACGGCCCGAACCTGCAAGTCAGCCTAACCACATGAAGGTTCTTTTCGTTACACCATACGTTCCTAGTCCGCCGACATTTGGTGGTCAGCGGCGCATCCACGGGCTAATGCAGGCGCTGAGCAAGCGACACGCACTCTCCCTGCTAGCGCTGCACAATCCTACCGACCCAATCGATGAGTGGGGCGAGCGCACGCGTGCCTTTTTTCCCGACACTGAGTTGTTTGTTCAGCCCGCCTTCGGCCTGCGGGGGCGTGCGAAGCGGACTGCTCAACTGCGCTCCCTCTTCGCCCCACGCAGTTGGGACGCCATCTCACACCGGAATGAGGCTCTGGCGTTGCGTTTGCGTGAACGGCTCGCACATGAGACGTGGGACGCCGTGGTTGTCGAATTTGCGCAAATGGCAGTCAACTTAGAGGGCCTTCCGCGCACTGCGCCCTACATTGTGGACGAGCATAATATCGAATATGACCTGCAGCAGCGCAGCGCGACCAGCTCTGCGAACCCCTTACGACGAACTTTTCTTGAGGCAAACTGGCGCAAGCTTCGGCGAGAAGAACTGGCGGTGTGGCGCACCTTCGACGGCATATCAGTTACCTCTCCGCGTGATCTCTCCATCGTACAATCCCACGCACCGCAGGCCCAGTGTATCGTCTCGCCCAATGGCGTTGACCTCGACGAATTCAGACCTCCGGCTGGGCCACCGGAGCCCGACACCATCATCTTTGTTGGTGCGCACAACTATTTTCCAAACGCGGATGGCCTGCGCTTTTTGTTCGCCGAGATCTGGCCGCTCGTTTTGGCTGAGCGGCCGTCGGCAAAGTTGCGCGTCGTCGGTCCGTTGCCGCCAGCAGATATCATAGCGCTACGTCCTCCCAACGTGACATTCGAGGGCTACGTGGGGGACATCGTAGCTGAGGTGGGACGAGCAGCCATCGCAATCGCACCGCTGCGGATCGGCGGTGGAACGCGCCTCAAGATTGTCGAGGCGATGGCGCTGGCACGCCCAGTAGTATCAACTTCGATCGGCGCCGAGGGCATCGATATAAAGCACGATCGGGACTTACTACTGGCCGACACCCCACGCCAGTTCGCAGACGCAATGCTTAGCCTGCTCGCACGGCCGGCCGAGGCGGCAGAATTGGGTCTGCGCGGGCGCCGCCTCGTCGAGGGCGCTTATAGCTGGGACAGCTCGGCGGGAAGGCTGGAACGCTTGATCGAGGAACTAGCTATGCGCCGTTAACGACATCGCACAACCGCGAGCCGCGCTAAAAATACGCTCTGAAAACCCACTACATCACCGATGAGGTGCTCGGTCCTGTTTTTCTAGAGGGACACAAAGCGCCCCTCACGACGCGTTTGGTCGGCTTTTGCGCTACCCCCGACTCATGCGCATACCGAACCGTTTCTCCAACGACAATTAAATAAAGCACCCAGAGGTGATTAAGCACCAGCCAATGCGAGTCGGTAAGATTTATTAGCAGCGCAAATATGACCACCGACAAATAGAACCAAGCCCTAGCTGCATCTTGGCGTCTCACGCGCTCTAAAGCGTGAAGTGTTGCATAAATGAAAACAAGAAATATCACGTACCCAATCCTACCCGTTTCCAGCCTTAACTCCAAAAATCCACTATGGCTCGAAGGCATGTCCGCAATGTACCCTGGCGCCTTGGCCATCGGAGAATTGGGGACGAAGAAAAAGGAGTGGAAACCCCACCCAAACCAAGCTCTTTGGGATATCTGATATTCAATAAACTGCCATATCCCCGTACGTCCAGTAAGTGTGGAATCGCCATAGATTCTGTAACCCATCCGCTCGAGCGGATTGTTCACAAACAAAGATGCAATAACAAAGGCACCTACGATGAAGGCAGGCGTCGCTCGCAGCCATTTGCACGCAACTAGAACCGGCCATGCTAAAATCAATGAAGCGAACGCGAAAGCCGTTGCGCTTTTCGACTCGCTTTCGATGATCAACCATATTGCCGTGGCGCAGGAAACGGCAGCAATCATGCGGAGCCACCATCTGCCAAATAACAGTTGATGCGCCGAGGAAATAAGTGCCACCGCGCCAAGCATACCAAGATCCTGCTTGTGCAAGAAATATCCGGGGTGACCTATGGGCGAAGGAGGATATGTGAGCACATAGATCGCATTAACTGCGAGAGAGCCTGCGTAAATGAGCAAGATGGTGGGAATTGTATTGGTCATCCCTATTGGAAGCGAATAAGGCACGAGAAGAACGATGCAAATGAGGATATGGACAGCAATTCGGCTGAATGCAGACTCCGGGCTATAAGCCCAGCTTACGCTCGCTAGCGCAAACAGGAGGTACGCGCCGAGGCTCAAAATTGGTAGTGAGCGAAAGAAGCGGGTGTCGACTCGGGAACGGTTCCTAAAAGCGAGAGCCAATATCAGCGCTGCTGCTGCTGGCCAGAATAAATTATTGAGCGGCCTTCCTTGGCCCTCAGTGTCTATCATAAAGGCGAGTATTAAAAGCACGTAAAACAGGGTAATCAGCGGGATAGCTGTCAATAGACGGCGGGCCGCGAAAACCGTGTTCGCTGGCTTAGCTTCTCGTGGGCCGTAGGCAGATTTGATCATGTTGAATATACTGATTTCTCTCTAGTGGGATTCAGTTTGGCCACCGGTAGGTTTGCATCGAATTGGCAACTTTGCGTTATACGCGACCGTCGAGCAACCTGCCAGATCGAGAAGGTGATTGTACCTGGGCGGGATGGGTCGAAGAGCCCTCGGTGCAGTCGTTCAAGGCCGCTCAACCGCTAGGACGCGCGTGATATGCGTTCATTCGATGCAGCAGGCGACACTTTTGTTGGCTCCGGGTTGTTAGGGCCAATGTTCGCACTTGCCCAGATACAAGGACTCCTGTGGAGGGATATGACAGACTGCTCCCGGCCCAAGAAGGGATTCGATCTTTGGTGAAGGCTCGCGAAATACCGAAAAGCCTTTGGGCAACGGCAAGGTTCCGGCTGGCAGGCGCGGAATCGGCCGTGGTTACGGTGGACGGCCTAAATCCGATTATCGTCGCATCGGGTTCGATCAAATGTGGTCGCTTAATTTTGCGTTGCAAGCCGGTGCCGGTTGAGCTAGGCGCAACGAAAGGCGGATGCTTGGTGCTTGGCGAACGCGTTTTTGTCAACACGGGCGCGACGATTGTGGCCCACCACAGCATCGTCCTCGGCGATGACTGTCTGATTGGAGATTTCGTAGCCATATTTGACACCAACCACCACCAGCTAGAGCCGTCAGTTCCGACTCGCGTGGCTCCTGTTCGCCTTGGCTTGAACGTCTGGGTGGGCCGCTCCGTAACAATCCTCCCGGGAGTAACCATCGGAGACCACGCAGTCATTGCGGCGGGATCGATTGTGACGGAAGATGTAGCCCCTAGAACGTTGGTAGCGGGCGCACCAGCTCGACCGGTTCGATCTCTGCAGGTGCCAGACGGATGGCGCAGGGAATGATTCGGCGTCAGCGCAATCGGCGAACGGTAGAAGTTCGTCCCCAAGGTGGCCTCTGCGCAATCAAGCTGCCACGTCGTGGCGACGCAACGGGCATTGGGGCGTATAGGCTCGGATCATTCGCAGCCCCGTCCGGCGGTCGCCAAGCATAGCCAGATACCTTTCCGTTAAATCGTGCCGTTGCCGCCAGCGGTTGCCCCGGCCTAAGGTGACCTGCGACGACCACATGCTCGCCGACAGCAGCCGAACGTTAAACCTGATCCCCGGCACTGCTTGTGGGACACGTCACTCTGAGGCTGAATTTGGCGAGCTGATCGTGATAAGATTTCTCGTTTGGATGGGACAATGACTGCCACGCGTATCGATTGGCAACACGATCATACCAGATTAGCCCTGCTGATTGCCGCTGTTGCTGCCGCAACCGCGCTCCTTATGGTATTTGTTCTCTTTCATCGTCAAGGTATGGTTGCGAATTCAGGCGATCCTTACGGTTACGCAAAGATTGCACGTGACCTCGCCGAGCATGGGCTCACCAAGCTCACGCGCCGCGCGGCATCCCTCTATCCCGAGCTCATTGCCCTCATATACAGGCTCGGCGGTACCGATCAGGTGGTCATTCTCCTGCAGTGCATGTTCCACGCCGCGACGTGCGTTTTGGTGTTTCGCCTTGGGTTGCGGATATTCAATGTGAGAACAGGACTGCTGGCTGGTATTTTCTGCGCGTTTCATCCGATGCTGTTGCGCTACGTGGCAGATTTGCACATGGAGACATTTCTTACGTTCATGTGCATGCTCACGGTTTGGGCGACCGTCCGTTTCTACGACAACCCGGGCGTCACAAATGGCATCCTGCTCGGCGTTGTGGGAATGTGCACAACGTTGACCAAGGCCGTAATGCTTCCCTATTTGGTACTATTCGGCATTCTAAGCGGTGTGCTCGCCCTAAGACGGCGTTCGTTCCAGCATATCGCCGCACTAATCGCCATGTTCGTCTCAATGGCAATTGTCCTCGCCCCGTGGACCTATCGCAATTACCAAGTAACGGGGGGCCGGTTCGTCCTGCTCACGCCGGGAGCGAGCGACTCGTTCCTTCGCGGTTATATTTTCACAAGGTGGGAGTTCGCCACTTTACAGAAGCCCCCCTATACCGATGCTGAGAACGAGTCGGGCGAATGGTTTCGGAAAATTGCACGCGACGCCGGCACCGAGTGGGAGAAGGACGAGGTTGTTGACGAGGACAACAACGCTCGCGTTGCCAAGCGTCTCATTGTAACTCAGCCGCTCGACACGGCACGGAAGGTATTCGTAGGTCTGTTCACATTCTGGTACGAAATGACCAGCCTAAGAAATTCGCTGGTCCCTGGCTCGTTGGCCCTCATCGGATGGACACTTGCATTCGTGGGCCTGAGACGAGCGCGCCGAGAGGGGCGACCGTCCTGGCTCATTTGGCTTCCGATGGTAGTCATGAATGTCTTCGTTGCGGCCTTGATTCCCCTGGGACGCTATTCGGTCCCCATACTCCCGTGCCTAATGATCTTGGCTGCGTTTGGAGTTGACACGCTTCTGAACCGGAGAAACCTTCCCCCTCGTGTTTCCTCCGGAAACTGAGGGATACGTGGACCGAGGTCCTTATGGACCCGGGCAATGACGTCATCCTCTTGTCTGCCAATGCGTGGCTCAATGCGCCCTTAAACATGCAACTAGGAGTGACTGTATTGTCGCCCGTTTCCCTGATAGCACCTTATAAATTTGCATGAATGGACTGAGTAATGAGCTTGCGTTAAACGGACGATGGAAGCCGGCCCCGTGAGGGCACGTTAGCCGGTGAACTTGTGGGACAGCGATGAACAAGTTGATCATGCAAATTGGGAAGATGCCGAACGCTGCGGCGTATCTTTCCATTGCTCGCCTAGACCACAGCACCAAGCACATCTTCATCATCCCCGGCATCATTCTCGCGTACCTCCTGCGGGGCATTCACACGCCGTCCCCGGTCAGTTCCATAGTACTCGGCCTGATTACCGCCGTTTGCATTGCATCAGCCAACTACGTCATAAACGAATGGTTCGACCGTGATTTTGACCGGTTTCACCCGGCCAAATCCCAAAGGGCCGCGGTGAAAACGGAACTGAGCGGAAGCATTATCTTCCTGGAATGGGTTGGTCTCGTAGCCATCGGGCTGGCGTGCGCGTTTGCTGCGAGCAAGATCATACTGGTGGTCGCTTGCATCTTTGCCTTGCAGGGCGTCGTCTACAACGTCCCGCAGATCCGGACCAAGGACAAAGCCTATCTCGATGTCATTTCGGAATCCGTAAATAACCCACTCCGATTGATGATCGGCTGGGCCATGATTGACCCAACCACCTTGCCGCCAAGTTCGATCATCCTGACGTATTGGGCAGGCGGCGCATTTCTCATGGCAGCAAAGAGGCTTTCCGAATTCAGGGAGATTACTGCGTCGCACGGGCGGGCACTGCTGGAGCGGTATAGGGCCAGTTTCGCCGGCTACTCTGAAGTCTCGCTGACCGTCTCCTGCTTCGTCTACGCCCTCATAACGAGCTTCTTTCTCGCGGTCTTCTTGATCAAGTATCGCGTCGAGTATCTACTTACGGTGCCCGTGCTCATCGCACTGTTCGGACACTATCTCGCTTTATCGATGGCTCCAGAGTCCACGGCCCAGCGCCCCGAAAAGCTATTCAAGGAACGTGCATTGATTGCACTTGTCGGCTTGCTGGCCGCGACTTTTCTGTTTGCGACCTACGTGGATATGCCCGCGCTCGAGCACTTCACCGGGCAAAGGTTCATCAGCCTGGAATGACGCCGGCGTTCACACCTGCGGATTGGCGGGATATTGACCTCGTCGCTTTCGACGTGGACGGCACGCTCTACAGCCAGAACTCCTTGCGCCTGAGGATGGCGCGCGACATGGTGATTGATACTGTCGCAACGCGGCATCTGGGCACCATTAAAGTTTTGGGCTCCTACCGTCGCATAAGAGAGCGCTTGGCCGCTGCAGAGGTGGCTGACTTCGAACGGACGCTGATCGCAGAGACCGCCAAAGCGACGTCGACAACGCCCGAACGGGTACATGCCATCGTTTCCGAATGGATTGAGACACGGCCGCTTCACTATTTGCGAGCGTGCGTTTACGCGGGAGTGCCCCAGCTATTCGAAGGATTGCAAAGGGCTGACAAGAAGATTGGTATTTTTTCGGACTACCCTGCGAAGGACAAGCTCGCTGCGATGGAGTTGCCGGTCGATCATGTCGTTTCAGCCGGGGAGGTAGGGCTGCTGAAACCACATGCCAAGGGGCTTCAGTATTTGATGAACCTGGCCGGGACAACGGCTCGCGCTACGCTGTTCATTGGCGACCGCTCCGATCGCGACGGTCTTGCGGGCCAGCGAGCTGGCGTCAGAGTCTTGATCCGGTCGGCGCAGCCCATAGAAGGCTTTCAAACATTCAAGACCTTCCGCGATCCGCTATTCGCTCCGTTTATTCCGTAGCGTGTTTTGATGCGCGACTTCGTACGAAAACTTCTACAGTATGCAATGACGGGCGTCGTCGCGGCCATAGTTGATGCCGGCGGCTTTGTGCTGCTGGTGAACGCCAAGCTGAATATCGTTGCAGCAGGCTGCCTTAGCTTCTGCATTGCAGCGCTCGTCAACTATGCCTTGACGAGTCAGTTTGTGTTCAACCGCGAGGCAACCCTACGGCGCTTCGCGTCATTCATGGCCGGCGCACTTATTGGCCTCACGGTGAACGTCAGCATCATGTTCATGTCAATGTCCATGCTCGGGGTGCCGCCATTTGCGGCCAAGCTGATCGGGATTGCCGTCGCATTCATCGTCAATTTCTTGATCAACTTGCATATCGTTTTCCATCCCAAACCATAGCGCCGCGGCCAGCCGTGTGAACCGGCGTGCAATTTTGCCCCCGTTGGCGGGGTGATCGGCTCGCAATTCTGACCCCACCCCGCTTGGTCCAGAATGCCTTCATTCGTGCGCGTCGCGAACGGGGGCGAGGCGGGGGATGCTGAGGGTGGAGACGATCGGTCGGGTTCGGCGGGAGTTCCACGTAAAGGGCAAGAAGATCAAGGCGATCGCGCGGGAGTTGCGCGTCTCGCGCAACACGGTTCGGCGCATCGTGCGAGGCGACGAGACCGTCCATCGCTACGCGCGCAAGGAGCAGCCGCTGCCGCAGCTGGGGATGCACGTGGCAGCGCTCGAGGAGATGCTGGCGGCCAATGCTGGCAAGTTGCAGCGCGAGCGGCTGACGTTCATGCGCATGTTTGAGGAGCTGCGCCTCTCGGGCTATGCCGGAGGCTACGATGCCGTGCGCCGGTACGCGCGAGCCTGGGAGCGCCAGCAGGGCATCAGGCAGGCGGAGGCCTACGTTCCGCTCTCCTTCGCGCCCGGCGAGGCTTATCAGTTCGATTGGAGCCACGAAGTCGTCGTGCTCGATGGCGTGACGAACGTGGTGAAGGTGGCGCAGATTCGCCTCTGCCACAGCCGGATGCCGTTCGTGCGGGCCTATCCGCGCGAGGCTCAGGAGATGGTGTTCGATGCCCACGACCGGGCGTTCGCCTTCTTCCGTGGTGCCTGTGCACGCGGCATCTACGACAATATGCGCACGGCCGTGGACGCCGTGTTCGTCGGCAAGGAGCGGGCGTTCAACCGGCGCTTCCTGCAGATGACGAGCCACTACCTGGTGGAGCCGACGGCCTGCACGCCCTCGGCAGGTTGGGAGAAGGGCCAAGTGGAGAACCAGGTGGCGACGGTGCGCGGGCGCTTCTTCACGCCGCGCCTCAAGTTCAAGAGTTACGAGGAGCTCAACGCCTACCTGCTCGACCGCTGCGTCGCCTTTGCCAAGGCTCAACCGCATCCCGAGCAGAAGGAGCGGTCGGTGTTCGAGGTGTTCGAAGGCGAGCGTCCCGCGCTGATCCCCTATCGGGGCCCCTTCGATGGCTTCCACGCGACCACGGTTGCCGTCTCCAAGCCCTGTCTGGTGCGCTTCGACAACAACCGATACTCGGTGATGGCCAGCGCCGTCGGCCGCCCCGTCGACGTGCACGCCTACGCCGATCGCATCGTCATCAAGCAGGACGGCCTGGTCGTGGGCGAGCACAGTCGCCGGCCGCCTACGACGAGATCGTCTCGACCGGCGTGAAGCGCCAGCAGGGCTTCGAGCGCGTCATCGGCGCGCTGCTGAAGGCCGAGATCGCCGAGAAGCAGGCCCGCTCGATCCGCTACCAGATGGGCAGCGCCAAGCTGCCGCTGGCCAAGGAGCTCGCCGACATCACCTTCGAGGGCACGCCGATCAACGAGCAACTCGTGCACGATCTCGCCGGCGGCGCATTCCTCGACAGCCAGCGCAACATCATCCTCATCGGAGGCACCGGCACAGGCAAGAGCCATATCGCCATAGCCGTCGCCCGCAGCTGCATCAGAGCCGGCCGCAAGGCCCGCTTCTTCAACGTCGTCGACCTCGTCAACAAGCTCGAGGCGGAGATCAAAGCTGGCCGCCAGGGCCGCATCGCCGATGGCCTCAGTCGCGTTCATCTCATCATCCTCGACGAACTCGGCTACCTGCCGTTCGCGCAGGCTGGCGGCCAGCTGCTCTTCCATCTCATCAGCCGGCTCTACGAGCGCACCTCCATCATCGTCACTACCAACCTGGCCTTCGGCGAATGGCCCTCGGTGTTCGCCGACCCCAAAATGACCACTGCCCTGCTCGACCGGCTCACGCACCACTGCGATATCATCGAGACCGGCAACTACAGCTGGCGCCTCAAGAACCGGAACTGAAGCCGGCGCCTGTGAATCGGCCAGCGCCTGACACGTCGATCGGCGCCGAAACCTGACCCCGCGTATTGCCTCATGGAGGAATGTTACTTTGGTGATTGGCTTCGAACGGCCGATCGCTGCTGGTTCGATCTATATCGACTTTGGCTGCGACCAGCCGATGGGCGGACTTGATCCGTAACATCTTGAGC
>JBJXDX010000096.1:0-9523 GCA_046154585.1 Hyphomicrobiaceae bacterium | reverse complement strand
GTCCTCGGCCTCCATGATGATCTCGCCCTCGATGCAGCCGCCCGAGACTGAGCCCTGGAAATTGCCGTCGGCCGCGACGGCCATCTGGCCGCCAATGGGCACGGGGGCGGAGCCCCAGGTGTCGACGACCGTGGCTATCGCCACCCGGCCGTCGCGGGCGAGCCACGTGCGGGCGGCGGTCAGAACGTCGGCCTCGCGGCCCGATGCGGGAAGTGACTGAGTTTCGGCCATTGCGCGCGATCCTCATGGGAAGCTGTCAAATCGTGGTGTCGGGCGCGATCAAACTCCAGGATGGGGCCCAACACAAGGGCGGCGTCGCGGTGCATGGCAGCCTTTCCGCCGGTGCGTTCAGGCGTTGACCGGTGACCGCTTGGCCCCACGGATCATCAGAGCGAGCGGAATCGCGGCCAGGGACGCGAATGTGTAGAGCATGAAGGCGTTGAGATAGCCGATCAGGGCCGCCTGCCGATTGATCTCGACGGCGAGCTTGGCGAGCCCCGGAAGGGTCTCAACACTCCAGCTGCCGATCACCCACGGCAGATCGAGCGCACGATTGAAAGGCGAGACGTTCTCGGTGAGGCGGCTGTAGTTGGCGCCCGTCGCACGCACAATCTCGGCGACGCTGAGGGATATGAAGAAGCTCGAGCCGATATTGCGCATGAGATGGAAGACCGCCATCGCCTCGGCGCGCGAGGCAACCGGCAGGGTGCGCGTCGCTGCGAGCGACATGGGCACCCAGATGATGCCGATGGCAAAGCCCTGCAGGAACCCGTTGGCGGCGAGCACCGGCGTGCTGACGTCGAGGTTGATGCTGCTGAGCCAGAGGCCCGACAGCGCCTGGATGGAAAATCCCGTGACGACGCCGACACGGGGATCAAATCGGGCGACCCAGTTCGACAGAAAAAACCCAGCAACGGCGCCGATGCCGCGCCAGCTGATGATGAAGCCGACCAGCGTGTCGGGATAACCCGAGTGGGCCTGCAGCAGTTGCGGCAGCAGCACCATCGGCGTGAAGTTCAGCATGCCGAAGATCGTCACCAGCGCCAGGCCGACGGCATAGTTGCGATCGGTCAGGAGCTTCAGATCGAGGAAGGGGCGCTGCGCGGTCATGCTGTGCGCAATGAAGAGGTAGAAGGCCAGCAGCGACAGCAGCATGGCGCCGAGAATGAGATTGGATTGAAACCAGTCGAGGCGCTGGCCGCGCGACAGGACGATCTGCGCCAGCGCGAGTGCCGTCGCCAGAGCCAGGAAGCCGGTCCAGTCGAGTTGCACGCGATTCTCGGGCGTGTCGCGCGGCAGCGCGAGGCGGAAGCCGGCGAATGCAGCGATGCCAAACGGCACGGTGAGATAAAACACCCAGCGCCAGCTCCAGAGCTCGGCGATGTAGCCGCCGAGCGCCGGACCGAGTACGGGGCCTGCCATGTTGGCGACGCCAAACACGGAAATGGCGAGCCCATGCTGATAGCGCGGGAAGATGTTGAGCAGGATGGTCTGCCCGAGCGGCACGAGGGCGGCGCCGCCGCCGCCCTGGGCGATGCGCCAGAGGACGAGGCTTTCGAGCGACGTCGCCAGACCGCAGAGAAGCGTGCCCGCGGTGAACGTGGCCATGCTCCACACCATGACATTGCGGCTGCCGAAACGCGCCACGAGCCAGCCGGTCATGGGCGTCACGACGGCGGTGGCGAGGATGTTGAAGGTCACAGTCCATGCGATCTCGTCGGGTGTCGCCGACATGGCGCCCTGCATCTGGGGCTGCAGACCCGACGCGATCAGCACGGTGGCGTTGTAGACCGTGGAACCCAGCACGACGGTTGCCAGGATGATCCAACGGCGCATCACCGATACTTTGACGATCGGATCGTCGCCATCGGCCATGCTCATTCGAATTGCCCCTGCCTCGCAACGATGCGCACGACGCTATCGCGGGTCGTGGCGTGAGCTGTCTGCGTGACCAGCAGCCAACGCCAGAATACCCAGAACCCTGCATGATCAATGCCGCAAAAAGCGATTCTCACACCAGCCATGCTTTATGGAGACGATTATACACCCGGAGACTCATTCTGTGGCTTGGTGATGGATTGCTGCCGTCGTGTCCAACCAGCACGCGAACGATTCGACCGTCAGAACGATCAGTCTCGCTGCGTTTCGAAACTTCAGCACTCGAGGGGTGCGTGGCAGCGGCTGCGCTACTGCCCAGGCTGATTGAACACGCGTTTGTGCCAGTTCTCGTCCTGGGCTGGAGCCGGCTGCGCTTGTGACTGCGTCACGGTATTTGGCACGGCGCCGAGGAAGAAGGGTGGGTTCTGCGTGTAGACCGCGCGCGGATTGTCGCCAGGCCAGACCAGCTTCGGCTGCGATTGGGGACCCTGCGCGACGACGGGCGGCACCGATGCCGAGGTGTCGGGACGCACAGGCCGCGACTTCTGCACGGGCTTGGGCGAGAGGATCGGCTCCGGCCGTGTGACGACGGTTCTCGCTGGCGATTGCGTCTGCGTCTTGACCTGCCTGGGCGCGTCGACGCGAGGACGCGCTGCCCGAACGGTATCAGACTTGGCGGGTGCACCAGCGGATACGGCGGGCTGACTGTTCAACGGTGTCGCCTCCCTGCCCTCGCGCTCCTCGGCTACGGCGGGCGTGGACTGGGCGGCGGCCGGCCTGTCCTCCACGGCAGCCACGATGACGAGCGTGACCTGAGCGCTCGAAACGACTTGGCCTTCCGGCGTGCGCAGCTCGAGCGTGACGGGATAACGCCCGACCGGGCCCCGCGCCGCTTCCACCTCGACGGAGCTCAAGAGATCGGGACGCAGCATCCAGAGCTGCGTGTTGATCCTGATGCCATCCGACAGCCGAACATCCTCGGGCAGACCGCTGATGAGAGCGAGCGTCTCGGGCTTCAGCGCATCCGCGTCATCGATGCGCGCGGCAAGACGCACGCGGCCGCCGACCCGCAGTTCGACGATTCCTTCATCGACCACGAGATGTACCGTCTGCTCGAGATTGTTGACGGCAGGCTCGGCTTCCGACTGCGCGGGCGATGCGCGGTCTGCCACAGCAAGCGGCGCGTAACGCGGCGCCGCGCTCGCAACCTGCCCTTCGCCGAACGGAGAAAACGTGAGGCCGTCCATCAGCCACGCCGACGTGCAAATGAGAAGACTTCCGGTCAAGGCGCCCGCGACAAAGGTGGCGTGCGGATTGCGCGCCCTGAGCCACGCCATGGCGGACGAACTGTCGTTGTGCGGCTGCCATTGGACGACGGGCTGCTGCAATGCCTTGCGGCGCGAAACCCGCGTGAGCAGGCTGCGCCATTCTGCGCGAATAGCCATGAGCTCTCCACCTGACCGAGGAGCGGAGAGAAACGCCCCTAGGTGACTTCAGTGTGGCAGCGCAGCAATTGTCAATTCGAGGATATCCAAATGGTTAGCGCAGAAAGTTCCATCACCCTCCGAGGCTGATGAGCTTGCCCTGGATCTGCAGGCGGCAGCTGTCGATGTTGTGCGCGATCTCGTCGATCTGCGTGAGGTCGCGCGCGATGTCACCGGCGTCGCGCATGGGCTTGGGCGGCACGAACACACCGACCACGGCGGACACCGCACGCACGAGCTTCTTGTTGGGATCGAAGATATTCCAGAGCGCGGACCTCGGGCGTTCGGCACGCGCGCTGCGCCGGCGCATGGACCGCTGCTGGCGCAGCAGCGAGCGCTTGATGTGCGCCAGCTCCTTCTTCTTGTGATTGAGCTCCTTCATGGCGAGCTTGGCCTCGTCCGAGGAATTGACCGTGACGAGAACCTCCGTGCCCTCGATCTTCATGAAGCGCGTCGGAGACAATTGCATTGAGATTTCCGAATTGGCAGCGTTGGGCGATGGCTCGACAGGTTGCGTCAACAGCGTATTGAAGACAAATCGCCGGCGTGTGCGGGCGGCGGCATTTCCGTTTCCTTCGTGCGGGGTCCTCGTCTATAGGCTCGGGCCAGATGTCCGCAACCCACGCCCCGCCCCCAGAGCCGTTCTCCTCGCGCCGCGGGTTTCTGATCGCCTGTGGTCTGGCGCTCAGCGTCGCGGTCGTCAACAGCTTTGCGCGATTTGCCTACGCGCTGATCCTGCCGGCCATGCGCGAGGACCTGGCTTGGAGCTACACGCAGGCGGGCTCGCTCAACACGATCAATGCCCTCGGCTATCTGGCCGGCTCCTATATCGCCTTCCGGACGGTGCGTCGCTGGGGTGCGAAGCATCCCTTCATTGTGGGATTGTGGGTGACGACGGCTACGGTGCTGATCACCGGGTTGACGCGCGATTTCAACCTTATCGCGATCGTGCGTTTCATCACCGGCATCTCGTGCGCGTACGTGTTCGTTACAGGCGGGGTGCTGGCGGCGAGCGTCTTTCGCGACGGCGCGCGCAACGCGGCAGCCATCGCCATCTTCTTCGGTGGCGGCGGCGCCGGCATGCTGATCTCCGGCACCGTCCTACCCGTGATGTTCGCGCGCGGCGGCGATCAGGTCTGGCCACAGGCATGGATCGCACTCGGCATCCTGTCGCTCGTGGGGAGCGCGCTGGCGACCCTGGCCGCACTGCCGACCGCGCCACCGCCGGCCCAGGGCGCGCCGCATCCGTGGCGCAAGATGCCCCTGCTGGCAATGTTTCTCGCCTACGGTTGCTTTGCCCTGGGCTACTTCGCGTACATGACGTTCATCGTCGCTTGGATGCGGCAGCACGGTTTCGGACCTGTCGAAGTGGCCGCCGTGTGGTGCCTGCTCGGCATCGCGACGCTGGTGGCGCCGCGGCTGTGGGGCCGGGCGATGGCGGGATGGAACGGCGGGCGGGCAATGGCCGGCATCATGGCGACCATCGGCATCGGCGCAGCGTTGCCCGTGGTGCACTCCTCGCTGCTGGCCTTGCTGCTGTCGGCGGCGTCGTTCGGCATGTTCTTCATGGTGCCGGCCTCGATCACGGCCTTCGTCAAGAAGGCGCTGGCGCCGGCGGTCTGGGGCGAGGCGCTGGCGGCCTTCACGCTGGTGTTCTCGGTGCTGCAGTGCGTGGGTCCGTTCGCGACGGGCCTGCTGGCGGACATGACGGGCAGCCTAGCGACCGGGCTTGGGGCCTCGGCTGCCGTGATTTTGCTTGGGGCCGGGCTCGCCCTGCTGCAGCGTGAGCGGAAGGCCTGACACGGCCTTGATTTAGCTCGATTTATTAACAGCACCGCCCCTTCATTCCGTCATTTTTGCGCCTCGCGCCCGCCCCAGGAATCAGGCAGATTCAACCTTAAGGAGAATCTGCCATGCTGGATGCAACCATAAAAGCCTATGCAACACGACATCTGGGAGCACTGGCGCTGGCCGGCGTCCTCGCACTTTCACTTGCCGGCAGCCGGTTGGACGCCCGGCCCAACGCGGCGCCTCCGGGCAAGATCAGCGGCTTTGCGACCGTGATAGACGGCGACACGCTCTCGATCGGCGAGACGCGCATCCGGCTCGAGGGTATCGATGCGCCGGAAGCCGCGCAAAGTTGCGGTAGGCGCTGGTTCGGGACGTGGGCTTGCGGCCAGGTCGCCGCGGACGAGCTGGCCAAGCTCACCGCGCGCCAGACCGTGACCTGCGCGAACAAAGGCATCGACAAGTACGACCGCATGCTCGGCATCTGTTTCGTGAACGGAGCCGATATCAACGCGGAGATGGTGCGCCGGGGCTTCGCCTGGGCCTTCGTCAAGTATTCGACGACCTACACGGCCGTTGAAGGCGAGGCCAAGGCCCGCAAGGCCGGCATCTGGCAGGGCGATGCCCAGCCGCCATGGGAATTCCGGCACAGCCGCTGGACCAGCGTGGAAACCAGCGCGCCGGCGGGATGCGCCATCAAGGGCAACGTCACCAAGAACGGACGCATCTATCACATGCCGTGGAGCCCCTGGTACGACCAGATCAAGATCGAGACCGACAAGGGCAAGCGCTGGTTCTGCTCGGAGGCCGAGGCAGTGGCGGCTGGATGGCGGCCGGTGCAGGTGCACTAAGGGCGGCAACAAGCCAAACATGCGGCAGTGCCCGCAACGCATCGCGGCGCGCCCTTTTGCAACACCCAGCGACCTGTTAGCGTCCAGCCGGCCGATCGGGGCCGGCCGGCGCCTTATGCCGGTTCATTGGGGAGGGCTTTATGCGGCGGCGTCGCTGCGTAGCGTCTTGCGTGAGCGCGACCGTTTTTTTGTTTGCTGCTGCCGTTGCGGCGGTGGCGCAGGAGGGCGCATCGCGCCCGATCGAGATCATCGTGCCCTGGGGGCAGAGTGGCGGCGCCGACAAGGTGGCGCGCAAGATCGCCACACTGATCGAGCCGGGGCTCGGACCTTTGCGCATCACCAATGTTCCGGGCGCGAGCGGCCAGAAGGGCCTGGCGCAACTGAAAGCTGCCCCCGCAGACGGCCGAACACTTGCGATCCTGACAGGGGATACGTTCGGCGTGCTGGCGACACGCCAGACGGACGTGCGCCTCGACAACCTCGTTCCCGTCGCCATTCTGATGCGTCAGACCTCGGCCTTCCTCGTGAGCGAAACCGGCCGCTTCAAAAGCTGGAGCGACATCGTGGCCGCTGCCAAAGCCGCAAACGTGCGGGTCGCCATCGCCGGTCCGAGCCATGCAGACGAGCTGATGGTCAACTATTTCGTGAGGCAAGGACTACGACTGGTTTCGGTGCCGTTCGCCAAGCCGGGGGAACGCCATCGGGCCATCCTGGGCGGCTACGCGGAGGTGCTGTACGAGCAGGTGGGCGACGTGCGCTCCTTCGTCGACAACAAGCAGATCCGCCCGATACTGCTGTTCTCGCGCGAACGCGATCCGCGCCTCAAGGACGTGCCGGCTTCAGGCGAGCTGGGCTTCGATGTTGCCCTGCCTCAGTTCCGCGCCCTGGTCGTCAGGACCGGGACGGATCCACGTGCGGTGACGAGGCTTCGGACTGTCGTTGCCGACGCGATCAAGGCTCCGGACTATGCCGCGTTTCTCGAAGAGCAGTATGCCGATGCCGAGGGCATACTGACACCCGAGGCGGCCGACGCTTTTCTGCGTGACGAGCTTGCAAACCTCAGGAAACTCGCGGCAGCACAGGATGCGATGGTCGGCCGGTAGCGGCCAACCATGCAGTGTACTAGCTGCGGGCGGCCGAATATTTCACCGTGCAGCCGTAGGGACGAGTCGACGCCATCTTCACGGGCGTGCCGCTCTTCACCGCGTCCAGCGCTTCGCGCACGTAGTTGCGGGCTCCCTTGATGTCGGCCGAATTGGCCGTCGGCTTGTCGTCGATCGCGCCCATGTAGACGAGCTTGCCCGCGCCATCGATGACGAACATGTGCGGTGTAGTCTTGGCTTCGTAGAGATGGCCGACCGATCCCTCGGGATCGAGAAGCACCCTGGACGGGGCTGCGCCGCGGTCGGCGGTCAACTTATCGGCCTCGAGTGCATTGACATGACCTTGCGTCCCGGGCGCGGACGAGGCGACCGTAAGCCAGACGACGCCATCCTTGGTCGCGTCCTTCTGCAACTGCTGCATATTGCCCGTCACGTAGTGCTTCACAGTGTAGGGGCACAGGTGATTGGTCCATTCCAGCACCACGGTCTTGCCGCGCAGATCGGACAGCTTGACCTCCTTGCCAGTGGTATCGCGCGCGGTGAATTCGGGAGCCGGCTTGCCGGGCGCCACCTCGGCCAGGACGGCGGGAGCGCTCGCAAGTGCAAAGCCGATGGCCAGCGCGGGGGCGAGCAGGCGTCGTGTCGCAATCGAGAAGCTTGGCATCGTCATGCTTCGAACTCCGTCCGCAATCGGGGGCATCTTTAGCTTAGCTTGACGATACATCGAGCAACGTGACAATCAACACCGCGTGAGCAGCGGCAGCCACGGCCCTTTGATCCTCGTCAGCCGCACGTTACACTCAAACCCATTCTAAACCCGGGTCATCTTCATGGCGAACATCAATGCCGGCCGCTTCACGACACGGCCCGAAATCAACGGGACGTTCGGTGTCTGCGCGACGACGCACTGGATCGCGACGGCAGTCGGCATGTCGATGCTGGAGCGTGGCGGCAACGCGTTCGATGCAGGCGTCGCCGCGGCATTCACGCTGCAGGTGGTGGAACCGCACCTGTGCGGCCCCGGCGGCGACGTGCCGGTGATCGTGTGGGATAGGCGCAAGGGCAAGCCCGAGGTCATCTGCGGACAGGGCCCGGCGCCGGCGGGCGCGACCATCAAGCACTATCGCGACCATCTGGGGCTCGACATGATTCCCGGGACGGGGTTGCTGGCGGCGTGCATCCCGGGCACGTTCGAGACGTTCATGATGGTGCTTCGCGACTATGGCACCATGAGCCTACGGGACGTGCTCGAGCCTGCCCTGGGCTACGCCACGGGCGGGCATCCGATCGTGGAGCGCGCGTGCGCGACCATCGAGACGGTGAAGGGGCTGTTCCAGGAGCATTGGCCGACCTCCGCGGCGGTCTACCTACCTCACGGCAGCGTTCCGAAAGCTGGGACATTGTTTCGTAATCCGCAGCACGCGGAGACGTATCAGCGCGTTTTGAAAGAAGCTGAAGCCGGCGGCGGTACTCGCGAAGCGCAGATCGAGCGCGCCCGCGCCGCGTGGAGCAAGGGCTTCGTCGCCGAGGCCATCGACAAATTCTGCCGCAATGAGGTGATGGATGTGTCGGGCCGCCGCCACAAGGGCGTGCTCACGGCCGATGACATGGCGGGCTGGCTGCCGACCATCGAGGCGCCGCTCAGCTATTCATATGGCAAGTATGAGGTGCTGAAACCGGGCCCGTGGACGCAAGGTCCGGTGCTGCTGCAGATGTTGGCGATCCTGAAAGGCTTCGATCTCGACGCGCTCGATCCAACCGATCCGGATTTCATTCATCTGTGGATCGAAGCGGCGAAGCTCGCTTACGCGGATCGCGAGGCATTCTACGGCGATCCGAAATTTGCCAAGGTGCCGATGGAGACGCTGCTGTCCGAGCGCTACAATTCGGACCGGCGGCGGCAAATCGGCGTATTCGCATCCATGGAGCAGCTGCCGGGCAAGATCGACGGCTACGACGGCCGCGTCATCGTCAAAGGCACGGCCGACAGCCGTGTGGCAGTGAGTGCCGCAGGCGCCGGCGAGCCGACTGTCGGAAGCATGGGCATGACGCGCGGTGACACCGTGCACATCGACATCATCGATCGCGACGGCAACATGTTCACGGCAACGCCGTCGGGCGGATGGCTGCAATCGTCGCCGGTGATCCCCGAACTGGGTTGGCCACTCGGCAGCCGCGGACAGATGTTCTGGCTCGAGGAGGGGCAGCCGTCGTCGCTGGAGCCCGGCAAGCGGCCGCGCTCGACGCTGTCGGTCGACATGGCGCTGCGCGAGGGCAAGCCGTACATGACCTGGGGCACGCCCGGCGGCGACCAGCAGGATCAGTGGAGCGCGCAGTTCTTCCTGCGCCACGTGCATGCGGGGATGAATTTGCAGGAGGCCATCGACGCGCCGGCCTGGCACATCGAGCATTTCCCGGC
>JBJXDX010000095.1:0-9115 GCA_046154585.1 Hyphomicrobiaceae bacterium | reverse complement strand
CAAGGATCTCGAGAACAATCGAGTGTACGTGTGGCCCTACTTTGCGGAGATGAAGCTCGACACGCTGACGCCGGCGCAGGACGTCGAGCTGCTGCGCCTCGTGCCGGCGGCGACATTCCGGGACATGAAGCAGACGGGGCGATACACGCACTACAAGCTCGGTATCGGCGCCGACGGGACGTGGCACTTCTTCATTCGCTGAGCGCTAGTGTCCCGATTCCGAAGTTCGCCCGTTCTCGATGCTAGGTCCGGGAGCGAACTTCGGAATCAAAAGGGACACTAGAATCTTAGACTTGCCAGTGTGATTCAGATCGAGAAATTCGCTCAGAGGCAGACGGTAGTTAGGGCGAATTTCTCGATCATCACACTGGCTTACATCGGGCTGCCCGACGAGATGATGAGGCGCTCGATCTCCTTCTGCTTCTCGTTGACCCTCCAGACGTTCTCGAGAATGAACGGCTCAGCGCCGGGCGCCGCCGGCTTGAAGATGAGATCTCCGGTACCAA
The DNA here is from genome assembly GCA_046154585.1 of Hyphomicrobiaceae bacterium. Taxonomy (GTDB): domain Bacteria; phylum Pseudomonadota; class Alphaproteobacteria; order Rhizobiales; family Hyphomicrobiaceae; genus CADEFX01. Next base: position 8,609 of record JBJXDX010000095.1, on the reverse strand, counting down.
GACCGAGAATGCCGAGCCCAAGAATCTTGTGCCGGAACAGGTCATCGGGCATCCGCTTCATCAGCATGCCGCGCGTGTCGTAGACGTGGGCAGCGGCCTGCCCGAGACGATGCGTCTCCATGACCTGCCCCGACGTGAAGCGCCACACGGTCGATCTGTCGATGACGAACACGACGAGGAACCACAGCACCATCAGCGCGGTCGAGAACACCACGTAGAAGGCGAGGTTCATCTGCACGACGAGCTCCGGCACCCAGCCGACGATGCGGCTGAGTCCGTAGGTCCAGTCGATGCCGATGGCGACGAGGGCCAGCGTTGCCATGATGAGAAACGTGTGCAGCACGCGCGCACGCACGTTGGTGAAAACGATGACGAAGATGACCAGCAGCAGGAACGAGAGACCGACCCAGGCGGAGGGGTGGAACTTGATGAGCTTGCCGGACAGCTGAACGCCGACATGATTGATGTTGATGGCGAGGGCGCAGACGTAGCCGTAGACCCAGACAATCCACCAGTAGAGCATGTTGGAGTGCGGGCTGATCTTGATCTCGCCGAGCCGGCCGGCGACTTCGCGCGCCGCCGCGACGCCGATAGCAGTGGACGTCGTGCCACCCGGCTTCAGGCCGCTTCCTGTCGTCTGCATAATCATCCCCCACGTCCTGATCGACGCCCGATTAACCTAGACGATCTGGTATCGCTTCCAAAGCTGGTTGCGCGCCGGTGGTTGCGGCGACAACGCGAATTTGCACTCTGGCGGTCCCGCGGTAACCTTGTTGCGAGGGAAGACTGGCCGAGGTGCGTTAACCCTTTATATCGATGCGCTAGACGATCCAATTGCGTGAGGGAACGAGACGATGAAGCGGGTTTTCTTTGCCGCGGCGCTGACATTTTCAGCGTTTCAGCCGGCGGCGGCGCAGAGTTGGGTGCCGTGGCACCAGCCGAGCATCTATGACCGCGGCGGTTACGCAGCACCACAGCGCTCCGAAGAGCCGCAGAACAGCCCCAGCCCCTTTGCGCCCGCGCCGCGCGGCCGTGGCGGTCCTGGTCCCAAGCTTCTCGATGGCGGCGGACGCCCTTCGGTTTCGGCGATGTCGCCGGAGCGCGTCGCGTTCGCGGGAAACTACGCGCCCGGTACGATAGTCATCGATTCCTCGGGCCGCCGGCTCTATCTGGTCCAATCGAAATCATCGGCGCTGCGCTATCCGATCTCGGTCGGGCGTGAGGGTTTCTCGTGGACCGGACGGGAACGCATCTCCCGCGTGGCCGACTGGCCCGACTGGCATCCGCCCAAGGAAATGCGCGAGCGCGATCGCAGCCTGCCCGAGAAGATGACCGGCGGCGTGCGCAATCCACTTGGTGCCAAGGCTCTGTATCTGGGCAATTCGCTCTATCGCATCCACGGCACAAATAGCGCCCAGAGCATCGGGCGCGCCAACTCGTCGGGCTGCTTCCGCATGATGAACGGTCATGTGGTCGACCTCGCGCGCCGCGTCGGCGTGGGGACGCAAGTTGTCGTGCTCAAGGGCCTGCCGTCGCGGGTGGCGCGCAGCAGCCGCGACGACGATTGATCACGGCAAATTGACGAGCGTCAGCTGCGGACGGTTGTGCGGAACGTTTTAGAGACGATGCGCCAGCCGTCCTTCAGCTTCAACAGCGTCAGATAGTCGGTGAAATAGCGTGGCGGGATCGCGCACTCGACTTTGACGCACGCCGTCTCCGGGCCGGCGAAATCGATCGACACAATGCGGTCGGCCCGCTCCAGAGCCTGGGACTTCGGCGACGGCCGGCCAGCGACCATTTTCAGCCAATCCGCACGCGGAACATCTGCGACTCCATCCGGGCCGAGCGCATAGAGATGGCTGACCTCGTGAAACGTAGCGGCCAGCTTCTGCGTATCTCCTTCGTGCAAGCCATCGAGATAGGTCCACACAACCTTCTCGACGTCAGCGAGGTCACGGCCGGGAGCATGCTCAGACATCTCGATTTCCCCACAAAGGCTGCTGCGCACAGGGACGTGCAGTTAACGGACAATGTGTTTCGTCCGGAATTTCGGTCGGCGTCAACTATTTTCGAGGACAGTAGGGCGCAGACTCGTTTTGCCCCAATTGCCCCCCATATAGCCGAGAGCCACCAAGGGAACGAACATGCGTAACATCCTGATGCTCATGTTGTTAATTACGACGCCTTTGGATGCGGCCCTGGCGCAGTCCTGGGGCTGGGGTGAGACAGGCCCGCGCTACCGCCGCTACTATGAAGATCGCTATTCCTCTCCCCAGTGGGATGATGAGCCGCGTCGGGCACGCCGCGGTGGCTGGTGGAATTCGCCGTGGGATGATCCCTATGAGCGCGGCGGGCGGGAAAACCCGGAAGTGGTCGATGGTGGCGCCCGGCCTTCTATCGCGCCGATTGCGCCCGAACTCGTGCCGTTCGCCAGCCAGTATGCGCCAGGCTCGATCGTGATCGAGACGCACGGCAAGCAGTTGTTCTTCGTCACGTCGGGCACCGAGGCCTACCGCTATCCGATCTCGGTCGGCCGCGACGGCTTCACGTGGAACGGCACGGAGAAGATTTCACGCATCGCCGAGTGGCCGGACTGGCATCCGCCAGCGGAGATGCGCGAGCGCGATCCGAGCCTGCCGGTGAAGATGACGGGTGGGCTGAAAAATCCGCTGGGGGCCAAGGCGATCTATCTCGGCAATACGCTGTATCGCATTCATGGCACCAACGACGCCAAGACCATCGGGCAGGCCGCTTCGTCAGGATGCTTCCGGATGCTGAACGGGCACGTCACCGATCTTGCCGAGCGTGTGCAGGTGGGAGGGGCAGTGACGGTGGTCGAGCGGCTGCCGGTGGAGATTGCACGTGCACTGCCGCCGCTACCGCGCATGGGCGCCAGCCGGGAGCAGGCGCGCGCGCGGCGCCAGTAGCCGTGGCTTAGATCAGACTTCCAGGAAGCGTACGGGCTCGCCGTCGGCGGGGCCGAGAATGTCGCCGTTCCAGGCGACGCAGCGGCCGCGAACGAAGGTGCCGACGGGCCAGCCCTTGACCTGCACGCCGTCGTAGGGTGTCCAGCGGCTGCGCGACTGGATCCAGGTGTGGGTGATGGTCTCGGTGCGCTTCATGTCGACGACGGTCAGATCGGCGTCGTAGCCCACCGCGAGACGGCCCTTGCCGCGGATGCCGAACAGGCGTGCCGGGCCGTGGCTCGTCAGATCGACGAAGCGGGTCAGCGACAGACGGCCCGCATTGACATGATCGAGCATAATGGGGACGAGCGTCTGCACGCCGGTCATGCCGGAATGGCTTTCCGGATAAGGATGCTCCTTCTCCTCACGCGTGTGCGGTGCGTGATCCGAGCCCAGGACATCGACCACGCCCGATGCGATGCCGGCCCAGATGGCGGCGCGGTGGCGCTCGTCGCGCACGGGCGGGTTCATCTGTGCAAACGTGCCGAGGCGCTCGTAGCAGTCGGGCGCTACGAGCGTGAGGTGATGCGGTGTCACTTCGACGCTGGCCCATTCCTTGTGCCGTCCAAGGGACTCGATCTCTTCGGCAGTGGAGACATGCAGCACGTGAATGCGCTTGCGATGGGTCTCCGCCAGGCGGACCAAGCGGTCGGTGGCGATCATGGCCGCGACTTCGTCGCGCCACACGGGATGGGAGGAGGCATCGCCCTTGCGGCGCAGACCGGCGCGCTCGCGCAGACGCGCCTCGTCCTCGGAATGGAACGCGGCACGGCGGCGGATGCGGGCGATGATGCGATCGAGCGAGGGCTCGTCCTCGACCAGGAGGTCGCCGGTGGAAGCGCCCATGAACACCTTGATGCCGGCGGATGCTTGCAGGTTTTCAAGGGTCGGAATGTCGTCCACGTTCTCGCGCGTGCCGCCGACGTAGAAAGCAAAGTCGCAGAACATGCGATGACGCGCACGCTCGACCTTGTCGGAGAGCGTGTCAGCAGATGTCGTGAGGGGCTTGGTGTTGGGCATCTCGAAGACGGCGGTGACGCCACCCACGACGGCGGCCCGGCTGCCGGTTTCGAGATCCTCCTTCTGTTCGAGGCCCGGCTCGCGAAAATGCACCTGGGTGTCGATCACGCCCGGCAGCACGTGGAGGTCGCTGGCGTCCACCAGCTCGGCCGCACCGGCCGGGTCCAGGCGGCCGATGGCGACAATGCGGCCTGCGACAATGCCGATATCCCGCTGGCCGATGCCATCGTGATTGACGACGGTGCCGCCTTTGATCAGGACATCGTAGTTTTCAGCCATCCGCACGGCTCCTCTTCCGCTTGCACACGAGGCAGAGCCCGCATACGTAGACCCGTTAGAGTGCGATCCTTTCGCATGGAGGCTATCAAGCTTCAATGCGAAGCGTGCTCTAGGCCAAGCAACTGTTGGACGCAACCATGGCATGGATTGCCCGCCTGCCCGAACGCAGCGCTGTCGCGGTCGAGGGGCCGGATGCGGAAAAATTTCTGCAGGACCTGATCACGAACGATCTGGATCTGCTGAAATCGCAGAGCGCCGTGCATGCCGGCCTGCTGTCACCGCAGGGCAAAATCCTGTTCGAATTCATCGTCGTGCCCACGAGCCGTGGGTTCGCACTCGAGACCGTGCGGGCGCGGGCGAAGGATCTCGTCAAGCGGCTGAGCCTGTACAAGCTTCGCGCCAAGATCGACATCGTCGATCGCAGCGAGGAGGACGACGTGTACGCAGCGTGGGGAGATGGGGCGGCGGAGGTTGCGCCGGATGTCTACGCCGATCCGCGGCTGCCGGCGCTGGGTGTGCGCTGCATCCGGGTGAAAGATGCGGTCATTGCAGAGGCCGGCGGCTGGGAGGCCTACGAGGCGCATCGCATTGCGCTGGGCGTGCCGGACGCGGATAAAGATTATGCTCTAGGTGACACCTTTCCGCACGAGGCTTGCTTCGACATTCTGCACGGCGTGGCCTTCGAGAAGGGGTGCTTCGTCGGGCAGGAGGTCGTATCGCGCATGCAGCATCGGGGCACGGCGCGAAAACGGTTCGTGATCGTCACGGCAAATACGGCGCTTCCGCCGCCGAAGACCGAGATCACAGCGGGCGCGGAGCCGGCGCGGGCCGTCATTGGGGCGATGGGCTCGACTGCGGGCACATCGGGCCTAGCGCTCGTGCGGCTCGATCGCGCCGCCGAGACGTTGGCGAAGGGGCAAAGGATCATGGCCGGCGATGTAGGGGTGACGTTGCGCGTGCCGTCGTGGGCACCGTACACGCTGTCCGCGCCGGTACACGAAAGCGAGGCCGCCCCATGAGCGAGCGGTGCCCCTGGGCCGGGATCGACGACACGGAGTATGCGCGCTACCACGACGAAGAGTGGGGCGTGCCGAAGACTGACGACGTGGTGCTGTTTGAGAAGCTGGTGCTGGAGGGATTTCAATCCGGGCTGTCGTGGATCACCATTCTCAGGAAGCGCGAGAACTTCCGCAAAGCCTTCCATGGCTTCGATGCCAAGCGCATCGCGCGCTACGGCGAGAAGGACATCGCGCGGCTGATGGCGGATGCGGGCATCGTGCGCAACCGCCTGAAGATCGAGGCGACTATCGACAATGCACGCGCCTATCTCAAGCTGGCGGAGAAGGGCGGCCTGTCGGTGTTCCTGTGGGGCCTGCTCGACGGCCAGCCGCGCATCAATCGCTGCAAGGCGATCGGCGACGTGGCGGCGACGTCGGAGGATTCCACGCGCCTGTCGAAAGCGCTGAAGGTGGAGGGCTTCCGGTTCGTCGGTCCGACGACGATGTATGCCTTCATGCAGGCGACGGGCATGGTCAACGATCATCTCGTCACCTGCCATCGCTATGAGCCGTGCGCGAAGTTGCAGCGGTCGTTCCGGCTGAAGGCGTCATGACGGTGCGCGGCATGAACCGGAAGGGCCCCCGAGCCTGGCAGCGCATGCTGTCTGGGCGGCGGCTCGACCTGCTCAACCCGCAGCCCGACGATATCGCCATCGAGGACATCGCGCACGGCCTGGCGCGCGTGGCGCGCTGGAACGGGCAGACACTCGGCGACCATGCCTATTCCGTGGCACAGCATGCGTTGCTCGTGGAGAGCATCACACGGGCACGGATGCCGGCCTGGCCGCGGCAGTGGCTGCTCGCGACCCTTCTGCACGATGCGCCCGAATATGTGATCGGCGATCTGATCAGTCCCTTCAAGCAGGCGATCGGCTTCGACTACAAGGCCTTCGAGGTGCGCCTGTTGGAGGCTATTCATCGGCGGTTCGATTTGCCGGCGGCGTTGCCGGCGGAGGTTGCGGCCGGGATCAAGGCGGCCGATCGCATCGCGGCCTACTACGAAGCCACGCGGCTCGCCGGATTTCTGCCGGACGAGGCCGAGCGATATTTCGGCTCGCCGGAAGCCGAGGACGCGGGTGCGGGGAGCGAGCTTGGCAGGCTGGTCGAACCGTGGCCGGTGTCCGTCGTGCAGACGGCGTTTCTGGCCCGGTTTGAAGAATTGGTGACGGCGTGAGGAAGCGGCAGGGAAACGCCATGACATTTGAGCAGAACACAGCGGTCGATCTCATCCATGTGTGCGGGCTGCCGGCTGTGCCGGACCTCGTGCTGGCTTCCCGTGCGCGGCATCTCGTCACGTGCCTGGGAGACAGCGGGCTCGAACAGACACCCCTCGGCATCATGGAAGGCCGGCATCTGAAGCTCGTCATGCACGACATCGATGAACTGCGGGACGGCTATACGCCGCCCAGCGAGGCGCATGTCGCCGACCTGCTGGACTTTGTCGGCAAATGGGACCGGACGGCGCCCATGATCATACACTGCTATGCCGGCATCAGCCGGTCCACGGCGGCGACCTTTATCACCTTGTGTGCCCTGAACCCCGCGACGCCCGAGGCTTTGATCGCGCGCCGCCTGCGGAAGGCGTCCCCCTCCGCCACGCCAAATCGCCGGCTGGTCATGCTGGGCGATGCGGCGCTTGGCCGTGAAGGCCGGATGATCGATGCCATTGCCGCGATCGGCTCGGGCGACGTGAGCCTGGCCAAGCCGTTCTGGGTCGCGTCCCGAATGGACTGAGTTCGATGGAACTCAACGGATCGCATTTGGTCCGGAAACGGCAGAAAAAAGAAGAGCTTCCGAAAATCGCCAAGATTGGAGCCTAACGCTTCCGGCAGGAGGCGAAACATGAACGCTGAAGCTCGCCGTATTGCATTTCCGACCATGCGTTCCGAGCCGGTCCCCAGCCGGCCGGGGACCGATGCCAGCGGGGCCGACGTAGCGCTCGAACTGACAGGCGCCATCATTGCCATCCGCGACAACGAACCGGTGGTGCTCGCCATCCGCGGTGCGGGGGATATCGCCGATGCGCTGCCATCAGGGCGTTTCGCACCGGGATCTCACGTCAGCCTCGATGCCGGTCTGCGCGAGTGTGTGCGCGAGAAAACGGCGCTCGAACTGGGCTACGTGGAGCAGCTTTGTACGTTCGGCGGCTGCCGGTCCGGAGCCTGCGACGGCAACTCGGTCTCCATCGGATACGTGGCTCTGATGCTGGGCGGTGATCGTGCTCCCGATGCCACATCCTGCACGTGGCGCAGCGTCTATGATTATTTTCCCTGGGAGGATTGGCGTCATGATCGTCCGCGCGTACTGCGCGAGGCGATCGAGCCGCGTCTGAAAGCCTGGGCGGCGACAGGCCAAGCGGAGAACGCCGACGCCTCCGTGCGGGATCGCAACGAGCGAGTGAACATTTCCTTCGGCTTCGACGGGGCACGCTGGGACGACGAGCGTGTTCTGGACCGGTACGATCTGCTGTGTGAAGCCGGAGCGCTGACGAGTGAACCCGTGGCCCCTCAGCCCGGGGTCGCTGCAGGAACATTTGGGCAGACGATGAATGGGGAGCATCGCCGCATCCTCGCGGCCGCGATCGGGCGGCTCAGGGCAAAGATTCGCTACCGGCCGGTGGTGTTCGAGCTGATGCAGGCGGAGTTCACACTGTTCGATTTGCAGAAGACGGTGGAAGCTATTCTCGGGCCGAACCTGCACAAGCAGAACTTCCGGCGCCTGGTGGAGAGCGTCGGCCTCGTCGAGCCGACGGGAGAGATCCGCACGCACACGGGCGGACGTCCGGCACGGCTGTACCGTTTCCGGCGTGAGGTGCTGCTGGAGCGGCCCGCGCCCGGCGTCCGTGTGAAGGCTGTCGCTCGCGGGTAGGCCGTGGGCCGCTTGACTTGGCCACAATTCGGGTCCAACTGACGATCAGTCTGCGCACGCAGTTGGGCGCCGTATGTCGCCGGAGACACCCATGGCCACTATCAGATGGATTGTGATCTGGGCTGCGGTCGCCACGCTCACGGCGATTGCCTGCGGTTTCATTGCCAATGCCAAGAACCGCAATGCGTCGATGTGGGCGGCGTGGGGCTTCCTGCTGCCACCCGTGCTCGTGGTGCTGCTGCTGTTGCCGCGCAATCGCGGCCTGCGCGTGTTGACTACGCGCCTCGACGACGAGGATCGCGAGGTCGAGGCGAACTGAAACGCGGCCGCTATGCCGTTCCCGCTGACGTTTTGCCGCCGCGCGAGCGGACGGCGGCCTGGGCTGCGGCCAATCGGGCGATCGGCACACGGAAGGGTG
>JBJXDX010000094.1:0-19527 GCA_046154585.1 Hyphomicrobiaceae bacterium | reverse complement strand
AATCACTGCGAGATCTGCGTGTCGCGGAGATTGCACAGCTCGACATCCAGTTGAAGGACGGAAAAGTCGAAGCCTACCGGGCCAAGGTCAAAGTCTCGTTCAAGTATGAGGGCGGCGGTTGAGACGTGCCACGAAGGCCTCTCATTACGAGCTTGTCACCGCTTTCTCGACGGACAAACGCGTCTGCGAGGAATTGTGTCTGCGCCGGGAATCCTAGAGGTAGCGAATGTACATGCGCATCGTTTGGGGCAAGATCGTTCCTGGCCAATGGGACGAATTTGAAACAACCTTCAAGGCAGCAATGGATGCGCGCGGCGAGGTGAAGGGACTGAAGGACCACTGGTTGGCTCGCGATCAGAACGACGCCAACGCTGGATATTCAATTACCCTGTGGGACTCAGAGCCGGATATGCGGAAGTTCTGGGATAGCCAAAGGCGCAGGGACATAATGGCGCCGCTCGAGCCGTTCTACGTCAATCAGTTCACAACCACTCATTGTCAGGTGAAGTACAGCTTGCACGGATAGGCAACGATCAAGGCTGATAAATCGCGGCCTTCGCCGCTGCCGCTGCATAAAGGCCGTCACCATGTTGAGGGGCGTGGCCTTGCTCTCGGAGCCCATCACCATGCGCGTGCTCGTCGCCTCCGCGATGATACTTGGAGGCATAGGGCTTGTCCTGCAACGAGTCCGGGGATCTCCGCGATGAACGCTGCGGGTCATTTATTCGCCTGCCGGCTGCTTTCTCGGCACGGCAGAAGTACCTTAGGAACCTGACGGAATCGCCGCAACGCAGCGAACGGGCTGTTCGTGCCATTCCGGATATCGCAGCAGGCCGAAGCGGCAGTCATTGCCATAAGCAAAGGCTGGGAGCCGCGGGATTCCGGACCGGCGGCACTAGGCGGTTTCCTCTTTCGTTATCGCCTTCTGGTCTTGCCCATGAGGAACAGTTGTTTTGACCTCCTCGGCCAATCGCGGCTTACTGAAAAGGTCGCCGTGCATCTCCTTGCAGCCCCAGATTTGAACGCATGTCAACAGCCCGGACGATGTTCAGCCCGCTGGACGAGCTGGTCTTCACCATTGCACCGAAGCAACGGTGATCTAGAGCCTCTCCTCCTTGACATCACGAAGATTGAGGACCAGTTCGCTTGCGCCTGACGGACGACAGTGGTCAGATGTTTTTAGTAGGCATGGGTTTGGGAGGGACGGTCCGTGATCACAAAAGTAGTCCTCGCCGCAGTGGCGTTTGCCTTGGCCGGAAGCGTGGCAGACGCGCAAACCACGACGCCGCGGAAGGGTGGAACGCTCAGGATGACGGCGCCTTACGGCACCAGTCTTTCGAGCCTCGACATCCACACGACGCCGCGGGCCCAGGACGGCATCGTGGCGAAGCTGATCCACCGCAGTCTCTACAAGTGGGACACGGCCGCCAACAAGCCGGTGCTCGAGCTTGCGACCGTCGTCGCAGTGTCCAACGGAGGGTTCACGCACACTTACAAGCTGCGTGACGATGCGGTGTTCCACAACGGCCGCAAGATGACGGCCGACGACATCATCTTCTCCTACACGCGCATCATGGACGGCAGTAAAGGCTATCCGGGCGCGCGCTGGATCCGCAATATCAAGGGCGCCGTCGACGTCGAGAAGAACCAGGCCAAGGAGATTGCCGGCCTCAAGAAGATCGATGACAGCACGATCGAGATCACACTCAACGAAAAGATCGAGCCAGGTTTCGCGCTTATGCAAGACACCACCTCGATCCTCGCCAAGGAGAACGCCGAAAGCGGCGACATCACCAGCAACCCGGTCGGCCTCGGGCCGTTCAAGTTCAAGGAGCATCTGCCGGGCTCGCGGCTTGTCGCGGAGCGCTGGGACAAGTTCTACAAGCCGGGCCAGCCCTATCTCGACCGCGTGATCGTGCTCGTGATGGGGGAAGCCTCTGCCCGCGACGTCGCCTTTCGCAACAAGGAAGTCGATCTCTCGATCCTGGGACCGGCGCAGTATCTCGCCTACAAGAACGATCCCGACCTGCAGAAGGGCGTGTTCGAGGTGGCCGAGGTGTTCACCCGCAACATGGGCATGAACCCCACTCACAAGCCGTTCGCCGACAAGCGCGTGCGCCAAGCGATCAACCACGCCATCGACACCGATCTCGTCGTCAAGCGACTGTCCAAGGAGAAGGCCTATACGGCGACAAGCTGGCTGCCGCTGACGTCGCCGGCCTACGACAAGGCACTCAAGCCCTACTCCCACGATCCCGAGAAGGCGAAGAAACTGCTTGCCGAGGCAGGGTTTCCGAACGGCTTCGAGTTCGAATGGACCACCAGCCAGAACGAGAGTTGGGGCCTGCCGATCGTCGAGGGCGTGCTTCCGATGCTGGACAAGGTCGGCATCAAGGCCAAGGTGAAGCTGATCGAGGCCTCGGTCTTGAACGAGGTGATCCCGAAGGGTGACTATCAGGCCTACATCTGGTCGAACGCCACGGGCCCCGATCCGCTGGCCGCTCTCAAGTGCTACCACTCCCAGACCCCGCGCACGGCCTGCAACTATGTCGGGTTCAGCAACCCCGCCTACGACAAGCTCGTCGATGCGGCCGGCGCGGCCGATGATCCCGAGAAGCGCCTCGATCTCATGAAGCAGGCCAACGCCATGCTCTATGAGGAGGCCCCCGTCTGGTTCTTCAACTACAACAAGGCCGTGATGGCGTATCAGCCATGGGTGCACGGGCTGCAGCCCAACGCGACCGAGCTGACGCACCAGTACGGCGAAGATCTCTGGGTCGACGAGAAGTCGCCGGTCGCGAAGTGAGGCCAGGCAGCGAGTAGGAACCATCCGATGCTCCTGCTCATTCTCCGGCGCCTCGCGCATATGGTCCCGACCGTCGCGGCGGTGGTGTTCGTCATCTTCGTGCTGTTCAGCGTGGTGCCCGGCAGCATTGCGTCCAGCATGTTCGACGACGGCCGCGGCATCGATCCGCAGGTGGTGGAACGGAAAAAAAAAGAGCTGGGGCTCGACAAGCCCATCCACGATCGCTTCGTCGACTACGTCGGCAAGCTTGCCGCCGGCAACCTCGGCCGCTCGTTCAAGTATGATGTGCCGGTGACCAAGGTGCTCGCCGACCGGCTGTGGCCGTCTTTCAAGCTGACGATGGCTGCAATGGCCTTCGCGATCCTGATCGGCATTCCGCTCGGGTTCTTCGCCGCGCTCAAGCCGGGAAGCCTCGGCGACTTCAGCAGCATGGTGGTGGCGGTCTCGGGATTGTCGCTGCCGAAGTTCTGGCTCGGCCTGATGCTTGCCTATCTCTTCGCGCTGCAACTGAAGTGGCTACCGAGCTTCGGCTACGGAGACGGCGGCTTGCGCTACCTGATCCTGCCGGCCGTGACGCTCGGTGTCTCGCCCATGGCGTTGTTTGCGCGCACGACGCGGGCGGCCGTGCTCGAGGTCATGAATGCCGACTTTGTGCGCACCGCACGCTCCAAGGGCATGGGCGAGGTGCGCGTCGTAAGCTGGCATGTCGCCCGCAATGTGCTGGTGCTTGTGCTTACCGCCGTCGGGCTGCAGTTCGGAGCGCTGCTGAGTCAGGCGGTCGTGGTGGAGCAGGTGTTCTCCTGGCCGGGCCTGGGCTCGCTGCTCATCAGCTCGATCAACGACCGTGATATTCCCGCCGTGCAGGGGTGCATTCTCGTCATCGTCCTGTTCTTTCTCGCCATCAACGCCGCCGTCGATGTGGCCTACTCCCTCATCGATCCGCGCATCCGGTACGGTTGAGCTCATGCGCCTGCGCGTCAACCTGCTGGTGGGTGGCACGCTGTTCGCTCTTGCCGTCGGGGCTGCGGTGCTGGCGCCGCTGATCGCGAGCCACCATCCGTTCCTCGACGCCAACCTGATGAACTCGGAGCAGCCGCCGGGCTCGGGCTACCTGCTTGGGACCGACAAGCAGGGCCGCGATATCTATTCGCGCATCGTCTGGGGTGCGCAGGTCTCGCTGATGGTCGGCGTCGTCTCGCAATTGATCAATACGGTGATCGGCACCCTGCTGGGTTTGACGGCCGGCTACTGGGGCGGCAAGTGGGATGACCTTGTGAGCGGCCTGACGAACGTGATGCTTTCGATCCCCTCGCTGATCTTTGCGCTTGCCATCATCGCTGTGCTCGGGCGCGGTCTGACGAGCCTCCTGATTGCGTTGGGCCTCACCAACTGGTCATTCACCTGCCGCATCGCGCGCGCCTCCGCCCTGTCGCTGAAGGCCCAGGGATACGTCCAGGCCGCCAAGACGCTCGGCTACAGCGACATGCGCATCATGCTGACGCAACTCCTCCCCAACATGCTCGGGCCCATTATCGTGATCGGGACGCTCGGCATGGGCGGCGCGATCCTGGCGGAAGCGGCGCTCTCTTTCCTCGGACTCGGCGTCCAGCCGCCCTGGCCCAGCTGGGGCAGCATGCTGTCGGATGCGCGCGATGCCATCATCACGGGGCAGGTGTGGATACCGCTGTTCCCGGGCCTAGCGATCTTCTTCACCGTGCTCGGCCTCAATCTGCTTGGCGACGGCCTGCGCGACGTGCTCGATCCTCAATCAAGGGTGCGCAGCGCATGAGTGCCGCCGCACCGCTGCTGGAGGTCGTCGATCTGCGCATCGACCTTGCCGGCGCGGGACTGCCGCACGCGGCGGTCGAAGGCGTCTCGTTCTCGATCCCGCGTGGAGAGACGTTCGGCCTCGTGGGCGAGTCCGGGTGCGGCAAGAGCATCACGGCCCTCGCCGTCATGGGGCTGCTCAGGCCTCCGCTCGGCATCGGGGCCGGGCGCATCGCGCTCGAGGGGCGCGAGATCCAGGCGCTGCCGCAGGCGGAGCTGAAACGTCTCCGCGGCCGCCGCATCGCCATGATCTTCCAGGAGCCGATGACGGCGCTGAACCCGCTGTCGAGTGTCGGCCGGCAGATCGCCGAAATGTTCGTGTTGCACGAAGGGACCGGCTGGCGCGAGGCCCAGGCCAAGGCGGTCGAGGCGCTGCGCCTGGTGCGCGTGCCGAGCCCCGAGCGGCGCGTGAAAGACTATCCGCATCAGCTCTCGGGCGGCATGCGCCAGCGTGTCATGATTGCGATCGCACTCGCCTGCGGGCCGGCGCTGCTCGTTGCCGACGAGCCGACGACGGCGCTCGATGTCACGGTGCAGTCGGAGATCATCGACCTGATGCAGGAGCTGTGTGCGCAGAAGGGCACCGCGATCCTGATGATCTCGCATGACCTCGGGCTCGTCGCCCGCATGTGCCGCCGCGTGGCAGTCATGTATGCCGGCCGCGTGGTCGAGGAGCGAGCGGCGCAGGATGTGTTCCATGCACCGGCCCATCCCTATACGCAGGGGCTCATCGCCTCCCTGCCGCGGCTCGGCGCCCGGGCGGCGCACGGACGCAGCCGGCTGCAGGAGATCAAGGGCGTGGTGCCTTCGATCGCGGCTTATCCGCAGGGCTGCCGCTTCCATCCCCGGTGCACGGTCGCGAGCGATGTCTGCCGCAAGATGCCGCCGGAGCAAACCGGGGTAAGGGGAGGCGGCACGGTGCGCTGCTATCACCATGCCTGAGCGCGCCCGACAGCCCGAACCACAAGCGCCGCCCCTGCTTGCGGTCGATAAGCTCGCCGTGCATTTTCCCGTGCGCATGGGATTTCGCCAGCACCGCGCGCTCAAGGCCGTCGACGGGGTCAGCCTCGAGGTCAGGCCCGGCGAATGCCTCGGGCTCGTGGGCGAGTCTGGATGCGGGAAATCGACGCTGGCCCTCGCCATCATGGGCCTCGTCGCCCCGACCGCGGGGCGTATCCGCCTCGCCGGCCACGAGATCGGCACGGAAACGGCGCCCGATCGCAAGGCGCTCGCGCGCTCCGTCCAGATGGTGTTTCAGGACCCCTACGCCTCGCTCAATCCGCGCCAGACCGTGCGCCGCACGCTGGCCGATCCTCTGCGCCTGCATGGGATTGGCAATGGCGGGGAGGTCGACGATCGCGTCGCTGCCATGCTGGCCAAGGTCGGCCTGCGGCCCGAGCACGCCGACCGCTACCCGCACGAGTTCTCCGGCGGCCAGCGCCAGCGCATCGGCATCGCCCGCGCGCTGATCCTTAATCCGAAGCTCGTAATTTGCGACGAGCCTGTGTCCGCATTGGATGTTTCTATTCGTGCCCAGATCATCAATCTGTTGCTCGAACTCAAGGACGATCTAAATTTGTCCTACCTCATGATCAGCCACGACCTAGGTGTCGTAGAGCATGTCAGCGACCGTGTGGCGGTCATGTACCTCGGTCGCCTTGTGGAAACCGGTGGATGGCGCGAGATTTTTGAGACGCCGGGCCATCCGTATACGCGCGCGCTGATCGCCGCCATCCCCGACATCCATGCTCCGGCGGAGCGCTCACGTCAGAAAGCCAAGGGCGAGGTTCCGAGTGCGCTCAAACCTCCACCGGGCTGCCATTTCAACACCCGTTGCCCGATCCATCGGGATCGCTGCCTTGTTGAGGGACCCGTCCTCGCAAAAATTGGACCAGGGCACGAAGCTGCCTGCCATTTTGCCTCAGCGCGCGTGGGTTGATCGCCGCCATTCCTCGACGGCAGCTCAGGGTCATCTTCTCGCGTCGCGGCCCTTGCTAACGCACGGCAGATAAACCCCTCGAAGCTGCCGAACGCCCCGAGGTGTGAGCACGGGCAATCCGTGCCATGAGTTGAAGTCAGGACATCACGCTCTGTATGACATACCCGCCCGATTTATCATCCAGCTCCAGCTTGAGATATCCGCGCGTTTGTGCTTCCTCGAGCAGCTCATTGAAGGACGGGAAGCCGTAGAAAGACTCGCTAAAGCTGGGGTGCCGGCGCTTGAGCGTCTGCTTGATCATCGAACCCCAGAGCTTGGCCGTGTCCCCACGTTCCGCAGCCAGCGCCGTGGTCGTCTCCAACACCAGATCTATCGCTTCCTGCTTCCGGTCCGTCGGCTGCTTCGGAACCTTCGCAGCTGGCATCCGGCGCGCGGGCTTGGTCTCATTGCGTGAGGCCGGCACGCTCCTCACTAGGTCGTCATAGTAGATGAACTCGTCACAATTGCTGATCAGCAGGTCCGAGGTCGAGTTCTTGACGCCGACGCCGATAACGGTTTTGGCATTCTCACGCAGCTTGCTCACCAGCGGAGAGAAATCAGAGTCGCCCGAGATGATGACAAACGTGTCGATATGCTCCTTGGTGTAGCAGAGGTCGAGCGCATCGACGACCATGCGGATGTCAGCCGAATTCTTGCCCGACTGCCGGACGTGCGGTATCTCGATGAGTTCGAATGCCGCTTCGTGCATGGCTGTCTTGTAGCTCTTGTACCGCTCCCAATCGCAATAGGCCTTCTTCACGACAATGCTGCCCTTGACGAGTAGCTTCTGGACTACGAGCCGCATGTCGAATGCGGCGTACTTGCTGTCGCGCACGCCCAAAGCGATGTTTTCGAAATCGCAGAACAGTGCCAAGTTGCGGTCACCGTTGGCGGCCGTTGGTTCCTGAGGTGCGGGCATACGCGATTCCCCTATCGATGCTTCTATCTTAGGCGGCTTGTGATCGTCGCCGCGGCTGGATCGCCTTTGCCGCCGCCCATAGGTGTCGCTCAGGCGCGATGATCCACTTCATAGCATCAATGATGCGTTCGAGATGCGGATACGCAATAACCGGAAGGATCTTGAACTTTTTGCCGCGTCGGCAGCTTGACCCTACGCTTCGGACTTGTTCGAAGGGACGGAATGGCCGGGCTTGGTGGGGAGAACCATCTCAGCGTTTGGTGCAGCGTTCTCACAGCTACCAGTCCCACGCTGTGCCGTGTGTATCGCCTTTCACGATCAATCGCCCATCCTGCGATTGCACGAACCTCCCAAGGCCTAAGTCGCAGTGTCAATCCCAGTCACAATTCAAACTGACGCACTACCCAAAGTCGGGCTGGGGAAGCCCCAAGAAGGGCGCCAAGAAGAAGGCCGGGACATGAGCGAGATCACATACCGCCGCTATCGCATCATTCCCCGCAAGACGGGGCTGTGGTTTGCCACCATCGTTGCGCCCGGCACGACCATGGTTCTAAGGGAAATCCCGAAGGCGACCATTGCCGAAGGCGAGCAAGTCCTTATTTCCCGCGCAAAGGACATTGTCGACAAGCGCATCGCAGCGGCTGCTGCGGCCAAAAAGGCCAAGGACGAGGCACTAGCCAAAGCCTTGGACAAAGCCAAAGCTAAAGCCAAAGGGCGGCGATCGTCGCCCAAGACCTAGTCTGGGTATCTCAGGATCGACGATCTCAAGCGCGGTCGCCGCATCGTGCACGGCTGCCTCGATGATCTCGATCAAGGGATTTTGGCTCGTGCATTGTGCGATGCCGTACCTACTTTTCTCCGAGTCAGCTAGCAACAATTGGGGTCGCCGCCGTGTTGTGCTGTCCGATGGCATTTCGAGCAGGCTGCCATCGCGCCGAACCTCCACCCGTCTTCTCCCCGATCCGGTCAGAGCTGGGCGCAAAGAACGGCTCCGGATGCCAAGCTTCAGGATCTGTTCTTCTTTTTCTGTCGCGTGTCCTCGACTGCGGCACCCCTCTGGCCGTGACGCGCGACTCTGGTGGCTCCCGTGTCGCTTGAGCGGGAGCCACCCATATTCGATGCCGCCCGCGCGCCAATACCGCTAACGCGAGGTTCTTAGATTGAGAGCGCCGAGACGCGTGGCTCTGCACGACCGTCGGGCCAACTCTCTCACTGCCTTGAGCAGGCGCAGCATGATTATCCGCTTTGTAGCCGTCCGCCGGCCCAGCCAGTCGCGCAGGCTTGGTCACGCGCAACTTAGCACGGCTGGGGGACCGCCCCTTGACTCGATCGGACCCTTCCTCACGTGGTTCGCATGTCCACATTGCCGGGCGGCTGGGTGCGCACCACATTCTCTACAAGAGACATCTGGACCGCCATGCCCAAGACCAGCAAAGCCCGCGCTGTTGGATTGAACCACATCGCGCTCGAGGTGGGCGACATCGAGGAGGCCCTTGCCTTCTACGGCCGCCTCTTTGAATTCACGCTGCGGGGCAAGAGCGAGGACGCCGCTTTCATCGATCTGGGCGATCAGTTTCTTGCCCTTCAGAAAGGCCGCAAGCAGCCCGGCGATGACGGGCGACACTTCGGGCTGGTGGTCGATGACAAGGAGGCTGTCCGGGCGGCACTGACCGCTGCTGGCGTCAAGATCCTGCCGGGGCGCTTCCTGGACTTCCTCGACCCGTGGGGCAACCGCATCGAGATCGTCGGTTACGACAACATCCAGTTCACCAAGGCGCCACACGTTCTGCGCGGCATGGGCCTGGCAGACCTCGCAAAGACCCCTCAGGCCATCAAGGAGCTGACCGACAAGGGAATGGCGCCCGATTGACCGCGCCCCGATCACACAAGAGGAAAATGACATGGCCGACACGCTCGCAAAGACGTGCACGCCGACCACGTCGCGAGAGCCGGTCACTTTCCAAAGACGAGGTCAACTCACCTACCCCCTGCTTGATTACGAAAGACGAGCACGTCGTCCCTGTAACTCAAGATCCGGCAATGCCTATCGGGCAAGGGTGCCTTGCCGACCATTGTTACCTCGCGCTGGTCAGCTGACACGACCCCGCTCACTTCGTAGCTGATCGGCGGGCACGTCTTGGAAAAAATGTAGGCCTTTCCCACATAGCGGTCGCCAATTCTCTGCCCTTCAAAGAGTATGGTTCCATGCGCGACCCCAACCTCCTTCAACCCCGGCCTCGGCTGATGATAATGGAACCGGCGCTGCGTGCCGTTCGCGTCCAGATAAACGATTGATCTGTTGTGCTCCCAGAGCGACAACCCGCCACCGGTCATCGATGGGATGCGATGCACACAGAGCGATCCGGATTTGTAGCCTTCGATGATCGCGGCAATGCGCAGGTCTCTCGGCGGATGGGTTGAACCCGGCTCAGCCTTCTCAGGGAAAAGCTGCTGAGCCTCGCTGATGGCACCCATGAGGTTCGGCATACTTGGGTCGCCTGCATCATACCCACGCATCGCCATGCCAGCAAATCTGTCGGCTTCAAGCTCACCCTTCCACGGGTTGTCCTCGTGAGACTGCTCGGTGTGACCACAGATGTGATGTCCAATTTCATGGGCAATAACAAACCGTCTCCTACTATCCTTGCCACCCCATTCGCTGCCGTCGAATACGATGACTCTGGCTCCCTTGTGGATCATGGCATACGCATTCCCGATGCCGCCGGTTAACCCCAAAGCGAACGGCACTCGATTGCACCCGGCATGCTTGCATACGTCTTCGATAACCCACCAAAAGTGGCGCCAGATCTCCTGGGTGTCCTCGTTGTCTTGGGCGCTAGCGCCAGCGATGTCATCACCAAAGTACACTTCCAGCGTCTCCTGGCCGGGCAGGTGAAAGCTGAACGTGTCCTTTCCTATGGTCAGCCGTTGCTGGGCGTGGGCAGCGCCTGCCAGCACTGCACACAGCGCCAGGGCCACCACCATCTTCATCCGTGCCTCCCTGTAGTTGGCGAAGAACATCACGCCCTGTGCCATCGGGGCTGACAATCAGCAGCTCTGCCCACTTGCGCATCCTGGCAGAGCGCTCTTCGGGCGTCTCTTTGTTTCGGGCAGCGCATCCAGTGACCTGGTGTTCGCATCCTACGTCACGGTCCGCCCGAGTCGCGACGGCTACGCCATGCCGCCCAGCGTCTGCGCTGCACCTCGGCGATGCGCGCACGACCAACTGGCGTTTTCGGCCCTGAACTCATGCCCCCGTGATTGGCGCAGCGTCCATTGTCCAAGCCCGTGCGCCGACATGGCGCGCCGGTTCTCGTCCTGGCGCCGCATGGGGATGATGACTTCCGTCTCGCCACGACAGATGGCGCAGTCTTAGTGGGCGCCAGCATCGCCCAAGGTGGCAAAAAGCGTTTGACCCCATGACGCGCACGCGCGCGCGACGGGGGGTGCATGACGAAATTGTCGTTTTTCACCAGCCGCACACCGGGCTTGGCATGGCCGATGAACTCGACGCCTGCCCGTTGCAACGCTTCCCTAATCCTCGCGCAGGCATGAGGCTCGTGACGGCTAACTGGAATCGCAGCCGTCAGCTCCCAATAGGCGACGGCGTTGGGATGAAGGCCGGCAGCACGGGCAAGTTGGTCCTGCGACCAGCCGAGCAAGCTGCGCGCTGCCTTGATTTGGCAGCCCACGACAATGCGGCCCGAGGGCTTGCTCATGCCGCCATCTTGGCCTTTGGGACAGGCGCCCCAACGATGCGAATGCCCAGGTAGACGCTTCCCTCACGGCGCTTGGTCTTGGAGCCGCCCATGGCGGTAATCCTGGCGGTCAAGGAGCGCCCGAACTTGGTTTCGGTGACGGCCGTGATGCCGACGTTCTCGGCCCATCGGCAATATGCCTCGTAGGCAGTTCGCGCGCCGACGCAGCCGTGATGGTCCCATTGCACGCATTCCTCTGTCCAACGTGCCAGCGACTGGTCGGGGTCGGTGGTGGGTCGGCGCCCGCGCTTCAGGCGCGCCGCTTGCTCTGCGAAACTCACCACTGCTGATGGTGCCGAGTTACGGGGTGCGTTCTTGGGTGCTTTGCCGGTTTGGGGTGTTGCGCCTGTGCGTGGTGGTGCGTGGGAGCGCAATGGAGGTGGCGGGCTAGCAGTCGCGGCATGGGCGAGTGCAAAGCCGAACGCTGAACCCACCTCAACCAACACCGCAAGCAGCAGCGCTAGGCTGCGCCGTAGCGTGGCTTCCTCGATGCCCACCATTGCTGCCAGACCCACCACCTGGGGGTCCGCGCTCTGACCCACCGCCGGCTTGGTGGCGAGTTCGCGACGCGCCTCGGCAATCCGTTCTTCCAGGGCATGCGCCGACTGCGCAGCCGCCAGCTCTTGCCGTAGCGCCAGCGTACGCGAACAGGCATCGCGGCTCTCGGGCAGCGTCAGCTCTACGCACTCGCGCGTCCTCTTCCAGATCGCGGCCGGGACCATTTGCCCAGCGAGTTCAGCCTCGATCACCGTTGGCGGACGCGATTGTCCTACCAACGCGAGCTGCTCTCCGGCTCGGCGGATCGTCGTCGTCCAACCATTATTGACTTGGCTTGCGGCAGCGTGGACGGCCGCAATGTGATCCCGAGTGGAAAGTGCGAAACCGGCTGCCGATGCCAGGGACCATGCCAGACAGATCAACCCAAGCACGGCACCAACGCAGGCCAGCATGCGCTGGGGTTTCTGCCAGAGCCGAATCACGACGATGACCGCCGTGATTTTGACGACGTCGGCCGCAACGCTGGCGATGGCATAAATGAGCCTCTCTTCGGCTGTGCTGCCGAGCGACAGCCCGAAGCTGAGATTGGCCATCACTGTCACTGCGCATAGCGCAGTTGCCGCGCCGTAACACGACATCTTCAAGGTGATGTTTGAGCTGGGCCTCTGGCTCGCGCCGATCTGAACCATGTGGGCAGTCCGCCGGGATCGAACGCCTGCACCAGGATGAATGGAGTCTGACGGATATGCGTGATTCAAGACAGCGCCGGATGGGCCGTCATGTCCGTATTTTGTAGATGCCGACGGCAATCGACTTCGTGCCGACCAATTGCGTCGTGCGGGTCACACTCATGGTTTCAACGGGGACGGTTAGTCGGTCGGGCCCATGTCGAGCCGGAATACGATGCAGGTGCGCGACTTCCGGGTCGCCAGCGCACGGCGACCATGGGCAGAAACATGGGCAAGCGCGTGCGAAAGCGGAAAAACTAAATGGTTTCAATGTAGGTGGGAGGACTCCCCATCCGCCAGCAACCCAGAATATCCTATATTTATCACTAGTTTTTGCATCGTATCCCGTGTCTACCCACAAATGGACCTGCGAAGCAACGCGAAGTGCAGGTGTGCAAAAAAGTCCCGCTCCGGATTGAATTGGCCAAAAGTTTTTGACCTCGCCCCTGTGTGTGATTGCGCATCGATCGAGCAACACGCGCGCCGACGCGCCAGTGCTTACGTGCTGCGAGCAGCCGAAACAGGGAGAGGCCTCATCGAGCTTCAATAGCGCAGGGAGGGGTGGGTGCGGGAGTCGCACCTTGGTCGAGCTGATGCCCGTCGTCCAGGTGATGCGTTGCAAGTCTGGTCTCTGTGCCCAAACCCACCCCGCGCCGAGCCCGCTCGCAACAAAATGCGTGCGCGGCCTGTAACAGAAAGAGCACTCAACTCGTAGGGCGGGGCTCCAAGGCACGTGGAGGACGAGGAACGGCGAGCTTGAGGATGTCGTGCAGGAAAGCTTTCTCGCCATCCATCTGAAGCGGCACCTATGGGACCCATCGCGCCCGCTGGTACCGTGGGTGCGGGCCGTTGTCGTGAACAAGACGATCGACAATATGCGCCGGAGACGCCATCGCATCACCGTGCCGATCGAGCCGTTTGAGAACATGCTGTCGTTCGGGGTGCCCGAGCCGGACTTGCGCGCCGACGAGATCGAGCGGCTCATCGCGAGCCTGCGCGGCCGTCAGAAGGATGCGCTCGAAGCCGTGGCCGTGAACGGGTTATCCGTCAAGGATGCGGCGGCAAGCTCGGCATGACCGAAGGTGCGGCGCGCGTCACGCTCCATCGCGCCATCAAAGCGCTGGCCGAGCTTCACCGCAGGACGCAGTCATGAAACTGGACGAGCTATTGCGAACGCTGGCCGAGGATAAGCAACGTCCGCTTCTGCGCTTTCGGACGCAATTGGCTGCGGCGCTCGCATGTGCAGCTCTCATATCCTGCGTCCTGCTGGTCCTAACGGCAGGGGTGCGGCCGGACCTTCCCGGTGCGCTGCTATCCTGGCAGGTTCAGGTCAAGTTCGGCTTTGCGATCAGTCTGCTTCTGTCCGCCTACTACGCCTGCGTGCAGGCCGCACAGCCCTGTACTCAGGGGTCTTTTCGCGTACTGCTGATCGCGCCGGGCCTGCTGCTGGCGGCGGTGGTAGTGGAACTCGCCACAACGTCCTCACGCGACTGGGCCGCCGCTGGCTTGGGCAGTCATCCGGGCCTGTGCGCCGTCGTCGTGCTGCTCCTCTCGGTCTTGCCGCTCGTCGCGGCCATGGCGACGCTGCGCCGCTCGGCGCCGATTTCCCCGGCGCGCGCCGGCGCAATGGCCGGCCTTGTGTGCTGCGCGCTCGGGGCTCTTGTCTACATGCTGCGCTGTACGGACGACGCGCCGCTGTTCGTTGCGGTGTGGTACGCCGCGGCCATTGCCATCGTGGCTCTTGCAGGCTTCGTGATCGGCCGCACAGCCTTGCGCTGGTGAAGTTTCACTTAGACTCGGAGTTTGCACCGTTGGTCTAGCGCAGATGAATCTCGGCGGTGTGTGATCGATGAGAGGTCGCTTCCGGCGTAGACGCACGCAACACTTCCGGCGCAAGACCTATCGAGCCAATGATAGAATGCTGCCTCTTCACAGGCCGGTCGTGGGGGCCAAGCCTCTTCTGAGCGTCTCTGATGGCCGCTCTCCGAAGGCGCGATAGTAGCGGCCGGCAAACGCTCCGAGGTTGACAAAACCACAATCGACTGCAACTGCCGTCACCGTCGTCGTGGCCGTCGGCACCAGCAGGCGAGTTCTAGCAAGGCCCAAACGGCATGCGAACAAATGCTCCGACGGCGAGCAGCCAAAACGCTTCCTGAAGGCCAGCTGTAAGGCACGGCAGCTGATGTCTAGCCGGGCCGCTAGCTCGCTGATACGCATCGGTTCGGCCGCGTGAGCATCGATGAATTGTCGGGCTGCTTCGGCGAGATTGTCACCAATGCACTCACGTCCTTGCGTCAGGTGCTCGCGCACACCACGCACGACAGCGACCGCCGACAAGTTCAGAATGAGATCGTTAATACTCGTTCGCGCAAGTCGTCCAAGCCCGATCGAAGCTAGGTGCTCGACCTCAAGGAAGAGGTTTGCAACGCTTCTGAACAGCATGGATCCCTCTGGGGTCCGCAAATTGATCGACGGCGCTACATCGTCCCCCGTGAATTCGCGTCCGGTTAGGAGATGAGCGCGCGATAGCAGATCGCGCTTGGGGATCTGGAAGTGAAAGCCGACGTAGTCGGAGGGCACCTTGCGCTCGACCACCTCAGTCAGGCAGACCGAACCTGCGTTACCTGCCACGGCCACAACTGACTTTCGCTTGGACGTAACCGCTACACTGCCGTACCCCGGAAGAGTAATCCTGACCGCGTCGGTAGGACTCGCGCGGCAACTATAGCCGCTGGTCGAGTTGCGGTAGAGCGACATGTCCGACAGACGCAATAGGGTGCAGGAGAACCGGGTCGCGTTGTCGCCATGAGGAAGTGCGACGTCTGTCGCATTGGGATAGGCAGCATTCAGCGCTTCGTGCACCGCCGCATGGCCACGAGCATGACAGCTCGAGAGACTACCTGCCGGATCGGTCGACGCGAGTTGGGTGCGCATTAGCGGTCGCTTTTTCTGCGTCATTTGTAGGCGGAGCAAATCGCGGCGTATCAATAACGAGTCGCGCTTCCCTCCACAACCTCACCAACGACCAATCGAGCCGCTCGCTGCCTGTGTGCTGCAGTTCCACCCTGAGCAAGCAATAGTGCAGCCCGATTTCGCAATTTGCACAAGCGATTCGCAATCCGAGTAGACGCTAGATAGGCGGATTAACATAAGCTGCGTTCAGCCCGAGGCAGCGGTGTCTTGCCCGCAAATGATGGTCTGGCATGCAACACGCAGCCTTAAAAGCGTACGCCGTTTATTGGGCAAACACCTTTCTGGCAAAACGTACATCTGATTTGCGTCGAGCCGCTGCAAGCAACCCAGAGTTGATTAGGGAGTGGTTGGAGGAGCTTAGTTGGTGCCGAGAGAGGTGGCCGCTGGAGCCAGAGCTGTTCGATGCCGCCATTGAGAAATTGAACGTCGTCCGGAAGCCCGCACCAGCGAATACGTGAGGCTTTGCGAGTTCTGTGAGCGGACTCTCGCTACCTCTGTGGAGTGACGGGAATAAAGGGCTACATGGTTGGAAGGCGAACAAAAAGTGCGATATCGATCGAGGACCAAATCCGCGAGGTCAGCTCTCGGATCGGCCAAATCAGACGCCGCGTTGAAGAACAAAAAAACCTGCTGGCCGAGCTGGCCGCCCGTGGAGACAACACGTCACAAGCGACCCTCATCTTGGAGGCGCTGGAAGCGGATCTGGCATCCGCCGAAGCAGGTCGATGTTGGCTCGAGGGTCGCTGACATCACGTAACCTTCTCAGCTTGGACGATGCCTTTCACCACAACCGGTACGCTGGTGAAAACGCATGCAGTGCCGTTAGCCCCCTTGCCGACACAGGCCAAGAGGCTTCGGCATTGTTGTCCGGTGATGCGTGGTTCCGACGTTCGACCTTGATCGAGATCAAAGCGGTGCCGGCGCGCGTACGGTGTTCTGCGCGTCGGGCGCGGGCAAGGGGATTGGTAGGAGAATGCTACCCCATGGGATGTTCAGCAGATCGGCGGCGGTTCAGCTGCCAACGCTGCGGGCTGATGCTGGTGATGATCAGCAAACATGGTGACGTGACGTTCAGTTTCGATAAGGACGACTGGGAAAGCCGCTGCCTTGATCCAGAGGCACGCTCGCCACTGGCATGTCTCCTGTTGATTTCACCGACGAGCAAGAGTGAGCGGCACCACTAACCGGTAGGCCAAGACGAATGGGCGCACTCAAGCGCACTTGGATTGTTGTTTGCAGCAACACGGCGGCGCGCATATTGCGCTGGAGCGCTGACGAGGATGGCTTGGCGCCGGTGGCACAGGTGGCGGTCGCGTGTGGCGATCCGGCGGCGTTGCCGCGCGCCTTGAGCGACACGTTGCTGCCGTGTTTGGCGGAGCACAAATTTGCTCGTCTGATCTTGGTGGCGCCGAGCGCAAGCCTCAATCGATTGATGTCAGACCTACCGGCGACCCTGAGCAATGTCGTCGTGGTGGAGGTGTGCCAGGACATGATGGAAGCGTCGAGCGGAGAAATCCACGCCGCTGTGCGCGATGCCTGAGGGGCGGCGCCCATTTCATTGCCACAGTTTCCCGCGTACAAATCTCGGGGAGGCCACACCGGCGGGTCTGCTCGCGTGGCGGCATCAACTAAGCTGAGCGCAAGAACGCGCGCAAGCAGCAAGAAACCTTAGGAGGATCGCAAGCGCACCATTTGCTTGGTGTCTCGGTGCACGCGGGCATAGTTGGCGAACGTGTTTCCCTGCGGGTTATGCAGTTTCGCGATAACGTCACCCGTAGTTTGAATAGACAGCAGGATGGCCGGAACCCCATGCTTGATCTGCAATGCAGCCAGAGCATGCAGCGCTTTGTCGAAATCGTCATCCATCAGTGCCGCCCCCTGATCACAATGCCTTTTGGCGCGTGATCGTTACGCCAGATCAGCATTTCCGACGCGATACCGGACGTACAGCTCAGTTGTCCGACCGCATTTCGCATTGATCTGCATCAATCACCAACAGATCGGCACACCGATGCAGCGAATAGCTCCCATCATGTGTTTGCTGTTGAATCGATGCAAATTGGCGCGGACGAGAAGATCGGCAACGGTTGCTCTACCTATGATTGCGCGCCCGGTGCGCACCCACGCTGAGCAATCGAGGTTCTCACTGTTGCTAGTAGAAACGGGCGATCTTTGGCGCAGTGCCACTATTCGGTTCATCTGTGGCGCTGGCACCACGATCAACATTCTCCACCTCATTGCACAACGGATTAATTCCTTGAGCGCCCGCGTTTTTCTTCACGCCGTCCATTCCAGCACACGAAGCGCTCTGGTTTTCTTGCGTCCGGCGACTGAATAATTTCGACACTCGATCGTTTGTTCACTGATGCACCGTAGGCGGTGTTTGTGATCTCGCCTCTTTGCTTATTGGAGTTGTGATGCGGGTGTTTCGTTACTGGGTAGTGAGTTTGGCGTGTGTCATTGCGGTAGTGGGACTGTCGGGGTGTAGCAGTCTTGAGCTCATCGTGCCGAGCTTGGCGTTCT
Source organism: Hyphomicrobiaceae bacterium (assembly GCA_046154585.1). GTDB lineage: Bacteria > Pseudomonadota > Alphaproteobacteria > Rhizobiales > Hyphomicrobiaceae > CADEFX01. The sequence continues at coordinate 1,517 of JBJXDX010000094.1, read as the reverse complement.
CGGGAGGAGGAGCGGCGCAGTGCGATAGCGCCGTCCCGGCATGCGTGCAGCAGCGTGTCGTCACGCTGCGCGCCATGACCAGCGACCGACAACACGCGTGGGTCCGTCAGAGCGAACCGCTGCAAGGCTATGCCAACGGCACCCGATTGTTCGCCTATCGCATCACGCGATCGAGATTAAGCTGCGATAGCCTGGCACATGGGCTTGGCGAGATACGGCAAGTGAAAGCCAGATATGCCGGTGCGGTCCCCGACCTCTCGCCGCCGACTCTTCAACGCACGAGAAATCTCATCATTGATGTGCACGGCGAACTAACGTCTGAATGGCGTCGGCGGTGCCGCATCGCCAGCGAATTGCGGGGCGCGGCGGCATTGAGGTGAGGGCGCTCGGTGCCGCCGCAACAACTCGATTCAATGGTGACGAATTGGCCCCATTTAGTATCGAGAATGGGAGGTACTTCCCCGTGCGGCGGCGCGTCTGGCACGGGAAATGTTGACCCACTGCGGAAGTCGGTCGGCTATTTCCTCGTGATGGCCGCCAGCTGGGCGATGTTGTTTCGACGCCGATGATCTTTCGGGGCTGCTACCTTGCCAATCGATGGCGCAAGAGGCGTGAGACGATGTCTCGCGGCCACGTAGAGGTGCAAATCTACATTACCGGTAGCAATGGGGCGATCGGCTGAAATCGGCTAGGATCCATTTTCCAATGCGGGAAGGACCCCCGCGCTGGCGGCTTTGGTGCTACTCTGTAGTTGCGGCCCCAGTTGGAAGGCCAGCATTCCCTATGATCGGTGGTCATCATGACACCTGCAACTTCGGTGTCTTTCTTTCGCTCCGAGTTCGACGACTTTCTCTACGCAGCAATCGGTGCAGACCGGAACGAGAGCCCGCTCAGCGTCCTTTCAGCGCTGGCGCGGCTAAATCTTGATCCCTGGCAGGAGGCGGCCGAATTGTCCCAACTGCCGAAGGGAATAGCTGCAGCGAGATTGGAAAAGCTGATCGCGCGACTGCCCAGGGGACGATGGGCCGAGGCGGATTTGGGAGCAATTGCTGATCGCTTGATTGCGCTTCTGCCAAGCATTCCGAGTGCTGCCGCGCAGGTTTCAAAAGACTCGCACGGTCGGCGAATGGCGTCGGCTTCGGTAAGGGAGGACGTTTTGGCTTGGATCAGGAGTCTGTTCCGCCGCTAGCACTACAGACTTTGGGGCGGCTATGTACGATGCGATGTCAGCGCACAGATCCCTCGGGCCGCGCTGCAAGTGGAGGAAAAAGCGATTGCGCAATTCGGCATTGGATCACAGCAGCCAGCTGATCTTCACGCACATGCTAGACGACGATTCCGACGCGCCACCAACCGGGCCGCTATGGGAACTGGACGGGCTATTGGACGACTGGATGGATGGAATAGAAGGTTCAGCGGAAGGGACTACTCGCGGTCCGGGCATGCGTTGGTCCCGACGTCGTTTGCCGAAGCCGCTCGAGGTTGCCATGTATGCTCGCTTTCAGGACAAGCGGCGC
>JBJXDX010000093.1:0-4637 GCA_046154585.1 Hyphomicrobiaceae bacterium | reverse complement strand
ATCGTGATGCCTTCGCTGCCACGCTCGGTGAACAGGTAGGTGCCGTAGACCTTCTTGCCGTCGATCTGGCGGCCCGAGAAGAACTCGGCCACCTGCTTGAATTCGGTCCAGGTCTTCGGCGGGCCCAGATCGCGGTTGTGCTTCTTCTTGAACTCGGCCTGCAGCTCGGGCTTGGCGAACCAGTCTTTCCGGTAGGTCCAGCCCAGAGCATCACCCATCGCCGGCAGCGCCCAGTAGTTCGGCGTGCCCTTCGGCCACTCGGCATAACCCGTCACGGTAGCGGGTGCGAAATCGCTGATCTTGATGCCTTCCTTGGCGAAGAAGTCGTTCAGCTTGACGTAGTGGCCGCTCTCGGCCGAGCCACCGATCCACTGGCTATCGCCGATCAAGAGATCGCACAGCTTGCCCTTGGAGTTCAGCTCGTTCAGCATGCGGTCGGCAAAGTTCGGCCAAGGCACGAACTCGAACTTCATGGTGATGCCAGACTTCGTGGTGAAGTCCTTCGACAGTTCAACCAGCGCGTTGGCCGGATCCCATGCCGCCCAGCACAGGGTCAGCGTTTTTCCTTGGGCGTTCGCCGGTGCCGCCGCACCAACACTCATCGCGCCCGTCAGGGCGAGTGCCCCTAGCGCAGCCTTCCATGCCTTCATGACGCTCCTCCTTGTGATCCGCTCGCTCGGCAGCATGCCGACGATGGAACTTCTGTCTCCGCTCATGACGTGGAGACCTGAGACGTTTCCCGCTTCCAGCGACGTTGATCCGCCGCTTCATGTTAAGTGAATATGTTAAGTAGAGCGCAATCTACTTAACATGGCAACAGGGAAAGTGGACGCGATCACCATTTTTGAACGTGGCTCGCGAGGTGCTTCCGGCCGGCCGGCGGACACCAGCGATCTGTCCGTCTACAGTGCGACCCAGACGTTGCCGCGGGCGGAGCTTTCCACCGTCGCCTCGATGAACCGCACGCCGAGCCATCCGTCGTGTACGGTCGGATAAAGCACGTCGGGGGCGGCGGCTTGCTGCTCCGCGTGCGCGCGGATGGCGCGCGCCGCCTCCTGGTAGATGTTGGCGAAGCCTTCGAGATAGCCCTCGGGATGGCCGAACGGCGTGCGCGTGACGCGGGCCGCCTCGGGGAGAGCTCCGTCGCCGCCGCGTGTGTAGCGCACCGTCGGCTGGCCAAGCAGCGTCACCCAGAGATAGTTCGGATCCTCTTGCGCCCATGCGAGCCCGCCCTTGCTGCCGTAGACCCGCAGGCGCAATCCGTTCTCGTTGCCGGGCGCCACCTGGCTCGCCCACAGCATGCCGCGGGCGCCGCTGGCAAAGCGGACGAGCACATGTGCGTTGTCATCGAGACGGCGTCCGGCGACGAACGTCGTCAGTTCGGCCAGCACGGCCTCGGGTGAGAGCCCGGTCACGAAGCAGGCAAGATTGAACGCATGCGTGCCGATATCGCCGATGCAACCGCCGGCGCCCGATTGCGCCGGATCGGTGCGCCAGGAGGCTTGTTTCTGACCCGTCGCCTCCAGGCTCTCGGTCAGCCACGCCTGCGGATACTCCGCCTGCACCACCCGGATTTCGCCGAGCTGGCCGCCGCCCACCATGGCGCGGGCCTGCCGGATCATCGGATAGCCGGTGTAGTTGTGCGTCAGCACGAATACGCGGCCCGACCGCTCGACGATGTCGACGAGCGCGCGAGCGTCTGCCGAGGTGGTGGTCAGCGGCTTGTCGCAGATGACGTGGAAGCCTGCTTCGAGCGCCGCCTTGGCGATGGCGAAGTGGCTGCTGTTCGGCGTCACGATCGCGACTGCCTGCATGCCGTCGGTGCGCTTTGCTTCTGCGGCCAACATCTCAGCCCAACTCGCGTAGCCGCGGTCAGGGGCAAGGCCGAGTTCGGCCGCCGACGCCCGCGCCTTTTCCGGCGAGGACGACAGCGCGCCGGCAACGAGCGTGAACTGATCGTCCATACGCGCAGCAAGCCGATGCACCGCGCCGATGAACGCGCCCTGCCCGCCACCGACCATGCCGAGGCGGATGCGGGCGGGCGCTTCAATGGATATGCTCATCGTGCCCCCTCACGCGATGCCGAGCATGCGCCGGTTGGCCGCCTGGTCGACGCCGGACGCGGCGAAATCGTCGAACGCTTTCTCGGTGACTCGGATGATGTGGTCGGCGATGAAGGGCGCGCCCTCGGCCGCCCCCTGCTCGGGGTGCTTGAGGCAGCATTCCCACTCGAGCACCGCCCAGGACGCGTATCCGTACTGTGCAAGCTTCGAGAAGATGCCGGCGAAATCGACCTGCCCATCACCGAGCGAGCGGAAGCGCCCGGCGCGGTTGGTCCAGCTCTTATAGCCAGAGTACACGCCTTGCCGCCCGGTCGGATTGAGTTCGGCGTCTTTCACGTGGAAGGCCTTGATGCGCTCGTGGTAGATGTCGATGAAAGCCAGATAGTCGAGATGCTGCAGCACGAAATGGGACGGATCGTAATTTATGTTGCAGCGCCGGTGATTGCCGACACGCTCGAGGAACATCTCGAACGACGCGCCGTCGAAAATGTCCTCTCCCGGATGAATTTCGTAGCATACGTCCACACCCTGCTCGTCGAACGCGTCGAGGATCGGGCGCCAGCGGCGCGCCAGTTCGTCGAATGCGGTCTCGATCAGGCCCGCCGGACGCTGCGGCCACGGATAGACATAGGGCCACGCGAGCGCGCCGGGAAACGTGACATGCGCATCAAGCCCGAGATTGCCCGAGGCCTTGGCGGCGAGCATCATCTGGTTGATCGCCCACTCGGTGCGGGCCTTGGGATTGCCGCGGACTTCGGGCGCAGCAAAACCGTCGAAAGCGCTATCGTAGGCCGGATGCACTGCGACCAGTTGGCCCTGCAGGTGGGTGGACAGTTCCGTGATCTCGACGCCTGCGGCATGGCAAATGCCGGCCACTTCCTGCGCATAGTCGCGGCTTTCCGCCGCAAGCTTCAAATCGAAGATGCGGCCGTCCCAGCTCGGGATCTGCACGCCCCGGTAGCCGAGCGACGCCGCCCATTCGGTGATCGCCGGCAGGCTGTTGAAAGGCGCATCGTTGGCGGCGAATTGGGCCAGAAAGATCGCCGGGCCCTTCATCGTGGCGGGCCCAATCTTGGCAGGCCTGGTAACGGCAGACTGGACCGGCGGGACTGACATCAGCGGACCTCCTCGACTGAACAGGGTCTCTCGTTGACGCCAAAGGCATAGCGTTTTTTGACTTTAGTCAATGGCTGGCGTCGCTATGATCGAAGAGGCCGGCGATCGGATCGAAGGAGCAGCCCATGACCGCAGTCCGCTACGAGGATTTGCGTGATGCCCACGTGCTGGTGACAGGGGGAGCGACCGGGATCGGCGCCGCGATCGTGGAGGCGTTCTTGGCCCAAGGTGCGCGGGTGAGCGTGCTCGATCTCGATGGCAAGGCGCTGGCGGCGCAAGGCGGGCGATGGGCGCCATCGACGCATGGCGAACTGGTGGACCTGCGCGATATCCCGGCAATGAAGGCGGCGATCGACCGGTGCCGGCAGCATTTCGGGCCCATATCCGTGCTCGTCAACAATGCCGCGCGCGACGACCGGCACGCCATCGACGAGGTGACGCCCGAGTACTGGCGCGAGCGGATGGCGACCAACCTCGATCATCAATTTTTCGCGACGCAGGCGGTCTGGAAGGACATGGCGACGCGTCCGGCGGGGGGATCCGTGATCAACCTCGGCTCGGTCGCCTGGCTGGCCAGCGACGATGCGTTCGCGGCCTACAAGACCGCCAAATCAGCCGTCACCGGCCTCACGCGCGCGCTTGCCCGCGAACTCGGCGGTAAGGGCGTCCGCGTCAATGCGATCCTGCCCGGCTGGATCATGACCGAGCGGCAGGTCGAGCTTTGGCTGACGCCCGCGAGCGAGGCTGAACTGATGCGCCGGCAGTGCCTCAAGCGCAAATTGGTGCCGGACGACATCGCCCGCGTTGCCCTGTTCCTCGCCTCCGCGCAATCCTCCGCCATCACCGCACAAAACTACATCGTCGACGGCGGATGGGTGTGATGCCAGGGGCTGTCAGCGCTGAGCCGCCCCGGAAGCCGTTAGATCAAGTTCCTTGCCAATGCTCCATTCCGCTATTGGCACTTAACCGACCGTTGACAGCCATTCACACAGCACGCGTGCTCGTGGCCCGGTGCCACCGAACTGACTTCTATGATGCCACACACGCTTACGGGTGGCAAGCCGAACCGTTCCGCAAACGTTCCTAGATCGGTGGCTAACTGGTCTGGACCGAGCGTTGCAGCCGGGCTACACCGAGGCACGCACTTGTGACGGCTTTCGAACGCCGGCCCTCCGTGCGCGCCGCCACGTCCGTGCTGGGCCGGCATCCGAAACCCGTCACAATTACAGGCGTGACCCTACACATCATTGATCTTCTGCTCTCGCTGGAAGCCGACATCACAACGGCCTGGTGCCGCTTTCTCGCTCGTGTCGTGCTTTGACGGCTTTCAATTGCTGTGAGCGCTGATCGCGCCCCGCCAAACCGTCTCGGAATTGATACGGACCGCGCGTTTGAGAACAGCTCTTTAGTAATGGCTCTGTTTGGCCTTGATGTGGGGGCCTACTCGTGGGTGTGGTG
>JBJXDX010000092.1:0-17332 GCA_046154585.1 Hyphomicrobiaceae bacterium | reverse complement strand
GACTATTCCATAATTATGGAAGCGAACGACGCTGCCGCTGGTTTTGCAGTGCTCGCCCAAGAGACGCGGCTCAACCTCGTTCGTCTCTTGGCCTCGCGAGGGGCATCAGGCATGGCGGCGGGCGAAGTGGCGGCCGCACTCAAAGTGGCGCCATCGACGCTCTCTTTCCACCTCGGACTGCTCGAACAGGCGGGCTTGATCCGTTCGACGCGGCAAGGCCGACACATCATCTACGCCGTCCGCTTCGCCGGCCTGCGGGAACTTCTGAGCTTCCTGACTGAAACCTGCTGCGCTGGTCGTCCAGAACTGTGCGGCGATCTGGCAAGACTTCTTCCAGATGACATCGACGAGGAAACGACCATGGAGCCTGCGTTCAACGTGCTCTTCATCTGTACCCGCAATTCCGCCCGCTCGATCATGGCCGAAGCTATTCTGAACAAGATGGGCAGAGGCAAGTTCAACGCCTACTCAGCGGGTTCTGACCCTGCACCGGAACCGATGCCTGAGGTCCTCGACCGGCTGGCGATGCTGGGCCACGATGTGTCACGGCTCCGCTCCAAGTCCTGGAACGAATTTACCAGGCCCGATGCACCGCGCATGGATTTCGTCATCACGCTTTGCGACACCGCAGAGGGCGAGGTATGCCCCGATCTGGGCGAACGGCCGATATCGACCACGTGGCCGTTTCCCGATCCGGCCAAGTTCTCCGGCACAGCGGTCGAGCGCACGGCGCTGCTCAACCAGCTTTACGGCATGATCCGGCGCCGGCTCGACGCCTTCACCAACCTGCCGTTCGGCACTTTGGAACGGATTGCGCTCAAGGCCCGTCTGGACGAGCTCGGCGACAGCAGCAAGTACGCAGTCTAGGAGACGATGATGCGTGTGGGGATTAACGGCATGGGGCGCATGGGACGCCTCGCGCTCCGGGCAGCGTTCGGTGCGATCGCACGCGTAGAGGGCGATCCGCGCGCGGCCAACCGCCTCGATGTCGTGCACGTCAACGAGATCAAAGGCGGGGCGGCTGCCACGGCGCATCTCCTCGAGTTCGACAGCATCCACGGCCGCTGGCGCACGTCGTTCGAAGTCGACGGCGAGAGCGCGATCTCCGTCGGCGGCAAACGCATCGGCTTCTCCGCCGCAACCTCACCGGGCGAGGTGGCCTGGGGAGATTTCGGCTGCGACATCGTCCTGGAATGCACGGGCAAGTTCCTCAAACCCGAGCATCTTCAAGCCTATTTTGACCGCGGCGTTAGGCGCGTCATCGTTGCAGCGCCAGTCAAAGACGCTGCGGTGCTCAACATCGTGGTGAGCGTCAATGACCACCTCTACGACCCAGTCCGGCACAGGCTGATCACCGCAGCGTCCTGCACGACCAACTGCCTTGCGCCTGTTGTGAAGGTGGTGCACGAGGGCATCGGCATCCGCCATGGACAGATTACGACGATCCACGATCCGACCAACACCAACGTCGTCGTCGATGCCCCACACAAGGACCTGCGGCGGGCCCGTTCAGCCATGCTTTCGCTGCAGCCGACGACCACCGGCAGCGCCACGGCGATTGCACTGATCTATCCCGAGCTCAAGGGCAAGCTCAACGGCCATGCAGTCAGGGCCCCCGTACTCAATGCGAGCCTCACCGACTGCGTGTTCGAGTTGAAGCGGGCGACGACCGAGGCGGAGGTGAACGAGTTGTTCGCCGCCGCAGCGCTGGGAAGCCTCGCCGGCATTCTGGGCTACGAAACGAGGCCGCTGGTGTCGGCCGACTACAACAACGACTCGCGAAGCTCCATCGTCGATAGTCTGTGCACTATGGTAACCGACGGCACGCTGCTCAAGGTTTATGCCTGGTACGACAATGAGATCGGCTATGTTTGCCGCATGGTGGACCTCGCCAACATCGTCATGCAACGCGGCGTGTAATCCCATGGCACCGGCAACGCGGAACTACCTGATCGTCACGGCTTCCTACTGGGGCTTCACGTTGACAGACGGCGCGTTGCGCATGCTCGTGCTGCTCTACTTTTTCCAGCTCGGATACTCGCCGTTCACGCTGGCCTTCCTGTTCGTCCTCTACGAGACGGCAGGCATCATCGCCAATCTCGCAGGCGGTTGGCTCGCGACGCGTTTCGGTATCCCGCGCATGCTGGCCATCGGGCAGCTCCTGCAGATCGCTGGCCTCGCGATGCTCTCGGCTCTCGATCCGGCCTGGTCGGCGGTGCTGGCGGTCACTTGGGTCGTTGGCGCGCAAGGCGTTGCGGGGCTGGCGAAGGACTTCACCAAGACGGCCTCCAAGTCGGCCATCAAGGCCACAAGTGCCGAGGGTGCGGGCCAGCTCTTCAAGTGGGTCGCCTGGTTCACGGGCTCGAAGAACGCCATGAAGGGCCTCGGTTTCTTTGTCGGCGGCCTCCTGCTCCAGGTGCTTGGGTTTCGCGGTGCGCTGTGGCTGATGGCGGCGCTGATCGCCGCGATCCTGGTGATGGGCCTCCTGTCGCTGCCGCGTGAGCTCGGCAAAGCGAAGGCCTCCAAGAGCATCAAAGAGCTGTTCGCCAAGTCACGCGGGATCAACCTCCTCGCCGCGGCACGCATCTTTCTGTTCGGCGCCCGTGATGTCTGGTTCGTCGTCGGGCTGCCGGTGTTCCTCTATGTCAACGACTGGAGCTTCATCGAGGTGGGCGGGTTCCTCGCAGCTTGGACCATCGCCTACGGTATTGTTCAAGCGGCGGCGCCGCGGCTGGTCTCGCGCAGCGCCGATGGTCTCAGCCGCGAAGTACCCGGCGCCAGAACGTGGTCTTTGCTGCTGGTCGCGATTCCCGTTGTGCTTGCGCTTGCGCTGCAGCTCAGCAGTGTGCCGCGACCCGATCTCGTCGTGGCGACGGGTCTGGCGCTGTTCGGCCTGGCATTCGCCGTCAACTCCTCGCTGCACTCCTATCTGATCCTGGCGTATGCCGGGTCGGAGAAGGCGGCCGAGGACGTCGGGTTCTACTATGCGGCGAATGCCAGCGGCCGCCTGATGGGGACGCTCCTCTCGGGCCTCCTCTACCATGTCGGCGGGATGACGGGCTGCCTGGTAGGCTCCGCCGCGATGTTGGCTCTGTGTTGGCTTATCACCCTTCTGCTGCCTACCCGCATTGGCGAAGGCGTCATGGCCAATCAGCCGGCCTAGGGAACACCGAGTGGCAGCACCCGCCTGGCGCCTACAGGTTCGCGGCACACTCGCACAACCGAACCGGTTGCGGACGCGATCGCCCAATCGACGATTTCTTGCTCCTCGGCCGACAGTTGATGCGCGCATCCACCGTGAAAGGCACGCCAAGCAGCACTGCTGTGAGCTCGATCGTGAGCCCGTAGCGTCGATAAGCCCGTCCAGGGTCTTGAAGTGCCGCTTGCAGATCGGGCATGCCTTTGAGCGATGTCCGCAAGCGCCTGCAGGGTAAGCTCATGGGCCTTGGGCCAGCTTGATTGCTGGAAATTCGCCAAGCGTTGGACGGCATTTTCGTGTTCCATGCGAGTAGAGGACCGCCCAGGTCTTCACCGGGGTCCGCGCAGACATTAGCCTGCCAAGCCAGAAAGATCGGTCAGGTCCTTCAGCGTGGTGGGAAGACGGCGAAGCACAACGTCGGCCGCCTCCGGCCCGGCTACCGCAGCGGCACAGCCCAGCCGCAAATCCGAAATGCGCAAGGCGCAGCCCTCTGCGATGAGCAGCCGGCCTACATCCAGCGCCGTGCGAGCGTCGAGCGTCGCAGCTGGCCCCCGAATGCCGAGGCTGACAAGCAACGCGCCGATGCCTGCGCCTGTGGCCTTTGCCAACGCTTCCAACCGGGTCCAGGCTTGAGTAAAGCGGGTGGCATCCCCGTGGCCGGGAAGCGGCACGTCTGGCGCCAAGGCGATGGCAGCCGCCTCGATCGCTTGCAGCCGGTCCGGGTGCATATTGACTTGGTTGCGCGTTTCGATGTCGACGCCAACCGGACCGTCAGGCGAGAGCCCGATGAGGACGAACCTGCCTGAATGCGAGAGACTGAAAGCTAAGGTCCCATCGGTTAGTCTGGGCTTGCCGCCTGCGGATAGCAAGAACGGGCTTTGCGCGGACGACACCCCCACCCGAGATGCCAGAAGCGTGCGCAACGCGACACGCGTTCTCGTCCATTGCTCCGCTTGAAGAGGCAGCAACCCGCCTGCGCGAGCGCGCTCCTCGGCGGTCAGAAGCGCGAAATGCCGATCGAGCCCATCGAGTGCCTCACCAGCTGCGTCAACATCAGCCAACCAGACATCGACACATCTCGATGGCACAGCATGCCTCCTGGGCGCATTTGGGCAAACTGCGCTGCGCTCAAGCGATAACGTTAGGCTGACGCCGCTCGCCGCCGCGGCTTGTCCGCTGCGCCGCCGGGCGCAAGAAGCTCCTTGCACATCTTGAGCTCCGCGATAGCGGCGAGAACTTGCGTTCGCAAATCTCCCTGGGCGGGCTTGGCCCCCGCATCATTCGGGTCTGGCAAGCGCTTGCGTTCACGAGCTTGCGGGGGACTAGCCTTCGCGCGTCCCTTGACGTTTCCACCGACCGACCGCTGCTTCCCACGCTGCTTCACGGCATCCACACCCTGCTCGCGCAGTATCCTCTGTACACCTTTGATCGTGTACCCGTCCCGGTGCAATAAGTCGCGGACGCCAATAAGCAACTCCATATCCTCTGGCCGGTAGAACCGGCGGCCGCCGCCACGCTTCATTGGCCGGATATGCGCGAACTTGATTTCCCAGAAACGCAGCACATGCTTTGGCACACCCAGTTCGTTGGCAACTTCGCTGATCGTGCGGAATGCTCCCGCCGATTTGTTCATTCGCTACCCCACCTCTCCGACCCCGTCCTCCGCCGCCCTGCGGAATACGACGGGCTCAACAAAATCGTTCCTTATTCGGCTGCTGTTCGACGCGCCAGTCCGTTGTTGATGCGGTCCTTCATGATGTTACTCGGACGGAAAATCAGCACGCGCCGCGGTGTGATCGGCACCTCCTCACCCGTTTTCGGATTGCGACCGATGCGCCGCCCCTTGTCCCTCACGCCAAAGGACCCGAACGACGACAGCTTCACGTTCTCGCCGCGCGACAGCGTAACTGAGATCTCGCCCAGGACGAGCTCCACCAGTTCCTGCGACTCGTTGCGAGGCAGGCCAATCTTGCGGACCACCGCATCGGCCAAATCTGCGCGCGTCAACGTCTTGCTTCCCATAGTTGCTGCCCCTCCCAATGTCTTACTTTTTCGGAATGCTAACTACCGGGCAGACAGGGGTCAATGGCGGAATTCCGCAACCAGCTGAAAAATCAGCAGAAATGCTGCGAAAGCTCATTCGGCAGACAAGAAGTGATACGCTTACCAGCGCGCGAGCACGGCGCCCCAGGTAAAACCGCCGCCCATGGCTTCCATCAGCACGAGATTGCCTTCCGCGAGGCGGTGTTCCTCGAAGGCTTGGTTAAGAGCCAGCGGAATGGAGGCCGCAGACGTGTTGCCGTGGCGGGACAGCGTCATGACGATCTTTTCGGGCGAGACGCCAAGCTTCTTGGCAATGCCGTCAAGGATTCGCTTGTTGGCTTGATGGGGCACGTATAGGTCGATCTCGTCGGCGGCAAAGCCGCTCATGACGAGCGTTTCCTCGATGACGCCGGAAATCTTCTGCACGGCGTGGCGAAAGACCTCGCGGCCATTCATGCGCAGATAGCCCGTGGTCTTGGTTGAGCCGGGGCCGCCATCGACATACAGCAGATCTTCGAAGCGGCCGTCCGAGCGCAGGCGCGTGGCGAGGATGCCTCGGTCGTCACGATCGCCGTGTTGTGACTGGGCTTCGAGAACGACGGCACCGGCGCCGTCTCCGAACAGCACGCATGTTCCGCGGTCGGACCAGTCCAGGATGCGCGAAAACGTTTCCGCACCCACGACGATCGCTCGCTTGAATTGGCCGGCCTTGAGGAAATTGTCGGCTGTGGCAAGGCCGTAGACGAATCCCGAGCACACCGCCTGGATGTCAAAAGCCGCACCTTTGGTGATGCCGAGGCCGGCCTGAATGCGCACCGCAGTCGCAGGGAACGTCCTGTCGGGCGTTGCCGTCGCGCAGATCACCAAGTCTATATCGACCGGATCGATCCCAGCGCGAACCAGCGCCTGCCGCGCTGCAGCAATACCCAGATCCGACGTGAGTTCTCCCTCTTCGGCGATATGCCGCTGTTTGATGCCGGTGCGTTCCGTGATCCAGTCGTCACTGGTGTCCACGATCCGCGCCAGATCGGCATTGGTCATGACCCGGCGGGGCAGATGAGCCCCCACACCTCTGATCACGGAACGTATGACCGCCACGCTCTTACCTCACGCGAAGATGTTCAAGCATGCCGGCACGCCGGACTGCATGCTGAACTGAGAACGTGTGCTCGACCTCACCTTGTTCTCCTCAACCACTACTCAATTGTGGGCCGGGTGCAGCAAGGCGACCGTGGAACGCGTCCAGGTCAGCCGCCAGGCGGGCCACCAAGCCGCTTTCGGCCATCTGGTACCCGACATCAATAGCGCTCGCAAAGCCAATGGCGTCGGTCCCTCCGTGACTCTTGATCGCAATACCATTGAGACCGAGGAACGGCGCGCCGTTTGAGTGCCGGGGGTCCATTTTTTGCCTGAGAACGTTAAATCCGCCCCGGGCCAGCAGGGCGCCGGCACGCGACATCCAGGTCTGCATCATCGCCGATTTCAGATAGGCGCCGACCTGGCGGGCCGTGCCTTCCGCGGTTTTCAGGGCAATATTGCCGGCAAAGCCCTCGACGACAACCACATCGACATTGCCCTCGCCGATCTGATGTCCTTCCATGAAGCCGCGATAGTCGATCGGCAGCTCCGCGCCCATCTCCTTGAGCCAAGCATGCGCCTGCCTGACTTCCTCCACGCCCTTGATTTCCTCCACGCCGACATTGAGCAGCGCAACACTCGGCCGCTCGACGTGAAAAAGGGCACGCGCCATCGCAGCGCCCATGAGCGCGTAGTCGGCGAGCTGACGCGCGGACGCGCCGATATTGGCGCCAACGTCCAGAACGATGCAGGACCGCCTGACCGTTGGCCAGATGGCGGCAATCGCGGGCCGCTCGATGTCCGTCATTGGCCGCAGCACCAACCGCGCTATGGCCATGAGAGCGCCTGTGTTGCCCGCCGAAATGGCCGCCTGTGCCTGCCCCTTTTGCACACACTCCAGCGCCAGCCACATGGACGAGCCCTTGCCGCGCCGCAAAGCCTGGCTTGGCTTGTCGTCCATGTTGATGGCGGTGCTCGTATGGACCACCGACGATCTCGCCTGCAACGCGACATACTTGGCGAGTTCCTCCTCGATGCGAGCGGAATCGCCGAAGAACACGAAATGGATCTGCGGATGACGATCGAGGGAAAGAGCGGCACCTCGAACAACTACGGCCGGTCCGTGGTCACCGCCCATGGCGTCGAGCGCGAGTGTGCAGGTCCCTGGCATATGACGTGAATTGCCTGCCGGTTGGTCCTAGAGATAGCCTGCCACCTGCGGCGCCTGCGCCTGGCTATTCCGATGTCCCGCACGTTTTACGCGCCAGAACATAGCCATTTGCCCGTCCCGCACAACCTTATTCTTGGCGCGTCCCCATCGGCGGTAACGTAGCCGCGCAGGAGATAAGACCGAGCCCTTTACGACTGTCCCCGAAGGCCCTTGAGTTTGGCGAAAGGATTGCCGCTGTCTGAGGCCTCGGCAGCCTGGTCAACCCAGGAAAAAGCCACGCCCGGCTTGCGAGGGTAGGGATCGATCATGCAGGCCGCGTGCTCGAGCACGAGGCGTCCGATCGCGATCACACCGCTGTCAATGGGCTCGGGATCGTCATCGTCGAGATCCTCGACGACGCCAGCGTCGATCGCCGGCAAGTCTTCGCGAGGCCATAGTTCGAGCGAGAATTCCTCGCGCTTGCTCGTCGTGACAGGCTCGAGCGTGACCACGCAGGACTGCGTCACCGCGAGTTCAATCACGCCCGTCAGCACGTACCGGGTCTTCCCGGCCGGTCGCAGCGCATATCGCACTCTCAGGCCATCGCAAGAAAGCACGCCCAAAGCCGCTGCAACGGCCGCCAGCTCCGCTGGCGTGGCCTCATGCACGATTTCGGTGTCCTGCTTGTCCGCCAAGCGCACGTCATGCGTCCAATCCAGCACGCGGCCGAGATCGTTGCCGTCACCCTCTGATATCTGCGTCATGGCCGGAATTTGACTGAGTCGGAAAACGGGAACTCGCCGCTCAATATGCTGGTTGAGCCGACGCCTTCAAGCTTGACTGCAGTGCTTCGCACATACTTTGCGAGCTGCTCGGGCAACTCGCGGTCGCTGCAGGCACCAAAGTATATGTGCTCGAGCAACGCCTGCGCCAAGGCGGCGGCATCAGCATGCTGCGCCGCGGCATAGGCAGCGGAACGCTCGTAGACGGCTGCCGCCGCCCGCCTCACGCGGCGGGGGACGCCCATGTCCCCGATACCGAATTCGCGCATCGAATCATCCATGTCGGTCACGAAGGTCTCGATCAACACCCTGGACAGACGTTTTCCAGCCGCACCTTCGCTCCGGAGCCGCTCCAGCACAAGATACAGGTGCAGCACGATCAATTCAAAGCGCCCTTCCACCGTGTCGGGCACACCCAGGTCGCGGTAGAACGGCTCGGCGCGAGCCCGCGCCACAATCGAGTCATAAAGTTTGCGCCCTATGGCGCTCGTAAGGGATCGCTGTCGCAGCCAATCGAGCATCAGGCGCTCGCAACGCGATAGGGCCGGAATGGACCGGGGATCGCGGTTTGGAAGTCATTGCCACGTCTGTCGGTGGGCGCTAAGCGGGGCGATGAATCATCGGTGACGCGATTCTCGCGAGCCAGCGCCGGTTGACCTGACGAAAGGATGATGCAGCGCCGTATTGGGTCCATAGGGTTTCACGCAAAGTAAGTAGTCATTTGCGACAGGGACGTGAGCACAGCACATCAGCCATGCGACACAGAGTACGCCGACATACATCGACTTTGCTGCTCGCGGTCGGTACGTCCATTGCCGTGGCCGGGTGCTCTCCCATCACGACCAAGCACGGACATCACTTCCAGGAAAGCGACCTCCAGCAGATCCAGCCTGGCATGACGGCGGACGCGGTGCGCATGGCGCTCGGGACACCCGCAACGACCTCGACCATCGTCGGCGGCAACTCTTACTACTATATCTCGAGCACCGAAACCCAGAACGCTTTCTTCAAACCGACCGAGGTCGACCGCAAAGTTCTCGCCGTCTATTTCAACCAGACAGGCACCGTCGACCGGGTCGCCCATTATGGCATGAAGGACGGCAAGATCTTCGACTACGTCAAGCGCCAGACGCCGAGCCACGTCAAGGATCAGGGCCTGCTGCAGCAGATCTTCCGCGGCATCGGCCAGAAGCAGCTCTTCGACTGAGCCAGCCACAAATGCAAGCGCCCGGCGTTGCCGCCGGGCGCGCTTTTTGATGCGTCTGCTGTGTGTCAGTGCGCGAGCACGGCCAGCAGCAGCAGGGCCACGATGTTCGTGATCTTGATCATCGGGTTCACTGCGGGGCCAGCGGTGTCTTTGTAGGGATCGCCGACCGTATCGCCAGTGACGGCGGCTTTATGTGCGTCCGATCCCTTCACGTGCTTCACGCCATCCTTGTCCGTGAAGCCGTCCTCGAACGCCTTCTTGGCATTGTCCCAGGCGCCACCACCGGCCGTCATTGAGATCGCAACAAACAGGCCGTTGACGATCACGCCGAGCAGCATCGCACCCAGCGCCGCAAACGCGTTGCCCGTGCCCGCGATCCACTTCACGACGTAGAAGCACACGATCGGCGACAGCACCGGCAGCAGCGACGGCACGATCATTTCCTTGATCGCAGCGCGCGTCAGGATATCCACAGCGCGAGCGTAGTCCGGCTTCTCCGTGCCCTTCATGATGCCGGGCTTCTCGCGGAACTGCCGGCGCACTTCCTCTACAATCGAGCTCGCTGCACGGCCCACGGCCGTCATAGCGATACCGCCGAAGAGATAGGGCAGCAGGCCGCCGAACAGCAGGCCAACAACGACATAGGGATTCGACAGCGAGAAATCGACCTGCAGGTTGTGGAACATCGACCCGGGTTGGGCCTGGCTGATGAAAAACCTCAGATCCTCGTTGTAGGCGGCGAACAGGACCAGCGCACCGAGGCCCGCGGAGCCGATGGCATAGCCCTTCGTCACGGCCTTCGTGGTGTTGCCGACAGCGTCCAGAGCATCCGTGGTCTTGCGAATCTCCTTGGGCAGTCCGGCCATCTCGGCGATACCGCCCGCGTTGTCCGTCACCGGACCGAAGGCGTCGAGCGCCACCACCATGCCGGCCAGCGCCAGCATCGTCGTGACCGCGATGGCAATGCCAAACAGGCCTGCCAGCTTGAACGAGATAATGATGCCCGCGATGATGATCAGCGCCGGCAGCGCCGTTGCTTCAAGTGACACCGCCAGGCCCTGGATGACGTTCGTGCCGTGGCCGGTCACGGACGCTTGGCTGATCGAGCGCACCGGCCGGTAGCCGACACCCGTGTAGTACTCGGTCACGACGATGATGCCCGCTGTGACCACGAGACCTACGGCACCGCACCAGAACAGATCCATGCCGGTGAACGTGATGCCACGGACCGTAAAGACGGTGTCCATGCCGAGCAGGCTGCTCGTGATGGGATAGAGCGCAATCAACGACAGGACGCCGGTGGCGATGAAGCCCTTGTAGAGCGCACCCATGATCGACTGGTTGGCACCGAGCTTGACGAAGAACGTGCCGATGATCGACGTCACGACGCAGGCCGCGCAAATGGCGAGTGGATAGATCATCAGCGTGTTGACGACCGGCTGGCCGGCAAAGTAGATCGCGGCCAGCACCATGGTGGCGACGATCGACACAGCGTATGTCTCGAAAAGGTCGGCCGCCATGCCCGCGCAGTCGCCCACGTTGTCACCGACGTTGTCGGCGATGGTGGCCGGATTTCTCGGATCGTCCTCGGGAATGCCCGCCTCGATCTTGCCGACAAGATCGCCGCCGACGTCCGCACCCTTCGTGAAGATGCCGCCGCCGAGACGCGCAAAGATAGAGATCAATGAGGCGCCGAAGCCGAGCGCCACCATTGCGTCGATGACCACACGATCCGTCGGCCGGTAGTTGAGGCCCGCGGTGAGAATGGAGAAGTAGACCGCAACACCTAGCAGCGCCAGGCCGGCTACGAGCATTCCCGTCACCGCGCCGGCGCGGAAGGCCATGGAGAGGCCTTCCCCCAGCGACTGCGTGGACGCCTGGGCCGTGCGCACGTTGGCACGCACCGAGACATGCATGCCGATGAACCCGGCGAGACCGGATAGCACCGCGCCGATCAGGAAGCCCAGCGCAACGAGCCAGCCGAGCAAGGCACCCACGATGAGGAAGATGACCGCGCCGACGATGCCGATCGTCGTGTATTGCCGCGCAAGATAGGCGGTCGCACCTTCCTGGATGGCCGCCGCAATCTCCTGCATGCGCGCGGTGCCGGCGTTGGCCGCCATGACCGCCTGGATCGTCCATGCGCCGTAGACGAGCGATAGTAGCCCACCCAAAATGATCGCCCACATCACGGTAGTCATGGAGTCGCTTCCCCCAGTTGCTCGTGCCCCGAACGGCACTCTATACACGAATCGGCGGCAACCGGCCGGTCGCCGCCTCGAAGAGCTCGATTCGCGCGGGACCATGCCAAAACTGCGGCAGCAAGGCAACCCGGCGTTGCAGGGCCTGAAAAGCGCTAGAATTAGGTCATTGAGCTGTCGGGAACTACCTGAGCCTCGCGCCTATTCTTAGAAATGATCCCACCCGGTCCGCTCGAATATCATCTCTGAGCCGTCGGGCTGCTCCATGCGCACACCGCTGCCGGCTCGGATTTCGCCAATGCGCGTAACAGGGAAGCCGAGCGCTGTGGCGCCCTCTACGAAGCCCTCGACCTTGGCGCCAGGAACGGCCACCAGGATCTCATAGTCGTCCCCAGCGGCAGCGACCGCCTGGAACCACGCGGCATCCTTCGCGACGACTTTGCGCGCCGGGTCGCTCAAGGGTAAGGCAGCCGCCTCAATGCGTGCTGCTACGCCGCTCGCGGCGCACATGCGCCTGCAGTCTTTCATCAGTCCGTCCGACAGATCCATGGCCGCGGACGCGTGCGCGAGCAATAGCGGCCGGAGCGTCAGCCGCGGCTGCGGACGCAGGAAGCGATTCACCAGCTCCGCCGCTGCGCCCGTCTCCAGTCCCAGCCGCTGCACCAACGTCGCATCCTTGAGAAGCGCAAGACCAAGCGCAGCGTCGCCCAACGTTCCCGTGACGAAGAGATGGTCGCCGATCCGTGCCGTTCCGCGCCGGACCATCTGTCCCGCTGGCACGGAGCCGAACACGGTGATGGCGACGGTCAAAGGTCCTGGCCTGCAATCCGTGTCGCCCCCGATCAGGTGGCATCCGAACGCGCGCTGCGCTTCCCCAAGTCCTGACGCAAACCGCTCGAGCCACGCGCGCTTGGGAGCTTCCGGCAGCGCAAGCGCCATCAGGTAGCCGATGGGTATTGCACCCTTGCCCGCCAAATCGGAAACGTTGACCGCAAGTGCACGCCAGGCGATGTCCTCCGGCGCGGCGCCGGGAAGAAAATGTACGCCCTCGACAACCGGGTCCGTCTTCACCACCAGCTCGTGACCGACCGGAGGCGCGATCACGGCGCAGTCGTCCTTCAAACCGAAAGCACCAGGATAGCCGGCCGCCAGCGGCGCCAGAAATTCCTGGATGATGCTGTCTTCGCCGCGAAGCGTTTCGTCGGTCATAGTTCAGAGTTGCCAGTGGGTCGAGTTCCGCACGTGGTGTGCAAGGCCTCATGCGAAGGAGAAGTGGAGCCGTTTAACCCTTCACCAACTCCACAAGCGCGTCGCCGAGCTCTTTGCAACTGGCCTTGCCACCCATGTCGCGCGTGCGCACGTCGGTGTCGGCCAGCAGTTTCTCAATGGCGTTTTCAATGGCGCGGGCTGCTTCGGAATGCCCGAGATGCTCGAGCATCATGGCGCCCGACCAAATCTGCCCGATGGGATTGGAGATGCCTTGGCCCGCGATATCAGGCGCGCTGCCATGCACCGGCTCGAACATCGAAGGGTACTCGCGCTCCGGATTGATGTTGCCGCCCGGCGCAATGGCGATGGTACCCGTGGTCGCGGGTCCGAGATCAGAGAGGATATCGCCGAACAGGTTCGATCCGACGATCACATCGAACCATTGCGGATTGCGCACGAGATGTGCCGTCAGAATGTCGATGTGATACTGGCTGGTCTTGACCTTGGGATACTCCTTGGAGATCGCCGCGAAGCGCTCGTCCCAGTAGGGCATCGAGATCGATATGCCGTTGGACTTCGTGGCAGATGCCACCTCCTTGCGCTGACGCGTCATCGCCAGATTGAAGGCATAGCGCATCACGCGATCGCAGCCCTTGCGCGTGAACACCGCCTGCTGGATCGCCGCTTCCTGGTCCGTGCCTTCGAACATCCGGCCGCCGATGGACGAATACTCGCCCTCGTTGTTCTCGCGCACGATCCAGTAGTCGATATCGCCCGGCTTGCGATCGGCGAGCGGGCATTTCAATCCTTCGAACAGGCGCACGGGCCGCAGGTTGATATACTGCTGGAAACCACGCCGGATCGGGATCAGCAGCCCCCACAGCGACACGTGATCTGGGACGCCGGGAAAGCCGACGGCCCCGAGATAGATCGCGTCCTGGCTGCGAAGCTGATCGAGCCCGTCGTCCGGCATCATCTTGCCGGTCTTCTTGTAGAGCTCGCAGCTCCAATCGTAGTGCTTCCACTCGAAGGCGAGATCGAAGCGCCGTCCGACTGCCTCCAGAACTTTGATGCCTTCCGGCACCACTTCGTTGCCGATGCCGTCGCCGGGGATGACGGCGATCTTGAGCGTGTTCCATCCAGCCTTGGGTTGCTTGGCCATTTCGTCCTATTTCAGGTCAGAAGTTCATCTCGCGATGGCTGGGACGCGACGATCAACAGACCGCCTGCGACCGCCAGATTCTTGAGGAAGTGGTTGAGCTGGTTGCCGTATTGCGCAGCGTCTGCGATCGTCCAGAAGTCATGAAAAAGCACGCCGGCCACAACGGTAAACGCCGCAAGGACCAGCGCAGCGAAGCGTGACGCTATGCCAGTGATAAGCATCAGACCACCGAGAATTTCGAGGGCGATGGTGGCCATCAGCAGCACCTCGACCAACGGATATCCAGCGACATCCATGGCTGGAAACACACCCTTCCCTTGCATGTAGCCGAGCGTGGCTTGGTAAGCCATAATCTTGCGGGCGCCGGAGAAAAGAAAGATGAAGGCCAGCAGGAAGCGTCCGACAGCCTGACCAAGGAATTGCATACTGGGCTCCTCATTCCGTCGCCATGCGGCGCGATCGGTTGAGCACGCCAGGACCTGAAACCCCGCCGCGCACATATGCCAGAGCTTCGGGGGGATCGGCAAGGCCGGGACCGCGCATCAGCATGCTGCTATGCAGAAGCAGACTTTGATCCCGCCGCAATTGGCGTTAGGGTCCAGCATATTGGAGCGCGAACGGACGACGAAAGAAGGTTACCTGTCCTGCGCATCCTTCGATATTCATTGTGCGGGCTCGCGATCTGCGGGCCCGTACGTACGACCAGCAGGACGCGCGATGAGAGGATGTGCTCGATGAACGTGAGTGTTGGCGCCGGTTCCGCAAAAATTGCGGCTTTGCAAGCGCGCTATGGCGTTGATGCTCTGCCAGCTGCCGGTCCGTGGAACGACACGCTGGCGCTTCTGCTGAGCCATCGCTCCGTGCGCGCGTACCGCACCGATCCTCTGCCAGCCGGCACGCTCGAGACGCTGATGGCTGCGGCGCAATCGGCAGCGACGAGTTCGAACCTGCAGACGTGGTCGGTCGTGACCGTAACGGATCCGGCGAAGAAAAAGGTTCTTGCCGAGATTGCCAACAATCAAAAGCATATCGAGCAGTGCCCGCTGTTTCTTGTATTCCTGGCCGACGTCTCCAGACTGGATCGCCTGGCCGCGGCAAAGGGGATGACCTTTGAAGGCTTGCCTTACGTCGAGACGTTCCTGGTCGCGGCCATTGACGCCGCGCTTGCGGCACAGAACGCCGTGATTGCGGCAGAGTCGCTCGGTCTATCGACCGTTTACATCGGCGCCATGCGCAACGATGTCGAACGCGTCGCTCAGATTCTCGAGCTGCCCAAAGGCGCCGCGGGCGTGTTCGGGCTATGCGTCGGCTATGCCGATCCGAGCACGGCAGCGGAGGTCAAGCCACGGCTGCAACAGGACGCCGTTCTATTCACCGACCGCTACGTGATGCCGAATGAAACCGCCCAGCGCGCAGCTTACGACGAAAAACTGGCGACCTTCTCAAAGCGCAACGAGATGGTGCACCAGTCGTGGACAGATCGTGTGATCTCGCGCATCGCCAAGACCAAGTCATTGAACGGGCGCGATCGGCTGCGGGCCGCGCTGGCGGCGATCGGCTTCCCGCTCAATTGAAGCTTGCGCTCGCAGGTCAGCCTGCCAGGGCCTTGCGCGCATCCACGGACGGCAGCCCGAGCGCCTCGCCGACAGCCGGGTAGGTGAGCTTGCCCTTGTGCACGTTGAGGCCGGCCAGCAGATGCGGATCGTCCAGCATCGCCTTGACGGGTCCCTTGTCCGCCAGCGCCAGCATGAACGGCAGCGTGGCGTTGTTGAGCGCGAACGTGGACGTACGCGCGACCGCGCCCGGCATGTTGGCGACGCAGTAGTGCACAACGTCATCCACGATGTATGTCGGCTTGGCGTGCGTCGTCGGTCGCGACGTCTCCGAGCATCCACCCTGATCGATCGAGATATCGACCAGCACGGACCCGCGTTTCATGTCCTTGATGTGCTGCTTGGTGAGAAGCCGTGGCGCAGCGGCGCCCGGCACGAGCACGGCACCGATGACGAGATCGGCGTCCAGCACGTACTCCTCGATCGACGCCCGCGTCGAGAAGATCGTGTTGACCGAGGCGCCAAACTGCTGATCGATGGCATAGAGCCGCTCCACGTTGATATCAAGCACCGTTACCTGCGCCTCCAGCCCGATGGCCATGCGCGCCGCGTTGACGCCTGAGACGCCGCCGCCCAGCACCACCACCTTGGCAGGCGCAACGCCGGCGACCCCGCCGAGCAGCATGCCGCGTCCACCCTGCTCCATCTCGAGGCAATGAGCGCCGGCCTGCACGGCCATGCGGCCGGCAACCTCGCTCATGGGGGCCAGCAACGGAAGGCCGCCACGTGAGTTGGTCACCGTCTCGTAGGCAATGGCGGTTACGCCAGAGCCGAGCAGCGCCTTCGACTGCTCCGGATCGGGAGCGAGATGCAGATAGGTGAAAAGCGTTTGTCCCTCGCGCAGCATCTTGCACTCGGCGGCCTGCGGTTCCTTCACCTTCACGATCATGTCGCAGCCGGCGAAGATCTCGGCCGCGGTCGGGACGATTTTGGCGCCGGCTTTCTCGTAGTCCTGGTTGGTGAGGCCCTGGCGGGATGCGGCGTCTGCCTGGACCCAGACCTCGTGGCCGTGGGTCACGGCCTCTCGCACCGCCGCCGGAATAATCCCGACGCGATGCTCTTGAACTTTGACCTCTTTCGGTACGCCGATGCGCATGACTGCCCCTCCGCCTGAACCCAGGACAAGCATAATCCCGCCGAAAGGATGAATTTGAACGAATCTAGTGGCTGAAACTCGCAATTTTTGAAATCATATACGACAGTATCGCCATTTATCCGGATATTATTCGCATGGCGCTTGATCCGCTCAATCGCCGCATCCTGGCCGAGCTGCAGCGCGACTGCCGTCTACCGGTCGCCGAACTCGGCGCCCGTGTCGGCCTCTCGCCTTCGGCCTGCCATCGTCGCGTCAAGCAGTTGGAGGATGCCGGCCTGATCGCGGGCTACGTGGCGCGCCTCGACCGCCGTGCGCTCGGTTACACCATGGAGTTCTTCATCGAGGTGTCGCTTCGCTCCCAGAGCGACAAGGCCCTCGACACATTCGAGCGTGCCGTGGAGGCAAGCCCCGAGATCCTCGAGTGCCATTTGATGGCCGGCGGCACGGACTATCTGCTGCGCGTCGTGGCAACCGATGCGGCCGACTTCGAGCGCATCCATCGCGAGCGCCTGGCGCGGCTGCCGAACGTCGCACGCCTGCACAGCCATCTCGCCATCCGGACGGTGCGCGGATGGAACGGCTACCCCGTAAAG
>JBJXDX010000091.1:0-144454 GCA_046154585.1 Hyphomicrobiaceae bacterium | reverse complement strand
CCGTCAGGCGCTCCCACATGTCGAGCGAGACTGCGTTGCGCTTAGCCGGGTTGTTGAAAATGATGTGGCCGACGCCGTTCTCGCGCTTGGCAAGAAGCCGCTGTTCGACGGGCAGCTCTTCAAGCGTTGCGGTCATGCAGATCGTCCTTCCTTCATTGCATTTGTGGTGGGCCGCGTCAGACGATGCCGGCCATTGCAAGCTGCTTGATATCCTGCTCCCCGTAGCCGATCTCGGCCAGAACTTCTTGTGTGTGCTGGCCAAGGGCGGGCGGCGGACGGCGCACCGAGGCGTTGGAGCGGCTCATGAGGATCGGCTGTCCGACGACTTCCGTCTCGCCACGCTCCTGGCTTCGCATGGGCTGGGCGAGGCCCAGATGCCGCACCTGGTCCAACGCAAACACCTGATCGATGGTGTTGATCTCGCCGCTCGGCACGCCGGTGTTGTTGAAGGTTTCGATCCAATACGCCGAAGGATGCTTGGCCGTGTAGGCGCCGATCAAGTCGTTGAGCTTGTGCCGATTCTTGGAACGGGCCTTGGCATCGGCGAAATCAGGATCGTCGAACGCCGGATCGTTGAACATGGCCTTGAATTTCAGCCACATGGCCTGGCCGGCAACCGCGATGTTGATGTGGCCATCGGTGGTCTTGAACACGCCAGTGGGGATGGATGTGGGATGGTCATTGCCGGCCTGCTTGGGCACGTCGCCGTCCATGAGCCAGCGTGAGGCCTGAAAGTCGAGCATGAAGACCTGTGCCTGCAACAGCGAGGTCTGCACCCACTGGCCTTTGCCGGAGCGCTCACGTTCCATGAGCGCGAGCAGAACGCCTTGCGCGCAAAAAATGCCGGCGCACAGATCGGCAACAGGGATGCCGACGCGCATGGGGCCTTTGCCCGGTTCCCCGGTGATCGACATCAGCCCGCCCATCCCCTGCGCGATCTGGTCGAAGCCCGGCCTTTGGCTGAGGGGGCCGTCCTGGCCGAAGCCCGAGATGGATGCATAGATGATGCGGGGATTTTCGGCCTGGATCGTCTCGTAGTCGATACCGAGCCGCTTTTTCACGTCGGGCCGGTAGTTCTCGACGATGACGTCGGCGCGAGTGGCCAGCCGCCGGAAGATCTCGGCGCCTTGCTTGGACTTAAGATTGAGGGTGATGGACCGCTTGTTGCGATGCAGGTTCTGGAAATCAGAGCCAGAGCGCGGTCCGCCCAGCCCCACCTTGTCGGACTCGGGGTCCTCGATCTTGATGACGTTGGCACCCCAGTCCGCGAGCTGCCGGACGCAAGTGGGACCCGACCGGACCCGTGTCAGGTCGAGAACGGTGTATGGCGAAAGCACATCACTGGCTGGCTCGAAGGGCATGGATGCATCCGATCCGTCGTTGGAGCTGAAGGGCGATTGTGTCACGGCCGAACGCCGGACTTCAACCGCATCGCCGGTCAGGCCCCGGCCGGACCTTCGCCGCGGGCCAGATAGTGGTATTCGCGATTGGGCTTCATGTCCGTCGCCGAGGCGATGCGGTTCGACATGTTGTAGAAGCCCGCAACAGCGGCGATGTCCCAGATGTCCCGGTCCGTCCATCCGGCCGTTCGCAGGACCTGCCGGTCGCTTTCCTCGATGCTGGCCGGGCTTTCGGTCAGCTTGACCGCGAAATCCAGCATGGCCTTCTGCTGCTTCGAGAGCGACGCGGCGCGATAGTTCTGGGCCATGAGTTCGCCAAGCTCAGGGTTCTTGCCTCTCTGCCGGACGGCCGCCCCATGCGCAGTCAGACAGTAGTGGCAATGATTTACGGAGCTGACAGCCACCGCAATCATCTCGCGTTCCAGCTTGGACAGGCCGCTGTCGCCCAGCATCAGGTCATCGACTAGATCGATGAATGCTTTCAGCTTGATGTTGTCGAATGCATAAGCCTGCAGGACGTTGGGAACGAAGCCCAGCTTTTCCGCGCATTTGTCAAAATAGCCCTGCAACTCCGGTGTAAGCTTGGCGGGCTTGCCGAGGTTGAGCGCCGTAACGTTGGGTGTCTTGGCTTTCTTCATTGTGCGTTTCTCCGGCTGGGCTAAAGCGTGGACGAGTGAAACGCGTCACTGGTAGTACAATGGCGCATGCCAAGCGGCCGTAACAGCTGATCATCGAGTCTTAGAGACGCTCTCAGGCGTCTGCAAATGACGAAGGGAGGCCGACGCATGGCTCACGACGTGCAGCAGCGGTCGTCGAACGCAGCATCGGATGCGCAGGAGGTGTTTACCAGGCTTCTTCTGTCCTCCTCGGACGGGGCCGATCTGGCAGAATTTTCCACGGAAAGTCTGTCCAGCAACACGGACGCGGCCTTCGAGTTCATCGCCGGCAAGCCGAAAGGCGCACACAAGATCCGTACGCGCCACGCGACGCTCGGCCAGCGCGGCGCGACCAAAGCAGCGACCGTCGTCGAGATTCTCAACGACGACATGCCGTTCCTGGTGGACAGCGTCATGGCTGAGATCCAGTCACGCGGCATTTCGGCGCGACTGGTGCTGCATCCCATCTTCAAGACGCGACGTGATGCCTCGGGCGCGTTGCTTGCCATTGTCGGATCGGGGGATCGCGCTTGGAGCGACGGCTCCCAGGAGAGCTACATCTCCGTTCATATCGATGCCTTGCCGGCGCAAGCGGCAGAGGATCTGGTTGCGTCGCTGTCACGCATTCTCGACGGCGTGCGCCTGGTGGTCGGCGATTGGCAGCCCATGCGGGCGCGCCTGCGCCAGGCTTCGCACGCCTTGGAGGCGAGCCCGCCCAACGTTCCCAAAGAGCAGCTTGCCGAGGCGATCGCTTTCCTGTCCTGGCTCGATGACGGGCATTTCACGTTTCTCGGCGCGCGTGAGTTCCGCCTTCAAGGAACTGCGGAAAGCGGCGAGCTGATCCCAATCGAAAGTTCTGGGCTGGGACTTATGCGCGATTCCGCGATGCAGGTGTTGCGGCGGGGAAGCGAGCTGGTGGCGATGACACCCGAGGTGCGGCGCTTCTTCTTTGAACCCCTGCCGCTCATCATCACCAAGTCGAACGTGGTAAGCCGCATTCATCGGCGCGCGCACATGGATTACGTAGGCGTCAAGATCTATGGCGCCGACGGGCGCCCCGCCGGCGAGCTTCGCGTCGTGGGACTGTTCACGACGGCCGCATACGTTCAATCGCCGCTGCAGATTCCGATCCTGCGGCACAAGGTCGAAAGCGTGCTGGCGGCGTCAGGACATCCGCCAGAGAGCCATGCTGGCAAGGCCTTGCTCAACGTGATCGAGTCGTTTCCGCGCGACGAACTGTTCCAGATCGCGGCGGAGGATCTCAGCCGCTGGACAGCGGGCATCGTCGACCTCGAGCTCCGGCCGAGGGTGCGTGTATTCGCCCGCCCCGATCGCTTCGACCGCTTCGTCTCGGTGCTGCTGTACGTGCCGCGCGATCGCTACACGACAACCGCGCGCGAGCGTATCGGCGCCTATCTCGCCGAGACATACAAGGGTCATGTGTCGGCGTTCTTCCCCCATTTCACCGACGGGCCGCTGGTGCGTGTCCAGTTCATCATCGGGCGGAGGGAAGGTCCCACGCCGAGCGTCGATCCGGGGATCGTCGAGGATGCCGTCGCAGGCATCGTGCGGACATGGTCGGACCATCTCTCAGAGCTGCTGGCCGCTGCGGGCGACGAATCGCGAGCGTTGATTGCCAAGTATGGCGATGCTTTCCCGGCCGGCTATATGGAGACATTTGCGTCCGAGCGCGCCTTGGAGGATATCAGTCGCATCGAGCGGCTTGGCGCCGACCGGCCACTGGCGATCGATTTCTATCACGAGCCGGGCGCGCCGAACGGGCGCGTGCGGGTCGGCATCTACCGATTCGACACACCCATGCGGCTTTCGGAACGCGTGCCGGTGCTCGAAAACCTGGGCTTCTCGGTGATCGACGAGCGATCCTACCGCCTGACCCCGAGGTTCGAGACGGGGCGGCGCGAGGTAGTCCTGCACGACATGGTGCTGGAGAGCCAGGACGGCGCAACGCTGGATGGCCGGACGCATCGGCGCATCGAGGACTGCTTCCTGGCCATCTTCTTCGGACGCTCCGACAACGACAGCTTCAACCGCCTGATCGTTTCAGCCGGTGCAGCGTGGCGGGAGGTAGCAACCTTGCGCGCCTACGCGGCCTTTCTCCGGCAGCTCGGATCGCCGTTTGGCCTGAGGTACCTGGCCGACACGCTGCATCGCCATGCGGGCTTGGCGCGCGATCTGCTCGAGTTGTTCCATATCCGTTTCAATCCGGACACGGGCGGAGATCTTGCCGGGCGCAAGGCAGGCGAAGCGCCGGTCCGCACACGAATCGATGGCGCACTGGCATCGGTGCCGAGTCTCGACGAGGACCGCATTCTGCGTCAGTTCCTGGCGCTGGTGGATGCGACCGTCCGGACCAACTTCTACCAGCAGGACGCGGTCGGCGCACCGCCCGAGGTCATTTCCTTCAAGCTCTCCAGCAAAGACCTCGCGATGGCGCCGCATCCGCGGCCGTTCCGTGAGATTTGGGTCTATAGCCCGCGCGTCGAAGGCGTCCACCTGCGCTTTGCGCCGATCGCGCGCGGCGGCATCCGCTGGTCTGACCGCGCGCAGGACTTCCGCACGGAAGTGCTCGGATTGGCCAAGGCACAGCAGGTCAAGAATGCGGTGATCGTGCCGGCGGGCGCCAAGGGCGGCTTCCTGCCTAAGCAGATGCCCCGCACGCCGACGCGGGAAGAAATGCAGAAGGAAGGCGTTGCCGCCTACAGCATCTTCATCTCAGCTCTGCTCGACATTACCGACAACATCAAGGACGGCGCAATCGTGCCGCCGCAGCGGGTCGTGCGGCACGACGAGGACGATCCTTATCTGGTCGTGGCCGCCGACAAGGGTACGGCGACCTTCTCCGACACGGCGAACGGGGTTGCCATCGCGCACGAATTCTGGCTCGGCGATGCGTTCGCGTCCGGCGGATCGGAAGGCTATGACCACAAAGGCATCGGCATCACGGCGCGCGGCGCATGGGAGTGCGTCAAGCGGCACTTCCGCGAGATGGACAAGGACATCCAAACGGTACCGTTCACTGCGGTCGGCGTGGGCGATATGTCGGGAGACGTCTTCGGCAACGGCATGATGCTCTCGCCTGTCACGAAGCTGCTCGCCGCATTCGATCATCGCGATATTTTCATTGATCCCAACCCCGATCCGGCGGCCGGCCTGACGGAGCGCAGGCGCTTGTTCGCTCTGCCGCGGTCGAGCTGGCAGGATTATGACAAAGCGAAGATTTCGGCCGGTGGCGGCGTTTTTTCGCGGTCGTCCAAGTCCATCCCGCTGTCGGCGGAGGTGCGTAAGCTGCTGCAGACCGAGGCGACGGAGATGCCGCCGACGGATCTTATCCGCATGCTGCTGCGGGCGGATGTGGACCTGCTGTGGTTTGGCGGTATCGGAACGTATGTGCGGGCTTCATCGGAAACGGACATCGATGTGGGCGACAGGGCCAACGATCCGCTGCGCATCACCAGCCGGGAGTTGCGTGCGAAGGTGGTCGGCGAAGGTGCCAACCTGGGCATGACACAGCGGGCCCGAATCGAGTTTGCGGCACAGGGCGGGAGTCTCAACACGGACTTCATCGACAACTCCGCAGGCGTCAACACGTCGGACCAGGAGGTCAATATCAAGATCGCGCTAGCGCCGGCCTTGAAGGAAGGGCGGGTGAGCAAAGAGGCGCGCAAATCTCTGCTCGTCAGCATGACGTCGAATGTGGCGGATGCCGTACTCAGGAACAACTATCAGCAGTCGCTGGCGCTGAGCATCGCGGAGCGGCGCAGCGGCACAGATCTCGGCGCCTATGGGCGGCTGATGCGTCATCTCGAGGAGCGTGGGCTGCTGGAACGCTCACTGGAGACGCTGCCATCCGACGCGGAGCTGACAGAGCGTACCAAAGCTGTCAGCGGCCTTGCCCGCCCGGAGCTGGCGGTGCTGTTGAGTTATTCCAAGATCGCGCTGCTTCACGACCTGCTCGCGAGTCACGTGCCCGACGAGGCCTTCATGGAGGAATTGCTGTTCGACTATTTTCCGCCAGCGCTGCGGACGGACTTTGCGGGCGATATCGCCGGGCACCGGCTGCGCCGCGAGATTATAGCAACGACGCTCACGAACGGAATCATCAACCGGTGCGGACCGCCGACGGCCTTGCGGCTGGCCGAGGAAGCAGCCCGGCCCATCAGCGAGGTGGCGCATGCGTTCATGGCCGCGCGCGCCGTGTTCTCGCTGGCGGATCTGTGGCGGCAGCTCGATGCGCTCGATGGGAAGATTGCCGGAGCAACGCAGCTCGATCTTTATCTGCGGGTGCAGCACGTGCTCAACCGCAACGTCGCGTGGTTTCTCCGTCACGCAATCGCCGGCACCAATCTCTCCGACATGATCAGTCGCCACACGGCGGGCTTCCGGTTGTTGAAGGCCGAGTTGGCGCATGTGGCCACAACAGGCGCCACGCGCCGGTTCGAGCAACTGACATCGGACCTCGTCGGCCTTGATGTGACGCAGGAGCTCGCGGCGGATATCGCGCACTTGATCGTGCTGGCTGATGCGCCTGCCATCGTCGACATCGCGCGTGCGTCCGGACGCTCTACTCCAGAAGCGGCGCAGGCGTTTCTGGCCGTCGGGGACCGCTTCGGCATCGACGATCTGCTCGGGCGCATGGCGCAGGTCAAGGTCGCCGATGACTATGACCGGCTGGCCATCGCCGGCGCCGAAGGGACGTTGGCGGATGCGCGGCACAGCATGACGCTTTCCGTGCTTGGCGCCACGGGGAATGGGCGATCGGGGCTGGATGCCTGGGCGGCGCGTCAGCCGGAACGCGTGCAATCGGCGGAGCAAGCGCTTGCCGCAATCACGGCCGCTCCGGAGCTTACAGTGTCCCGGCTGACGGTCGCCGCGACGCGGCTGGCGGATATAGCGCGGACGCAAGGTTGACGCCGCCGCTTCGGCATTGCAATCGGGGGAAGGCATATCCATGGCCATGGAGACGACCGCGGATGCTGCCGCATCTACGGAGCAGCCCGGGGCATCGCGAGCAGCACTCACTGGCTGGGTGCTGTTCGATTGGGCGGCACAGCCCTACTATACGTTGATCCTCACGTTTCTATTTGCGCCCTATTTCGCGAATGCTGTCGTGGGTGACGCGACGCGCGGGCAGGCGATCTGGGGATATGGCGCGGCGGTGGCCGGGATACTTGTGGCCATCGGCAGCCCCCTGCTTGGGGCGATAGCGGACGGACGCGGCAGGCGCAAGCTGTGGATCGCGCTGTTTTCGCTCGTCATGGCGGCCGGCATGGCTGCGCTGTGGTTTGCCGAGCCTGGATCGCCGAACCTCACGATTTGGCTTGTGGTTCTCGCCTTTGTCGTTGCGACGGTTGCCGCTGAATTCACAACGGTCTTCACCAACTCGATCATGCCGTCGCTGGTGCCGCCCGACAAAATCGGGCGCCTGTCCGGCATTGGCTGGGGTGTGGGCTACGCCGGCGGACTTGTCAGCCTCGTGCTGATGGCGGGCCTGATTGTGGTCAATCCCACGACGGGTAAGACGCTGCTTGGACTTGAGCCCGTTGTGGCGCTCGATATGGCGGCGCGGGAAGGCGATCGGCTCGTGGGGCCGTTCTCGGCGGTCTGGTATCTGCTGTTCATGATCCCGTTCTTCCTGTTCGTGCCGGACCCGCGCGCGGTGCCCGCGGCGAGCGCTGGATCGCGCTCGGCTTTCGCGGAGCTGTGGGACACGTTGCGTGAGCTGCCGCAGCATCGCGACATGCTCATTTTTCTGATTGCGCGGGCGGTTTACGTTGACGGCCTGTCGGCGATTTTCGTCTTCGGCGGCATCTATGGGGCGAGCGTGTTCGGCTGGCAGGCCTTCGAGCTCGGGCTGTTCGGCATCATTCTCACGCTGACCGGCGCATTCGGCGCGGTGATCGGCGGCATCCTCGACGATCGCTGGGGCGCTAAGCGCGTCATTGTCGTTTCATTGCTGATCCTGATGGCGGGAGCGGTTGGCATCCTGTCGGTATCGAAGGGCGAGGTGCTGTTTGGCGTTGCTGTGCCGGAGAAAGTGGCTGGCTCCGGTCCGTTCTCCTCGCAGGGTGAGCTGGTGTACCTGGCGTTCGCGATTCTGATCGGCATTGTTGCGGCGCCCGTGCAGGCGGCCAGCCGGTCGCTTCTGGCGCGCCTGGCGCCACCCGAAAAGCTGACACAGTTCTTCGGCCTGTTCGCGTTCTCGGGCAAGGTGACGGCATTCGCCGCGCCGCTGCTCATCGCGACCGTGACGACGGCAACAGGCAGTCAGCGGGCGGGGATGACAGTGATCGCCGCATTTCTGCTGACCGGAATGCTGATGATGTTGTTGGTCCGCGCGCGCTGATAGCTCAGCGGGCCGGACGCTCCCTGATCAACACCCAGCACGGACCAACGATAAGGTCAGTCCAAATCTTGGTCCAACGGAAGCCCGCACGCTCATAGTCCCGAACGATGGCTTCGTTCTTGATGGATACGAAGGTGCAGCAGGCGACCGCCAGCGTCGTCGCAAATACCTCGGCGGCGAGCCCGGCGAGCGCATGTTTTTCGATCCCGCGCGCGCGGTGCTCGGCCGCGCCCACGAACAGATCGATATCCCAGCATCCGGGAGGAACATCCGGCGGAAGCGCCTCGCCCCACAAGCTCGCGTCGACGGCGTGGCCGTAGCCGATCGGCTTGCCGTCGCATTCGACGATGCGGCAGATCGCCGATGGGCTCTCCATGGCCAAAGTGATTTCCGCCTCGGCCGAGGCGCTGTTGCCCCAATGCGTTGCGACCACTGGATCGGAGAGCCAGCGCCGGAGCATGAAGCGATCGGCCATGATCGCGGGGCGCAGGGAAATTGGGCTGCCGATGTCCGCCACCGGACTCAGTGCCGAAAGTGCCGCATGCCCGTCAGGACCATCGCCAAACCCTTGTCGTCGGCGGCCTTGATGACCTCGTCGTCCCGCATCGACCCGCCGGGTTGAATGACGGCGGTGGCGCCGGCCTCCGCTGCGGCCAGGAGACCATCGGCGAACGGGAAGAAAGCGTCGGAGGCGACGACCGATCCGCGTGCGAGCGGATCGGCCTCTTTGGCCGACTTGGCGGCCTCGGCCGATTTCCAGGCCGCGATTCGGGCCGAATCGATTCGGCTCATCTGCCCTGCGCCGATGCCGACCGTGGCTCCCTGTTTGGCATACACTATGGCATTGGACTTGACGTGCTTAGCCACGCGGAACGCAAATATCAGATCGGCGAACTCCTGCGCCGATGGTTGCCGCTTGGTCACCACCTTCAAGTGGAGATCGTCGATCGATCCGTTGTCGCGCGTCTGCACGAGCAATCCGCCGGACAGGGAGCGCACGGTGAGGCCCGCCGCACGCGGATCGGGAAGACCGCCGGTCGTCAGCAGACGCAGGTTTTTCTTTTTGGCGAAGATGGCCTTTGCCTCGTCCGTCGCGTCGGGCGCGATCACCACCTCGGTGAAGATCTTCGTGATCTCGTGCGCCGCGGCGGCATTGATCGGCTGGTTGAGCGCGACGATGCCGCCGAAAGCACTGATGGGATCGCACTTGAGGGCGCGCGCGTAGGCTTCAACCAGCGACGTGCCGATGGCGACGCCGCACGGATTGGCGTGCTTGATGATAGCGACTGCGGCGTTCATGCCGGGATCGAATTCCGCCGCCAGCTCGAACGCCGCATCCGTGTCGTTGAAATTGTTGTAGGACAGCTCCTTGCCCTGATGCTGGGTCAGTGTGGCGACGCCCGGACGCTGATCACCCGTGGTGTAGAAGGCCGCCCGCTGATGCGGGTTCTCGCCGTAGCGCAGCTCCTGTCTCAGGCGCCCGCCGAAAGCGCGGTAGGTCGGAGTCGTCTCGCCGTTTTTCTCTGCGAACCAGGTGGAGATCGCGGCGTCATAGGCTGCCGTCCGGGCGTAGGCCTTGGCCGCCAGGCGCCGCCGAAGCTCGGGAGAAGTGGAGCCTTTGCCGGCCGCGATCTCGCTCAGGACGAGCGCATAGTCTTCCGGCTCGACCACGACCGTCACGCGGGCGTGGTTCTTGGCCGCCGCCCGGATCATGGCCGGGCCACCAATGTCGATGTTCTCGATGCAATGCGCGAAGTCGGCACCCTTCGCGACCGTGGCCTCGAAGGGATAGAGATTGACGACGAGCAGGTCGATGGGGGTGATGCCGTGGGCTTGCGCTGCGCTCTCGTGCTCGGGATTGCCCCGGATCGCCAGCAATCCGCCATGCACGATTGGGTGCAGGGTCTTGAGACGGCCATCCATCATCTCGGGAAAGCCGGTATGCTCCGATACGTCCTTCACGCTGAGGCCTGCTTGCTTCAAGGCGCTGGCCGTGCCGCCGGTGGAAAGGAGCTCGATGCCGGCGCTGTACAATCCGCGCGCGAATTCAATCAGGCCCGACTTGTCGGAAACAGAGATGAGCGCGCGCTGGATGGTAGGGGAAGATGTCGTCATGTCGTATGTCTCCCGGACCGCGGCGCCGATTAGCACGAAATCTCGTGGGTGCGAAATCTGCTAAACGGGATCGGATCGAATGTGCTCCAGGCTCCAGATCACGGTGGTCTCCCCGGGGCAGGCGCCGCGCAGGACGATCTGCATTGATCGGCGGGGGCTCGATAGGTAGGCCAGGTCGGTGCTGGCTTCGACGGACAGGCGGGCACCGGCGGCGGTCAGGCGCCAGTGGGAATGCGGCTCGATCTGTATTTCTGCGGTTTCAGGAACGTGGCCGAGGCGGCATATCGCTTCGGACGGCAGATGAAAATGGATGGAGAATGGCAGGTCCTGCCGGGTGCGGAGCACACCGCTGGGGGGCTCGAGGCGATCGACGCCGTCCAAGCGTTCCCCGTCCTGGCTCAGGATTAGGCAGCGAGCGTGCAGAAGCCTGAACTGACCGAGATAGCCGTCATGCCACGCCTCGAGGATGAGCGAGCCGTCGCGTTCGACGAAGCTGGACAGAACCTCGTCCGGCAATTGCAGCGCCGGCTGAGGTTGCGCGCCATCCAGGGCCACGAGGCGGGACGACGACGTATTGTTGAGGCAGAGCGTGTTGTGGCTGACGGTTGCGCGCGCCATCGCCCGCGAAGCCTCCTGCATCGCAGCGGGCGCTCCGACGTTGACGAGAATGGGTTGCGACCCGTAGCTCAGCTCGAAGGATAGGCATCCGGCGTGCGCCTGCCCTGAGAAGGCGAGCGGCGGCGGCGGGCCGACATCCACCAGGACGATTGTTGTCTCTCGCTGCAGGCGCTGATAGCCGGACCTGGGCCTGGGGTCGAACTCGGCTTCGGGCTCTTTCTCGCCCGTCTCCGGATCTTCCTGCTCCTCGTAGCCGAGCACGGTCGCGAGTGCGTCCACCTCGGTGCGGCCCGTGCCGTTGAAGCGGGCGAGCGCACCGTCACCGCGGCGCATGAACTTCAGGTAGACGATCATGCGATCGATGGCCTCCAGCAGGGCGTCGGGCAGCGCGATGTGACGGGCCACGTAGCATTGCCGCAGCGGCAGGAGATCCAAGAGGAGGTCGATGACGATGGCCGGGTTTCGGCTCGCGTGACCACCGTCCGGCAGCACTTGGTGATCGAGCTCCGCGAGGAAGGCCTTTTCCAGTCGTGCATGGCGGCGGTCGTGTCCGGCGACGCAAAGCGAGGCAAACAGCAGCGCGGTCAGGCACAGCAGACGGGATGGGCCGGACGGGGCCGTGTTGCGCGTTGCCGCCAACAGCTGGATCTCTGCGCCGAGGCTGTCAGCCGTCAGGGTATAGATCCGCGCGCTGCTGCCTTCGAGCAGCAAGTCGGCGTGACTGATCCAGGAAATGATTCGCCGGGCCACGACTTGCGGTTCCAACGTGACAGGAGATGATTTGCCGAGCTCCAGCCAGCTCAGGACGAAGGCCTGCGCCGCCTCCTGCGCGTCTTCGTCGTTGGCAGCCACGCGGAGATGTCTCAGCCAGCTGAATCCGTGCAGCTCCTGTGCCCAGGCCGCGGTCGGCGGCGGCACGGCGAAGGGCGACAGGCCGCCGAGATTTGCGACGGCGCCGGCAAGGCCGAATTGATGGGCGGCGATCTCGACGAGAAAGCTCGGGTCGGGGGTGCGCAGGTCCTGCGGCACGATGAGGAATTCATCGGCAATCGATGGGGCAAGCCAGTTCTTGAGGCCGGTCGAGCGCAGAACCCTGGCGGTCGCAGCCCGGCCTGCGCGCTGGGCTGCCAGCCGTGCAAGGACGAGGCGTTCCCCCGTGGCCATTACGTTCGTCGCCCCCTGTCCAAGTCCCCGACCCGCCAACCGAATCGTCGGTACTCCGGTAATACGGCAGGCTCAAGCTGGCTCGGACACGTACCTGGGGGTAAACGCGATCGGTCGAAGTCGCAGGCGCCGCGGAGCTGTGACACTGCACCGTGGTTGGCCGGGAGATCAACCCCAGGGGCCGCGCGCCGACCGCGCTTCCCGCGGATCGGTGGCCGCCGTGCGCGATGCGAGAAAGCTTCCTGGCTGGTCGCGAACGCCCATCTCCGCCGCGAGCTTTTCGAGCTCGGCAATGCGGTTCTCGGTGTTGGGGTGGGTCGAGAAAAGATTGTCCATGCCGATCCCCGACAGCGGATTGATGATGAAGAGGTGCGCCGTCGCCGGGGCTTCCTCAGCCTGCTCGTTGGGGATCTGGCGGGCATAGCCCTGGATCTTCTGCAGCGCGGAGGCCAGCCACAGCGGATTGCCGACAATCAGCGCCCCCATGTGGTCGGCCTGGTACTCGCGCGACCGGCTGACAGCCATCTGCACCACCATGGCGGCAAACGGCGCCAGCAGCATGGCGACGAAGGCGCCGATCCGGCTGCCGCCCTCGCGATGTCCGCCGAACAGTGCGCTGAACTGGAGCCATTGCGCCAGCATGGAGATGGCACTGCCGATGGTGGCCGCAATCGTCATGGTCAAGGTGTCGCGGTTCTTGATGTGGGCAAGCTCGTGGGCCATGACGCCCGCGACTTCCTCGCGGCTCAGCATCTCCAGCAGGCCGGTCGAGGCGCAGACGGCGGAATTGCTCGGGCTCCGGCCGGTCGCAAACGCGTTGGGCTGCGGATTGTGCATCACATAGACACGCGGCATAGGCAGCTCGGCGCGCTGGGCCAGCTCCTGCACAAGCCCGTAGTACTCAGGCGCTGATTGTGCGGTGACCTCTTCCGCACCGTACATGCGCAGAACCATCGTGTCGGACTTCCAGAAGCTGAACAGGTTCATGCCGAGCGCGACGACGAACGCAATCAGCATTCCCGACTCACCACCGACCGCGAAGCCCATGCCGACGAAAATGGCGGTCAGAAGGGCCAAGAGCATCGCAGTCTTGGCATAGTTCATTGGCATCGAGGATTTATCGGGCCGCTTGAGGCCCGCTCCAAGTCAAGGTTTACGATCCCAGCACCATGCAACTGCAGATGCTTCGCGCTAGTATATGGTGATGCTTGTTCTCGTGCGCCAGTCGGACTCCCATCGTGAAAGACAGTATCAATAAAGAGCAAACGGAAGGCTCGCGGCGTTTGTCCGCCGAAGCGGAGCGTGCGCTGAAGGAAGCCGAGGAACGGCGGCGGCAGCGCGACGCGCATGCGGCCCCCGCACCGGCAGAGAAAGGCGGCCAGAAGGGGCCTGAGCCAACCCGCTATGGCGACTGGGAAAAGGGCGGGATCGTGTCGGATTTCTAGCCGCTACAGGCTGGCGCGCACCTTGGAACAGGGCCGTTTCCGTGACATAACGCGGTGCTAGTTCGATGAGAGGACGCCCATGTATACGCAGGCGCTCAACGTCTCAGAGGGCGGTCCGACGGCGGACGCCGGCGACGCAGATAAGGTCGCGCGATTCCAGGCGATCGTCGATCGCGAGGACAAGATCGAGCCCAACGATTGGATGCCGGACGGCTACCGGCGCACGCTGGTGCGCCAGATCTCGCAGCATGCACACTCCGAAATCATCGGCATGCAGCCGGAGGGCAACTGGATCACGCGGGCGCCGTCGCTGAAGCGCAAGGCGGCGCTGCTGGCGAAGGTCCAGGATGAGGCAGGCCATGGCCTTTACCTGTACGCCGCCGCTGAAACGCTGGGCGTGTCGCGCGAGGAGCTCTATCAGCAGCTGCTGTCGGGCAAGGCGAAGTACTCCTCGATCTTCAATTATCCCACGCTGACCTGGGCCGACATCGGCGCAATCGGATGGCTGGTCGACGGCGCTGCCATCATGAATCAGATCCCGCTTTGCCGCTGTAGCTATGGGCCGTACGCGCGGGCCATGATCCGTATCTGCAAGGAGGAGAGCTTCCACCAGCGCCAGGGCTACGAGATCATGATCACCCTGTGCCAGGGCAGTGCGGCGCAGAAGGAGATGGTGCAGGATGCGTTGAACCGTTGGTGGTGGCCGAGCCTGATGATGTTCGGCCCATCGGACAAGGACAGCCTGCACAGCTCCGACACGATGACATGGAAGATCAAGCGTTTTTCCAACGACGACCTGAGGCAGAAGTTCGTCGATGCGACGGTGCCGCAGGGTCGCCATCTTGGTCTGGCGTTCCCCGATCCCGAACTGCGCTTCGACGAGCACGCGGGGCACTGGCTGTTTGGAGAGATTGACTGGAGCGAGTTCAAGCGGATCTTGGCAGGCGACGGACCGTGCAATCGGCAGCGCATGCAGGTCCGCAGGCAGGTGGAGGTAGACGGGGCTTGGGTGCGCGAGGCGGCGCTCGCCTACGCTCGCAAGGTGGCCGAGCGCGTTGCCGCAGCGAAGATCGCAGCCGAGTAAAGGAGTATCCATGGTCATACAGCCTGCCGGCACGCATCTGGCTCAACTCAATGTCGGTCACATCCGCTATCCCACCGACGATCCACGCATGGCCGAGTTCATGGGTGCGCTGGACGCCGTTAATGCGCTGGCCGAGCGCAGCCCCGGCTTCGTGTGGCGCCTCAAGGACGACAGCAACAACGCCACGGGCATCCTGGTCAGCACCGATCCGACCTTCCTCATCAACATGAGCGTGTGGGAAACACCGGAGCAGCTCCAGCATTTCGTCTGGAACACCGTGCATAAGCGCATCTACCAGAAGAAGGGCAACTGGTTCACTCCGATGCAAACACCGCATTTCGTCATGTGGTGGATTGCGGCAGGCCACATTCCAACCTCCACGGAAGCCCTGGAGCGGCTCGATCAACTCACCCGTCACGGCCCGAGCGAGCACGCCTTTGGCTGGGAGAGCCTGCCTGATGTCGAGCGGGTGATGAGCCAACGTTGTGCGTGAGCGCATTGAGGAGCGCCCAATGCTTGACTCGGGAAAGCCGTACTACTGGCAATTTGTGGAACCGCATTGGGATCGCGTGAACATCTATGGGACGGCCAATGACTTTTTGGCGGACTACAAGCGGCTCTCCAAACCGGTTCAGCACCTACTGACTTGCACGTGGTGTCACTCCGAGGTTTGCAATGGTGGGTTTCACCAATTCTTTGGAAACTCAACAGGAGTGCTCGCACCTGAGGCCGCGATCGGCTTTGAGGCCATTGGATTGCCTAAAGCGGCGGTCGCAGTGAGTGGAGCCATGCACTTCTTCGGCAAAAGGTTTCCGAGGGCGCAGCCGGTTCGAGAGCAGCGCCTCAATGAATACGCTGCTGCGAACCCGGAGGCGTGGAATCCATTCGAGGCCTTCGACGAACATTTCTATGATGCGCTGGGAACGGGCGCTTACGCTGACGATTGGGAGAAGGTTGCCGACGCCTATACACGTCGAGCGCTTGGGAGCCAACCATGACCGAGACGCCGATACCGCTGTGGGAGGTGTTCATCCGCAACCGCTCAGGGCTGCCGCACAAGCATTGCGGCAGCGTGCACGCGGCGGACGCGACAATGGCGCTGCAGGCGGCGCGTGACGTGTACACACGGCGTGGGGAAAGTGTGTCGGTCTGGGTTGTCCCGTCATCGGCCATCGTGGCCTCCGACCCGTCGGACAAGGGGGAGATGTTCGAGCCTACGGGGTCGAAGATCTACCGCCACCCGACGTTCTACAAAGTTCCTGACAACGTGGGGCATATGTAGTGATCGGCATGGCTGCCTCAATTCGCTCCTTTGCATCGGCGTATCGTGAGGTGGGCGGGGATACGAGCAGCCGGGTGCGGGCCGATGCAGCGACACGTGGGGATGGGCTTGTCGCGTCGGCGCGACCGTTGGCTCGCGTGGCTCAAGACCGTTTCCAGGCGATGGCTGTTGCCGCTGCCGTTTGGCCGCGTGTGGCACGAGCTGCTGATTTTCGGCGTCCTGCAAGCGTGGGCCTGCCTGTTTGCCGGCGTGCTTCTGGGGTTCATCCTCCTGACCAAGCTCAGCTATCCGGCGTGGATGCCGATCGCGCGCTACGATTTGCTGCTGCTGGTCGCACTTCTTACCCAATTCAAGCTCCTCGTCTTGAAGTTCGAACGCATCGAGGAAGCCAAAGTCATCCTTCTCTTTCACGTCGTCGCCACCGTCATGGAGCTGTTCAAAACGGCGAAGGGCTCTTGGATCTATCCCGATACCAACGTCATCAGGATTGCCGGGGTGCCGCTGTTTTCCGGCTTTCTCTACTCCGCTGTGGGCAGCTATATCGCGCGCTGCTGGCGGCTGTTCGACTTTCGCTTCTCGAACTATCCCGATGCGCGCTGGACCTGGCTGCTGGCGCTGTTGATCTACGTCAACTTCTTCACGCACCACTACGTCGTAGATGCGCGGATCGCACTCTTTGCCATGGCGGCGGCGATCTACGGACGCACCATGATCCATTTTACCATCGACCGAGTGCCGCGGCGCATGCCGCTGCTGCTCGGTTTTTTTCTTGTGTCGCTTTTCATCTGGCTGGCGGAGAACATCGGCTCGTTTTCGGCGGTGTGGCTGTACCCGCATCAGCTGAGGACATGGTCGCCTGTCACGTGGGGCAAGCTCGGATCCTGGTTTCTGCTCATGATCATCAGCTTCGTGCTGGTGTCCCTCGTCAATCCGCCGCGAGAGCTGAGTGCGCGGCAAAGGGCGCGGATCGATGACGGCGAAGCCCGCTGAAGATGATCTGTTCCACTATGTGCTCGCGCTGGGTGATGACGCCCTGGTGCTTGGCCATCGGCTGTCGGAGTGGTCCGGCTGTGCGCCGATGCTCGAGGAGGA
Source organism: Hyphomicrobiaceae bacterium (assembly GCA_046154585.1). Lineage (GTDB taxonomy): Bacteria > Pseudomonadota > Alphaproteobacteria > Rhizobiales > Hyphomicrobiaceae > CADEFX01. The sequence goes on along the minus strand of JBJXDX010000091.1, from coordinate 127,234 downwards.
CATTGCGCTATCGAACCTGGCGCTGGATCTGATCGGGCAGGCGCGCCTGTACTACGCCTATGCTGGTGAGGTGGAGGGCAAGGGCCGCGACGAGGATGATCTTGCCTACTTTCGGGACGCCCGGGAGTTTCGCAACATTCTGTTGGTCGAGCAGCCGAACGGGGATTTCGCCGCGACCATGATGCGTCATCTGCTCTACGCGTCGTTCATGCATCCGTACCTGGAGGCGCTGGCGCGATCTCGCGATGTGCGACTGGCGGAGATCGCGGCGAAGGCGGTGAAGGAGATGGCCTATCACGTCCGTCACTCGGCCGAGTGGGTGGTCCGGCTTGGTGACGGCACGGAGGAGAGCCATCGGCGTAGCGCGAATGCGTTGATGGATCTGTGGCCCTATACGGGCGAGCTCTTTCAAATGGAGGAGCGCGAGACAGCGTTGGCGATGGATGGAATCGCCGTCAGGAGAGGTGACATTGCGCCGATCTGGAAGGGCAAAGTCACAGTTTTTTTTGCAGATGCCAGGCTCGACTGGCCTGCGGGTTGCGCGATGCAGACCGGTGGCCGGACGGGCTTGCACACGGAGGCGTTCGGCAAAATGCTGGCGGACATGCAATCGCTGGCGCGTGCGCATCCCGGAGTCACATGGTAACCAGCGCTGCGGAAATTGCTGCCGGCCCCTGAAACGCCTATGGTGTCCGTCTCGATTTTTGGTTTTCGCGCTATCATATGCGCAAGGCCGATCGCGCCTCCGGCAAGAGTTGTGCCCTAGCAGCCGGACTTCGCGTCGCTCCTGCAAAGGGATAAGGAGAATTTGAATGGACGTTGGAACAAGGAACCCGGCTGCCCCGGCGGGTGCTCCAGGCGATGTCATCAAGGATTCAGGCACGGCCGCCTTCGCGAAAGACGTGATCGAGGCCTCACGCCAGGTACCGGTTATTGTCGATTTCTGGGCGCCGTGGTGCGGACCCTGCAAGCAGTTGACGCCCATTCTGGAAAAGGTCGTGCGGTCGCATGGCGGCAAGGTGCGGATGGTCAAGGTCAACATCGACGAGCATCCCGGCCTAGCGGGCCAGCTGCGGGTCCAGTCGATCCCGACCGTCTACGCCTTCAAGGACGGACGGCCGCTGGATGGGTTCATGGGCGCGCAAAGCGAGTCCCAGGTTCGTGAATTCGTCGGCCGCCTGCTCGAGGACGACGCTGCAGCGGACCTCTCGGCGGCTCTCGAAGAAGCCAACAAGGTTCTGGAGGCCGGCGACGCGCAGGCTGCGGCGGAAATTTTTGCCGCCATCCTGCAGGAAGACCGCGAAAATGTGGTCGCCTTGGCAGGGTTGGCCAAATGCTATCTGAGCAACGGCGATCTCGTACGCGCCGAGCAGACGCTCGCTCTGGCTCCACCCGACAAGCGCGACGCCCAGCCGATCGCGAGCGTGCGCGCGGCGCTGGATCTTGCCAAACGCGGCCAGAACGCCGGCAATCTCGACGATCTCAAAGCCAAGGTCGCCGCCAATCCGGCCGATCATGCCTCACGTATCGAGCTGGCAACGGCTATGGCGGCCACGGGTGATAAGGAGGCGGCAGTCGGCGAGCTGCTCGAGAGCTTTCGCCGTGACCGCAACTGGAACGACCAGGCTGCCCGAAAGCAGCTGGTGCAGCTTTTCGAAGCGTGGGGACCCAAAGATCCAGCAACCCTTGACGGTCGCAGGCGTCTCTCCTCACTCCTGTTCTCCTGAGCCCGCTCGAAAGGCGAACCCGTGCCATCAGTGCACCGCTACCGCCGAATAGAAGATCTGCCGCAACTCATCCCCGTGTTTCCGCTGCACGCCTGCATTCTTCTGCCGCGCGCATCCCTGCCGTTGCAGGTCTTCGAGCCACGTTACCTCGCGATGCTTGATGACGTTGTCGGCGGTACGCGGCTCATCGGCATAACCCAGCCGGCGGGCGAGGGCGGTGAAACGGGCTCACCGAAAGATCATTCAGCCCCGTTGAGGTCCATTGGATGCACGGGGCGGCTGACGGCTTTTCAAGAGCTCGAGAACGGGCGTCTGATGATTTCGCTGACCGGTGTCGCGCGCTTCGAGCTGGTTGACGAGGTGATCGATCCGGCGATCCCCTACCGAAAATATAGAGTCAACTACCGCAAATTCGCCGACGATTTTCGGCCTGGCCTGGGCGAGCAGCAGGTTGACCGCAACAAGCTCATGGATGCGTTGCGCCGCTACCTCGCGGCGCGGGGATTCGAAGCCGATTGGGACGTCATTGCAAAGTCATCAACCGAGCAGCTGGTCAATTCCCTTTCCGTCGCGAGCCCCTTCGGAGGTGAGGAAAAGCAAGCGTTGCTGGAGGCTGGTAGTTTGAAAGAGCGAGCCGAGACGCTGGTGGCACTGGCCGAGATGGATCTGGCCGGTGGCGGTAATATGGGAACGACGCTGCAATAGGGAGCGCGACACACTGTGCCTACAGAGGCCATCAAGCCCGGCAGCGAACGTGCCGATCCGCGTGTGCTGGAAATCCTCGTCTGCCCTTTGACGAAAGCAACGCTCGAATATGACGAGAAGGCCCAAGAGCTGATCAGCCGGGCCGCGCGTCTGGCCTATCCCATTCGCAATGGTGTGCCGCACATGCTGCCGTCCGAGGCGCGCTCTCTCGACGAGGACAAGGCGTAGCCATGCCGACCGTTTTCGATCCTGTTCCAGATGCCGACCTTGTGCTCTATCACGCCTGGATGTCGAGTGCGTCGCGCCGCGTGCGCTTCTGCCTCGAAGAGAAGGGGCTTGCTTACGTCGGTATTTTCGTGCGGCTGCTGAAGAACGAGCAGAACACGCCGCAGTATCTGGCACTCAACCCCAATGCCGTTGTGCCCACGCTCGTCCATCGTGGGCGACCGATCATCGAGAGCACAGTAATCAACGAGTATCTTGAGGATGTCTATCCCGACACGCCATTGCGGCCGGCAGATCCCGCCGAACGCGCGGCGATGCGGGTGTGGACCTACATGGCCGACACCGTCGTCATCAAGGCCTTCCAGGAGCTGAACTGGAATCGCATGATGGGGCCGACCGCCAGCAAATGGTCCGATGAGGAGCTGTCCCAAAAGATGGCCTCGACTCCGATGCCGGAGCGGCGCGAGCAGTGGCGACGAGTCGCGCGCCAGCCCTACACTGAGGACGAGATGAAACGCGCGGCCGACGTGCTGCGGCACGTGCGCGTGCGCATGGAAACAAGCCTGGAGCACGGGCCCTGGTTGGCCGGCAGCACGTTCTCGCTCGCGGACATCAATATGTCGCCGTATGCAGTACGCTTCGGCGAGCTGGAGGAGCACGGGATGTTCCTGCGCGACTATCCGCATACGCAGGCATGGTGGGCACGGGTGCAGGCACGCCCGGCGTTCACGCGCGCGAAGATCGAGCCCGTGAAATTCGCCTGATCGTTACCAGCCCACGGCGTAAGACGCGCGCCGTGGATCGCCGGCACCTGTCAGCACTCCGTGCTTCACGTCGTGGATGACGGAGCAGACGGAGCCTGCGAGGCGGGTCCATTCCGGCCATTCCAGCACATCGTGGCCGCGCTCGCGCAGGCCGTTCATGGTGGCGCTGTCGATGCGGCCTTCGAGGGCCAGGCGATTGGGATAGTACTCGTGCGGCTCGAAGCTGGATGGGAAGGAATAGGTCGCAAAGCGTGGCGCTTCGATGGCGCTGCGTAGGTCCATGCCAAACGTGGAGACGTTGAGCAGCACCTGGAGCATGGCCTGGCTCTGCACGTCGCCGCCGGGCGTGCCGAACGGCATCACGGCCTGGCCGTCGGCAAGAATGGCGATGGCCGGATTGGGCGTCAGGCGCGGCCGCTTGAATGGCGCGACCTCGGATGGGTGTCCAACGACGGTCCATGACTGAGAGCCGCGGCCAGAGGGGCAGAAGCCCGTGCCCGGAATCATTTCGGCATCGTAGGAAGAGTCGCTCGGTGTTGCCGAGAACGCGTTGCCGTGACGGTCGATGACGGCGACGTAGGCCGTGTCGGGCGAGGGCGGCGGCACGTAGGCGATCGGCACGTCCGGACGCAGCCGCGGATAGCCCGAGATTTCCCCGGCAATCGGCATCTGCGGGCAGGAGCGGGCAGGATCGATCTGACGGCGGCGCTCGGCCGCATAGCTGTCCGACAGCAATATGTCGAGCGGCACATCGACGAAGCGCGGATCGCCGAAGTAGGCTTCGCGATCGGAGAAGGCCAACTTGATCGCCTCGGTCAGCAGATGGATGTAGGCCGGCGAATTGTGGCCAAGCGCGCGCACGTCGTCGCGCGCCAGGATGCTCAGAATCATGTTGAGCGCAGGGCCCTGGCACCAGGGGCCGGAGGTGAAGACTTCGACGGAGCCGTGGCGGGTGCGCGTCGGTTTCTCAAGGCGGGCCTTGAACGGGCGCATGTCGTCCATGCTGAGCCAGCCGCCGTTCTTGGCGTGATAGTCGGTGATAGTGCGCGCAATGTCGCCCTGATAGAACGCCGCATGTGCTGCTGCGAGGCCGGCGGCGCGGCCCTTGCCGGCGGCGCGCTTCTCCTCGTCGGCCATATACTGCAGGGAGCGCGCGAGATCGGTCTGGCGGAAAATGTCACCAGGCTGGGGCGGTTTGCCGCCAGGCATCATGATGCGGGCGTTCTCGGCGAAACGGCGATAGTTCGCCTCGTTGCCGACAATGGTTTCGCACAGGCGAGGGTCGGCCGGAAATCCGTCGCGTGCAAACCGGATCGACGCGGCCGCCACATTGCCGAAGCTCATGGTGCCGTAGCGTTCGAGTGCCGTGATCCAGCCCGAAGGTCCGCCCGGAACAACGGCGCGCATCAAGCCCGCGGGAATGGCACCCTTATGCTTGTCGCGGAAGTAAGCGGAGGACGCCTTGGCCGGCCACACACCCAGGCCGTCGATGGTGATGACCTCGCCGGTTGCAGCGAGCCGGATCATGATGGGCGCGACGCCCGCGACGTTCACAAGATCGCATTGCGTGACACCCAGGGCGATGCCCGCAGCGACGCCTGCGTCGACGGCGTTGCCGCCTGCTTCGAGGATCAGGAAACCCGCGTGCGCGGCCTGATAGTGAGCAGCTGCCACCATGTGGCGCGTGCCCGTCAAGACGTTGCCGTGTCCGGAGATGCCTTTGAGGCCGATGACATTGCCGCCGGTTGCCATGAGCATCCCCTTAAGCTAACGCGCCGCAGACGGCTCAGCTTGGAGCCAATTGTTGCCCGCGGCAAGTGACATGAGGCGTTGGGTCGCCATAGAATGACTGCGGGTTGAGCCGCCTGCCGAGACGAAGGATAGCGCACAATGATGCGAAGCAAGTTGTTCGTGCCTGGCAGCCGGCCAGAGCTGTTCGAAAAGGCCATGGCGTCGGCCGCGGATGCCTTGTCGTTCGATCTCGAAGATGCCGTCACTCCGGACAAGAAGGACGAGGCGCGCCGGCGCACCAGCGATTTTCTGGCAAGTCTCGGACGCGAGCATGCAAAGCTCAGGATCGTGCGCGTCAATCCGGTCGGGTCGCCGCAGTTCGCGGAGGACGTCGCTGCCGTCGTCACGATGGGCACGGACCTCGTCAATTTGCCGAAGCTGGAGAGCGCGGAAGAGGTGCGCCGCGGCGTCGAAGCGGTGATCACGGCCGAGAAGCGCAAGGGCCTCGGACACAAGATCGGCATCCTCATCAATCTGGAAAGTCCCAAAGGCCTGCGCTTTGCCAACGAGATTGCCTGCGCGCACGAGCGGGTGGCCGGCGTGCAGTTCGGTGTCGGTGACCTGTTTGCGCCCTATCGCATAGAACGCCATGACGCCGCCCTTTCACCCGTCAGGTTAGCGGCGAAAATGGCGGCGGCCGAGGCCGGCGTGCCGGCCTACGACACGGTGTTCGTCAACATCGCCGATACGCTGGGGCTGGAGCGGGACACGGTGGCGGGCCGGCGCATGGGATATTCAGGCAAGAGCTGCATCCATCCTTCGCAGGTGGCAGTGGTGAATGCGGTTTATACGCCGCGCGATGCCGAGATTGCCTGGGCGCAAAAGGTGCTTGCCGCCGCGACCGATCCGGCCAACAAGGGCCTGGGCGCGTTCGTGGTCGATGGCCGGATGGTTGACGAGCCGTTCTTTCTCGAAGCGCGCGCGACGGTCGATCTGGCGCGCCGCTTGAAGCTGATCAACTAGGGTGGAAATTCAAAACCGATGAAACGCAATACCGAGAAAGACGGGCCGCTCGCCGGGCTCAAGGTGATCGATTGCGCCACGGTGTTTGCCGGCCCGCTGTCGGCGATGGTGCTGGGCGACTTCGGCGCCGACGTCATCAAGATCGAGCATCCCGACGGCGATGCGCTGCGCAAGATGGGCGCCGCCAAGGACGGTCACGGCCTGTGGTGGAAGGTTACGGGGCGCAACAAGCGCGCCATCGTCCTTGATCTACACGAAGCCGATGGCAAGGACGTGTTCAAGGCGCTCGTGAAGGACGCTGACGTTCTTATCGAGAATTTCCGTACGGGGACGCTGGAGCGGTGGGGCCTCGGCTGGGAGACGCTATCGGAGATCAATCCGCGCCTTGTGATGCTGCGGGTGACGGGCTTCGGTCAGACGGGGCCTTACAAGCATCGCGCCGGATTCGGCACGATTGCTGAGGCGTTCTCGGGTTTCGCGCATGTGACGGGCGAAGCGAACGGCCCGCCGACGCTGCCGCCATTCGGCTTGGCCGACGGCGTGGCGGCCTATCACGGCGTGTTCGCCATCATGTTCGCGATCTACGAGCGCGATGTGCAGGGGAGCGGCAAGGGCCAGTACATCGACCTGTCGCTCTACGAGCCGCTGTTCTCGCTGCTGGGGGCGCAGGCCTCCACCTACGATCAGACTGGCGTCATCCAGAACCGCACCGGCAACCGATCGGTCAATAATGCGCCGCGCAACGCCTACAAGACCAAGGACGGTCGCTGGGTCGCGCTGTCGGCCGCAGCACCGAGCATCACGCGCCGGGTGATGGAGCTGACGGGCGGCAAGGAAGTAGCGAACGACCCGCGCTTTGCGACGAATATGGGCCGGGTCAAGCATGTGGAAGAGGTGGACGGCATTGTCGGCGGCTGGATCGCGCGGCATACGCTGACGGAAGTGCTCGATGCCTTCGACAAGGCAGAAGCCGCGATCGGGCCGGTGTACGATGTGGCCCAGATCCTGGACGATCCGCAGTACAAGGCCCGCGAAAGCGTGACGACGATTGCCGACAAAGATTTAGGCCCCTTGCGGATGCAGAACGTGTTCCCGCGTCTGTCGCGTACGCCGGGGCGCATCAAGCACGGCGGCCCCCGGCTCGGCGAGCACTCACAGGACGTGCTGCAGGAGATGGTGCGCAGCGGCAAAATCGACGCGGCATTGGGCGAGCGGGTTCTCGCCTGGGCCAAGCAGAAGACGAAAGCTTGATATTTGGAACGGCGGAAGCGTTATGACGAAACGCGGCGTCCATGACATGGGAGGCGATGCGGCCGGGCCGATCGATCGTCACGAGCACACTCCGACGCTGGCGGAGCGTCGCATCGATGCCATGATGATGCTCATGCGCGACGAGAAGCGGCATCTGTGGCTCACCGACGAGAACCGCCGCACCATCGAAAGCATGTCGCCGGGCGACTACGAAGCGAGCGGTTACTACCAACGCTGGCTGCACGCCTTGCGCGGACTTCTCATCGAGAAGGGCGTGGTAACGGAGGCTGAGATTGCCCAGCGTCTGGCGGCCGTCCGCGCGCGCTTCAATGCACGGGATGCCAAATCTTGAGTCCGCGCTTCAAGATCGGAGATCGCGTTCGTGTCCGCGCCGACGTGCACGAGGGTCACCATCGGACGCCCGCGTACCTCAAGGGCAAAACGGGCGTGGTGGTGAAGAAGTTCGGCGCATGGCGCAACCCGGAGGAATTGGCCTACGGCAAGCCCGGTCTGCCCAAGCAGCCGCTCTACATGGTGAAGTTCGACATGGACGGCGTCTGGGCCGGAAACGGCACGTACGCCAAGAAAGACACGGTGACGGCCGATCTCTACGAGCATTGGCTCGAGCCGGAGAAATGAGGATGACCGCGATGCACGACGATCACGGCGACGACCATCATGAGCATGATCACGATCATGCACACCCACATTCGCACAGTCCCTTCCAGCCTGATCTCAAAGAGCCGAGCGAAGACTGGGAGTTCCTGGAAATCGCGCTGCGAGAGCTGCTGATCGCGAAGGGCGTCATTACGGCGCGTGAAATCGAGGACAAGATCGAGGAATGGGATGGCAAGGTGCCGGAGAACGGCGCCAAGTTGGTGGCGCGCGCGTGGGTTGACCCCAAGTTCAAGAGGCGCCTGCTGGCCGATGGCAACAAGACCGTGGCGGAATTGTGTTTCGAATTTCCCGGCCTGAAATTGGTGGTGCTGGAGAATACGCCGAAGGTGCACAATGTGATCGTGTGCACACTGTGTTCCTGCTACCCGCGGGCGCTCCTAGGACTTCCTCCTCTCTGGTACAAGTCGCGCGAATATCGTTCCCGCACGGTGCGGGAGCCGCGCGCCGTCCTGCGCGAGTTCGGGACGGAGTTAGCCGACAGCGTGGAGGTGCGGGTTGTCGATTCGACCGCCGATTGCCGTTTCCTCGTGCTGCCGCGCCGGCCCGCCGGAACCGAGGGATGGACCGAGGAGCAATTGGCGAAGCTGGTGACGCGAGATTCCATGATCGGCACCGCGCTTGCGTTGACGCCTAAAGGACAGCGCGGCTCATGAGGACATGCTTATGAAAATCCGGGACGCCGCGCGCGTCATCCGCTCCAAGAACGCAGGTCCGACGCAGGTGTCGCTGGATCTTATGTTCGACGACCCGAAGCTCTACGAACGGGCGCTGAAGGCGCCGAGCCTGCGGCCGGATGTGCTGGCACAAAGGTTCGGTGTGCCGGAGGCGGAGGTCATTCCTTATCCCGCCGCCATCGCCATCAAGATCGTGCTGCCACGCCGTATCATCGCCGGCACACCGGGCGATACCGACGTCTACGGCGCCCAGCAACACCGGCCACTTCTGGACATCGAGATATGAGCAACTTCGCGCGCGTCATCGCAGCTTACGAACGAGAGCCCAGCCCGCTGCGCATTCTCTCGGCGTCGGGCCAGCTCGGATACGGTGTCCTGGAAAAGGCGTTCAAGGCCGGCCTGGAGCGGCGCCCGCATCTGATCGGGGCGGACATGGGCTCGGTCGACCCGGGACCGTACTACCTCGGTGCCGGCCGTATGGCCACCTCGCGCCGCGTCACAAAAAGCGACCTCAAGCAGCTCCTGACCGGTGCGGTCCCCAACGGCGTCCCGCTCGTCATCGGAACGGCAGGGACCGGCGGCGGCGACCCGCATCTGGCGGCGGTCGTTGAGATCGTGCGGGAGATCGCGCGCGAGGAGAAGCTGTCGTTCCGGCTGGCGACCATCGGCGCGGAAATCCCGAAGGATATGGTGAAGCGCGCGGCGCGTACCGGGCAGGTGCGGTCCATCGGTCCGATCGGCGCGCTGACGGACGAGGAGATCGACGGCGCCTCACGGATCGTCGGCCAGATGGGCACGGAAGCCTTCATCCGCGCGATCGATCAGGATGTGGATGTGATCATTGCCGGGCGTGCCTGCGATACCGCGATCTATACCTGCCTGCCGACGCGCTTGGGGCTGCCGATAGCGCCTGCCATGCAGATGGCCAAGATCATCGAGTGCGCATCCTTGTGCTGCGAGCCGGGCGGCCGCGACTCCATGCTCGGCACGCTGGAGCGGGACAGCTTCGTGCTGGAAAGCATGAATCCCAATCGTCGCGCCACGCCGCTGTCGGTGGCCGCGCACGGTCTCTACGAGCAATCCGACCCGCTGAGCGTGATCGAGCCCGAGGGTGTGCTGCATCTGGGCGACTCGAAATTCGAGGCCGTGGACGAGCGCCGCTGCCGCGTCTCGGGTGCCTACTGGGAGCCTGCCAAGCAGTTCACGGTGAAAATCGAGGGTGCCACGCGTGTTGGCGCGCGTGCCATCTGCGTGGCGGGTTCGGTCGATCCCGTGTTTATCGCTAAGGCCAACGAGATCATCCCGGCCGTAGAAGCGATCGTGCGCGAGCTGGTGCCGCCCGATCCGGCTAAGCCCTATCAGCTCTTCTTCCGGTTCTACGGGCTTGGCGTCATCGGTGGCCAGCCAGTCACGACGCTGCCAGAGGAGATCGGCATTATCGTTGAATGCATCGGCAGCGACGAGGACGAGGCCCGGGCCGTGGTCGCCTCGTGCAAGCAATATCTGCTGCATCACGGCTTCCCGGGTCGCATCTCGACGGCCGGCAACACCGCGTTCCCCTTCACGCCGCCCGAGCTGACCGCAGGCGATGCCTACCGCTTCAGCGTCTACCACATCATGGACGTGGACGCGCTGGAGCCGCTGTTTCCCGTAAGCGTGGAGACGGTAGGCAGCCAGCTCTGGTCCGTGTAATGCCCAGCAATTTTCTTGACGACCACCAGCTTCTTGCCTTCTTCGGGGTGGAGCCAAAGGTCTTGGATGCAGGTGTGCCGTGGTTCTACAATACCCTTGAATTTGATGTGGAGCGCATAGGCTATTCAGTCAGATGTACACTGGCTCCTGCTTACGGCGATATCGACATTCATGTGCGCCACAGTGGAGCAGAAGTGGCGCGTCTCAATATGCGATCGTTCAAGTCGCTTATGGTCCACGTGACCGCCGAAGCAGAAATTCTCATCGCCTCTTTTGAGCACCGAGGGGAAACATTGGGCTTAATGCTCAAACCGCGCGTCTGGGTCGGCTTGGGCAACTTTCAACATATTCCGCCACCACCGGGGCTGTGATGGCCCGCGGTAGTCCGGGTTTTGATTGACCGCACAGCCGCTTGGACTTGGCGGCGGGGTCTCCTATGCTGTGGCCAATTTCATAAGAAGCCACGATGAGGAACGCCTGATGAATTTGTCTTTCAAGCTCCAAGAGCGTGCGGCCGCCAATAAGCCGGTGCGCATCGGGCAGGTGGGGGCCGGCAAGTTCGGGACCATGTTCCTCTCGCAGGTGCGGCTGACGACGGGCATGCACCTCGTCGGGCTCGCGGACTTGAGTCCCGCACGTGCCAAGGAGCGGCTGCTGGGCGTGCAGTGGTCGCCCGAACAGATCGACGCGACGTCGCTGGGCGATGCGTTCAAGACCGGCAAGACGCATATCACCGACAATGCCATGAGCCTGATCGAAAATCCCGAGATCGAAGTGATCATCGAGGCGACGGGTGATCCCGCGACCGGCATAAAGCTGTGCCAGGCGGCGATCAACCACGGCAAGCACGTGGTAATGGTCAACGTCGAAGCCGATGCGCTGGCGGGTCCACTTCTGGCACGGCAGGCGCGCGAGAAGGGCGTCGTCTACAGTCTCGCGTGGGGCGATCAGCCGGCACTGGTGTGCGAGCATGTTGATTGGGCGCGCACGTGCGGGTTCAAGGTGGTCGCGGCAGGCAAGGGCACGCGCTATCACCCGACCTATCATCAATCCACGCCGGAAAGCGTCTGGGATATCCTGAACACGTATCTCAAGATCCAGGACAAGAGCCACATCAACCCGAAGATGTTTAATTCGTTCGTCGACGGCACCAAATCCGGCATCGAGATGACGGCGATCTGCAATGCGACGGGGCTGCATTCGCAAACCGAGGGCTTGAGCTTCCCGCCGGCCACGCGCTTCGAGCATGCGGACGTCTGCAAGCCCAAGGCCGATGGCGGCGTGCTCGAGAAGGCCGGCGTAACGGAGGTCACCTCCTCGATCTATCGCGACGGCAAGGACGTGCCGCACAATCTCGTCATGGGCACGTATATCGTGTTCGAGAGCGACAGCGACTACGCGCTCAAGTGCTGCGTGGAGTACAACTTGCTCCCTGACAAGACCGGAAAGTATGCGGCGCTGTACCGGCCGACGCACATGATCGGGCTGGAGCTGGGGGTTTCGGTCGCCTCCGCCGCGCTGCGCAAGGAGCCGACCGGCTCGCCGTTCTGCTTCAACTCCGACGTGGTCGCGACAGCCAAGCGCGCGCTCAAGGCGGGCGAGGTGCTGGACGGTGAGGGCGGCTTCTGCGTCTGGGGCAAGCAAACGCCTGCCAGCATGTCCTTGAAAGAGGGATATTTGCCGCTCGGCCTCGCGCACAATGTCAAGCTAAAGTCCGACATCAAGGAGGGACAGCGCCTCAAGTGGTCGGATGTCGCTTACGACGCGACCGATGACGCCGTGCGCGTCAGGAAAGAGATGGAGGCTGTGTTCGGCCGGCCGAACACCTGACGGGAGGTTTGGCCATGGCAAAGACCAACGCAGCCAAAGACCGCGTCGCTCTGGTGACGGGTGGTGCATCAGGCATCGGATTGGCGACGTGTGAGCTGCTGTTGGGGAAGGGTTGGAAGGTCGCGCTTCTCGATCGTGACGAGACCGCGCTCAAGGCGGCCCGCGCCAAGTTCGAGAAGAGCAAGGCCGTGCGCGTCGCCTCGCTCGATGTCACGGACGAGAAGGGCGTGGACCGCGCGGTGGCCGAGACCGTGGAGGCCTTCGGCGGCATCAACGGCGTCGTCAACTCTGCCGGGATCGCCGCCGACAAGCATGTGTTCGACACACCGCCGGACCTGTTTCGCAAGATTCTCGATGTCAACGTCGTCGGCACGTTCCTGGTGGGCCGCGCAGCCGCTCGCATCATGATGGACACGGGCGGCGGCGCCATCGTCAATATCGCCTCGATCTCCGGGCTGCGCGGCTCCAAGGGCCGCTCAGCCTACGGCGCGTCGAAGGGTGCGGTCGTCACGCTGACGCAGGTGATGGCGAACGATCTTGCCCCATTCGGCATCCGCGTGAACGCCGTGGCACCGGGGCCGGTGGAAACGCCTATGGTGCAGGCGATTCACACCGCCGCGGACCGCGAGCTGTACCACCGCTACATTCCGATGAAGCGCTATGGCACGCCGGCCGAGCTCGCGAGCGTTATCCATTTCCTGTTGGATGAGACGCAGTCGAGCTACGTGACGGGAGAGATCGTGGCTGCCGATGGCGGCTATCGCGGCGCCGGCATTATTGTCAGGGATTGATTGGCCAATGTTTGAGTCGATGGAGCTCGGGAGCTTCCTGCTGTTCCTGTCCCTGGCGTCACTGATCGCCATTTCGCCCGGCCCAGGAATTCTCTACGTCATGGCGCGCACGCTGGCGGGCGGCCGCGCCGAAGGGATCGCGTCCAGCATCGGCACGGGCGTGGGGGGAATGGCTCACGTCATTGCTGGTGCGTTCGGCGTATCCGCACTCGTGATGGCAAGTGCCCAGGCCTTCACGCTACTCAAGATGGCCGGTGCCGCGTATCTGATCTGGCTCGGCATCAAGACGATGCGCCAGGCGCGCGTTGCCGTGACGGTCGGCGATGTCGCGCCGGCCGGCAGCCGCAAAGCCTTCCGCGATGGCATCGTCGTCGAGGTGTTCAACCCCAAGACGGCGGCGTTCTTCCTGGCTTTCATTCCTCAGTTCGTCGATCCGGATCGCGGCGCGGTCGCGCTGCAGTTCGTTGTGCTGGGGTGTCTATCGGTCATGCTGAATACGCTTGTCGATATCGTGATCGCCTATGGTGCTGCTGCGGTGCGCAACGGGATCGCGAGCCGGCCGCGCCTGTTGCGGCGCCTGCGCGAGGGATCGGGCGTGCTCCTTTTCGGGCTCGGGTTTTCGTTGGCATGGGCTAGGCGGCCGGTCTGAGGCAAATCGGGCCAGGAGATTGAGGGAGGTTGGGGCATGTCGTGCGTCACGAAGATCGAGCCGATCGCGTTGAGGATTCCGTTTTCGGACGGCAGTGCGGGCACAGGCATCATGCCGCGTCGCTGGACGCATTTCGACATGCTGCTCGTCCGAGTAGAGACGGATGACGGGCTGGTCGGTTGGGGTGACAGCTTCTCGTATTTCTGTTCGACAGCCGTGCGTGCTGCGCTCACCGACATGGTGGCACCACTCGTGGTCGGGCAGGAGGTCGGTGATATCCCCGCGCTCAATCGCGAGATTCAGCACAAGCTGCATCTGCCGGGCCGCTACGGCATCACGATCTTCGCCTTGTCGGGGGTGGATATCGCGCTGTGGGATATTGCCGCCAAGCGCAAGGGCGTATCGCTCGCGGAATTGCTGGGTGGACGGCATCGTGAAATCGTGCCGGCCTACGCGAGCCTCGTGCGCTACGGTGTGCCGAGCCTGGTTGAAAAGTTCGCGAAGCAGGCCGTCGGCGAAGGCTTCGCGGACGTCAAGCTGCACGAAATCGCGCTGGATTGCATCGAAGCCGGGCGCAAAGGTGTCGGCCCGAACGTGCGCATGACGACAGACGTCAATTGCAATTGGTCGCTCGAGGAAGCGGAGCTAATGCTGCCCGAGATGAAGCGGCTCGATCTATTTTGGGTCGAGGAGCCGGTGTTTCCGCCTGACCACGCCAAGACTCTGAAGGAACTGGGGCGCTTCGGCGTATCTCTGTCAACGGGCGAGAACGCCAGCACGTCCGTGCCGTTCGAGGACACCGTGCCCGCCGTCACGTATGCGCAGCCGAGCGTGACGAAAGTCGGTGGCGTGACGGAGTTCCTAAGGGTATGCGATCTCGCCAAGGCGGCGGGCAAAACGCCCATGCCGCACTCGCCCTACTTCGGGCCGGGCTACTGGGCGACGCTGCAGCTTGCGGCCAACCGGCCCGAGGTGGGACTGTTCGAGTATTACTATGTGAAGCCGGACGCCTACGTTTCGCAGTCGATTCCGCTGCCGAAGAACGGAAAGATTGCCATTCCAAGGACGCCCGGCATCGGCTTCGAGCCGGATATGGCCGTGCTCGATAAATACAGAGTCGCGTGAAGCGGCCATTGCAGATCGCCAGGAGGAAATTCAATCGTGCCAGTTGCCAAGGTCGTTCTCGATAGCGTGACGCATCTGCTGCCGGAGCATCGCGGCGCGGCTGCGGTCTGTGCTTCGCACGGCGGGCGTTATGCCGGCTACTACGCCGCGTCCAAGGGCGTGAGCGCGGTCATCCTCAACGACGCCGGGATCGGCCGCGAGCAGGCAGGCCTCGGCGGCGTGCGCATGCTGGAAGGACTGGGCGTCCCGGCGGCTGCGGTGTCGGGCAAGACGGCCCGCATCGGCGATGGCAAGGACAACCTCGCGCGCGGCATCCTGTCGTTTGTCAACGCACCGGCGGCTCGGCTCGGTCTGGCAGTTGGGATGACGTGTGCGAACGCGCTGGACAAGCTGGCGTCGGCATCGCTGCAGCCGGCGCCGGCGCCGCCCAAGGAGGACGAGCACCGATTCGAGGTGGCGGACGCGGGCAGCGCGGGCATTAAAGTCATCATCATGGACTCGATCTCGCTCGTGCAGCCGGAAGATGCCGAACACATCATCGTAGCGGCCTCGCACGGGGCCTGTCCGGGCGGCAAGCCGGAGATGGCCGTGAAGTATCCGGTGTTTGCGGCCGTGACGAACGACGCAGATCGAGGCATCGACAATGCCGGAGTTTCGCGACTGCCGGCCATGAACCAGCGCGGCATCGCCGGGGCGTGTCTCTCGGCTTTCTCGGCGCGGATCGGCGACGGCCGATCGATGTACGAGGATGGCTACGTGTCGGCGCTGAACGAGGTTGCGGAGAAATACGGCGGCAGGATCGGTCAGAGCTGCCGCCAGTTCGTTGAAGCCATGGTCGCTGCGCACGCAAAGGAAACTGCACGATGAACCAACCCGTTTCGAATTCCACGCGGCGCATGACAGGCGGGCAGGCGCTGGCGGAGATGCTCAAGCTGTCGAACGTCGGTCCGATGTTCGGCATGGGCGGTTTCCAGCTTCTCCCCTTCTACGAGGCGTGTCGCGCGCTGAACCTCAAGCACTACCTCATCAACGATGAGCGCTGCGGCGCCTTCGCGGCCGACGCCTATGCCAAGGTGACGAACAGGCCGGGTGTGGCGGATGGCACGCTGGGGCCGGGCGCGACCAACCTCGTGACGGGGCTCGTCGAAAGCTTGAACGCCGGCATCCCGATGATCGTGGTGACGGGCGATGCCAATCGCGAGCACGCCTGGAAGAACATGACCCAGGAGGCGCGGCAGCTCGAGGTGCTGCGGCCGGTGGTCAAGGAGGTGATCCGGGTCGAGGTCATCAAGCGGTTGCCCGAGCATGTGCGGCGTGCCTTCGCGGTGGCGACGAGCGGTAGGCCCGGTCCGGTGCTCATCGATGTGCCGGAGGATGTCGCGCACGGCGAGCACGATTTCGATGCCGGGGATTTCTGGGTGGATCCGGGCACGCTGAAGGCGCAGGCGCGGCGCACGCGTCCCGATCCGGCCGAGGTCGTCAATGCCGCCGCACTGATCGCCAAGGCCGAGCGACCGCTGATCCTGGCGGGCGGCGGCATCCACATCTCGGAGGCGTACGGCGCCCTGCAGGCGCTGGCCGAGGCCTACAATATTCCCATTGCACACACGATGTCGGGCAAAGGGGCGATCGCCTGTTCACATGCGCTTTCCGCAGGGCTGTTCGGGCGCTATGACCGGATTGCCAACGCGCTGATCGCGGCGTCCGATTGCCTGATCGTCGTTGGATGCAAGCTGGGCGAGATCGCCACCAAGCGCTTCGCCTTGATCCCGCCCGGCAAGCCCATAATTCACATCGAGATCGAGCCGACCGAGATCGGCCGGACGACGCGCACGGATGTGGCCCTGGCCGGCGATGGCCGGCTGACGCTCGAAGCGCTTGCGGCCGAGTTGGGTGACGGCAAGGCGGTGGCGCGCCAGCGGGCGGCCTACGTGGCGGAGTTGCCCAAGCGCATGGCGGAGTGGCGCGAGAGTGCTGCGGACCGACTCCAATCGCGCGAGACGCCGATCAATGTCGGACGCCTCATGGGCGAGCTCAACAAGATCATGCCTGCCGATGGTATCGTGGTCGCAGACGGCGGGTTCGCGGCGCATTGGGGCGGGCTGATGTTCGACACCAAGCTGGCGGGGCGGCACTTCCTGCCCGACCGTGGGTTCGCGTCGATCGGCTACGGCGTGCCCGGAGGTATCGGCGCGCAGATCGGCGCCGGACCGAACCGGCGGGTGGTGAGCCTCACGGGTGACGGCGGGTTCAATATGAGCCTGGGCGAGCTGGAAACGGCGCGCCGCGTGGGCGCCAATTTCGTGGTCGTGGTCTTCAACAATGCGGCTTCGGGCTATGTGAAGGCCCTGCAGCACGCCGTGTACGGAAGCGGCAACTATCAGTCCTCGGATCTGGTCGAGATGGACTATGCGGCCATTGCCAAAGGCTTCGGTTGCCGCGGCATTCGCGTGTCCGATCCGGAGAGGCTTTCGGCAGCGCTACAGGAAGGCCTCGAGAACACATCCTCGCCCACCGTCATCGATGCGATCGTGACGCGCGATCCCGCCAAGATGCTGCCTGCGGCCGACAACCGCACACTGAAGGTTCAAAAAGGCGACCGGCCCGTGTAACCTATGAAACGATACAAAGCGGCCGTGATACAAGGGCGCATCCAACCCTGAAGGAAACGTCCGCGGATAAGCCGCGGCTCGAGGAGGATGACAATGAGGTTGCTCAAGTTTTTGCCGGCAGTGGCGCTGGCGTTCTGCGTCGGAGCTGGTTCCGCCGCACGCGCTGAAGTCGGCGAAGTGCTCCTTGGCCAGCAAATCGGGGCTGTTTATCTGCCGGCGATGGTGATGGAGAGCCACAAGCTGGTCGAGAAGCATCTCGAAGCGGTGGGGATGGGCAGCGTCAAGGTGACGTGGAGCCGGCTCGGCACGGCCGCGGCGGTTAACGATGCGACGCTCTCGGGCTCGCTGCATTTTTCCTGTCAGGGTGTGCCGTCCACCGCCATCATCTGGGACAGGACCAAGTCCACCATCGGCGTGAAGGGCGTCTATGCCGTGGCCAGCAACAACATCTGGCTCAACACGCGCAACCCCAACATCAAATCGATCAAGGATTTCACGGAGAAGGACCGCATCGCCATTCCCGGCCTGAAAGTCTCCGCGCAAGCACTGGCGCTGCATCGCCTCGTCGCATCGACCTGGGGGCCGGAGAACTACACCAAGCTCGATCATATCATCGTATCGCTGCCGCATCCGGATGCGTTGGCGGCCGTCATGAGCCCGGTGTCGGAGATCCAGACGCACTTCGCCACGTCGCCGTTCAGCGAGATCGAGCTCAAGGCCGGCCTAAAGACGATTGCAACGACGTTTGACATATGGGGCGGACCGACGACCGGCGTGAACTTCGTGTCGAGTGAGAAGTTTCGCAACGAGAACCCGAAGATCTACGGCGCCGTCGTGAAGGCTTTTACAGAAGCGCAGGATTGGATCGCGGCCGACAAACCGCGTGCGGCCGCGCACTATCTCGATCTTTCGAAAGAGAAGCGGCTCAGCGTGGATGAGCTCGTCGCCGGCATGAACAGCAAGGATATGGACTACACGCGCGTGCCGGCAAACGTCGCCAAGATGCTGGAGTTCATGCACCAGGTGGGGCTGATCAAGACCAAGGCGGTCTCGTGGAAGGATCTTTATCTGCCCGAGGCGCACGGCCTTCCAGGAACCTGAGTCCGACCGTCCGCCAACAAGCACTTCGAACCAACAAAGGGAGAAATAGCCGTGAATATCAAGAGATTTGCCGCACCGGTTGCAGTCGTGGCCTCCATGACTGCAGCGCCGTCGGTACGCGCCGAGGTCAGCGAGGTGGTGCTCGGCCAGCAGTTCGGCGCCGTCTATCTGACGATGATGGTGATGCAGAACGAGAAGCTGGTCGAGAAGCAGCTCGCGGCGGCCGGCATGGGGGATGTGGCGGTCAAGTGGGCGAGGCTCGGAGGTCCCGCGGCGCTCAACGATGCCTTCATCTCGGGCAGCCTGCACTTTGCGACGCAGGGTGTTCCGTCCATGGCCGTCCTGTGGGATCGCACCAGGAGCAACATCGGGTTCAAGGCGGTCGCTGCCGCCGCGAACAACAATATCTGGCTGCATACCAAAGATCCGAGCATCAAGTCGCTCAAGGACTTTGCCGAGAAGCATCGGATAGCGGTGCCGTCGCTCAAGGTGTCGACGCAGGCTTTCATGATGCACGTGGCGGCGGACAAGCTGTTCGGCGAGCACACCAAACTCGATCACATCATCGTGGCGCTTCCCCACCCCGAGGCGTTGGCCGCCGTGCTCAATCAGCAGGGTGAGATTACGGCGCACTTTGCTACCTCTCCGTTTCACGAGAAGGAAGCCAAGGCCGGACTGCCGGTGGTGACGACGGCATACGAAATCATGGGTGGCCCGACGACTGGCCTGACATTCACGTCGACGGAAAAGTTTCGCGCCGAGAACCCGAAAGTGTTCGCGGCCGTGCTCAAGGCCTATGATGAGGCAATCGCGTGGGCCAACGCGGACAAGCTGCGTACCGCGCGTCTCTACATCGAGATGACCAAGGACAAGAATCTGGACGAGGCCGAGCTGGCTGCACTTCTGGCCACAAAGGATCTGGAATTCACGAAAGTACCGAGCAACGTTGGCAAGATGATCGACTTCATGCACCGGGTGGGCCTAGTGAAGAACAAGCCCGGGTCGTGGAAGGACTTGTTCTTCCCCGAGGCACACGCGCTGCCCGGCAGCTGAGCGCAGGAGAAGCGAATGCTGAGGCTCGGATGCGGCGCCGGGTTTTCGTCGGACCGGCTGGAGCCGGCCATCGATCTGGCGCGTAAAGGCAAGCTCGACTATCTCGTGTTCGAGACCATCGGCGAGCGCACGCTGGCCTTTGGCCACCGCGACCGCAAGCTCGACCCCAGGAAGGGCTACAATCCGCAACTCGGCGCGCGGCTTCGGGGCGTACTCGGTGCGTGCAAGGCGAACGGTACGCGCATCGTCACGAACATGGGCGTCGCCAACGTCGCGGCGGCCGCCGAGCTTGCCATCGAGGTCGCGCGGGAGCTGGGTCTGAAGGGCCTGAAGGTGGCGGCTGTCGAAGGCGATGATGTCGGCCACGTGATGGGTCCGGACACGACGCTGTTCGACCATCACGATCGTAGGATCTCCGAGGTTGGGCTGCCCGTGGTGGGTGCCAACGTGTACCTGGGCGTCGATGCCATCCTGCCGGCGCTCGAGGCGGGCGCCGATGTGGTCATTACGGGTCGGGTCGCTGACCCGTCGCTGTTCCTGACGCCGCTCGTACATCACTATGGCTGGGCCCGTGACGACTGGCGCCTGTTGGGGCAGGGCACGGTAGTCGGCCACCTGCTGGAATGCGGCATGCAGATCACGGGCGGCTATTTCGCCGATCCGGGCAAGAAGGACGTGCCGCGTCTGGCGGACTGCGGCTATCCGATCGCCGAGGTCGATGCGGACGGACGCTGCGTCATCACCAAGCTCGACGATGCCGGCGGCATGGTGAGCCCGCGCACGGTCAAAGAGCAGCTCATGTACGAGGTGCACGATCCGACGTCCTACCTGACACCGGATGTGACTGCGGACTTCTCGCGCGTGCGCGTCACGGAGGCGGGCCGGGATCGTGTGGAGGTTCGCAATGCGAACGGGACCGCCAGGCCCAAAAAACTGAAGGTGACGGTGGGTTTCGACGGCGGCTATTTCGCCGAGGGTGGCGTCAGCTATGCTGGCCCCAATGCGACGGCGCGGGCGAAGCTCGCGGCAGAGGTGCTCGTCGAGCGTCTGGGCCGGCATCCGGCGATTGCGAGGTCGCTGCGCATCGATCTCGTGGGCATCAACTCGCTATACGCTACGGCCAAAGCGCCAGACACCGAGAGCGAGGACGTGCGGGTACGCGTCGCCATGCGATCGGCGGATCGGTCCGCGTGTGAGACGATGCTGTGGGAGGTGGAGTCGCTGTTGTGCTGCGGCCCGGCCGCCGGCGGCGGCTATCGCGGCCAGATCACGCCCAGTGTGGTGACACACTCGGCCCTGATCGATCGTGGCGCGGTGACGCCGACGGTGCGGGTGCTGACCGCATGAGCCGCAAGATCAAGCTGCACGAAATCGCGCACGCCCGCGCGGGCGACAAGGGCAATACGTCCAATGTCTCGGTGTGGGTGTACGATCCGGGCGACTACGGGCTCGTCAAGGACCAGCTCACCGCGGAGCGGATCAAGGCAGAGTTCCCGAGGTTGCTTCAGGGCCCGGTCAAGCGCTATGAACTCGACGAGCTGCACGGGCTGAACTTCGTCATGTCCGATGCGCTCGAGGGCGGGGTGAACACGTCATTGGGCTTGGATAGCCACGGGAAGTCCTGGAGTTTTCTCATTCTCGAGCTCAGTATCGATGTTCCGGAGAACAGGCGGGCCTGACGCTGGGTCACATTGGTGGCTCAATGCAGGCGTATCGGAGATCCACTGATATTAAGAGAGATGCGCTTTGGCTCGAATGCACGATATCCGATTGTTTCGCATCGCGGCAGCGTCTGTTTGTCTGATGCTGGCCCTGCTCGTGCCGGCGCGGGCTGAGACAGCGTTCGATTGCTTCAGCGAGAACAAGGATCTCTGGATCCCTGGCTGCACGGCGCTGATCGAACGTCCGGGCATCGAGCCGGAGCAGCTGAGCAGCGCGTACGCCATGCGGGCCTTGGGTTACTCGCTCAAGGGCCTGTATGACAATGCCATCTCCGACTATGACGCGGCCATCCGCATCAATCCTGACTTTGCCGTTGCCCTCAACAATCGTGCCTGGGCTTACTTCCGGTCGGGGCGTCCAGCGCAAGGGCTGCCCGATGTCGAGAGGTCGCTGAAGCTCAATCCGTTGAGCGAGCACTCCTGGGATACCCGGGCGCACATCCGCCAGGCCGGCGGAAATTTCACGGGAGCCTTCGACGACTACGAGAAGGCCGTGCAGATCGGCGGCGACCGCATGATCCGACTGTACCAATGCGGCTTGAAGGAAAACGGCCTGTATGGCGGGCCGGTCGACGGCCTTTACACGACCGAGGTCCGGGCAGCGCTGCGGACGTGCTCCAAGACCACGACGTGCGATCCCCTCCCTGCGGACGAGCAATGCCGCGCGGCGACGTCCTGACGGTCGAGGTTTCCTTGAAAGCTCGCGATTGAATGGAATCCGGGGTCGTCTCTTGGCGACGGACCCGGGGCTATGCTCAGATGAGCCATCTTCGCCAAGTTTTTTAGCTCCAGAGGATGGCATGACAGTCGTCGATACGATCAAGGGCACGCTTGAGGCGATCGAGCGCCTCAACACCAGCCTGAACGCATTCGTGAAAGTGTCATCGGCCAAGGCGCTGGCGCAGGCTGTGCGTCTCGACGCGCAAGACGGCAAGCGCAACCTGCTGCACGGCGTGCCCATCGCGGTGAAAGACATCATTCACGTCGCGGGCGAAGTCAGCGGCTGCGGATCACTGACGCGCGAGGGCGCGGCGCCGGAGACGCGCGACGCGTTTGTGGTGACGAAGCTGCGCGAGGCGGGCGCCGTCATCCCCGGCAAAGTCAACACGGTGGAGTATGCTTTCGGCGGCTACGGCACCAACGTTACGGTCGGGACGCCCAGGAATCCGTGGGACGCGAAAGTGCATCGTGTACCGGGCGGATCGTCGAGCGGATCGGGCGTTGCGGTCGGCGGTGGTCTTGTGCCGGGCGCACTCGGCACCGACACGGGCGGCTCGGTGCGCATTCCCGCAGCGCTATGCGGCTGTGTCGGGTTGAAAACGTCGATCGGTCTCGTGAGCCGGGCTGGCGTGGCGCCGCTGTCCGTGCGGCTCGACACCGTCGGGCCTCTGGCACAGGACGTGCGGACGGCCGCGCTCATGCTGGCGGTGATCATGGGGCGCGACGAGGACGATGCAACGACGCATCACGACCACCACATGCGGCCGGAGGATGTGCTCGATCGTCTGGAGGACGGCGTTGCGGGCATGCGGATCGGCCGCTTCGATCCAGCCGACCTTCTGCTGGCAACGGACGAAGTCAAGGCCGACTACGAGGCGGCGCTGAAGCGCTTGCAGGATGCTGGCGCCAGCGTGGCCGAGTGCCGCCTGCCCGAGCGGTTCGACGCGTATCAGGGGCTGGTCGGCAGAATCGCGGCCGTTGAGGGCTACGGCTACTACAAGCATTTCGCGGACGATCCGGCGTCAGGATTGGCTGAACCGGTGCGCGAGAGGATGCTCGGCGGCAAGGGCATCACCGCGGCGCAGGTCGAGGAGATGGATGCGCGGCGCCGCGACGACATGCGCGGCGTACCGGCGATCTTCGAGGGCTTCGATGCCATCGTGTTGCCGACCACGCCGTTTCCGGCCATGCCCGTGTCCGAGGTCGACGAGAGCAAGGCGCCATACGCCCTGTATACGCGTTGGGCGAACTATCTCGGGCTTGCGGGTCTGGCCGTGCCGACGGCGCTCAGCCAGGAGCGCACGCCGATGAGCCTGCAGATCGTGGTCCGGCGGTTCGATGATCCACTGGCGCTGCGCATCGGCCGCGCCTTCGAGACGGTGCGGGGCGCATTTCCCAAACCGCCGCTGTAGGCCCCAAATATTGGAGATGGAATGACAAGACTGCTGGGGTTTGTGTTCGGGCTGCTGGCATTCGCCGCAGTTGCTGCGGCGCAGGAGTTCAAGGCTGGCAATATCACGGTTGTGGCGCCGTGGGCGCGCGCCACGCCCGGGGGCGCCAAGGTCGGCGGCGCCTACCTCGAGCTGAAAGCAGCGGCGGGCGCAGACGACCGTCTGGTATCGGTGAGCAGCCCGGCCGCAGGGACGGTGGAAATACATGAGCACATCAACGACGGCGGCACCATGAAGATGCGCCGCATCGATGGGCTGGCGGTGCCAGGCGGTGCCTCCGTCATGCTCAAGCCAGGCGGCTATCACCTGATGCTGATGGATCTCAAGCAGCCCTTGAAACAGGGCGACAAGGTGGGGCTGACGCTGACGTTTGAAAAGGCGGGAACGCTGGCTGTGGAGGGTCCTGTTGCGCCGCTGGGGGCGATGGCGGCGGACGACGATGCGGGGCAGGGCGCCAGCCGGCCGGGCAAGCAGCCACCTGCTAAGAGCGGTGGCCCCAAGCACTGATCTTGGCCTTTCTATCGGCTTTTGCGCGCGCGCCTGGGGCGATACTATCCCGGCCGAACAACGACGATTGAGCCGCGCTAGAGCGCGATCGTTTCACATGGAAGTACTTCGGGCTTCCATGCGAAGCGTGAATCGCACTCTAAATATATTGAAGCAGAGCAGGATTCACGTTTCGACGCGACGCGCCTCCAGTGAGGCAAGGTGATTCAATCCGAAACGATCCTGCTCTAGGTTCGGTCGCGCCAATCGCGCCGGGAGGGCCCATGGAGTATCCGCGCATCTACAATGCCGCCTCCGACATGGTAGATCGGCACATAGCTGTCGGACGGTCTGGAAAGGTTGCCTTCATCGACGCCGGCGGCGCGCTGACATACGGTGAGCTGGCCGCGCGCTGCAACCAGATGGGCCATCTGCTCAAAGCTTTCGGCGTGGCGCGGGAAACGCGTGTCGCCATGCTGATGCTCGACACCAATGACTATCCACCCGTGTTCTGGGGCGCGATCAAGGCTGGTGTCGTGCCGGTTCTGCTCAACACGCTCCTCAACAGCGAGCAGTACGCGCACATGCTGGCGGACTGCCGCGCCAAGGCGTTGTTCGTGTCCGCGCCCTTGTTGCCGGCTGTGCAGCCGATTCTGGGTAAGTTGCCATTCCTGACCCATGTGTTCGTCTTGGGCGGCTCCGCGCCCGCGTTCGCGTTGGACTTGCGCGCGGAGCTCGGCCAGCAGCCCGCTGAGTTCGAAGCGGCCGACACCTGTCCCGACGAGACGGCATTCTGGCTGTATTCGTCCGGCTCGACGGGCATGCCAAAAGGCGTGCGCCACGTGCATTCCAGCATGATGGAGACGGCGCGGCTGTACGGCCAGGGTGTGCTGGGAATCCATGAGGATGACGTCTGCTTCTCGGCGGCCAAGCTGTTCTTCGCCTACGGACTCGGCAACGGCATGAGCTTTCCCATGTCGGCCGGCGCCACGACGGTACTGCTGGCGGAGCGGCCGACGCCTGAAAGTGTGATGCGAACTCTGAAGGTGCATCAGCCGACGTTATTCTTCGGCGTGCCGACGCTCTATGCGGCGATGTTGGCATCGCCGCAGGCGCAGCGCGAGAACGGCTCCGGTCGCCTGCGATTGTGCGTATCGGCCGGCGAGGCGTTGCCGGCGGAGGTCGGCAAGACATGGAAGAGCCGGTTCGGCGTCGACATCCTCGATGGCGTGGGCTCGACGGAGATGCTGCATGTCTATGTCTCCAACCGCATCGGGGACATCAAGTACGGCACCACGGGCAAACCCGTCGCGGGATACGACATCCGTCTGGTCGACGACGCCGGTGCGGCTGTGGCCGATGGCGATGTTGGCGAGCTTCTGGTGAAAGGGCCGTCGGCCTCCGACGGCTACTGGAACCAGCGCGAGAAGAGCCGCCGCACGTTCGAAGGCGAGTGGACGCGGTCCGGCGACAAGTACACGCGCGATGCGGAGGGATACTACACCTATCAGGGTCGCACAGACGACATGTTCAAGGTGTCGGGGATCTGGGTGTCGCCGTTCGAGGTGGAAAGCGCGCTCATCACGCACGACGCGGTGCTCGAGGCGGCCGTGGTGCCGCACGAGGACGCGGATGGGCTGCTCAAGCCGAAGGCGTTCGTGGTGCTGAAGCCGGGCATCGCGGCGAATGCCGATCTCGCGCCAGCGTTACAGGAGCAGGTCAAGACTCGGGCCGGCCCGTGGAAGTATCCGCGCTGGATCGAGTTCGTGGACAGCCTGCCGAAGACGGCCACCGGCAAAATTCAGCGTTTCAAGCTGCGCTGAAGCGGGCAAGCTGCACGAAAAAGTTTTGCACAATCGCGCGATACTTCGGTTGTCTCGGATCACCGGGGCGTGCCGCTGCAGCGATGCGCCTCAATCTTGGTCCGGGCGCCGTGACCGGCCGGCCGCCAGACTAGTGGAGCGCCGATGCGGGACCTGGGAAGCGGCATATGAGCGTGGGCATTCGTAAACCCATCAAAAGCGCATAGGTCAACGGGTTTACGAATGCCCGGCTCTTTCTGCTGCATGCACCTCGGGTCCGATGGCCGCGGGGTGTTTGCTGCTGGCGGCGCCTCCCAATCGGAGTCATTGGCGCGCGCAGCAAGAGGGGGGCTGTTCCAGCCGCTATCGCAACTGGCATCGGGATCGTTGCGTGCTAGTCTCGCCGTCAACGAGACAGCGCGGAGGAGTGCATGCCGACGGTCGGGCTTGTGGGCGTGGGGTTGGTCGGCCGGGCGTGGGCGAATGTGTTCGCACGGGCCGGCTGGGACGTGAAGGTGTGGGACGCCGATCCGGCGACCACGGCCGCGGCGCCGAAGCTCGTCGGCGAGTCGCTGCATGATCTCGCGCGGCATGGATTGGTGAGTGAGCCGGACAAGGCCGCAGCTCGCGTCCGCATGGCCGCCTCGCTGGAAGACTGCGTCAGCGGCGTCGACTTCGTGCAGGAAAGCGGGCCCGAGCGCGTCGACGATAAGATTGCCATGTGGGCCAAGCTCGATGCGGCGGCGCCCAAGGACATCGTGCTGGCATCCTCGACGTCCGGCATCGTTGCGTCGCACTTCACGGAGAAACTCAAGGGGCGGGCGCGGTGCCTCGTTGCGCATCCCGTCAATCCGCCGCACGTGGTGCCGATCGTGGAGTTGTGCGGCGCGCCGTGGACCTCGGCCAATACGGTGGCGAAGGCGCGCGCGGTCTTCGACAGTGTCGGGCAGGTCCCGATCGAGGTGAAGAAGGAGATCGACGGCTTCATCCTCAATCGCCTGCAGGCGGTGCTGCTGTCGGAGGCGTTCCGGCTGGTCCAGGAGGGATATTGCTCGGCGAGCGACCTCGACAAGACGATCGCGCATGGCCTCGGGCTGCGCTGGAGCTTCATGGGACCGTTCGAGACCATCGAGCTCAATGCACCGGGCGGCACGCTCGACTATTGCGGGCGCTATGGCGAGCTGCTGCTGAAGCTGTCGTCTCGCCCAGTGACGCCGGATGTGTGGGCGAGGGACAACATTGCTCGAGCGGCCGAAACGGCCGGCGAACCTCTGAGCGGTGGCGAGATCAGTGCAAAAAGCCGCTGGCGGGACGAGCGCCTGGCAGCATTGTTGGCCCACAAGCGGGCGCAGACATCTTTCAAGAGCTGAGAGGACCGGAGCATGGCGAAGTCGAAGAAGGTCATCATCACGTGTGCGGTCACGGGGTCGATCCACACGCCGTCCATGTCGCCGCATCTGCCGATCACGGCAGAGGAGATCGCCGACGCGGCCATCGGCGCAGCGGAAGCCGGCGCGGCAGTCGTGCACCTGCACGCACGCGATCCCAAGACCGGCAAGCCGGACCAGTCGACCGAGGCGTTTGCACCATTCCTGAAGGTCATCAAGCAGCGCTCGGGCTGTGTCGTCAACATCACCACCGGCGGCGCAATGACGATGACAGTGGAAGAGCGCGTGCGCCCGGCCGCGATCTTCAAGCCGGAAATCGCCAGCCTCAACATGGGCACGATGAATTTCGGCCTCTACCCCATGCTGGCGCGGCAGAAGGAGTTCAAGTTCGACTGGGAGCGGCCCTACATCGAGGGCACTCGCGCCGGGTTCTTCAAGAATACGTTCGCCGACATCGAGTACATCCTGACGACCTGCGCGGAGAATGGCACGCGCTTCGAGGTCGAGTGCTACGATATCGGGCACTTATATACACTGCGCCATTTCGCCGACCGCGGGATCATCAAGCCGCCGTTCTTCATCCAATCGGTGTTCGGCATCCTCGGCGGCATCGGCCCGCATCCCGAAGATGTGGCGCACATGAAGCGCACGGCGGACCGGCTGTTCGGCGATAGCTATCACTGGTCTGTGCTGGGGGCGGGCCGCAATCAGCTCCCCATCGCGGGAATGGCGGCGGCGATGGGCGGCAACGTGCGCGTCGGCATGGAGGATTCGCTGTGGGCCGGCGCCGGCAAGCTTGCCAAGTCCAATGCCGAGCAGGTGCGCCTGGCGCGGCAAATCATCGAAGGGTTGGGCCTTGAGATAGCCACGGCGGACGAGGCGCGCGAAGCCTTGCAGCTGAAGGGTGGCGACAAGGTCGCGTTCTGAGGCCCGACATCGATGATGAGCCGCACGCAGCGTTTCATCACCTCACTTGTGCCGCGCGCGTGGGCGGAAGGCATGGAGCGCGAGTCCCGGGAGCGGATGGTGCGATGCCCAGAATGCGGACATGCACGTTCCATTTGGGAGTTGGGCGGTATTCGCTGGAAAGCTGCTGGCAATCCGCGGCGGTTTCTGACGTGCGCCGGATGCGGGGTAGCATCGTGGCACGTGGTCGAGAAGAAGCAGGGATGAGCGTGTGATGCTGTTCATGGTGATCGAGCGGTTCAAGGATCAGAACGCGCGGGCGATCTATCAGCGCTTCCGCGACAAAGGCCGGATGGCGCCAGAAGGACTGAGCGTGCACGGCAGCTGGATCGAGGGCAACTTCGACCGCTGCTTCCAGCTCATGGAATGCGAGGATCTGCGGTTGTTGCAGGAATGGACCATGCAGTGGTCGGATCTGGCAGAGTTCGAGATCGTGCCGGTCTTGCCGTCGAAGGATACGGCCGCGACGGCCTATGCGGTGATCGACCGCGAGACCGGCTCGCCGCGCAAGGCTTAGCGGCTTGCCGATGCAGCGAGCGCGGTGTCCAATGGTCGTCACCGCGGAAGATAACGCCGCGGCAACAACAAACACCAGGATGATCAGATGACGAGCAAACCGAAAGTCGCGGTCATTGGCACCGGCGGCACCATCACGTCGATCGGCAAGGGACCGCTCGATCTTTACGAGTACACCGCAACTGGCAAGATGCTGCAGGCGGACGAAATGGTCGCCAAGTTCTCCGATGTGCAGACAGTCGCCGATATCATACCGATCCGTTTCAAGGCGGTACCGAGCACGGCGGTCGCCTTTCCCGAATGGAAGCACGTGCTGATCGAGGCCGACAAGGTGGTGGCCGCGCATTCCGACCTTGCCGGCATCGTCGTCCTGCACGGGACAGCGACGTTGGAAGAAACGGCCTACGCTCTCCATCTGACAGCCAAGGTAAAGGTGCCGATCGTCGTGGTCGGGTCGCAGCGGCCGGCCAGTGCGCTGTCGACGGATGCGGGCCTCAACCTCGTCAACGCGGTGCGCACGGCGGCATCTCCCGGGGCGCGTGGCCTCGGCGTGCTGGTGTGCCTCAATGACGAGATACAGTCGGCACGCGAGGTGACGAAGACCTCGACGGCGCGGTTGCAGACATTCCGGAGCCCCGATTTCGGCGTGCTGGGACATGCCGACGGGGATGCCGTCACGTTTTATCGCAAGCCGATCCGCAAGGGCGCACCTGATACCGAGTTCGATATAAGGACGCTCGATGTGCTGCCGCGCGTCGATATCGCCTATTCGTATGCCGGCGATGACGGCACGGCTGTGCGCGCCTTCGTTGCGGCGGGCGCCAAGGGCATCGTGATGGCGGCATTTGCACCCGGCATGGTATCGCCGCCGGAGATGGAGGTGTTAGCGCAAGCGCATGCAGCGGGTGTCGTCGTGATGATGTCGTCGCGGGCCGGATCGGGCCGCGTGTTCAACTCCAGCAAGATCCGCGATGCCGGTTTCCTGACGGCGGACAACCTGACGCCGCAGAAGGCGCGCATCCTGCTGTCGCTTGCACTCACCAAGACCAAGGATCCGATAGAGATCCGGCGCATCTTCGCGACTTACTAGGAAGCGTTTCTCCAGGAGGAAACACGTGGCCAAAATCGCCGCCGTAACGGCCGGGCACTATCGCATTCCGCTGGATGTGCCGCTGTCGGATTCGACGCATGGCACCATGACGGCTTTCGAGCTGATCACGGTGCGCGTGCGCGATGCCGACGGCGAGGAGGGGATGGGATACACCTACACCACCGGCCACAACGGCGGCGCGATCTACGCCACGCTGTCGCGTGATATTGCCGAGATTGCCAAGGGTTTGGATGCGGACCGCGTCGAGCAGGTCTGGAACAAGGTGTGGTGGGGCCTGCACTACGGTGGCCGGGGCGGGCCGTCGGTGCTGGCCCTCTCGGCGCTCGATATCGCGCTGTGGGACCTGAAGGCCAAGCGCGCTAAGCTGCCGCTGTGGCAGCTGCTCGGCGGCTATGATCCGCTCGTGCCCTGCTACGCGGGCGGCATCGATCTGGATTTTACCACCGAGGCGCTACTGAAGCAGACGGAAGGCAACCTCGCCAAGGGCTTTCGCGCCATCAAGATGAAGGTGGGCCGGGACCGCATGTCGGAGGATGTCGCGCGTATCAAGGCCATGCGCGAATACCTGGGCGACGGCTTCCCGCTGATGGTCGACGCCAACATGAAATGGACGGTGGACGAGTCGATCCGCCGGGCGCGGGCGTTCCAGCCCTTCGAGCTGGTATGGCTCGAAGAGCCGACCATCCCGGACGATGTGGCGGGGCACGTGCGCATCGTGCGCGACGGGGGCCTGCCGATCGCGACGGGCGAGAACATGCGCACGCTGTGGGAGTTCAAGCACATGGTGGCGGCGGGCGGCGTCACGTATCCGGAGCCCGATGTGACGAACTGCGGCGGCGTCACGGTGTTCATGAAGGTCGCGCACTTGGCCGAGGCCTTCAACCTGCCGGTGACCTCGCATGGCGCGCACGACGTGACGGTGCAACTGCTGGCGGCGTGCGCCAATCGGAGCTATCTGGAAACGCACGGCTTTGGGATTGATCGCTTCATCGCCGAGCCCATGCGTATCGTCGAGGGCAATGCCATCGCGTCCGGCCGGCCGGGCCACGGCGTGGCGTTCGATTGGAAGGGGTTGGAGGGGGTGCGGGCCTAATGGGCCGAGTTACGGAGACGCTTGCACATGATTTGAAGCGTTCCCTCCTGCTCAATCACCTCGAAGCCCGAGGCCTCGTAAACGTGAGCGGCCCGCGGATTGTACGTGCGGACCCTCAACCGCAATGCGGTTGTACCCGGAACCTTCATCGCCTCCTGTTCGAGCAAAGCGATGAGCTGGCGACCATGGCCACGGTTCCGGTGATCTGCACGAATGAACAGGTAGGAGACGGCCAGAACGTCCGGCTCTTCGGTTTCAAGCAGGGCGGCGTGTCCGATCACCTCGCCGTCGCTCAAGACGAAGTAAGATTGGTTGCGAGGGCTCGAGGTGAGTGTGCCGCGCCACTGGTCAGGATCGAAAGGATGCCTGGCATCCGGCCAGACCAGCGCCAGCTCACTCTTGTCGGTGAGCAAAGATGCCAGGGCGGTGAGATCGAGCGGGTCGTTAGGAGCCAGGATGAGCATGCTGAGTGTTGCGCGCACCGTGTCAAAGGCTGGAATGGTGGTCTTGAGTTCGCTCTCTTATCTAAGGCAGCCATCCACTTTTCGAAACGCATTATCTAAGAAACCTCTCCCCCCGATGCAGCGACCCGGCTATTCTGTGACAGCGACTCTGGGAGAACGCCAATGGATGCCAAAGTGCCGATCGGGTATTCCGCCTGCCCGCACGACTGTCCGTCGACGTGTGCGCTCGAGGTCGAGCTGCTGGGCAACGGGCGGATCGGGCGCGTCCACGGCGCCAAGTCCAACAGCTACACAGCCGGTGTGGTCTGCGCCAAGGTCGCGCGTTACGCCGAGCGTATTCATCATCCCGACCGCCTCCTGTTTCCGCTGAAGCGCAAGGGCCCGAAAGGGTCGGGCCAGTTCGGTCGCATTTCCTGGGATGAGGCCATGGGCCTCACGGCCGAGGCGATGCTGAAGGCGGAGCGGGAGTTCGGCCCTGAAAGCGTGTGGCCCTACTTCTATGCCGGCACCATGGGTCTGGTGATGCGCGACGGCATCAACCGCCTGCGCCACGCGAAAGGGTACGCCGGCCAATATTCCACATTCTGCACGACGCTGGCGGAAGCGGGTTTTCTGGCCGGGGCCGGCGCTGCGCGCGGGCCGGATCCACGTGAGATGGCCAAGGCCGATCTGGTGACGATCTGGGGCACCAATCCGGTCAACACTCAGATCAACGTCATGACGCACGTCACGCGCGCGCGCAAAGAGCGGGGCGCGAAGCTAGTGGTCGTGGATGTCTATCGCAACGGCACGATGGATCAGGCCGATCTCGGGCTGGTGCTGCGGCCCGGCACCGATGCGGCGCTGGCCTGCGGTGTGATGCACGTGCTGTTCCGCGATGGCTACGCCAATTGGCCGTACCTGGAAAAGTACACCGACAAGCCGCGCGAGCTGGAGCAGCACCTCAAGACGCGCACACCGGAGTGGGCGAGCGGCATCACAGGTATTCCGGTGGCTGATATCGAGACCTTCGCCAAGTGGGTGGGCACGACGCCGCGCAGCTACTTCCGCCTGGGCTACGGGTTTGCACGCTCGCGCAACGGCTCCGTGTCGATGCATGCCGCATCCTGCATTCCGGCGGTGACAGGGGCCTGGCTCAACGAAGGCGGTGGTGCCTTTCACAAGAACAACGCGATCTATCACTGGAACAAGACGCTGATCGAAGGGCTGGACGTGAAGAAGCCCGTGCGGCAGCTCGATCAGTCACGCATCGGCGCGGTGCTGATGGGTGATCCGCTCGACTTGCGCGACGGGCCGCCGATCAAGGCCATGGTGATTCAGAGCACCAATCCCGTGCAGGTGGCGCCGGAGCAGCGCAAGGTGAAGCAGGGCTTTGCGCGTGAGGATCTGTTCGTGTGCGTGCACGAGCAGTTCATGACGGCGACGGCGCGCATGGCCGACGTGGTGATTCCGGCAACAATGTTCCTGGAGCACGACGACGTCTATCAGTCCGGCGGCAATCAGCACATTCTGCTTGGTCCCAAACTCATCGAGCCGCCGGGCGAATGCTGGAGCAATCACGACGTCATCTGCGATCTGGCGCGCCGCGTGGGCGCGGAGCATCGCGGTTTCACCATGACGCCGCGCGAGATGATCGACGAGACGCTGACTGTGTCAGGGTGGGGCGCGCTGGATGATCTGGAAGCCGAGAAGTGGATCGACTGCCAGCCTGATTTCGAAACGGCGCACTACATGAACGGCTTCGCGCATCCTGACGGCAAGTTCCATTTCGCGCCTGACTGGACGGGTGTAAAAATGGCCAATGCCGGACCCATGGGACCGCATCGCGACATGCCGAAGCTGCCGGATTTCTGGCGGGTCATCGAGGAGGCCGATGACAAGCATCCGTTCCGGCTGGCTACGTCACCCTCGCGCGGGTATCTGAACTCGAGCTTCAATGAGACGCCGACCAGCCAGAAGCGTGAGGGACCGCCGTCGGCGATGATCCATCCGGGCGATCTGGAGACGCTGGGCGTCAACGACGGCGAGCGCATCGCCATGGGCAACGAGCGCGGCGAGATCCGGCTCAAGGTCCGTTCGTTCGACGGCGTGCGACGTGGGGTGGTGATCGTGGAGAGCATCGCGCCCAACGATCAATTCGAAGGTGAGGAAGGCATCAACACGCTGACGGGGGCGGACCAGCCGGCGCCGTTCGGCGGCGGTGCGTTCCACGACAATCATGTGTGGATCAGGAAGGTCAATTAGAGTGGCAGGCAAGCGTACGGCGCTGATTACGGGCTCTAACAAAAATATCGGGCGTGCGTGTGCCCTGGCGCTGGCGAAGGACGGCTGCAATGTCGTCATCAACGGATCGCAGGATCGGCAGTCGGCGCAGAAGGTCGCCAATGAGGCGCGCGACCTCGGCGTCGAGGCGCTGGTCGCCATGGGCGATGTCGGCAAGCGCGAAGATTGCATGCGCATGGCTGAGGAGAGCCTTGCCAAGTTCGGCACCGTGGACGTGCTGGTGAACAACGCGGCGGTACGTGAAGACGGTGGCTTTCTTGATCTCACCGAGGACGAGTGGCGCCGCGTGATGGCGATCAACTTCGACGCGTCGTACTGGCTGTCGCGTGTTTGCCTGCCGGGCATGATCAACAAGGGCTGGGGCCGCATCATCAACTTTGCCGGCATGAACGCGATCCACGGCTACAACGGCCGCGCGCATGTGTCGGCGTCCAAACACGCCTCGTGGGGCTTGACCAAGGCGCTGGCCAAGGAGTTCGGCCCCAAAGGTATAACGGTCAACATCGTGTCGCCGGGTCCTATCATGGGCGAGGAGCAGGACGCGGTGCAGGCAGCGCACATCACGCCGATGAAGGCGCGTGTGCCTGTGGGGCGGCTCGGAACACCCGCCGAGGTCGCGGCCGTCGTAGCGTTGCTGGCCTCGGAGCCCGGCTCATTCATCAATGGGCAGATGATCCAGGTGAACGGCGGCGCGGAGACCTGAAGTGCCGACAATTACCGCGTCTGCGGCTCGCCGTTCAAGCTGGCGGCGAGCATGATGAGAACGTCCTCGCGAAAGGCAGCGCGCGAGTTATCGCGGCTGTAGAACATATGACCGCCGGGATAGGTGACCTGCACGATGCGGCGCGCATCACCGTAGGTGGGTAGCTGGTCGAGCACCAGCGTGCTGGCGAAGTATGGCGTCACCAGATCCGTGTAGCCGTGAGTGACGAGCACGCGCAGGCGCGTGTCGAGGGCGAGAACGGACTTCAGATCGGACACGGCCTCGGGCGAGCTCGGCGAGTTGCCGTACTGCCAGTGACCGCTGACGTCCGTGTTTGCCAGTTGATAGCGCGCATCGGGGCGCCAATTGAGCTGGCTGTAGAGGTTGAGGATCGCGCTCGTCAGCGGCGCGCGCAGGGCCGTGATGAAGGGATCCTGGTAGCCGGAGCTCGGATGGCCGGGCTCGGGATCGAGGCCCTTGACCGAGGCATCGTAGGCGCTGGCGACCTTGTGACCCTCCTGGTTGATCTCGCGGCGATAGCCGGGGCTGTCCAGCATCCCGCCATACTTGGCGATCGTGGCCGCGGGCAGACTCGTCAGCGCGGAAACACGCTTCACGACGCGGGCGACGGCTGCGGTATCGCGCGGTCCCCGCAACATGTCCGTCAGGTACTCGCCGCGGGCGTATTCTTCCGCCTCGCGCATGAGAGCCGACGTCGGCGTCTTGCCGCGGAGCTCGAGGCTCGCAGCCGACAGCGACGGCAGAAGCGCGGCAGCGTTGAAGGGCAGGTGGCGCTGGCGACGCAGGAAACCGTAATCGAGAACCGGCGAGACGAGCACCAGCAGATTCACCCCGACGCCGTGATCCGACTGTAGCGCGCGCGCGATCTTGGGCCCGCGGAAGCCGCCGTAGCTTTCGCCGACGATGACTTTTGGCGAAGCGTGACGGCCGGTCATGGTCAGCCATTTGGAAATAAAGGTCGCGAAAGCACCCACGTCGCCGTTGATGGACCAGTACTGCTTCTGGAGGTCGGACTGGCTCGTCGAGCGGCGATTGCCGGCGTTGTCGCCCGCGCCCGCTGCATCTGTCTGCGCGGCGGTCTCGTTCTCGAAGCGGCTGTAACCCGTGCCGACCGGATCAATGAGGACAAGGTCTGCGAAGTCGAGCCATGTCTCCGCGTTGGGAATCGTCGTGCCGGGGGCTGATGGCCGGGCCGCGTCGCCGTCCATCGGCAACCGCCAGGGGCCGAGCGTCCCCAGATGCAGCCAAGCCGACGCCGAGCCCGGGCCGCCGTTGAAGGCGAACGCAACGGGGCGGGACTTCGCGTCTGTGCCCAACGCGGCGTAGGAGATGTAGGCCATGCGCGCCTGAATTCGACCTTCCGTGTTCGTGAGTGGGAGGCTGCCGGCGACGGCTTCGAACTGCAGCGTGCGGCCGGCAATGTCGAGCACATGGGTTGTGGCGGAGTCTGCCGGCAGCGGCGGAATGCGCGGCGCGCGAGGGATCGTCTTGCCCGCGGCCGGCGTCGGCTTTGCGGCGGCTTTCTCTTGCCCCGGCTTTTTCTGGTACTGGGACGGCGTGGTCTCGGTGCGCTGGACGGCGGGCTGTGATTGCTCAATTTGCTCGATGGGCTTATCGGTCTGATCCGGGAGCGGCAGTTGCTGCTGGGAGGCTGCCTCCTGCTCTTGGGAGCGAGCGGCGGGCGTTGTCTCTCTTGGGGTATCTGCCGACGATGATCGCGCGTCGTCAGGCTTTGCACCTTCGGTCTGAACCGGCCGAGCCTCCTGCTGCGCGACGGCAGGACCGGCCAAAGCGATCAGGATCGCAAGCAAGAGGGCAATCAGCTGCTGATACCGCAGACGCATGAACAAGGCTCCCGGGACCGGCGGCGCAACCAACGCCGCCGCGGCGACGGCATCCATCAGTGTACAAAATTATGATGGGCAAGGGGCAAACCGCCGGGGAATTGGCGTCACAAAGCCGTCATATCAACGGGCCCGGATGCGTTAATTGAGCGCAATTTTGATGAGGAGGCAGCGGTTCTGCAACCTGAGGAGCCTTTTCGAGATTTGAAGCGTCGGGCTATGTCCTTCGCGGAAGGAAACCGGAGGTGAGCGCCACAATTACGGGCGCTCACCTCGGGCGCCTTAGTAAACCTTACTTGTGGCAGGACCGCTGAGCCGCCACGATGACGACGGCCGCCGCGATGGCGAGCCAGATCAATCCGCCGCTGACGTTCTCGACTTCGGCGCCGCTCAGCTACTGGATGTCTGCGGTCTGGCTCTCAACAATGCTCATCGTCGGTCTCCTTTGGTTGCGTACTGTTGATCGCGCGATTGAAGTGCGCGCCGCTCAAGTAGCAACACGGAGTCACGACAGATGTTACACGGGGACTACACTGAAATTGGCATTGGAGGGTCTTCGGGTATTGTGCGCGGGCAAGCTGTCCCGATCCGCATAATTGCGGAATTACCAGCGCGCTACGTCAGTTCAAGGCAATCAGCCGGGCCTTGTCGGTGAGGACGTACATGCGGCCTGCCGCAACGACGGGGGCGATGTAGATCGGCGAGCCTAGATCCTGCTGGTTCTCGACCTTGCCGGTCGATGCATCCACGGCGAGGAGCTGGCCCTTGTTGGAGGTCAGCCAGAGTTTGCTGCCGGCCAGCACGGGACCCGACCATGTGGTGGCGTTGGGAAGCTTCGTCGACCACACGACCTTGCCGTCGCGGCGGCCGACAGCCAGCAACTGGCCACCGGTGTCGACGACAAAGACGTAGTCGCCGGCGACGTAGGGTGCCTGAATACCGGGGACGTTCAATGACCACAGACGCTCGCCCGACCGCAGCGAGGTCGCCACCATGCGACCGGAATGGCCCACTGCGTAGACCGTGCCACCGTCGATGGCAGGGCGGGCGGCGTCGCTCATGGCGCCGAGTGACGATGCCGTGCGTGTGCGAGCCAAGGACTCGGTCCAAACCGGCTGGCCATCCGTTGCGCGCAGGGCGACGACTTCGCCTGACGGATAAGGCACCACGACGATGTCGCTGTCGATGGCGGGGCTCGCATTCGACAGGATGCTGGAGCGCTCGGGCAGGCCGCGATGGTTCCAGATTTGCTGGCCATCGGTCGCCGACAGCGCATACACGAGGCCGTCGGACGTTACGACGATCACCTTGCCGTTGGCCGCCGTCGGCGAGGCCCGGATCGGCGAGCCAACATTCTTCTCCCAGAGCTTCTTGCCGCTCTGAGCGTCAAGCGCATAGACAAAACCGAAGCCGGTGGCGGCGTAGATGCGGCCGCCTTCGGCCGCGAGCCCTCCACCAAACCCTTTGTAGTCCTTCTCCTTCTCGGGCGTCAGGGACGCGCGCCAAGCGGACGACCCCGACGACGAGAACGCGGAGACCTTGCCCTCGGCGTCGAGTGTGTACACCCGACCATCAGCAACAATGGGGCTGGCCGTAAGCCGTCCGTAGGAACTCGACCCTTTACCCGCGTCGGCGCTCCAGGCGGTGCGCACGGCGTTGCCGAGCACGAGATGGCCCGGTGCGTTGTTGGCGCCGCCACCGGGCTGCGACCAGGCGTCGTTCTGACGGGGCGGGGGAAGCGTGACAGGCCGGTCGGCCGACGCGAGCGCGATGCCCGCCTTGTCCTCCGCGAGCGCGACCGGGACACGCTTGCCGGGAAGAGGGACTTGTTTTTCGGCGAACGGATTGAGGTCGCCCAGACGCGGCAGACTGGGACCATCCGAACACCCTCCGACACCGGCGGCAAATACAACGGCAGCCGCGCGGATGATGTTTCCCCCAAACTGCCTCATCAATCGCGACCCCTACTTGTGTTCGCCGGCACTGCGCCAGCGCCTTTCGCGACGTCTGCTTCAGTCAAGACATTGAGCATAAGCTGAACCCGCTCGACCATTGAGGGAGGTGTTCCCTTGTCGCCGAGCAGCAGCTCGAATGTCTTACGGGCTTCAGGCGTGCGTCCGGCCTTGTATGCTGCCAAGCCCAAAAGCTCGCGGGCGGAAAACCGCCATGCGTTCTTGTCATTGGCAAGATCGTTGAGCCGATTCTGCATCTCCGTCCAGTCGGCCGTGTCCAGTCTCAACATCGCAGCCTGGAGTGCGGCGTGATCGCGCAGGAGATCGTCACCAGTGCCACTCTTGGCGATGGCGTCGAATGCCGCGACGGCCTCAGCGGTTTTCCCGGCCTTGGCCGCAGCGGCGGCGAGGCGCACGCCGGCCAGGGCAGCATAGCCTGAGGAGGATTTGCCAGCGATGGCTTCAAGCGCCTTCTGCGCGTCGTCAGGTTTTCCTTGCTCGGTCAATGCAAGGGCGGCGCGATAGCTGGCGCCAGCCGCTTCCGCCGTCGAAATCCGGTAGTATTCCAAGTACTTGTAGCCAGCCACTGCGGCGATCAGGAGAACAACAGCAGCGATGAGATAGGTGCCGTAGCGCTCCCAGATGCGGGTCAACTGCTCCCGCCGCAATTCCTCTTGAACTTCGCGGATGAAGGTATCCGTGCCGTCGGCCATCAGGTGCTGTCCTCAGAATGCTCCGGCGGCAGAAGGATGCTGCAGGTGGAGACCATCCATATAGACTCCTGAGCACGGCCGCGAAAGGCAGGAACGATCATTGCGGCACGTACGATTGCATCGCAACAGCTTTGGTGGACACGGTTTTCGGCTTTTTCGTGACCCGATCGGCCGTCAGGAGAGGAGCGGCATGCCGATCAGCACGGCGTGGCCCCACTTGAGGAAGATGCCATAGATCACGAGCCCCAGGACAATCGCGACAATATCGTTCCGCGCGGGACCGGTTCTGACCGCAACGAGACCGGCGGCCTCCCGCTGTTTCAGCGAGATGCGATCATAGACGGCCCAGCCGAGGAGGCCGGCGAATAGGAGAAGAGAGGCGGCGTCACCGCGCACGAAGAGGTGGGCCAAGGCCCAGAATTTCACAGCGGTGATCATGGGATGGCGGACGGCCGCGCTGATGCGGCCGGGGAGATAGGTCGATACGAGGAGCGGGAACACGGGCAGCATCAGCAGCATGGTCACGTGCCGGCCCCACAGCGGCGGGTTCCAAAGCACGGGATTTTTTCCAGGTGCGAGTTGCACCTTGTGATAGCCGAGAACGATCAAGGTGAGGCCGGCAAAACTCAGGAGTGAGTATAAGCCCTTGTAGGCATTGAGACCCATGCGCTGCGCGAGACCCTGTCTCAGATCGGGCTGCGTCGACACGAGATGGATGCCGATGAACAGCGCCAAGCCCATCACCAGCGGTACCATTGCCACGTCTCCTCGTCCCCAGCATATCGGCGAGATCATGCCGGGCCTGGCCGCGCAAGTCACGTGTCGAGCGCTTCACGCATTTCTGTTTGTCTCCCCGAAGCTTGCTGTGTACTTTGCCGGTCGGGGAAGGTCGCATCCTAGTTCTGAAATACGATAGCCGTTGTGGCGACGGCGGTCCGGCCGAGCGAATGCGTGGTGCGTACGTGAATGGACCATTGGCATTGCACGTTCCACACGACTGTTCGAGTGCCTCTGAAGGCCGCTGCCTCCAACGGAGGCTGGGTTGGCTCACACGTGTCCTCTCGCCGGGAAGAGGAGACCGTGAATGACGTCATCAGGCGGAAAACCTGCGGCGGTGGGCTACCCGCGCCACAATGGAGATAGCCGAAGCGTGTCGAAGACGACAACTCCCACGGCTCTGACGGAAAGATTGCAACGCGACTTCGAGCACCAGCATGCGGCACGTGGCGAGTCGACATTGCTCGTCCCGTCGCGACAGGCAGGGGCACTCTCGGTGTCCTCACCGACGCCCTACACCGAGCTGCCCTTCGAGGACGAAGAGCCTCTGCTGATGCCGTCGGCCTTCCGCGCCACGCCGGAGAAGCAAGGAAGCTGGCTCGTTCATCAACTCAAAGCCGGACTGTTGGGCCTGGTGCTGGGGTTGGCGCTCGTGCTGCCGGCCGTGCTGTGGCTGACGGGCCGGTTCGGCGACACGATGGCGATATCGCAATCCGTAGCGGTGCAGAAGCCAGCCGTGGCGCAAAAGACAGAAGCGGTTGCGGTGCGACCCGTCGAGATAGTCCCGCGCGCGGTCGTCAGTGCCGATCAGCTCGCAGCATCGCCACAGCCGCCGGTCGTCCGTCCAGACCCCGAAAAGCGCCGGCAAGAGGAAGCCGAAGCCTTGCTCAAGCGCGCGCAGGAGATGATCGGCGATGGCAATATGGTGCGAGCGCGAGAAGTTCTCAGTGACGCCCTGCTTGCCGACAATCCGCGTGGCCTGTTCGCGCTGGCCGAGACGTATGATCCCAACATTCTCGCGGCCACCGGTGCGCGGGATGTCAGGGCCGAGGTGGAGCGCGCCCGCATGCTGTACGCCAAGGCCCTTGCGGCTGGTGTGGCGGCCGCAGAGAACCGGCTCAACGCGCTGAAGTAAGCGCCGGTCCAGCAGGCGCAGGGCTACGTCAGATACGAAGCGGAACCGTTGCGGCTTCCAGCCATTTGCGATCGGCGACGAGGTGGGGACCGATCACCTCGCGGACGCGCACATGGTAGGCGTTCAACCATGTGATCTCGTCGGCCGTCAGGAGCTTGGGCTCGACAAGGCGGAGGTCGATCGGCACCAGCGTCAGCGTCTCGAAGCCCATCATTTTGCGATCGCCGCCGGGGATCGCCTCAGCCTCTGTCACGATCAGCAGGTTCTCGATGCGGATGCCGTATTGGCCGGCCTTGTAGTACCCGGGCTCATTGGACACGATCATGCCGGGCTCGAGCGAAACGTGGGAGCGTTTGGACAGCCCTTGAGGTCCTTCGTGGACGGACAGATAGCTGCCGACCCCGTGCCCGGTGCCGTGATCGAAGTCGAGGCCCTGCTGCCACAGGGCGTGCCGCGCGAAGGCATCGAGATGTGCCCCGGCTGTCGCCTTGGGAAAGCGCGCCGTCGAAATGGCGATGTGTCCCTTCAAGACAAGTGTGAAGCGCTCGCGCATTTCCTGTGTGGGTGACCCGATGGCGACGGTCCTCGTCACGTCGGTCGTGCCGTCCTCGTATTGGGCGCCCGAGTCCACGAGGAACAGCTCGCCAGACTTGAGCTTGCGGTTGGTGGCGGCCGTGACCCGGTAGTGGACGATCGCGCCGTGGGCGCCCGATCCCGAGATGGTGTCGAAACTGATCTCCTTCAGGAGTTGGGTCTCGGCACGCAGGGCCTCGAGCTGCGTCACGGCCCCGACTTCATCGATCTGTCCTGAGGAAGCTTCCCGATCGAGCCAAGCGAGAAACCGCGCCATGGCCACGCCATCGCGCTCGTGAGCTGCGCGCGCGCCGGCAATCTCGGCTTTGTTCTTGCGCGCCTTGGGCAGCACGCAGGGATCAGTCGCGTTGGATATGAGCTTACTGGTCGCACCGAGCCGCTGACGGAACCAGAAGGCGGCGCTGGCATCGTCGATGCGGACGCGCTTCTTGGCTTTCTTCAGCGCGTCGATGCGCTCCTTGAGTTCGGCTGGCTCGCGCAACCGGGAAATGCCGTTCAGGTATTTGCGAACATCGTTGGAAAGCTTGCGCTTATCGACGAAGAGCTCGGGCTTGCCGGTGGCATGCAGAACGGCGAAGGCCAACGGCGTCGGATTGTGTTGGACGTCCGACCCGCGGATGTTGAAGACCCAGGCGATGGAATCGGGCATCGTCAACACCGCGGCAGCCTCGCCGGCTTCTTTCAAGGTAGTCTGAAGCTCGGTGATCTTTTGCTCGGCCGGCTTGCCCGCGAACTTGAGAGGGTGGACGGTCACGGGACCCAGCGGCGCAGCGGGGCGCTCCGTACCCCAAACGGTATCGATGGGATTGCGGCTAAGAGGCTTGAGCCGAATGCCGTGCTGGCCAAGGAGTTGTCTGACGCGCGCGACCCATGCGGATGTGTGCAGCCACGGATCGAACCCGACGGCCCCTCCTTTCTTGACCTTGGCGGCGATCCAATCGGCCGGTTCATTCTCTGGGATCTGCAGAATCTCGAACGTGGCCTTGTCGACCTGAGACCCGGCCTGAAGGGTGTAGCGGCCATCAACGAACAGGGCCGCGGAGGTTCCGCCGACGATTACCACGCCAGCCGAGCCGGTAAACCCCGTGAGCCATTTTAGCCTTTCAGATGAAGGGGGTACGTATTCCCCCATATGCTCGTCGGAGCGCGGAACGACGATCGCGTCCACGCCCAACGCCCGCATGCGGGACCGCACACGTGCCACCCTCTCGACCCCTTGAGAGGGGTCTGCTGCGGCAGAAAAATCCTGGAACATGCTTCTTTTTAGGGTGCCTACCGGTTGCAGGCAATGTGCCTAATAATGACGCAATGCAGCAAATTATTAAATGCCATAACACTTTGATGTATCATGAAATGAGCTATGCAATCTCAATCATGCTGCGATGCAATGGAAAGTCTGGTGCGCCTGCCAATGCGACTTAAGTTTGGATCAAACGGCGCTAGCGATTCTCGCCGTTGCAAACATAGCCCCAGAAAGGGGGAATATCATGAGCACCAACACCACGGCATTTGGTTTCAACGCTGCGGTCGACACGACTGCTGCTTCTGCAAAGCCGGGCTTTTTGCGTCGCGTCTTCGATCGCATCATTGAGGTGAGGAAAGCCCACGGCGAAGCGCACGTCCGCGCCTATTTGAGCGGCTTGAGCGATCAGCGCCTGGCTGACCTCGGCTTCTCGGCAGATCGCATCAAAGCGGTTCGCGCAAAGGACGGCGCCGTCAACAGCTACTGGCTGTAACAGCCCTGCCCAGCGAAGACCGGCTGCCCGCCTCTCCGTGAGGCGGCAGCCGTCCGTTGTCGCGATACACGACTCCCGATGTCGGGCACGGTATCGACGTCACCGAGGGGCTGCGCGGCCGGATTGCCAGTCTGACTGAGCAGGTCATTGCTGCGGTCAAAGCGGCGCATGTGCGCCGCCGGCGGGCCGCCAGGCTCATCAATCTCGACGATCGCGTCTTGAGCGACATCGGAATTGCCGAGCCCGAGATCCGGCAACTGCGTGCCCGCCGCCTGCTCCTGCCGCCGGGCTGGGTTGATTGAGGCGCGCCGTTATCGGCGCCGCAGGGTGAGAATGGCCCAGCCGTTCAACGACATTGCATTCTCTGCCGTGAGACCGCAGGCGAGGTAGGCCGTGCGTACGGCGCGCTGCTCCGAATGGAGCAGGCCGGACAGAATAACAAATCCACCAGGTTCGATGAGACGGGCAAGGCGCGGCGCGAGCGCAATCAGCGGCTCGGCGAGAACGTTTGCCAGAATGAGATCGAACCGGCGGTGACGCAGGAGCGCATGATCGACACCGGTTGCGGTCGCCAACTGCATTCGCGACGCGACGCCGTTGATGCGTGCGTTGGCGCGGGCCACATCGATCGCGATCGCATCGATGTCTGTACAGATCACGGAAGCGGCGGGAAAACGCTTGGCCGAAGCGATTGCGAGCACGCCGGAGCCGCAGCCAAGATCGAGCACGCGGTGGAACGAACGACGGCGCGCCAGCCGATCGAGTGCCAGAAGACAGCCCCGTGTGCTGGCGTGATGCGCGGTTCCAAAGGCTTCGCCGGCTTCGATTTCGATCGCGTACCGCTTGCCGCTCGCGGCCATGCGGTCGTGACTTCCGTGAACGAGGAACGGTCCGGCAGCAACCGGCGGAAGAGCGGCTTGGCTGACAGCGACCCAGTTCTCGTCCGGCACCTGAGTAAGTGTTAGATCCGCGTGCGAGAGTGACGGCAGGATGCTCCGAACTGCCGCGATGATTTGCGCAAGCTCGGGCGCCACGGGATAGTAGGCATCAAGACGCCAAGCGTCCGACGGTTCGTCGCGAAACATCGACAGGGCAACGGGAGCAGGGTCGAGCGTTTCCAGCAGCTCGGAGAGGGCGCCGGCACCATGGGCATCGGCGGCCGAGATCGATAGCCGGGTCAATAGCATCGGAGCGCTGAATTCAGATCGCGTGTGCTGTAAGAGACAGGTGTCAGGCCATCGCCTCGCCGGTGTCCTTGTCGAACTCGACGCCTTCGTCCCGAGTCTGGTCGGGAAGCTCGTCCAGGTACTTGTCCCATTTGACGTCGATGTGTCGTGCCGCCGCGTTTGGCGCCAACGTATCGAAGACGCCGTCTTTCTCAGTGACGATACCGTCCGCCATCAGGCGGCTGAGCGCATCCTCGAGATCGAAATTCACCGATACATTGAACGTGTTGAGCAGATACTGCTCGATGGAGCGGTCTACATCGCCCAAATCGCGGCGGGAGACCCGGTCCTTCGCCATGACGTTGTAAAGCAGCATTTCCTCCTTGATGTCCTCCTCGGCTGCCCGGCTCGCAAGCAGGGTCGTCACGCCGCGATTGTCGGCCAGCGCGTGGAAATAGAGGTTCTGCGCCATCGTCACCATGTACCGATTGCGCTGGTTCAGGAAGCTCGTCGCTTGACGGA
The DNA here is from genome assembly GCA_046154585.1 of Hyphomicrobiaceae bacterium. GTDB lineage: Bacteria > Pseudomonadota > Alphaproteobacteria > Rhizobiales > Hyphomicrobiaceae > CADEFX01. Next base: position 82,439 of record JBJXDX010000091.1, on the reverse strand, counting down.
ATGCGATGCCGCACAGACCGAGCATGGCTCCGGCCAGCGCGATCGGATTCGAGGCGACGGCGATCTTTCCCACCGTTCCGAAGACTCCCATGCCAAGGCCGCTGCTGGCCGTCACGCCGAGCCTGATCTTGTCGAACAGGCGGAAACGTACGCGCGTGTTCGGAAATACCATCTCGATGTCGGACCGCGGCATGTTCTTGAAGAGCTTCAGGTAGATTAAGTCCGATTTGATCTGCGGCGGCAGCATGCTGCGCAGCTTCTTGACGATCTTCTCTGCCTCCTTGCGGTTGCAGCTTCGCTCGACCATGACTTCACGGATGCGAACTTCCTCGGGCTTCAGCTTGAACACCACGCAGAGGCGCTGAAAGATCGGAACCTCGATATCTTCGTGCTTGAGATAGAGCTTGCGAATGTCGCGGCGGCTCTCCGTGCGCTTGCTGGCGCCGCGATAGAAGATAAGCAACTCGTCGAAGGCGGAGAGATCGACATGCAGGTCCAGGCCATAGTGGCTGTCGGTGGTGAGGATTAGCTCGACCTTGTCGGTATCGATGCGCGTGTAGTTGGCCTGCTCCAGCAGCTTGGTCATGTTGGCCACGAGCCGCTGACGCTTCTGGAAGCGTTCGTCCCGCGTGAAGGTACGGCTGACCAGCAGGTCGCTGTCGGGGTTGAACGGCTCGTAGTCGCTTTCGAGCTCCAACAAGCGCGACGCATAGGTTTGCTGGCGCCAGTAATCCAGATAGCGGAAAAACCGCCGGGCTTCCGCCCCGTCTTGGGCGGGCCATGAGTGCGGTCGGGTCAGGCGCTCCATGAGCGCCTCACGCGTCACGGGAATGAACTTCTCCCGCCGGTCGTTGCGATCAAAAATCTCGGCCATCACGTCGGCAGCTGTCGCGTCGGTCGGCGGGCGAACGGCGGGGGCGCTCACGGCGGATTCGCTGGACCTGCGCAATGCCGTATCGACCGCTGCCATGGCTCACTCCCGCTGCAAACTCATGAACTTCTAAGGGTTATCAGACCGCATTGTCGAGCGTGCCACGGCATTGGATCGGGAATTGGGCAGGGCACGTTGCATTCGGGCGGCAGTGGGAGCGAGGGCAGGTCAACCCTTTTCCACGAAGCTGTCGACAACGCGTTTCTGGCCTGCGTCCTCAAACTCGATGGTGAGCTTGTTGCCGTCGACGCCGGTCACCTCGCCATAGCCGAACTTCTGATGCCGGACCCGGTCGCCGACGCTGAAATCCGAGGTGTGGCCCGTCGAGGACGCGACGAGCTCGCCTTCGAGGGTCAACGGCCTTTTTTTCTGCTGCTGCGCGGTCCGCTGCGGCTTCCACTGCTGCGCGCGCAGCCAGCCCGGAGTTTGATACGTGCTGCTGAAAGGCTTGGTGTCGACGTCATCGAAGCGACTCGCGCCGTAGGGATTGGATCGGCCGAAACCGCCTGCATTGCCGAAGTTTGCATAGGCACCGCTGAAGGGGCCTTTCGCCTCCACGACCTCCACGTCGGCAGGGGGCAGCTCATCGACGAACCGGGAAGGCGTCGCTGATTGGTAGAGGCCTCGGTTTCGGCGATTTTGCGCGAACGATACCCGCGCTTTGCGTCCGGCCCGCGTCAGTCCGACATAGGCGAGGCGACGCTCCTCCTCAAGTCCGGCAAGCCCGTTTTCATCGAGGGAGCGCTGGTGGGGGAAGAGACCTTCCTCCCAGCCCGGCAGAAAGACAGTGCCAAACTCGAGGCCCTTGGCGGCGTGCAATGTCATGAGGGTGACGCGGTCACCTTCGTCGGCCGTATCCACATCCATGACGAGGGACACGTGCTCAAGAAACCCTTGCAGGCTTTCGAACTCGTGCATGAAGCGCACCAGCTCCTTCAGGTTCTCAAGCCTGGACTGCGACTGCGGGTTCTTGTCGGCCTGCCACATGGCCGTGTACCCGGACTCGTCGAGAATGAGCTCGGCAAGGTCCGTGTGCTTCATCTCGCCGAGGCGCTGACGCCAGCGGTCGAAGGTGGTAAGCAGGTCGGTCAGAGACTTTCGTGCGCGCGGCTTCAGTTCCTCGGTCTCGATGATGTCGCGCGCGGCCTGGAACATCGGCGTGCCGCGAGCACGAGCGAGGTTGTGAATCTCGCGGATCGTCGTATCGCCGAGGCCGCGCTTGGGCACATTGACGATGCGCTCGAACTTGAGGTCATTGGCGGGATTGGCCGTTACCTCGAGATAGGCGATGGCGTCCTTGATCTCCTGGCGCTCATAGAAGCGCGGACCGCCGACGACCCGGTAAGGCAGTCCCACAGTCACGAAACGGTCTTCGAAGGCGCGCATCTGAAACGATGCGCGCACGAGAATGGCAACGTCACTCAACCTGGCGCCGGAGGTCTGCAAGCTTTCGATTTCGGATGCGATGGTGCGGGCTTCCTCTTCGTCATCCCAGAAGCCGGTGACCTTGACCTTCTCGCCGGGGGCGCCGTCCGTGAAGAGCGTTTTTCCGAGCCGCCCCTTGTTTTGTGCGATTAGTCCGGATGCCGCAGCAAGGATGTGGCCGGTGGAGCGATAGTTGCGCTCGAGGCGAATGACTGCGGCGCCAGGAAAATCCTTGTCGAAGCGGAGGATGTTGTCGACCTCAGCCCCGCGCCAGCCGTAGATCGACTGATCGTCGTCACCAACACAGCAGATGTTGGGAGAGCCCTGCGCCAGCAGGCGCAGCCACAGATATTGGGCGACGTTGGTATCCTGGTATTCGTCGACAAGGATATAACGGAAGCGCCGGTGATAGTCGGCGAGGATCTCCGGCCGCAAGCTGAACAGGCGGATGCATTCGAGCAGAAGGTCGCCGAAGTCGGCGGCATTGAGCTCCTTGAGCCGCCGCTGATAAGCGGCATAGAGCTTCGCACCGCCGCCGTTGGCGAACGCGAAGCTCTCGCCAGACGGAACTTTGTCCGGCGTCAAGCCGCGGTTCTTCCAGCCGTCGATGAGGGCTGCGAGCTGGCGGGCGGGCCACCGGTCCTTGTCGAGGTTCTCCGCCTCGATCACCTGCTTGATGAGCCGGATCTGATCGTCGACGTCGAGGATCGTGAAGCCGGATTTCAGATCGACCAACTCGGCGTGGCGGCGGAGGATTTTGACGCCGATGGAATGGAAGGTCCCGAGCCAGGGCATACCTTCAACCAAGCCACCGATGAGACCGCCTATCCGGTCTTTCATCTCGCGGGCGGCCTTGTTGGTGAAGGTGACGGCAAGCACCTGCGAAGGAAAGGCCTTGCGCGTTGCCAGAATGTGGGCCGTGCGTGTCGTGAGAACCCGGGTCTTGCCGGTCCCGGCTCCAGCCAGCACGAGAAGGGGGCCATCGACGGTTTCAACGGCCCGGCGCTGCTCTGGATTGAGGCCTTCCATATACTGAGGTGCCGCCGTTTGCAGCGCGCGCTCCGAATTGGACGGCTGTGCTTGTGCGGGAGCCGGAGGCAGGTCAAAAGGCGGCTCTTCGGCCGCCTCTGGGCTGGCCCGTCCGGCCGTTTGGCTTCGATTCGCTGACATCGACTGCAACTATAGCACGGTCGTTGCGGCGGCAATCCGGCCGCCCACCCGGTCCACAGACAGGCACATAGGCGTGCCGGCGGGAGCGGCAAAGCTATTCCCAGACGGCCTGGGCCTGCATACTCTGAGGTCAACAAGATCGCAAACCAAGGGAAACGACCATGGAACTGTCGATGAAGGGCCGCAACGCGCTGGTCACCGGTGCCAGCCTCGGGATCGGGCTTGCCATCGCCCGTTCATTCGCCGAAGCCGGCGCAAATGTGGCGGTCACGGCCCGGCGTCCGGAAACGCTCGAGTTGGCCAAGCGGGACATAGAAAAGAACGCCAAGACCAAGATCGTGACCATTCCGGGAGACGTCAGCAAGGCCGAGGATTGCACCCGTATCTTTGAAACGGCGACCAAGGCGCTTGGTTACGTCGACGTGCTCGTCAACAACGCCGGTTCGTCGCAGACCGGAAAGTTCGACGACATCACCGATGAAATCTGGCAGGCCGACATTGACCTCAAGCTGTTCGGGGCTATCCGCCTCATCCGGCAAGCGCTTCCCGCCATGCGCGAACGCCGGTCCGGCCGCATCATCAACATTCTCAATATTGGCGCCAAGTCCCCCGAGGCCGGACGGGCGCCGACCGCCGTGACGCGCGCCGCAGGAATGGCTCTGACCAAGGTGCTGGCGGGCGAAGGCGCGCCGCACAATATTCTGGTGAACGCTATGCTGGTCGGACGCATCGAGAGTGACCAGTGGGTGCGCCGGCATGCGAAGGAAAACAAGGGGCGCACCATGCAGGCTTACTACGACGAAATGGGAAAATCCATTCCGCTCGGCCGCATCGGAACGGCGCAGGAATTCGCCAATCTCGCCGTGTTTTTGGCGTCGGACGCGGGATCGTACATCACCGGCACAGCCATCAACGTCGATGGTGGGCTCTGCCCGGCCGTCTGAACAGGTTCTTCACATCGGCGGAGAACGAGCAAAAATCGTATCCTAGGCTGGTGTGGATTGTGGCATAATCGCAGGTACAGCGAGGAACGCTGATCAATGGTCGCCGTGATCGTGGATCACGAAAAATCCGCGAACGGTACCAACGCCCTGTGGGCTTGCGCGACAGACCTCCACCTCTAAAGCCATAGAGGCGGGGCTGCCGCTCATCCGTCGTGCGGCACGGGATTGTCATGAATCGATTTCTTCTCTCTAGCGGCGCCTTTGTGGTCTGCATTTTGGCCGCGCTGTTTGCAATGCCGCAGTTCATCGACTGGACGTATTTCCGCGGTGTGTTCGAGGAGGAAGCTTCGCGGCAGCTCGGTCGCCAAGTGCTTGTCGGCGGCGACGTCAATCTGGAACTGCTGCCGACGCCTTACATTCGCTTCGACCAGATCCGAATTGCCGATGGCGCCAGCCGGGCCGGACAATCGATTTTCAAGGCCGACGGCTTCATCGTCTGGCTCAAGGTGTCGTCCCTGTTCAAGGGCGTGCTGGAGGCGACGCGGGTCGAGCTGACCCGGCCGGTTCTGACGCTCGCCGCCGACAGCACGGGCGGTGGCAACTGGACCGGGTTCGGCGACAACCGGCCGGCGTCCGTGCTGTCGCCCGGCAGCATCGCGCTCAATACGGTGCACATTACCGACGGGGCCGTCGTTGTTCGGGATGCGAACGGCAAGCAGGCGACGTTCGAGGCGCCAACGGCCGAGTTGTCTGCGTCGACGCTCGACGGCTCCTACAGGCTGCTGGCCATGCTCACCGGCGCGCGCGAGTTCAGGCTGTCGACGGCAAAGCCGGAAACCGACGGCAGCGTCCGTTTCAAGGCCGTGCTCCGCGCCCTGCAATCGGGCGAGAGCTACAGCGTCGACGGTCAATTGGTCGAGCCGACGGGGAAGGTGCGGATCACGGGGGAATTTGCGGCAAGTCTACCCGTAGGCGGCGCTGACGGCACCGGAGGGAACGCGACGACCGATGGCGGCGCCCATACCCGCAGCGGCCTTGATATCAGGGCTTCTCTCAAAGCCGATACGCGAGAGGTGTCGCTGTCCAATCTTTCCCTGTCGTTCGACAGTCAGGGCCGCCCGCAATTGGCAACGGGCGAAGCTCAGTTTGGCTGGGATGATGCTCAGCCGGCGTCCGTGCGCCTGGAGTCGCGCTGGCTTGATCTCGACCGCATTGCAGGCGGCGGCAGCCCGACGTCGCCTCTGCCGCTGCTGGAGCACCTGACAGCGGCGGTCGACAAGCTGATGCCGGCTGCAGGACGAACACAGGTCACGTTCGCGATCGATCAGGCAAATCTCGGCGGAGAGGCGGTCAGCGGCCTGCAGCTGATGTTGGAGAAAGACAAGGGTGTTCTGAAGCTCGGGCACCTTCGCGCCGGCCTGCCTGGCGGCGCAAGGATCGACGCGAACGGCGCGCTCGCGACGGGTCAAGCCGATCGTTCGTTCAGCGGTGACGTGACGCTGCGCGGCGCAAGCATCAACCGCTTCTTGGCTTGGGCGGCGCAGGGGTACGGCATTCCCGCGCTCATGCAGGACGGCAGTTTTGCCGTGCGCGGCAACGTGAGCATGGGACCGGGCCAGTTGGCAGGCAGGGGGTTGATGTTTCAGGTTGCCGGGAATTCCTTGTCCGGCGAAATGAGCTGGCGCTGGCGAGATCAGCAGCAGATCAGAGTGTCGGTGGAAGGACCCGAGCTGGATGTGACACCGCTGCTCGGCGAGAATCCACGTCTGGGCAATCTGGTAGCCACAGCGTTGCGAGGCTCCGGCGCCGACCCAGCCGCCACCCATTCGGAAGTGCACGTGCGTGCGGGACGTGTCGTAGCCGGCCAGCACACGCTGCGTGATGTCTCACTAGACTTTGCTGCCAATCGAGACACGCTCGGGCTGCCGCTGCTCAAGTTCTCGACTGACGATGATCTGACGGTGGAACTCAATGGGGCCGTGACGGGTCTTGCCGGAAATAGGCCCAAGGGCAGTATCGGTGGGCAATTCTCGACAAGGCTTGGGGGGCTTGATCGCCTCGCGGACATACTGGGTGTTCCCCAGGAGCTGCGCCCGTCTTTGCGGCGCGCCGATGCGCTGACGCCTCTGAAGCTGGCGGGCAATCTCGTGATCGGCGCCCAGGGTATGCCCGCCTATGATCTGTCACTTGACGGCATGACTGCGACGAGCCGCCTGACGGTCAGGGCATCGCTGGACGATGCGCGAGGCCCTTGGCGCGAACAACGCGTCAATCTCTCGGCCACGCTGGATGGTGCCGAGGTATCGACCGTGCTCGCGCAAGTGCTGCCCGATATGCTGGCTGGGGAACCCGCGCGCGGTGCGGGGACACCCGCCGTGGCGACACTCAGAGCGATCGGTGTTCCCGCGCGAGGTCTTGCGTCCCTGCTGACGTTCGACGCGGCCGGCATCGGTGGTGAATTTCGCGGGCGCGTTGCGATCGACGACACCGCAGGCTTCGTGATCGACGGCGAGACGCGGCTGACGGCGGATGATCTCGGCCGCACCGCCACTCTCATGGGCTCTGCGCGCCGGCAGGGCCTGGAAGGCGTACCCGTACAAGCGACGCTCGGCACGTCGCTTGATGGTGGCACGCTCAAGTTCGAAGCCCGACAGCTGGTGTTGGCTGGGCTGGAGGCCGGCGGCCAGGTCAGTCTGGAATTGGGTAGCGCGCGCAAGCGAAGCAGCGGCCGCCTGCATGCCAGTGAAGTGAACGTTCCGCGCCTGCTCGCGATGCTGGCGGACAGCAGGCTCAAGACTGAGGAACGCAAAGCCGACAGGGCGGGCGATGCCACGCCGTGGCCGGAGGCTGCGCTCGATTTGAGCGCGCTTGCCGATGTCGATATCGATCTGCGCGTGAATACGCCTACCCTGAGGCTCGTCCGCGACATGGTCGTCACCAACGCGCAAATCGAAGTCAAATCGATCGATGGAAAGCTCAACGTGCAACTGCGGAATGCCGATGCATTGGGCGGCAAGGCCGAAGCGCGTCTGGAGTTCAGCAAGGTCGCCAACGGCATCTTCGCCCAAGGTGAGATGCAACTGGTGAACGCCCGTCTGGAGCGATTCGGTTCTCCAAACAGGCCGGCGGCCATCGGTGATGTATCGTTCGGGTTCGACTTCAACAGCGTCGGCCTCAGTCCGCGTGGGCTTGTTTCGGCGGCGCGGGGTAAAGGGCAGATTGCGCTCGGGCGGTCCCAACTCAACCGCTTGTCGCCGGGGGCGATCAATACGGCCGCCCTCGCGGCGCTGGTCGCGCCCGGCGAAACGTTGGCAGCGGAACTGCGGCGCAAGCTCGACGAAGGATTGGGCAACGGGGTCGTGGCTCTAGGCCCTCGCAATATTTCCATCGCGCTGGCCGACGGAACAGCGCGGCTTGAGCCGGTAGTGATCGAGACGCCGGATGGCCGCGCCACAGGAAGCACGACAATCGACGCGGAGACCATGGCGTTCGATAGCGAGTGGCGCATCGAGCCCAAGCCGGCGCCGGCACGCGGCGGACTCGGAAAGGGCGGCGCATTGCCGGGCATATCAATCGTCTACGTCGGACCTCTCGCCAGTCTGGGTACTGCCGAGCCGAAGCTGCAGACGGAGGCGCTCGAACGCGAACTCAGCGTGCGCAAGATAGAGAGGTATGTCGATGAGCTCGAACGTTTGCGTCACAGCGACGAAGAGCGCGTGAAGCTGGAGGCTGAACGCACGCGCGCACTAGAGGTCGAACGCCAACGCATCGAGGAAGACAGGCTGCGTGCCTTACGCCGCAGCGATGCAGATGCGACGCCGCGCCCAGGTGGGTCAGGGGCAACAACGACGCTTAGAGACACGGTGCAAGGCGCGGCCAATGCGCCAGCATCGAAGGCTCGGCCTCCGACGGCTGTCGAGGTCATGCGTGGCCTGGGCGACCGCGCCAATTGACGAGCGCCTATCGGTCCCCTATCTGCGCTCGATAGTAGTCGAGAAGCCAGACGCGGACGGCGCTCGAGAGATTGGCGCCGTTCCTATGTCCGTCGATCCGCGCCACGAGTTGTGCGACCGACACGCCCTCGCGCGCTGCGGCGTCCTTGAGCGCCGTCCAGAACGGCGCTTCCAGTGAGATCGACGTCCGATGTCCGGCGATGCTGAAGGAGCGCTTGACCGGACGTGACATCGACGGCGCGGCTCAAGAGCCGTCTTCGGGTGCGTCGCGTTTGGCATCATCGAGGCGCCGGCGAGCCAGTAGAATCTCGGCGCTCTCCTTGATCCGGTCGGCCTTGGTGCGACCGAAGCGGATACGATTTTCGTGCGCTGCCGCCTCTTGTTCTGCGCGCGCCCTTTGCTTGCGCACTTGGCGAAGGTTGATGATGTCTCCCATGACGATCGGCCTCACCCGGGTCCGATCATTTTTTCCGGCCGGACGATGGCGTCAAACTCGGCCTCGGTGACATAGCCGCCGCCGACAGCCTCTTGACGTAGCGTGGTGCCGTTCTTGTGCGCCATCTTGGCAATCTTGGCGGCGTTGTCATAGCCGATCTTCGGCGCCAGCGCGGTGACCAGAATCAGCGAGCGATCAAGCGCCGCCTTGATGTTGTCTTCGCGTGCCTCGATGCCGACGATGCAGTTGTCGGTGAAGGAGCGGGCTGCGTCCGACAGGAGTTGCACGGACTGGAGAAAATTGTAGGCCATCACCGGATTGAAAACATTGAGCTCGAAGTGGCCCTGGCTGCCGGCGAAGGTAAGTGTCGAGTGGTTGCCGAACACCTGCGCGCACACCATCGTCAGCGCTTCGCACTGCGTGGGGTTCACTTTGCCCGGCATGATGGACGATCCGGGCTCGTTCTCCGGGAGCGACAGCTCGCCAAGGCCCGAGCGCGGTCCGCTGCCCAGGAAGCGGATATCGTTGGCGATCTTGAACAGGGACGCGGCCACGGTATTGATGGCGCCGTGCGAGAATATCATGGCGTCGTGGGCCGCTAGCGCCTCGAACTTGTTGGGCGCGGAGGTGAAGCGAAGCTTCGTGATGGCGGCGATGCGCTCAGCCACCATTTCAGCGAAACCTTTAGGCGCGTTCAATCCGGTGCCCACGGCCGTGCCGCCCTGCGCAAGCTGCATCAACGCCGGGAGTGTCTGCTCGATGCGCGCGATACCGTTCTCGACCTGCTGCGTGTAGCCCGAGAACTCCTGGCCGAGGGTCAGTGGTGTTGCGTCTTGTGTGTGCGTCCGGCCGATCTTGATGATGTGGCCCCAGGCGTGCGCCTTGTCGTTCAGGGCGTTACGAAGATATTGCAGCGCCGGCAGCAGGCGGTGATCGATCTCTTCGGCGCAGGCGATGTGCATGGCGGTCGGGTAGGTGTCGTTCGACGACTGGCTCATGTTGACGTGGTCGTTGGGATGCACGGGCGTCTTGGAGCCCATGGCGCCGCCGAGCATCTCGATGGCGCGGTTCGAAATGACCTCGTTGGCATTCATGTTGGACTGCGTGCCGGAGCCCGTCTGCCAGACGACGAGCGGAAAATGTTTATCGAGCTTGCCTTCGATTACTTCCTGCGCGGCGGCGATGATGGTTTCGCCGAGCTTCGGATCGAGTCTGCCGAGCGATATGTTGGCTTCGGCGGCCGCCCGCTTGACGATGCCCAGGGCGCGAACGATCGATTTTGGTTGTGTTTCCCAGCCGATTTTGAAATTGCCGAGTGAGCGTTGCGCCTGCGCGCCCCAGTATTTGTCGGCAGGAACCTCTATCGGACCGAACGTGTCGGATTCGGTGCGAAAACCGGCGGCGGCCATGTGCGCTCTACCTTCTTGTGAGCAAGCTAAACGTCCCGTTCCGTAGCATAGTCGGGCTATGCTCGCCAACCGCTGGCTCCAGCGGACCTAGGGCCGTTTATCAAGCCACCACGTTGATCAGGGGCTCGCCGCGCAGCAGACGGTTGATGTTATCGGCCATGGTCTGCTGCCGGCGGCGAATGGTGCCGGTGGTCCAGGCCGACATGTGCGGCGTCATGACGATGTTGTCGAGCTCATGAAACGGCAGTCGTGCCGGCAGTATCGTCGTGTTGATGTCTGGCGGATAGGCGTACCAAGTGTCGATGACGGCGCCGCCGATGCGCCGACCCTTCAACGCCTCATAAAGCGCCGTCTGATCGATGACGGGGCCGCGCCCGACGTTGATGATGACGGCATCCGGGCGCATGGCAGCCAACGCATTCGCGCCGACGATGCCGCGCACTTCGGGCAGCAAGGGCAGCGAGACGACGATTGTATCGGCGGAAGACATGAAGGCCGGCAGCTGATCGAGGCTGAAGCTCTGATCGACGAGCGGTGATGACGCGACGGGGCTGCGGTTGGCGACGGTGACGCGCATACCGAAGGCTTTGGCGCGCGCGGCCACGGCTTTGCCGATATGCCCAAAGCCGAGCAGGCCCATCGTGCTGTCGCCCATCTCGCGGCGCGTTGTGTTGGGGCGGCTGGGCCAGTATGTCCACTCGCCTTTGCGCAGATCGCGATCGGAGGCGTCAAGCGGAACAAAGCGATTGAGCACGGCCGCTATCACATATTCGGCGATGGCGTATTCGTGGCCGAAGCAATTGCAGAGGGGGACTGAAGCCGGGAAACGGCTACGATCGACGCCATCCGTGCCAGCCGCCGGAGCGTGATAGAGGCGCAAGCGCTCGGGCTTCGGCAACTTGGCATCGAGGCGGATGCCGATCAGCACCTCGGCGTTGCCAAAGGTCAGTTGCTCCGCGGTACTCTCCAGCGTGTCGGATACGACTGAGACGTCGTGGGCCCGCTCGAGCAGGCTGGAGAAGCCCGGCTCGAACGCGCTGGCGTTGGCGCCATGAAAAACGATCTTCATATCAGGCGCCCGATTGTGACGGTTACTTCACGGCCGAGAACGAGGTCGGCTGCAGGAACGAATTGACGACCTTGGAGACGATCGGGCCGTCCTTTTCCGTCTCTGCGCGGGCTTTGATCCAATCAGGGTCGGACTGGAAGGCGTTCCACTTCTTCTCGCGGTCGGCCATGCTCTCCCATTCCACGAGGTAATAGAGCGCCTGGTTGGACTCACCGACGAGCACGGTCCAGAACCCGGCTTGCTTGATCTTGTGCTTGTCCCACAGCTTCAACGTGATGGTGTCAAAGCGCTTCAGCAGATTGGGCAGGCGGCCGGGAACGCAATAGTAGACACGCAGCTCATGGATCATAGGATTTCCTCCTGGGGATGATGAGAACCTGATTGGAGCAGGTCACAGGACCGAATGCTATCTCAGGATTGGGGTGCTTCTCCACCCTTCGGTCCCCAGAACACGACCCAGACGCCGAAATCGCCGGTGAAATCGAGGAAGCGATGCACGTGTCCGGCGGGGACGAAGATGGCGTCGCCGGTGCTGAACGGTTTGCGGTCGAGCTCACCTTCGCTGGGGCCGGAGACGACGGTGCCGCGTCCGGCGGCGACGATGTAGATCTCGTCCTGGTCGTGCGGGGTCTGGGGATCGGTGCCGCGGGGTTGGTAGTAGCGCAGCGTCATGGTGCCGTGGCGCATCAGCAGGGCCGACCGGGCGCCTTCCGGGATTGGAGCTGTTTTGGCGGTTGCAAGATCAACGACCCAGTCCATTTGGTGCGTCCCCGTTTTTGGTCTTGGGCTGATTGGAGCAATTCTAGGCTGAGGGGTTAACCTCCGCCAAGCCATCGCCTTTGCCCAGCCCAGGGCGCGTCATAATTTAACGATCGCGCGGCAGAATCATGCGAATCGGCGCCGGTACGTCGGCAGCCGAAGGGGCTCGACGACATCATGGAATTCCTGGGTCTGATCTTCGCGCTGGTCGCGATCTTCATGACGCGCACGATGCGCAAGCAACTCGACGCGATCGCCTTTCGGCTGGACGCCGGCGAGCGGGCACAGGCGGATTTGCGGCGGGAGGTGGCAGGGCTGCGCGGCGGCCCGGCGCCGGAGGTCAAGCCCGATGCTCCGGAGGCGCTCGCGGAGCCGCAAGCCGAGATCGACCAGCCTGCAGACGAAACAGCCGGGGTGACTTCGGAGCCGATTGAGGAAAGCGCGGTACCGACCATTACCCCATCCGAGGAAATTGCGGGTGCCGCAGGTCCCAGGACTTCGCTGGAGGAGCGGTTGGGGACGCGCTGGGCGGTGTGGGTCGGTGGACTGGCGCTGGGGCTCGGTGGGTTATTGCTGGTGCGCTATTCCATCGAGCAGGGCTTCTTCGGGCCAGGTGCGCGCATCGTCATGGGCGCGTTGTTTGCGGCCGCCCTCATTGCGGCCGGCGAGTGGTTCCGGCGTACGGAGCGGGCGCTGCCCATCGATACCATTCCGTCCGCTCACATTCCGAGCGTGCTGACGGCCGCGGGCACGGTGGCGGCGTTCGGCACGATCTATGCGGCGCACGCGCTGTATGAATTCATCGGGCCCGCGCTGACATTCATTCTGCTGGGCGTCGTGGGCATCGGCACGATGCTGGCGGCGGCACTGCATGGCCCGGCACTAGCGGGACTGGGGCTCGCCGGTGCGTACGTCGCGCCGATGCTCGTGTCGTCCGACAAGCCGAACCCGTGGCCGGTAGTGATCTACCTGGCTGTCGTGGCGGCGTCGGCCTATGGCCTGGCGCGTCTGCGGCGCTGGCTGTGGCTGGCGGGCCTCGCGGTCGCGGGTGCGGTGCTGTGGTCCTTCCCGTTCCTCTCGCAAATGGTGCCGGGAGACGGCGACTGGACTCTGGCCGGCTATTCTCACCTCTTGATCCAATTGGTGCTGGCGGCAGTGTTCATCGGTATCGAGCCGAACGCCGGTGTCCGCGATGAGGATGCGGAGCCCGACCTCGTGTCATCCGTCGCGCTGGGGGCACTCGCGGTGATGGCGGCGGCGATGCTGCTGCAGAGCCGTTACGGGCTCGGTGCGCTGGTGCCGTTCGTGTTTGCGGTCGTGGCGCTGCTCTCCGCAACGGCATGGATGAGTGCGCCTGCGGCTGCTGCTGCGCCATGGGCGGGACTCGTGGCGCTGGCTGCGGTGATCGCATGGCCGGGATTGTCGGAGCCGCCCGCAGTGACACTGCTTGCGCCGGCTGTGGCCGGCGTTCTGCGCCTACCGGAGAACGTGTCGAGCTACATGCTGTTTGGGGCGGTGATCTCGCTTGGTGTTGCGGCGATCGCGGGATACCGGCTGTGGCTCGGGCGCGTGCTCAACGTGCGCGCGGCGGGACTTTACACTCTGGCAGCCACGGTGACGCTGCTGCTGGCGCTGGTGCTCGTCTACCTTCGCGTGACGCAATTCGATCAATCGATTCCCTTCGCATTCGCCGGAGCGGCACTCGGCGGATTGTTCGTGCTGGCCGCGGAACGATTTCTGGCGCGCGAGCGCGAGATCCCATCTCCGGCGGCCATGCTGGCGACGGGCGCGTTCGCAGCGGCAGCCATCGGCGCACTGTGCTTCGCGCTCGTGGCGACGCTGTCGCGCGGCTATCTCACGGTGGCGTTTGCGCTGGCTGCGCTCGGCACGGCGTGGGTGGCGACGCTGCGCGATATCCCGCTGCTGCGGTACGCGGTGACGGCGATCGGCCTCGTCGTGCTGGGGCGCATCGCCTGGGACCCGGTGATCATGGGCGCCGATGTTGGGCGCACGCCAATCTTCAATTGGCTGCTGCTTGGTTATGGCGTCCCGGCCGTGGCGTTCGCGTCGGCGGCCGTGCTGCTTCGGACTCGGGCGCAGGACCTCGCGGTACGGCTGTCGGAGTCGCTGGCGATTTTGTTTGCGGCGTTGCTGTTCTACTTCCAGATCCGGCATGCGCTGAATGACGGCGATCCATTGAAGCCCGCTTCGGGGCACGTGGAGATGGGACTGTTCGCGCTGACGAGCCTCGGCTTCTCCTTTGTACTGACGCGGCTGGATGTGGCGCGCACCAATCCCGTGTTCCGCATTGCGTCGCTGATCTTCGGGGTGATCAGTGCCTTCGTCATCGCAGGCGGGCTGCTGCTTGCGGAGAATCCGTTCCTGACGCACAGCGCGGTGAGCGGGCCCACAGTTTTCAGCTCGTTGATGCTGGCGTATCTGCTGCCGGGCCTGATGGCGGCGCTGATCGCACGGCATGCGCGCGGTGTCAGGCCGCAATGGTACGTCATGGGCGCCACCATTCTCGCCGGGCTGCTGCTGTTCGCGTACGTGACGCTGGAAGTGCGGCATGCCTTCCGGGGCGAGCGGATCGGCTTCATGCGCTCGACGTCGAGCGCGGAAGTTTGGACGTACTCGGCGGCGTGGCTGGTGCTGGGCCTGGTGTTCCTGGCCTACAGCATCTGGCGCGGCTCGCGCGAGGCGCGCATGGCGTCGGCGGCACTGGTGCTGCTGTCGGTGGCGAAGGTATTCCTGCTTGATCTGTCCGGGTTGACCGGACTGTGGCGTGCGCTGTCGTTCATCAGCCTGGGCGTGGTGTTGATCGGAATCGGGCTCGCGTACCAAAAGCTGGTGTTCGCGAAGCCTGCGGCGTCGCCTCCGACATCAGAGTGATTAGTCCGGCGCCTTGATCCAATTGTAGAGCGCGATGCCGCCGTCGACGGCGAGCGTGGTGCCAGTGACGTAGCGTGAGAAGCGGTCGGAGAGGAGCGCGACGGCGGGGCCGGCCATGTCCTCGGCCGTGCCAGTGCGGCCGAGCGGGACCTTGCCGGAGAAATCGTGCTGCGCGGCGTTGAAGCCGCCGCCGGGCACGGCGCCCGGCGCCAGCGCATTGATGCGGATGCCGGAGGGGCCTAGCGTGCGGGCGAGCTCGCGCACCACCATGGTCTGCGCTGCCTTGGAGGCGGAATAGTGCGGGATATTGCGCGGCGCATAGGCGTGCAGCGAGGTGATGAAGAGCATGCGCCCCTTCACACCGTTGCGTTGCATGGCGAGGCCGATCTCGCGCGCCAAGAAGAAGCCCGAGCGCACATTGACGTTGAGCATCCCGTCCCAGGTGTCCTCGGACACCGTGAGCGGGCCATCGCTCTCCTTGCGTGGCGGCGAGGCGGAGTGCACCAGCATGTCGATGCGGCGGTTGCCGACCTTGGCCAGCAGATCGCGCCAACCGTTTTTGGTAGAGAGGTCGGTGGTGATGGCCTCGGCCGTACCGCCTGCGGCGACAATGGCCTCATGAGTCGCCTTGTTGCGCGCCGGATCAACGTCGGCGAGCAGCATGGCAGCGCCTTCGCGAGCAAGCGCTTCGGCAATGGCACGCCCAATATTGGAGGCAGAGCCGGTGACGAGCGCAGTCTCGCCGTGGAAAAGGCCGATGGGGGTCACATATCACCTCGTGAGTGCCGACAGAAGCGACACTCTACAGCGAGGGGTGCTTCACAACCAACAGCATGCGAGCCGCGAAACGCGAGCTGCAAACGCAGGGTGTGACGAAGGATTACTTCTTGCGGAACTGATCGAGCCTGACGACCTTGCCGCCATCGGCGCCGGCATCGGCTTTTGCGTCCGCCTCGGCGGGCTTGCCGCGATCGGGAACGGCATGCGGCTTAGATGCTACCGCGCGCGGCGGCGGAGCAGAGACCGGAGGCCGCGCGTCGGCGGTGTTGTCGTGGCCGACTTCGACCGGCTTGTCCGACTTGGGACGCCGTGGCGCGCGCTCCCGGCGCTGCTTGTCGGCGTTGGATCGTACCGGCATCGGGCCATCGTTGCGCGCCACCGTCGGCATGTCCGGCATGCCGCCGCTATCTATCTCCCCGCCCAGGCGACGGGCCGCCTCGGAGCCCAATTCCGACTGCTCGAACTGAAGGCCGTAAGGGACGCTCGGATCGAAGAAGACTTTGACCGCGCGGAAGGGAACGACGAGACGCTCGGGAATGCTGTCGAACGTGAGTTTCACCTCGAACCGCTCCTCCGAGACGATCAGGTCCCAGAATCGGTGCTGCAGCACGATCGTCATCTCGGAGGGATATTTTTCCTTCAGACGCTTGGAAATGGTGACGCCTAGCGCTTGGGTATTGAATGCCACATAAAAATGATGCTCACCGGGCAGGCCGGTCTTGGCGACCCGCGTCAGGACGCTGCGAACAACGCTTCGCATGGCATCCTGCGCAAGAGCTTCATAGTCGATATCCTGCGCTGCCGTCATGGTCGAGTGATCGTGGCCCCTGTTTCACTCCACTTTAGACCCAGAACGCGGGAAAGGTGAAGTGGAGGGCTTCTGTTGCCCGGTGCCCTCCGAACCGCGCCTGACGTTGCTAGACGCCAGGGCTTCAAGTTCAGGCTAATCCAACTGCATTACGCAGCGAGAGCAGCCTCAGCATAGTTGTCATTGGCAACTATTCTGATTGACCCGATAACGGCGGTATCATGCCGGGCAAAAGCGCACCCTTTACACTCTCGTCGATCCTATTTCGCCCCCATCAGATGCCGCCGCACTTTTGCGAGTTTCGGCGGCATGTGGTGGAGGCGCCGGGTACTGCCCCCGGGTCCGATGAGCTTATTACGATGTCCATTTATCGCCATAGCCGGACGAATCCGGCACCCGCAATATAGGCGGTCTAGGGGTTAAAAAAAAGGTTGCGCCGCGGGGCCGCTGGCCCGCAGGTGTTGATACGCACACTTAACGCAATGAGGCCGCGGCATGGCCTGGCATGCCAAGCGGCGATCGGACAGATGCCTTTGCGCCAATTGCTGATCGGCCCGCCCCGCTACATCGCCGCCACGCCGTGGCGCGGGCGCTGGGCGATTGCGTCAACCATAGCGATTTTCATTGTAGGCCAGTTGGTTGCGGCCGCGGTCGTCAGCGCGGCCGCCCGTTTCGGGCTTGTCTCGGAGGAAATGCCCGGACCGCTGATGCTGTGGCTGGTGGTGTCGCAGGCGGCGATGGTGGCTCTAGTGCTTCTGGCGGCGGGGCTGTTTGGCGGGCGCAGATTAGAGGTTCTGCAGCTTCGACCGGTCGCACAAGGTTCGTGGCTTATCGGTGCCGCCATTCTGGCAATGGCGCTTCTCCTCGGTGGGCTCAATGCGCTTCTCTATTGGCTTTTCGAAAACGATATGATGGCCGATCTTCGGCCTCACCGCGCCCTTATCCAGTCCGATGCTTGGCCATTGGCGGCCTTGGCGATCGGCGTGGGGGCGCCGCTGATGGAGGAACTGACATTTCGCGGCTTTCTGCAGTCGGCGCTGGCCCAACGCCTGGGCTTCTGGCCGGCGGCCCTGATAACCACCGCCGCCTGGACCTTGTTGCACTGGGGCTATTCGGCGGCCGGGATGGCGGAGGTCTTCCTGATCGGGCTGTATTTCTCGTGGCTGCTGTGGAAAACGGGCAGCCTGTTGCCGGCGTTGATCTGCCATGCGGTCTACAACACGAGCTTGGTGTTCGTGTTGAGATTTGCGCCGCTGCCGGTGTGACGTTGCGGGAATCGCGCTAGAATAGTCGTATGCAAAACTATCTGGACCTCATGCGACGCGTGCGGACGGAAGGGATCCGAAAAACGGATCGAACCGGCACGGGTACGATCTCGATTTTCGGTCACCAGATGCGCTTTGATCTAGCTGACGGATTTCCGCTCGTGACGACGAAGAAGCTGCACCTGAAGTCGATCGTGCACGAGTTGATCTGGTTCCTGGCCGGCGACACCAATACGGATTACCTGAAAAAACACGGCGTCACGATCTGGGACGACTGGGCGGATGAAACCGGAGACCTCGGCCCGGTGTACGGCAAGCAGTGGCGCTCATGGGCCACGCCCGACGGCCGCACAATCGATCAGATCCAGGAGGTGGTCGAGACGCTGAAGAGCAACCCCGATAGCCGGCGGATGATCGTTTCCGCCTGGAACCCCGCAGACATTCCAGACATGGCGCTGGCGCCGTGCCATTGCCTGTTTCAGTTTTATGTCGCTGACGGGCGGCTGTCGTGCCAGCTCTATCAGCGCTCGGCGGACGTGTTTCTGGGTGTGCCGTTCAATATCGCCAGCTATGCGCTGCTGACGATGATGATGGCCCAGGCGACGGGGCTGCGGGTGGGCGACTTTGTTCACACCTTCGGCGATACGCACCTCTACTTGAACCATTTCGATCAGGCCGACCTGCAGTTGACGCGGACGCCGAGACCGCTGCCGCGGATGGAGATCAATCCTGCCGTGCGCTCGATCTTCGACTTCAAGTACGAGGACTTCAAGCTCACCGGGTACGATCCGCATCCGCACATCAAGGCCGAGGTAGCGGTGTGAGCGGTGCGCCCGCCCGTATCGCGTTCGTCGTTGCCGTTGCGGAGAATGGTGTGATCGGCCGTAAGGGCACGCTGCCGTGGCGGATGCCGAACGACCTCAAAATGTTTCGCAAGCTGACGCTCGGCAAGCCGGTCATCATGGGCCGCAAGACGTTTCAGTCGATCGGTAAGCCTTTGCCGGGCCGCGACAATCTTGTGGTGACGCGTGACCCTGCCTTCAAGGCCGATGGAGTGGAGGTTTTCGCAAGCGTGGACGCGGCCATCGCGCGCGCCCAGGCGCTGGCCGCTGTGCGAGGCGCCGACGAGATCGCGGTCATCGGCGGGGCGGACATCTTCGAGGCGATGCTGGCGCGTGCCGGCCGGATCTACTTGACGCGCATCCACGGCTCGCCCGAGGGGGATACGTTCTTTACACCGGACATGGTGAATTGGCATGACGTGTCGCGCATACACTTGGAGCGCGCGCCGGGCGACGATTATGACGCCACCCTGGTCGTGCTCGAGCGGAATTCCAGCCCGGCCCAGTCGTTCTAAGCGCTTGCCTTTGCGGCATTTCAAGCCCTCTTTGCGAGCGGGCTAGCAAAATATAGGCCCGCCGCGTGCTGCCGGCGGGGTTGAACCTCAGCTTCGCATTACCGAAATTCTGCTCATTGTTTGCGCAGGCCCGGCGGCATGTCCTATAAGCTGTCCGGGCAAGATCTCCGTGAAAGGGATGGATTGGGGACCCCGACTGGCACACGGTCGGAGGTTCACGTGCATCCCGGTCCGATGGAACAGAAGAAGGGCAGATATTGATGCCGTGGAGCAATCAAGGCGGCGGTTGGAAGGGTGGCGGAGGCGGCGGTGGTGGCCCATGGGGTTCGGGTCCGACCGGCGGCGGCAACCAGCCGGATCTGGAAGAGCTGCTGAAGCGTAGTCAGGACCGCTTGAAGCAGGTCATTCCAGGATCGGGCATTCCTGGTCCGTTGATGTTCCTGGCCGCGGCCGTCGGAATCGCGCTGTTTTGTTTCTTTGCCTTTACATTTCGGGTCAACCCCGACGAGCTCGGCGTTGTCATGCGCTTCGGTCAGTTCACGCGGCAGGAGCCGCCGGGGCTGCACTTCCGGCTTCCCTACCCGATCGAAGAGGTGCGTCTGCCGAAGGTGACGCGCCAGAACATCATCGAAGTGGGTATGCGCACAGGAACGGCCAGCCGCGGGATGGCGACCGGCATTCGTGACATTCCCGAGGAAAGCCTGATGCTCACCGGCGACGAGAACATCGTCGACGTGGATTTCGTGGTCTTCTGGCGCATCCGGGACGCGGCCGAATATCTCTTCAATATTCAGAACCCGGAAACGACCGTCAAAGAAGTGGCGGAAAGCGCGATGCGCGAGATCGTCGGCCAGTCCAACATTCAGCCCATCCTGACGGAAGCGCGGCAAAAAACCGAAGCGGCTGTGCAGAAGCTGATGCAGGACACGCTCGATATGTATAAGGCTGGCATTCGCATCGATCAGGTGCAATTGCAGAAGGTCGATCCGCCAGCGTCGGTCATCGATGCGTTCCGTGATGTGCAGGCCGCACGCGCCGACAAGGAACGGCTCCAGAACGAGGCGTTCACATACGCCAACCGGATCGTGCCGGAGGCCCGCGGTGAGGCGGAGCGTACGCTGCAAGGCGCCGAAGGCTACAAGCAACAGACAGTGGCAGAGGCCACCGGACAGGCGTCGCGTTTTCTGAAGATCTATGAGGAGTATCTCAAGGCACCAGAGGTCACGCGCCGCCGCATGTTCCTGGAGACGATGGAGCGCGTCATGTCGGGGACCGACAAGATCATTCTCGACAGCAAGGGCGGCCAGGGCGTCGTGCCGTTCCTGCCTCTCGACCAGCTGCAGCGCAAGCCGCAAGGAAACAACTGACCATGCGCGCCTTCCTCGCCACTATCGTCGTGCTGCTCGGCATTGCTGCGCTCGGCGTTTATTTTTCACTTTTCATCGTGCATCAGAACGAACAGGTGCTGGTGCTCGAATTCGGCAAGCCGACGCGCGTAATCCAGCAACCTGGCCTGCACTGGAAGATTCCGTTCGTCGAGACGGTTGATTACTTCGATAAGCGCATTCTCGACATGGATTCGCAGCCGCAAGAGGTGACCGCGTCCGACCAGAAGCGCCTCGTTGTCGATGCCTTTACGCGATACAGGATCGTCGATCCGCTCAAATTCTATCAGACGGTGCGCGACGAACGCATGGTCCGCTCGAGGCTCGGGCCGATCGTCGAGTCGTCCATCCGGCGCATCCTCGGCGCGTCCACGTTTCAGGAGCTCGTTCGCGACAAGCGCGAGGATCTGATGAAGCGTATCGCCAAGCTGGTGAATGACGAGGGCAAGGAATTCGGCCTCGAGGTGGTGGATGTCCGCATCAAACGTGCCGATCTGCCCGAGCAGAACTCCAAGAGCGTTTACGATCGTATGCGCGCCGAGCGGCAGCGCGAGGCGGCCGAGTTCCGCGCTCAGGGAGCGGCAGAGGCCAACCGCATCAAGGCAACGGCCGATCGCGAGGCGACCGTCATCAACGCGGAAGCGACACGCAAGGGTGAGGTGTTGCGCGGCGAGGGTGATGCCGAGCGAAACAAGGTTTTCGCGGAAGCGTTTGGCCGTGATCCCGATTTCTTCGGCTTCTATCGCTCCATGCAGGCCTACGAGACCGGCATGAAGTCGGGCGATACGCGTATGCTGCTGTCGCCGGATAGCGAGTTCTTCCGCTATTTCAACTCGTCTGGCGGAAAGCCGGCAAGCGGCGGCGCTCAACCCAGGCAATGAGCGACTTTCTTGTTGCCATAGGCCTCGTGCTCGTCCTGGAGGGATTGCTTTGGGCTGTCTTTCCGTGGCTGGCCACGAGGCTGCTCGAAACCGCGGCTACGACACCTGAGCACTCGCTGAGGGCCGCGGGCGCCGGGGCCGTGGCTGCAGGGGTGCTGATCGTGTGGCTCGTGCGCGGATAAGTGTGTATCGGCTTCCTCGCGAGGCGAACGCGCTAGAGCAGGATCGTTTCGGATGGAATCACCCCCGCCTTGCATGAGGCGCCTCGGCCGAAACGTGAATCCTGCTCTATCTCATGGATGTAGAGTGCGATCCGCGCTTCACGTGGAAGCTCAAGTGCTTCCATGTGAAACGATCGGGCTCTAGGTTGGAAGGGTGAGCCCAGCCTCGCCGCTTCAACGCCGGTGCTATGATTTCATCTTTCCTGATCCAGACGCTCAACGGCCTGGCCAGCGCGTCCCTGCTCTTCCTCGTCGCGCTTGGACTGACGCTGATCTTCGGCGTGACGCGCATCGTTAATTTCGCGCACGGGTCCCTCACCATGCTTGGGGCCTATCTGGGCGTAACGCTCAATGCGGGCCTGGGTGGCGGTGGCCCAGGATTTTGGGGCGGAGCGTTGCTGGCTGCGCTGTCCGTGGCGCTCATTGGGATGCTGATCGAGGTCTTCATTCTGCGCCGCATCTATGCGGCGCCCGAGCTGCTGCAGCTGATCGCAACCTTTGGCATCGTGCTGATCGTCAAGGACGCGGTGCTTTATCTGTGGGGTCCGGAGGATCTGCTCGGGCCGCGCGCGCCCGGCCTTCGCGGGGCCGTACTGCTGCTCGGCAAGCCGTTTCCCACTTATGATCTCCTGCTGATCGTGCTCGGCCCGGTCTTCCTTCTGCTCGTGTGGCTTCTGCTCACGCGAACGGACTTCGGCACGAAGGTCCGCGCGGCCACCGAGGACCGGGACATGGCGGCGGCTCTCGGCGTGAACCAGGCGCTGCTGTTTACCAGCGTGTTTGCGCTCGGCTCATTTCTGGCGGGCCTCGGCGGGGCGCTGGCATTGCCGCGGGAGCCGGCAAACCTCAGCATGGATCTGTCGATCATTGCCGACGTCTTTGTCGTGACGGTTGTGGGCGGGCTGGGCAGCATTCCCGGCGCCTATGTCGCCGCGGTCATCATCTGCGTCGTTAAGGCCTGGTGCATCGGATTGGGCGATGTCGCGTTCCTGGGCACAACGTTCTCCTTTCCGAAGCTGACGTTGGTCGCCGAGTTCCTGGTGATGGCCGTCGTGTTGATCATCAGGCCATGGGGGCTTTTCGGAAGTGAGCCGGCGTCGGCGCATGTGTCAGCGGCTCCCACGCTGGCGATGGCGCCTCCGGGCCGCGCGCTGCTGATCGCTGCCGCAGCCTTCACGGTCGTGCTGATTCTGTTTCCGCTTGTGGGCGATCGCTTTTCCCTCGTTCTCATGACCGACGTTGTGATTTTTGCGCTGTTTGCCGCGAGTCTGGGCCTCTTGATGGGCGTGGGGGGTATGGCGTCGTTCGGACATGCGGCCTACTTCGGTGCCGGCGCCTACGCGGCGGCTGTTTCGGCCAAGGCGGGCCTGCCGTTCATCCTGGCATTGGGGTTGGGTTTCGTTTTTGCGGGTCTGCTGGCGCTGCTGTTCGGCTGGTTTGCTGTCCGGCTGGCGGGCGTATCGCTCGCCATGCTGACGTTGGCATTCGCGCAAATCACGTGGGCCGTTGCGTTCCAGTGGGACGGCGTCACCGGTGGCAGCAACGGCATCGTCGGCGTCTGGCCGCCTGCCGTTTTGGAAGGCAAGGCCGCGTACTATCTGGTTGCCTTGGCCGTGGCGGGGGTCGGCATTGTCTTCGCATGGCGTCTGGTGCATACGCCGTTCGGCTACCTGCTGAGGGCCGCACGGGATTCGCGCGTCCGCGCCGAGGCGGTCGGTATCAATACGCGCCGCCTGCAATGGGTGGCATTTGCCATTTCGGGCGCCCTCGCGGGGCTGGCCGGCACACTGTTCGCCTTCTCGAAGGGATCGTTGTCGCCCGATACGCTCGGCATTCCCCGTTCTGTCGATGCCCTGGTCATGGTGTTGCTCGGCGGGGTTGAAACGCTCACCGGACCGGTCGTCGGTGCCGCTCTCTTCACCTTGCTGCAGGATTGGATCACGCGCGCGACGCCCTATTGGCACGCCGTGCTCGGGGCGTCGGTCGTGGCTCTCACTGTCCTTTTTCCGCAGGGCGTGGTGGGCACAGCGCGGCAACGGTTCGCTTCGCATCAGCGGGTGCGGTGATGGCGTTTGCGGTCGAAGCGCTGGAAAAAGCATTCAACGGCTTCAAGGCGGTCGACGGCGTCAGCTTCACGGTCGCCGCGGGCGAGATGGTGGCACTGATCGGGCCAAACGGTGCAGGAAAGACTACTACCTTCAACATGGCCAACGGCCAGCTCGCGCCGGACCGCGGCCGTGTGCTGATCGGCGGCCGCGATGTGACCGGCCGGCCGCCGCGCGAGCTTTGGCGGCTCGGCGTGGGGCGGACCTTTCAAATCACGGCGACGTTCGCGTCGATGACGGTGGCCGAGAATATCCAGGTGGCGCTGCTCTCGCGCGACAATGCGTTCGGCGTCCTCGCGAGCGTGGCGGGACGCTACGATGACGAGATCAGCGGCTTGCTTTCGGAAGTGGGCATGGATGCCGCCGGCTCCCAGCAATGCGGGGCCCTGTCCTATGGCGATCTTAAGCGCGTGGAGCTGGTGATGGCGCTCGCCAACGCGCCGCGACTGCTTCTGATGGATGAGCCGACGGCCGGCATGGCGCCGCGCGAGCGCTCGCAGCTCATGGACCTGGTGACGCGGACCGCGCGGGAGCGCCATACCGCGGTGTTGTTCACCGAGCACGACATGAATGTCGTGTTCGGCCATGCGCATCGGATTCTGGTCATGAGCCGCGGCAAGATCGTGGCCGAGGGTGCTCCTGAAGAGATCCGGGCCAATCGGATCGTGCAGGAGGTCTATCTCGGCCAGACCGTTCCGGTGGCGGGGTGAGGTCAGCCGTGGCGCTGCTAGACATTAAAGGGCTCGATGCCTGGTATGGACGGGCGCAGATCCTCAGCGGCCTCTCGCTCGCGGTCGACGGCGGCGAAGTCGCCGTGCTGCTCGGGCGCAACGGCGCCGGCAAGTCCACGACGTTGAAGGCGATCATGGGCCTGGAGGTGGAGCGCCGCGGGTCGATCCAGTTCGCCGGCGTGGCCATTGATCGGCTGCCAGTCCACGAGATCGCGCGTCTGGGGCTCGGTTACGTGCCTGAGGAGCGGCGTATCTTCACCAGCCTGACTGTGGACGAGAATCTTGCTGTCGGCCGGCTACCTGCGCGCGTCGGCCACGCCTGGACCCATGCCGAGCTATTCCGCCTTTTTCCCAACCTCGCCGAAATGGGCGGCCGATCGGGCGGACACATGTCGGGGGGCGAGCAGCAGATGTTGACGATCGCGCGTGCCTTGATGGGCAACCCGCGCTTCCTGCTGCTGGACGAGCCGTCGGAGGGGTTGGCACCCGTGATCGTCGAAAGCATCGCCCGGACGGTGGTCGAGCTCAAGCAGCGAGGCGTAGGGATGCTGGTTTCGGAGCAGAACACGGCTTTTGCGCGGAACATCGCCGACCGGGTCTATGTGATCGAACGCGGTGAAATCGTGTTTTCAGGCACCTTTCCAGCTCTCGAGGCCGACGCGCGGCTGGCGGAGCGGCATTTGGCGTTTTGAGCGGGCACCCCCGCCCTAGATCCCATGCTCTTGCGCGCACGGGATGCCCAAGCTACAAGCGCGCCTTGCTTTCCCGACTTGCGCTTGGAGAGGTGGCAGAGTGGTTGAATGCACCGCACTCGAAATGCGGCAGACTGGGTGACTGGTCTCGGGGGTTCGAATCCCCCCCTCTCCGCCAGTCACCATTGATTGTATTAAGTTTTCTGTGCGGTGGCAGTTGGACCAACAAATCTGCCCACAGTCGTTGAGATCGACGAACCGACGTGCTGCGCCTCGCCGCCTTTGACGACGTGCGGTTCTACCAACACGGTGCGCACGCAATTCCGATCCTCCAGCTTGCCCAGAGCATTGAGCATGTTCTCCGCCTCGGCGATGATGCGCTCGATCGTTGGACGCCTGGAGACGTCATTGCGAGAATCTCGAAGGAGCATCACTGAGGTGAGCTCTGCTGAAAAGCAACGGTCTGGCTCCGCCTGCAGGCGCTTCGCGAATACGCAGTGCCATATCAGCAGGTGGCGATGTTGACCGGATCGGAGGCGTGCTTAGCCCGAGCCGAGCTTCTGGATGTCGATCTTCGCTCTACTGATGGCGCTGGACTTCTCGCCGCCGTCGGCGCCCAGCATGGCGAAGCCATAGTGCGCGCCGCATCGCATGTCCACCGTCTCTTCCTGTTGCGCTCACCTTGGGCGCCGGGCTTGCGCTGTGTGGGCGCCGAGACTTGGGCTGTGCCTTACGCGGCGATCCAACTGCAAAACTTCAGCCTCATCGGCTCGAGCGACGTCCTGGAAGACGCGTTTGCGGCCTGCGTCGCCGAGGGCATCGAGCGGCTCTCCACG
Source organism: Hyphomicrobiaceae bacterium (assembly GCA_046154585.1). Classification (GTDB taxonomy): domain Bacteria; phylum Pseudomonadota; class Alphaproteobacteria; order Rhizobiales; family Hyphomicrobiaceae; genus CADEFX01. The sequence goes on along the minus strand of JBJXDX010000091.1, from coordinate 56,390 downwards.
GTGGAGCGGGCCGGCGATGCCGTGACGCTCCCGCACTCCGCCGAGACGCTCGCGCGCATCATGCCCGCCGCCCGCGAGCCGATCGATCTCCTGCTAGGCACATCGCGACCGCCCAGCAACGGCTGGATGACCGCCCGTGTGCTCGGCGACAACCGCGAAGCGCTCGTCCCCGCCGACTGGTGCCTGCGACGCGCCGAGCAAGGTCCCCTGCGCCAGCCTGGCACCGCGCTCAGCACTGGTGTCGCCGCCGGCCGCAGCTTCGAGAGCGCCGTCACGCATGCGCTGCTCGAGTTGCTCGAGCGCGACGCGGCCGCGTTGTGGTGGATCGGCGGCCAGCGTGGCCGTCCGCTCGCTCTCGATGACCCTGCTTCACTCACCGCCGCAAGCCTCCTCGCAACGCTGCGCACGGACACCGCCCACCGCGCCGCCTGGCTCCTCGACATCACCACCGATCTCGGCATCCCCTGCATCGCCGCCGTCTCCGTCAACGGCCACGGCTTCGGCCTGTGCTGCGGCCTCGCCGCCCGTCTTACGCGCTCAGAGGCTGCGCGCGCCGCGATCTTCGAGATGTGCCAGATCGAGCTCGGGCTGCTCTTGGCGCAAGCCAAGCAGCACGCCGGCCACACCCTGGCCCCGGCGGATCACATCCATCTCGCCCGTGCCGAGCGCATAGATGCTGACGCCTGCGCGCTCCTGCACCCCATCGGCGCCCCGAGGCCGGCCGATGCCATTCCCGCCCCAGCCGATGCTCTCGCCCATGTCGCCAAGGCCCTCGACCGCGGCCAGATTACGGCAGCCCTGGTCGATCTCACGCGCCCCGACTTCGCCATACCTGTCGTGCGCGCCGTCGCCCCACAATTGCAACCGATGCCCGGCGCCGGCGTCACGGCCCGGCTCGCCCACATCATGGCCGCGACCGGTGGCGGCAGCTCCTGGACCGGCGGTACCGCGCTGCTCTAGGCCCTTGTAACCATGGACATCTGGACGTCCGCCCTCTCTTGTGACTAGCATCGTTTGTAAGCCATCTGATCAACGGGCCACAGGACGAGGATGCGCGCTCCCCGCAGCAAGCCGAAGGATGATACTCGCGCCGGCCAACCCAGGCTGACGATCGCGACGTTCGGCAAATTTGCGCTGCGCGCGGACGGCCGCGACATCCACATCGTCAACCGCAAGTCGCGCGCCCTCATCGGCTTCCTCGCGCTGTCGGACCGCGGCGAGCAGACGCGCGAGCGCATCGTCGGCGCGCTGTGGAGCGAGTTCGACGAGGCCAAGGCCCGCGCATCGCTGCGCCAGGCGCTCTACGAGGTGCGCGAGGCCCTGGAGAAGGCAGGCTTCAAGGGACTGCAAGCCGACAAGCTCTCGGTCAGGCTCGACACGGCCGGCGTCGCCATCGACCTCGCCGACATTCTGCGCGATGCGGAAGCCGGGCGCGCGCACCCGCTGCTGATCGAGCACGAGCACATTGCCGAGAAGTTGTTGGAGGAATTCGAGACCGTCGATTCGGCCTTTCGCGTCTGGCTGCTTGCCAAGCGCCAATCCTTCCACGACCGCACTGTGCAATTGCTCGAGACCGCGCTCCGCGCCGCGGCACCCGGCGATGCGCGCCGTCAGGATCTGGCGCGCGCCCTGTCGAATCTCGACGCCACCCACGAGGAAGCCGCACGCGAGCTGATCCGCACGCACGTCGCGCTGGGCGACATCGGCGCCGCGCTGCGCGTCTACAAATCCCTGTGGGACCTGCTCGAGAACGAATACGACGTTGAGCCGTCCAAGGAGACGCAGGAGCTCATCGCCGCTGTCCGCATGGCCCAGCCGATGCCAGGCGCCGTCACGGCGTCGTCGACGCCTGCGTCCGCGCCCATGGGGCTCATCAGTTCCGTCGCGCCGCCGGACCAGCGCCTGCTCACGCCGCCGCCCGCCAAGGCCGAGCCGAAGCTGATCGTGGCCATCAGTGTCTTCGAGGCAGTGGGCTCGCTGCAGGAGCACACGCATCTCGTGCAGGGCTTCCGGCGCGATCTGATCGCACGCCTCGTGCGCTTCCGCGAATGGCTGATCCGCGATCAGGCCTTCGGCAACCGCACTTCCAACGGCGACACCATCGAGTACGTCATCGAAGGCAGCGCCCTGCAGCACAGAGGCAATGCCGTTCTGGTGCTGACGTTGCGCAACACCACGACCGGCGACTATCTGTGGAGCGAGCGCGTGCCCGTCGCGCTGGATAGTTGGTTCGATTCCCAGCAGGAGATCGTGCAGCGCATCGCCTCTTCCCTAAATGTCTACGTCTCGGCCGGCCGCCTCGCCACCGTCGTGCGCAGCCCTAGCAGCAACCTCAAGGCCTATGACCGCTGGCTCAGGGCGCAGGCTCGCCTCGTGAGCTGGTCACCCGAAAAGTGGCATGATGCGGAAGACCTGTTGAAGGAAATCATCACCGACACACCCACGTTTGCACCGGCCTATTCCAGCTTGGCCGCTCTCAACACGTCGATGCACTTCTACCACCCTGGCGCCTTCCGCAACCGCGAGCGCGAGCAGCAGGCGCTCGAGTACTCGCGCCACGCGACCGAGCTCGACCCCACCGACGCGCGCGGGCAGCTCGCGCTCGGCTGGGCCTACGCCATGATGAAGAACTACGACAATGCCGCGGCCCATCACGTCACTGCGCGCGAGCTGAACGACTGCGACCCCTGGATCCTGACCTCCGGCGCGCTCGGCTGCGCCTTCCGTGGCGAATACGACAGGGCCAAATGGTTGTGCGATCAAGCTTTCGTTGCCTCGCCCTCACCGAGCCCCGCGCAATGGGGTTACCGGGCCGAGGTCAGCTACTTGTGCGGTAACTACATTGAGGCGGCTGAAGCCGCCGGGAACGCGACCAAGATCGTCCACATGGGTGGATGGAAAGCCGCTGCCTTGGCGCAGGCCGGCAAGCGTCGGGAGGCGCGCGCCGCGCTCGACGAGCTGTTCGACACCGTGCGCACCCAGTGGTTTGGCCAAGCTCATCCTACGGCGGACGAGATGACCCGGTGGTTCCTGCACCTCTTCCCGATCAAGCAGCGCGACGACTGGGAGCGCCTGCGCGACGGCTTCGAGGCCGCCGGCGCCCCCCGCACGGACCTGCGGCACCACGCCTGGTAGGCGGTGCTGCAGCGGTCCATCATTCGCAACTGTTCACCGCATACTCACCGATACGCGCGGAATGCAGATCGCGCTTCTCTTCGCCCACTGGCGGCGGATCCCGGAAGAAATCAGAATAAAACGACGGTAGTGGATAGGCCTCGGTCGGATTTGCCATGACCTTTTCCTCACCGGAGTTGATCAGCTCCGCCGGCGGGATTCGGATCGTCAAGATGTGCCGATCATTCTGAATGATGACCAGGCCCGTGATGAAGCTTGGGCAATCGGGCTCCCGCATGCCGGCGTCAGCGATCTGCTGCTTCAGCTCTGCCAGATTGCGCGGTTTCGCCTGCTCGCTCCTGGCCCACCTCTTCACGAGCTTGCCCCATTCTTTCTCGTCGCCGCGCTGCACCTTGAATCTCATTGGCTCAGGCATCGTTTCATCCTCCAGCAGTTTCCCTACGGCAAAAAAATGTGTGATCTCCGCCCACGTCATCTGAACGCCCTCAGCTCCGCCATGAGCGCGAGAAGCTCGCTCATGGTATCGAGCTTGCGCTCGGCGGCACCGTCCTGCGTCAGCGTGGCTCTATTGAGAGCCGATTTCGCGCTCTGCCCGAGCAAGCTTCCGCAGACATGCTCGATGCGTTCCTTCATGGACCGTCCTGCCTCCGGCCCGAACGGCTGATTGCGGAGGGCGCTGTAGAACGCGTCGGCGATGAGAATTGAGCCGAAGCGGCCCAACCGTCTGCCACCCTGGCCGGGAAACAGCATCTTGTTGCGGTGAGGAACGGCAGGCAGCGGTCGGCCCGCCCGATCGAAGTCATGGGCGGCCTCGAACAGCACGAAGAATACCAGCGGCGGATCGTGCCTCAACATCGGAAGCCGCGGCACGACTTCGGCGCCCGCCGGCGACATGCCCGCCTCCGATCCGAACCATTTTTCGAGCGCGTCCGACCAGACGTTGAAGTCTGGCAGCAAATCGAGGTGCGCGAGCTGAAGCTCATCGAGCTTTGATTTGATCTCTTTGAACAACGCCGGCACGGACCACAGGCCCGTGTACGTCGACGTCAGAAAGTCCCGCGCCGGCAGACCGCGAACGTCAATTCCGGTTTCAGCCGCCAAGGCCTTCGGACCCATGGTCATGAAGCCATGGGAGTAGAACGGTCCGATGCGCCGGGAGAGGTTCACCTTGTCCCGATTGCCGAAGAAGAAATCCCAATCGACGGCCCAATGTCTTGAAACCGGAAGCGCGGCGTAGTTCTTGTGCGTGCTCTGATTCAAGGCCTGCGCCAGATCCTGATCGGCAAACACGCTGTTCGTGGTGTACCCGGCACGCACCATCGCATGGCCGAACCGGAATGCGCCGGCGAAGAACTCGCTCGCGATCGGTCCCTTGTGCAATTGCAGCTTGGGATTGTCGCGGTAAGCAGCGTGAACCACGGGATCGAGAATGCGTGGCAGAAGATCGTTGGCAACGATATGGCGATAGATGAGCGTGACGACGAAGCGGGCGCACAAAAATCTGCGGTATGCCGTTTCCGGTGTCGGATCGAGCCCAAGATCGGGCAAAAGCCCCTCAATGGCATTGTGCAGCTTGATGAACAGCACTGTCATCTGTGACATCAGCGCGTGCGCATCATTGCGAGGGTCGGCGATGAGAGCCTCGGTCAGCGAGGATCTGCCGCCTTGCTGGTCGTTGCCGGCAAACCGCGCAATATCCTGGAAGGGACAATAGCGTCTCGGCTCGGGAGGCGGTGCAGGCTCCCCTTCGGGCGATTCTGGCGTTGGCGTTAGTCGCCGCAGATCACCCGTCCGCAACGTGCTGCGCGGAACATGCTGCCTGTGGCCATGCAGGCCATAGGCGTGCGTGCTTTCTTCAGGACCGAAGCCGTAAAGCGTATCGAGCATCAGCGCGCGTTGGCGCACGTTGCGGAATTCGGGGTAAAATCCTTCTTCGGCGATGGCAGCCGAGCGCACCGTGTCGGCCATGTCGTGCGCAACGAGCTGGAGCAGATACGTGTACCCTGAGGGAAGCAACGGATTTTCCCACCCCGTCATTGCCGGCGGCTCTTCGTTCCGGCTCTCCAGCGGATCTTCCCAGAGCCCGCCCAACGCAGGATTGGCGACGACCTGTGCACCCAGAATCTGTATGTGCTGCTCGCTGTCGGGCACCTGCCACATCCGGTTCTCGAGCGCGGCCATCAGGTGATACACGGCCTTCCGCCGCGACGGATCGAGCTTTCCACTGGTAGGAATGAGTCCCGCCGCCAGAAACGCCTCCCCCTCCTCGGGATTGGGCGCTCTGATGAAATTGATGCAGTCTTGCGATCCCCAGCGTATCGTCAGCGGATGCTCGAGCGGATCTTCAGGCAGGTTGACGCCAAGCGGGTTGCTGCCGTGCATGCCCCTACTCCCTCACTCCCGCAACGTGCCCTCTTCGGTTCCCATCCTGACTGAAGCACTTGCCGCGTCAATCCAGCGTCAACGGAAAACTTTCGCATCCCTCTGACATCTGATGATCTCTGATGCGTCACGCGCCGAACCTTGATGTGGGTTGCCGACGCCGTGCTCGTTGGGTCCGGGGCGGATATTCGACAACGCCTGCCATGCGTACTTTGAACATTTTCCTTCTCGGGGTTTTCGGCTTCAGAGCCTTTAAGTCCTGCGGTACTCGCTTCCCACAAAGCAGCTATCGCTTCCGTCCGTGCCCTCTGTTGACACTGGCCGAACTGTCTTTCACCATCCGTGCGGCATCTTCAGCTTCGGACCGTACACGCACCATGGGCCCATCGGACGCTGCATGGCAACAATTGATCTCCGCACTACACGCGTCCGGCGGCAAGGCTGCACTCGCGATCACCGGGGGTGGCAGCGGGGCAGTCGGCGAGTTGCTTCGTGTTCCCGGAGGGTCTCGGCTACTGATCGAGGCGCAGGTTCCCTACGACACGTTGGCGCTTGCGGCGTTTCTCGGTTTTACACCGGCACAGGCATGCAGTGCTGACACCGCCATCGCGATGGCACGGAACGTACGGGCGCGCGCAGCCAGGCTGGTGCCGGCGGGTGCCGATCTGGTTGGACTCGGCGCCACAGCAGCACTGGCAAGCGATCGCCCGCGTAAAGGAGAGCATCGGTTTCACATCGCATACGCCAACTCCGCCCGCATCGCCCACTGCACCGGCGTGATGGCCAAGGGCCGGCGTGATCGCGCCGCTGAAGAAGATCTCGTTACGCGTGCGATCGTCCTATGGCTGGCCCACGCATGCGGGATTCCCGCACCGTCGCCACGCGGCTTGCTCGATGCTGACGAGCACTTTGCGGAAATGGTCGCCACAAGCGTGGATACGATCGATCAGCTCTTGGCGGGCGACCTCGATCGCGTCACCGCCCAGCCCGACGGGCAAATGATGCTGTCGGTGCCGCCGCCCCTTGTGCTGTTGCCAGGGTCTTTCAACCCGGTGCACGCTGGACATGTGTTGCTGGCGCGGGTGGCCGAAGAGCTCAGGCAGCAGCCGTTGGCGTTCGAGATCTCTGTCACTAACGTCGACAAGCCGCCCCTGGCGGGCGAGACGGTGAGACGCCGCCTTGCGCAATTTGCCTGGAAGTCGACGGTCGAACTTACGAGAGCTCCCACTTTCGTCGAGAAGTCGCGCCTGTTCCCCAAGGCCACGTTTGTCGTAGGGGCGGATACGGCGGAGCGGATTGTTGCGTCAAAGTATTATGGCGATGACGAAGCCATAATGCATGGCGCGCTCGAGGAAATCGGCAGTTCCGGAGGCAGCTTTCTGGTGGCCGCGCGCCGCGACGCTGCGGGGCGCCTACGCGCGCTGAGCGACGTCCTCCTGCCGCCGCGCTTTGCCGATCTCTTCAGTGAAATCCCTGAGCATCGTTTCCGCCTGGATGCCTCTTCATCGGAGATTCGTGCGTTGGGACGTGGTTTGGATACCTTATAGCGAGCCCAAGCTGCCTCGGGTGGGGGTGCAGAGGCTATACAAATAGCCCGTCCGCCAAGGCCATGCTGTCCGCGGTCGTCTACATCCGGACCTTCCGCCAGCGCTTCGACGAGACACTGTAGTGCTTGCGCATCAAGCGTACGGCGGAGGCGCTATCGCGTGCCGTCAGGCTCTCCAATATGCGCTCGTGCTCAGGGATTGACGACTTGGCGGCGCCCGGCAGCTCGAAGTAGGCGAGCCGCACCGAGCGCGTCATCATATACAGCGATTTGGCAATGCGCAGCAGGATGGGATTCTTGGCGGCGGAGATGAGCGCCAGATGAAACGCCTCGTCGTCGTCCGCGAGGTTGCATCCTTTCTCCAGGCTGATCCGCGACGTTTCGATGATGGCGTGCATAATATCGAGGTCGCGGGTGGTGCGGCGCACGGCTGCCAATCGGATCGCTTCGACCTCGTGAATGACGCGTGCCTCCTGCGCCTGCTCGTAGTCGGCAATCGGCCGCCTCAGATCTAGTGATTCCTGCAGGACGAGCGCGTCGATGCTGGCTTCGGTATCTGCTTCCCTTACGTAGATTCCGGATTGAGGCCGACGCTCGATGAGGCGCAATGCTTCCAGCACGCCGAGAACTTCACGTATCGATGTGCGGCTGGCTTTGTAGGCGCTCGCCAGCTCGCGCTCGCCGGGAAGCTTCATCTCCAATGCGCCACGTGCTTCGTCGACGCGTGTGAGAAGCGCTTTTACCAGGGCTTGCCTGCTGTCGCCTGTCGCCACGTTCGTTCCTGTTGCAAAGCCCCATGGTCGATCTCGCGCGTGATTTGTGCTTGACGAGCCAATGGGGCGCTCCGCTATGATATTAAATTGGTCAGACCAGTTGTCAATTGGTCTTCAGAGAAGGATGCTCGAATGGCACTCCTGCCAAATTCGGCCGCGGCCCGAGATGTCGCGTACTACGTCCACCCTCAGACGAACCTTCGCAGGCACGAGCAGGACGGCCCGGTCGTCATCAGTCGGGGCGAGGGAGTCTACATCTACGACGATGCGGGCGAGCGCTACATAGAGACGGTTGCGGGGCTGTGGTGTGCGTCGCTCGGTTTTTCCGCCAGCGAACGCATTGCGCGCGTGGCGTACGACCAGATGCGCAAGCTCGGCTACTACCACACCTACCGGCACCGCGCACACGAGGCCAATATCGATCTCGCCGAGAAGCTGATCCAGCTCGCGCCCGTGCCCATGTCGAAGGCGCTGTTCCAATGCTCAGGCTCGGAAGCCAACGACACGGCCATCAAGCTCGCCTGGTACTATCAGGCTGCCATGGGCCGGCCGGGCAAGAACAAGATCATCGGCCGCCAGGGCGGCTATCACGGCAATACGGTTGCCTCGGTCAGCGTCTCGGGCAAGCCCGACATGCACGCCGATTTCGGTCTGCCCCTGCCGATGATGCGGCACACGGAGTTTCCTCACTACTACCGCAAGCATCAGGACGGCGAGAGCGAGGAAGCATTCGCCACCCGCATGGCGGACGCGCTGGATAAATTGATCGTCGAGGAAGGCCCCGACACGGTGTCGGCGTTCTTCGCCGAGCCGGTGATGGGCGCTGGCGGCGTGATCATCCCGCCAAAGACTTACTTCGAGAAGATCCAGGCCGTGCTGCGCAAACATGATGTGCTGCTCGTCGCGGACGAGGTGATCTGCGGCTTCGGGCGAACAGGTAACTGGTGGGGCTCGCAAACCTTCGGCCTCAAGCCGGACATGCTGACGTGCGCCAAGGCACTGTCAGCAGCCTATCAGCCGATCTCGGCTGTGCTCATCAACGAGAAGATGCATCAGGCGATGCTTGCCCAAAGCGACAAGCTCGGTGGCTTCGCGCATGGCTATACCTACGCCGGTCATCCCGTGACGACGGCCGTGGCGCTCGAGGTTCTGAAGATCTACGAGGAGATGGACGTGACCGCACGGGCGCGCCGGCTCGGCAAGCGCATGATCGACGGGTTGAGGCGGTTTGCCGGCCACCCTCTGGTGGGTGAAGTCAACGGTGTCGGCATGATTGCTGCGGTCGAACTCGTGAAGGATAAGGCAACGCGCGCCAACTACGAGCCCACGGGCCGTGCCGGACAGGTGGTCGACCGCATCGGACGCAAGAACGGTCTGGTGCTTCGTGTGATCGGCGACCGCATGGGATTTGCGCCGCCCATGATCATCACCGAAGCCGAAATCGACGATATGCTGGAGCGCGTCGGGCGCACGCTCGACGAAAGCCACAAGGAGCTTGCCGGGTGACGGTGCTGCGAGGCCTCCAATGGCGCAGCGGCCTCGTACCTCTCTCAAACACGCAAAACATCTAGCGGCAAGGAAGATCCGTGCATGATTCGTGTGGCCTTCGATATCGGCGGAACGTTCACGGATTTTGTCCTGCATGACGGTGGGAAAGGCACAACGCTCGCCCTCAAGGTGCCGACGACCCTGCGCGATCCTGGTGAGGCGGTCATCGCAGGGTTGGAGAAACTGCTGACGACAGCGGGTATTGCTGGCAGCGATGTCGGCATGGTGCTGCATGCGACAACGGTCGCAACCAATGCCGTGCTCGAGCGCAAGGGGGCCGCCACCGGCCTCATCACCACGGACGGATTTCGCGACATCCTCATCATCGGCCGCCAGAAGCGCTACGAGACGTACGATCTCTACATCGACAAGCCGCAGCCACTGGTGCAACGCCGCCATATCGCGGAGGTCGTCGAACGCGTCGGCGCGGATGGCACGGTGGTGACACCGCTCGATATGCCGTCGCTGGACCGCGCCATCGACGCCATGGTTGCCTCGGGCCGGGAGACTGTCGCCGTGTCACTGCTGCATGCCTATGCGCGCCCTGAGCACGAGCTGCAGGTTCGCGACCGCATCGCCAAGCGTGCACCGCATCTGTCCGTGTCGATCTCCTCGGAAGTGTCGCCCAAGTTCCGCGAATACGAGCGCACGAGCACGACGGTCACGAATGCTTTCGTAAAGCCCATCGTCGACGGCTACCTGCGCTGTCTCGAAGCGGCTTTGAAAGACCGAGGTTTTCGCAACGAGCTGTTCGTCATGCAGTCGAGCGGCGGCCTGATCTCGCCAGAGCTAGCCCGCGATTTCCCCGTCCGAATTATCGAGTCTGGCCCGGCGGCCGGCATTCTAATGTGCGCCATCGTTGGCAAGGCCGAGGGGCGCGAGCACGTGATCACGTTCGACATGGGCGGCACGACGGCCAAGCTCGGGGCCGTCGACGGCGGGACGCCGGCCATCATGCCCACGTTCGAGATCGATCTCGTGCGCTACAAGAAGGGCAGCGGCCTGCCGATCAACGTGCCGGCCGTCGAGATGATCGAGATCGGCGCTGGCGGCGGCAGCATCGCGCGTGCGGACAAGGGCATGATCGTCGTCGGGCCGGATAGCGCCGGTGCCGATCCTGGACCGATCTGCTATGGCCGCGGTGGAACGGAGCCGACCATTACCGATGCCAACGTGGTGCTGGGCTACATCTCGCCCGACTGGTTCAATGCCGGCGCCATGCAGCTCGACGCTAGGGCGGCGGAAGAGGGGCTCAAGGCCCGGATCGGCGATCCGCTTGGCATTTCGGTGCCTGAAGCGGCATGGGGCATTCATCTCATTGCTACGTCGAATATGGAGAATGCGTTGCGCATCGTCTCGGTAGAGCGCGGGCGAGATCCGCGGCGCTATGCCATGGTGGCGTTCGGCGGTGCGGGGCCGCTGCATGCGGCGCGGCTGGCGCGGTCCGTCGGCATTCCGACGGTGATCGTGCCCTATGGTGCCGGTGTGGGTTCGGCGATCGGCCTGCTCGAGGCCGACCCGCGCATCGACGTGACGACGACGCGAGTGCTGCATCTCGATGCGAGCTCGTCGAGCGATGCCATTGCGGATATCTATCGCGCCCTGGAGAAGCGGGCGTTGCACGACGTGAAGCGCGCGGCGGCCAACGGCGAGGTGCAATGGTTGCGCTATGCGCAGATGCGTTACGCGGGACAGGGCTTCGAGATCCACGTGGATTTGCCGGGTGGTCCGATCGGCCCCGACTATGGCCGCGGTGCCATCGAGGCCTTCAACGAGGCCTATCTGCGCAAACACAAGTTTCTCGACGCGGAAGGCACGATCGAAGCCGTGGACTGGACGCTGGTGGCCACGATCCCGTCGCGAACGGGCAGCTCGCGCCTGGGTCGGACGGCGGCAGAAACGACGAGTGTGCGGCGCGGAACGCGCAAAGCCTGGTTCCCGGAGGCGGGCGGCTACGTGGGTACGGCGATCATCGACCGGCAGGCGTTTGCGAGCGGGGCGACCATCGCGGGGCCGGCCATCGTCGAGGACCCGGACAGCACCACGGTCATCCTGCCAGGCGACGTGGCGCGCATCAGCGCCGAGGGGCATCTCATCATCGACATTGCACGGGAGGCTTCGCGGTGACAGCCAAGACTGTCGATCCCATCACGCTGACCGTCATCTGGAACTCGTTGATCTCAATCGCCGAGGAGCTTGGCATCACGCTGCGCCACACGGCGTTCTCGGAAGGCGTGCGGGAAGGCGATGACTTTGCGACGGCCCTGTTCGATCGCAACGCGGTGATGATCGCGCAGGGCAACTTTAGCCCGGGGCATCTGGGCTCCATGCCATTCGTCGCCAAGAGTGTGCTGCAGTATTTTCCCGTCGATACGCTGAAACCCGGCGACTCCGTTCTCGTCAACGACTCGTTCATCGGTGCGGGGCATTTTCCCGACACCTATCAGATCATGCCGGTGTTCCTGGATGGTCGCGTCATCGGCTTCGTAGCGTGCTCGGCGCACCAGGTGGACATGGGCGGAGCTGCGCCCGGGTCGCAGAAGGTGCACGGCGTTACCGAGGCATTCCAGGAGGGATTGCGCATTCTTCCGGTGCGTTTCGTCCGCGAAGGCAAGATCGACGAGGACATTCTGCGCATGGTGCTCGGCAACGTGCGCATGCCGGACAAGGTGCGCGGCGACCTGCTGGCGCAGCACACCGCAAACCTAACCGCGTCGGTGCGTCTCGAGAAGATGTTCCGCGACTATGGAGCTGAGACGGTGGGTCGGGCCTACGAGGCCATTCTCGATCGCTCCGAGAAGACGATGCGCGCTGTCCTGGCCAAGGTTCCGGCCGGCACCTACAGCTTCGAAGACAAGATGGACGACTACGGCCCCGGCACCGAGCCCATTCGCATGGTTGTCGACATCACGTTCGACGGCAGGGGCGAGGTCGAGTTCGATTTCTCGCGCTCCTCCGATGCCGTACCGGCTGCCATCAACTCCTACATCAACTATTCCCGCGCCTATGCCGTGTTCGCCATCAAGACCTTCTGCAATGCGCTCGACCCGCAGACGGAAGGCAGCATGCGGCCCATCAAGCTCAAGGTGCGCGAAGGCTCCTTCTTCAACCCGAAATTTCCGGCACCATCGGGCGGGCGACCGATCCTGCAGATCCGCATCTTCGATACGATCAACGGTGCGCTGGCACAGGCGTTGCCGCATCGGGCCATGGGTGCATTCTCGCACTGGTCGAACCCAAACATCGGCGGCATCGACGATCGTACCGGCAAGCCGTTCGTCATGTATGATGTCTCGCTCGCCGGCTACGGCGGCCAGCACGGCAAGGATGGCGTCGAGGGCATGAGCCCGGTTATGAACTGCTCCAATATTCCGGTCGAGGTGCACGAGACGCATAGTCCGGTGCGCATTCACCGCTTTGGCTTCATTCCCGACACGGGCGGCGCGGGGCAATGGCGCGGCGGATGCGGCATCCGCAAGGACATCGAGCTCTTGAATTCCACAGCCGTGCTCTCGCATCTCGGTGACCGGCATGTGTTTGCGCCCTACGGCATCTTCGGCGGCAAGCCGGGTGCACTCGCCGAAAGCATTCTCAACGCCCATGGGAACGGCGAGAAACTGCATTCAAAAGAGACGCGACCGATCAAGCGCGGTGATGTGCTGAGCTTTCGCCTATCAGGAGCCGGCGGCTACGGTCCGCCTGAGAAACGCGATCCGGCGGCGATCGAACGGGATGTTGCCGACGGCTATGTGACGGCCGAAGCCGCGCGACGCGACTATGGCTGGTTGGAATAGTGGACTACGTAGATTTGACTGCAGTCCGACTGCGCGTCGCGTGGTCTCTGCTCAGATTTCGACGCGTTTGAGCCATGCATCCGGCCAATGAGTGACGTTTCCAGTCAATGTCGACTCGTAAGCTCATTTCGGAGTTGGCAGCAGCCTAGTTTCGAAACTGCCAGTATCTCCCTTGGTGTGCGGCTTTGGAATCATCGAAGAGGTTGAGCAGGAGCAGCAGTATGCCGGTTCCGCGACCTGAAAGTCAGCGTTTTTCAACCTTGTGAAAGACAACTTGCCGTACGGTGTGTGCGCATCCTTGATGCCGCCACATCGGCCGCCATAAACTGATGGTTCGTAACTTGAGCGATGGGCCGTGCGGAACCTAAAAGGGACATGGGTCGACGTTTTGCGCGTGACGCTGTCACTGATGCTCTTTTTTGCATCGTTGACGGGAGCGGCATCGCACGCGCTTTATTGCGATCATGCCTCCCATGGGCGCGACGCGGCGCATCACATCGCGCACGCTGCCAGCGATCAGACCGGCTCGCAGGCCGATACCTTGCGAACGCATGTCGATTGCGATCGATCGGCACCAGAGGGCCTCGTTCCTCACACTGACTGCACCGATCTGATCTGTAATGGTGGCGTTGCGTTGCTTTGCGCCGCCACTGCTCTGGGCTCCAAGTCCTGGCCGCAAGCGACGGTCCCGCCCTGGGACGAGCGAGCGGCGCCACCTGTAGGACCAGGGCGGCTGGACCGTCCTCCAAAACCTTTCGTCTCAGTCTAGATCGCGGCGGACCAAGCGTTCGTCTCACGTCGTGCTGACACGAAAGATATTCCCATGCGCTTTGCATTCGACGCGTGCGCGCGCCTGTTTCACGCCGTCCTCCTGGCGGTTGCACTAGCTGTCGTTACATCGTCTTTTGTGCAGGCCCACGAGGGCCATAGTCATGACGAGCCGAAAGCGGCGGGAGCGGCTGATTCCGCATCGCCGCGTGTCGTTGCGGTGTCGGAGACCTATCAGTTCGTAGGCATCGTCGAAGGCGAGGTGCTTGTCATCTATCTCGACCGTGCGGCCGACAACGAGCCGGTTTCGACGGCGGAGCTAGAGGTCTCGCTCAACGTCACGCGCAGACGAGCTCGTGGACGCTGAAGAGATCGTCCTTGTCGGTCCAGGCGCGGCTCGGGAGCCAATCGGCGGCTCGGGCGAGATCCTGGAACTGGCGCACCGTGTACTTGTAGGAGTTCTCGGTGTGGATCGTTTCGCCCCGCCGGAAGTGGAAGCGGTGCCCGGCGATCAAGATGTCCTGGTCCTTCCGGCTGACAAGGTGCATCTCGATGCGCCCGTCGCGGACATTGTAGATGGCCTCATGACGGAAGGCGCTGAGATCGAACGCGGGGGCGACCTCGCGATTGATGCGCGCCAGAAGATTGAGATTGAACGCGGCCGTGAAGCCGGCCGCATCGTTGTAGGCCGGCAGGAGGATCGACAGATCCTTCTTGAGGTCGACGCCCACGATTAGGCGGCTTCCAGGTGAAAGCACGCCGCGGAACACGCGAAGGAGCCGTTGCGCCTCGACGGGATTGAGGTTGCCAATGGTGGAGCCTGGGAAAAAGCCGGTGCGATGGCAGTCGGCGAGATCCATCGGAAGCGCGACGGGATATGAAAAGTCGGCGACCATGGGGCGGACATCGAGCGTCGGGAAGCGCGTCGCCAGGCGAGCCCGCGCGTCTTCGAGCGCACTCGCGGACACGTCGATCATGACGTAGGCGCGAAGCTGCGTCAGGTGCTGCAGCAGCGTTTCTGTCTTGCGGCTGGAGCCGGATCCGAATTCGACTAGGACGCCGCCACTGGGCACGCTGCTCGCCATCTCAGCCGCGTGCGCGGCAAGGATCGCCGCTTCCGTGCGTGTCGGATAGTACTCGGGAAGGCGCGTGATCTCCTCGAATAGCTCGCTGCCGCGCGCGTCATAAAAAAAGCGGCACGGCAGAGTTTTCTGCGGCCGCGACAAGCCGTGCACGACAGCTGAGGCAAATTCGTCCTCGACGAGGGCGAAGCGCTCCGACAACAGGTCACGCATGTTGGGCGTCAGCATTGCACGATCTCCGAGGCAAGGCGCAGGCCCACGAACTGCCAGCGCTGGTGGGGATAGAAGAAATTGCGGTAGGTCGGACGCGAATGGCCGTCCGGCGTGGCGCAGGAGCTGCCGCGCAGCACCTGTTGGCTGACCATGAACTTGCCGTTGTATTCGCCGAGTGCGCCGGCGGGCGGCTTGTATCCCGGATAGGGAAGGTAGGCGCTCTGGGTCCACTGCCATACGTCGCCGAACATCTGCTGCAGTTGACCGTTAGCGGCCTCTGCGGGGAGCGGCCTGAAGGCGCGGGTTGCGAAGGCATTTTGGGTGACAGGCAGGCCTTGCGCCGCGATCTCCCATTCGAACTCGGTGGGCAGGCGTTTGCCCGCCCAGCGAGCATAGGCATCGGCCTCGTAGTAGCTGACGTGGGCGACGGGAGCTGCGCGATCGACGGGCTGCAAACCTTCGAGCGACATGCCGTGCCACGCACCGTCGCGCTCCTCCCAATAGAGCGGAGCGCACCAGCCGTCGCGATTGACGGTGGCCCAGCCGTCGGCGAGCCAGAGCGATGCAGTGCGATAGCCGCCATCCGCCATGAACTCCAGCCATTCGTCATTGGTGACGAGGCGATCGGCCAGGCGGAAGGGACGGATGAGCGTGTCGTGGCGCGGAGCCTCGTTGTCCCAGGCATAGCCGCTGCCGTCGTGGCCGGCTTGACGGATGCCGCCGGGCAAGTCGATCCAGTGCACGGCGTCCGGCGTTTTAGCTGCCGGGCGTGGCCGGCGCGTGCGATAGGCCGGGCGCAGCGGATTGGCGGCGAAGAGCGCCAGGATGTCGGTCAGGAGCAGCTCCTGGTGCTGCTGCTCATGATTGATGCCGACCTCGATCAGGCGAGCGACGTCAGGCGAAAGGCCGTTCGCTCCGAGCCGGGCCAGGGCGTCATCGACGTGGGCGCGATAGATGAGCACGCGTTCGCTCGACGGCCTCGTCAGGACGCCGCGTCGCGCGCGCGGCTGACGTTGCCCCTGGCTCTCGTAGTACGAGTTGAAGCAGTAATTGAAGGCTTCGTCGAACGGCTCGTAGCCGGCGAGATGCTGCTTCAGAATGAACTGCTCGAAAAACCAGGTGACATGGGCGAGGTGCCACTTGGTGGGGCTGGCGTCGTCCATGGGCTGGACGGTCATATCCTCTGGCGACAACGGCTCGGCGAGCTCGAGCGAAAGTCTCCGCGTCTCGGCCAGCCTTTGCGTCAAGGCTTCGCCGGAGCGCCGGCGCGATGCCGGTCGCGGGCTTGGTTGAGGTCTTGTCACTGCCATTGTCTTTCCCCCGTAAGTTGGGACATCGACACCGTTACTCCCGGCCGGAGCCAAGGGCTGCTGCCTTCTTGATTTGATTTCGATGCATGCGCGTTATCGCTCAATCAAAACGGCGCCGCTGCGAGTGCGGTTCCCCCAGAAGGAGCGCCGGTCGCAGTAGAGCCGCAATGACGTGGTGCCGCGTTCAAGGCGGGGCAAGGTGGTGCCCAAACACTCCTGACATTTGTCAGGGTGTCGTCGCCGGCGCGCCGGCGGGGGCCGGCGGTTGCGCGATGTGACTGGAACTTCGCGTGCTTCCGCTTATTGTCGCGATATCGAAGTGACCTGGAGCATTCTAGTGACCGATCAGCCTACAAATCCGCGCGCAAGCTGGGATCCCCGTGGCTGGAGCGCCGGCAAGATCATGGTGTTCGTGCTCGCACTGGCGGCCTTCGTTGTAATGCTCACCTGGGATCGCGGACATTTCACCAGCGAGCAGGCCGTGCCGACGAAGCAGGCCAAGTAGTGCGCAGTGCGAGCCTTAGAACGGGCTGACGTGGGCCGAGACGCAGCGCCAGCGGCCGCCCTGCCTGTGCCAGTCATCCGTGTAGCGGCCCGATCCGGCGGTGCCGTCGGGTTTCTGGTAGGTCGTATGGGCATGGATGATGGCGAAGTCGCCGAGCAGGCGGATCTCCACGTCATGCGGGCGGATGTCCGTCACGCCGGATGCCTTGGCGATCTGCGCAAGAAAGGCCTCGCGACCGATCAACGTGCCGTCGGGATTGCTGTTCCTGAAATCCTGCGCCAGATGCTCATCAAACCAGCGCACGTCGGACGTTTCGACCGAACGGACGTAACCTTCGTTCAGCTCCGCAAGGATGCGGAGATCGTCGGATTTCGACATGGCCAGGCCTCCTCTTGCAGTTCGCTACGCTTTGGAAGCTATCCCGGCGCGTTCGATGGCCTCGACAATGAGCTGCTTGGCCTCGGCGGCATCGCCCCAGCCGGCTACCTCGACCCATTTGCCGGGCTCGAGATCCTTGTAGTGCACGAAGAAGTGCTGGATCTGATCCAGCGTGATGCGCGGCAGGTCTGTGTAGTTGCCGACACGCTCGTAGCGCTGCGTGAGCTTCACTGACGGCACGGCGATGATCTTCTCGTCGCCGCCGGCCTCGTCGCGCATTTTCAGAACGCCGATCGGCTTCACGTTGATGACGGCGCCCGGCACGATCGGGCGCGTGTTGGCGACGAGGACGTCTATCGGGTCGCCATCGGCCGACAGCGTATGGGGAACGAAGCCGTAGTTGCCCGGATAGCGCATGGGCGTATAGAGGAAGCGATCGACGACGAGCGTGCCGGCGGCCTTATCCATCTCATACTTGATGGGCTCGCCCCCGATGGGCACCTCGATGATGACGTTGACATCGTCTGGCGGGTTTTTGCCGGTGGCGATGGCGTCGATGCGCATGAAGCTGTGCTCACTTGGCTGAGAATTCGTTGTGGGACACGAGATAGGGCCGTGCTCCGGCGAGGTCCGGTTCTACGCCGAGGCCGGCGGTGTCGGGAAGGGCGAAAGCGCCGTCGATGAGCGGCGGAAGCGGTTGCGCCAGGACGGCCTGCAACGGCGCTTCCATGGCATCGTGCTCGAGAAGTCCATCGCCGCCGGCGACGGCCAGGACATGCGCGGCGGCCAAAAGACCGATGCCGGAGTTCAGCCAATGCGGGCAATAGCGCCGCCCCGCCCTGACGGCGCGCTGCGCGACGGGGAGGCAGCCGGAAATTCCGCCCCACTTGCAAATGTCGGGCTGGATGACCCCGAGATGGCCCGCCGCGATGGCGGCATCGAAGGCGGCGAGACCCATGATGTTCTCGCCGCCGGCGATCGGGACACGGCTCAGCATGGGGAGCTCAGCCCAGTGCTCCGGCGGATCGTCGGCGCAAATGGGTTCCTCGATCCACTGCAGCGGAAATTGGCTGAACGCCTCGATGGCGGGACGCGCGGTCGCCAGGTCCCACCCCTGGTTGGCGTCGATCATGAAGCGCTCGCCATGGCGCAGGTCGCGTGAAATGCGGCGGACGTTATCGAGGTCGCTGTCGAGATTGAAGGCGACCTTCAGCTTGAAGGCGCGATAGCCGCGCTCGCGGCAGGCGGCCACATATTCGGGGGCGCCCTTCGGATTGAGGTTGCTGGCGTAAGCGGGGAGCGGCGCCGGCACATCCGTGCGGCCCAGGGCGCGCCATAGAGGTATCCCGGCCCTGCGGGCGACCAGATCCCACAAGGCGACGTCCAGCCCGGCGATGCAGGCAGCAAACGGACCTGGCTCCGCGCTCTGAATGGCGTTGCGGCGCATGCGGGTGGTGAGCTCGATCCACGCTGCCGCCGGGCTCGCATAGGTACGGCCGAGGGCGGCCGGCACGATGACGGTTTCGAGCAGGCGCGCCTTGCTCTCGGCACCGGAAGGCGGAAAGTTCGCCCAGACCTCACCCCAGCCGTGCGCTCCGTCCTTGTCTTCGGCCCGGATCAGCACGGCCACGCGAGCTGGAATGGAGCCGAACGATGTGACGATCGGCTCCTTGATCGGCGCGCGATAGACGAAGACATCGATCCGTCTGAGGGCAATTGCGCTGTTCATGATCGATGCTGCTCCGTCCACCCGTCGCGTCACTGCATATGCTGGCCGCCGTTGATGGCGATATTGGCGCCGGTAACGAACGCGGCTTCCTCCGAGCACAGGTAGATAATGAGGCCGGCGATCTCCTCGGGCTTGCCGAGCCGCGACACCGGGATCTGCGGCAGGATCTTGCCCTGCAGCACGTTCTCGGGGATGGCCGTGACCATCTTGGTGCCGATATAGCCTGGCGATATGGTGTTGACTGTGACACCCTTGCGCGCCGATTCCAATGCCAGCGATTTCGTGAAGCCGTGCATGCCGGCCTTGGCGGCGGCGTAGTTGGTCTGGCCGAATGCGCCCTTGGAGCCGTTGACGGACGAGACATTGATTATGCGGCCCCAGCTGCGGTCCATCATGCCGTCATAAACCTGCTTGGTCATGTTGAAGGCGCTGTCCAGGTTCGTGTGCATCACGGCGTCCCAGTCGGCCTTGGTCATCTTGCGGAAGGTGATGTCACGGGTGATGCCGGCGTTGTTGACGAGGATATCAACCGGGCCGAAGTCGCGTGTCACGCTCCCAACGCAGGCCTTGCACGAGTCGTAGTCGGCGACGTCGCAGCGGTAGGCGCGGAACTCGTATCCCTTGTCCTTCATGGCGGCGAGCCACTGGCCCGACGTCTTGTTCGACGGAGAATAGGTGACGGCCACGCGATAGTCGGCATCGGCCATCTTGACGGAAATCGTCTCCCCGAGGCCGCCCATTCCGCCGGTGATCAGTGCGACGCGCTTTGTCATGGCGTTTCCTCCCTTTTGTGTGGCCGCCTGCAAACTTTATCGCTGCAACGCTGTTACGCCAGATATTTCGCGCGGCGGAGATGTTCCGGAAGAGGGCGGCGGGCCGCGCGGGTTAACCGCGGTCGAGGACCGCTTTGTTCAAAAGCTGGCCGCGCGGTAGAGTGGCGGCGAACGCCACACAATTGGGCAGTGGAGGTGGCTGATGAAAATTTGCGCAACGACCATGGGACGTGTGCTGGCCGCCGCAATCTGCGCCGCGACGCTCTCGATCGCACCTGCAATGGCGCAGGATAAGCCGTCGTTGCAGGAGCTGCTTGGGCGCGCGCAGTCTCAGTCGGAGCGGAAGGCTGTCGAGGATCTTATCGACAAGCTGAAGCCGGCACAGAAGCAGCAGCCCGCAATCGAAGCGGCTAAGCCGGAACCGACGGTCAGGCCCGAGGTCAAGGTTCAAGAGAAACAGCAGGCCCAGGAGACGAAACCGGCCTCCGGTGAGGCGGAGAAGGCGGCGGCGACGACTCCGGCTGGCGGCGCGGACGCCAAGACGGACGCGCAGGCCACATCCGCGCGCGCGCAGACACCTGCAGAGGCGGCGAGCAAGACCGAAACGGAGCCGGCGTCCAAGACCGTGGCCGTCTCCGTGGAGGCCGCGGTGGAGAAGGCCGAGCGCAAGCAATTGCCGAGCGTGGATATCGAGGTGTTGTTCGAGTTCGACTCGGCGAGGATGATGCCGGCGGCCGTCGAGGCGCTGACGCCGCTGGGCCATGCGCTAAGCGACCCGCGGCTGGCCGATGGGCAGTTTCTCATCGCTGGACATACGGACGGTAAAGGCCGCGCGAGCTACAACCTAGAGCTTTCGCAACGCCGGGCCGAAGCCGTGCGCGAGTTCCTGATGGTGAACTTCAAGATCGACGGCAGTCGGCTGGTGGCGAAAGGTTTCGGCGAGCGGCATCTGAAGAATCCGCAGCAGCCGCGGGCCGCAGAGAACCGCCGGGTGCAGATCGTCAATATCGCGGCGGCGGCGGCATCGCGCTGAGGCAGCGCCTGCGTCAGCCGTCAGGCGTGGGTCATCTCGGCGGTGTTCTTGGGGACGGGCTTCTCGTCATCCTCCTGCGAGGCGAGAATGCTGACCGGCAGGTCCCGCCCTCGGCTGACGCAGATGATCTGCATCGGCTCGGCGACGCCGCGCACGTTGACGGTGGCGGACGCGGGCAGATCCTCGAGGAAGCCGGCATGGCGGGCGACGTCTGCCGACATGACGATCTGGCAATCGCGCTCCTTCGACAAAGCCTCGAGCCGGCTTGCCACGTTCACCGCATTGCCGACAACAGTGAGGTCAACCGCCTCGCCGTAGCCGATGCGGCCGAGCAAGAGCGGACCGGCGTGGATGCCCATGCCGACGCGAAGCGGACGGCCGATCTCCGCCGCCAGCTTGGCGTTGACGTGATCGAGGGCGAGATCGATGGCCCGGGTCGCACGCAGGATCTGACGGCAGCCGGCCTCCACGCCATGGTGCTGGCCGAAGATGGCCAGCAGGCCGTCGCCCAGGAACTTGTCGATCCAGCCGCCATAGGTGTGGATCGCCGAGCCCGTTGCCGCGAAGAATTCATTGAGGATGAAGACGACGTCATAGGGCAGGCGGCTCTGCGAGAGTTGCGTGAACTCACGCAGGTCGAGAAACATGACGGCAAGCGGGCGTTCTGCGCCCGCGGCATCGGCCTCGAGCACATCGACGCCCTCGGGGCCGGTGCTGGCCGGGCGCAAGAGCCGTGTGACGGTGATGGAGTGATCCGGACGCACCTGGCAGGCCAAACGGACGTTCTTCGGGGCGGCGATGCTGGCCAGCGTAATGGCCTCCGGATAGGTCGGCGCCACCAGTTCGCCCACGCCGTCGTCGATGCGCACGCGGCAGGTCGAGCAGCGAGCCCGGCCGCCGCACACCGCCGCGTGCGGGATGCCGTGCATGCGGCTGATTTCGAGCAGCGTCGGCCCAGGCGGCACGCGCACGGTAGGGCCGCCGGTGTATTTGATCGACATCTTAGGAAGGGTGCTGAGCCTGTAGTAACGCCAAAAGATGTAGGCCGCGACGAGGAACAGGACGGCGCCGAACCCAATGCGGACCTGGAAGCGGTATTTCGCCAGCGCGTCCGAGGCGGCGGCATCGGGCCACGCCGTGAGTTGCTTGACCTGCGCCAGCATCGCTGGATCCTCGATCAGCTGGGCGACGGCACGGCCGCCGACCATGAAACCGCCGAGCGCCGCCAGCGGAAGCGCGATGGCAACAAACAGGAGGAAGGGCGCGGCCGTGCGATAGGCAGGGCTCAACCGGAGCCAGAAATGCAGGCCGATGCAGCCGTGTATCCACACGAGCAGGAGCAGCGTGGTTTGAATGATGGCGCTGGCCGGCCAGAGGCGTGCCAACTCATACAAGTAGTTGTCCTGGACCCCGAAAAAGACGTGGGCGATACGCGTGTTGACGATGTGCGGGAAGAGGAAGAAGGGAATGGCCAGGCCGAGCGCGATCTGGACCAACTCCCAAGGCGGCAAGCGAAGCGTCGTGCGATTGGCGAGCTTGTAAAGGGCGAGCGAGATATGCGCCACGAGCGCCGCGAGCAGGATGAACGTGCCGACGGTCGACCTAGTGATCATCCACCGCCACTGCTGAAACTCATGCATGGTCTCAAGATGGATGAGGCCGAGGGCATGGTTGAAGAAATGAGTGGCCGCGAATGCGAACAGGATCAGCCCGGAGCCGATGCGAATGCGCTGAAGGACGTCTCCACGAAGCAGGGCGTTCATGTCTGGCAGGCCGGTTGTGCAGCAGATGTCAGCCGAATACTACGCCGTTCCCGGAGTACCTAGAAGTGCCAAAGGGGCTTGACAGCGCGCAATCGTAACGGTGCCGCGCGATCGGCGGTCTAACGGCTACAGGTTATCCAGGAATCTGGCGGTCATGATCAGAGTTTTCGATAGATCCTGAGCGTTTTGTAGTCGGGCTCGGCCTGTATGAGCCCGCGTCGGACGAGATCGGCGGCGACGGCCTCCGCCTTGTCGTAGGCAAAGGAGCCCGAGAAGAACAGCAGGCGACCGCCGGCCCGGAGCTTCTCCAGAAGAAGCTCGGCGACCTCGAGGTCGGTCAGCGCTCCGTACTCGTCGTTCTTCTCGGTGCGGAACTCACCTGTGTGAAAGAGCGTCACGAAGTCGAACTCGGGGAGGAGGCGGGCATCGAGCTGGTAGATGTCGCCGAAGAAGGCCTTGTAGGTGCGGCCGATCTCGGGCCGCTCGATCACCAGCTTCACGTAGTCGTTGTATTCCTGGGGCGAGGCCGTGATGCCGATGACGGCGTTGTCGCTGCCGTTCTCGGCAGTGCGAATGCCCACCACATGGTGGCCGCCCGTGCCGAAATGGAAGACCGTGGCGCCGGTCACCTTGTCCCGCTCGAGATACTCGAGAAAATGCACATCGCATGGGCACTGCTTCTCATCGAGAAACCAGTTCACGTCCCAGATGTTCAGAGCCACGACGATTTCTCCTGGGTTATGTCACTTCGGCGCCGGCGCCGGCGCTGGTGCGCAAAATCGATCCGCCGGATCGCGTCTCGAGGACCAGGCGTCGATGGTCTAATCCGTCGGTGCGTTCGCGCTGGCCGAATGTGAGTATGGCGGTATGGGGCATCTCCGCGGCAACGAGCTCGAGCAAGGCCTTCTGGGCCGAAGCTTCCAGCGACGACAAGCCGTCGTCGACGACGAGCACATCGGGAGCATGCAGCAAGACGCGGGCCACGGCGATGCGCTGGCGCTCGCCAGTGCCGAGGACCTGGTCCCAGCGATCCTCTTCGGAAAGACGGTGGGCCATGTGCGACAGGCCGACACCGGCCAGGACCTCGATCAGGCGATCGTCGCCAATGGGCTTCTGGTCGAAGGGGTAGAGAAGCGCGCTGCGCAGCGTGCCCATGGGCATATAGGCCTTCTGCGGCATGATCATAGTGGTCAGGCCGCGGGGCTTCTCGACACGGCCGCGTCCCCACGGCCACAAGCCGGCGATGGCACGGACGAGGGCCGTCTTGCCGGTGCTGGAGTTACCGGAGATGCTGACACGCTCGCCAGGCGCCAAGTCGATGCTGGCGCTGTTGACGAGCGGCCGGCCGCCGGGGTCATTCACGCTCACGCCGGACAGCCTGACCGCTGTGTCGGGGCTGGTCGCCATGTCGATGTTCGCGCCGTCCTGGCTGGCCAGCCGGCTCTCCACGGCCTCGCTCGCCTCGACCAGAACCATGACGCGCCGCGCGGACGCATAGCACTCGGCGATGCGATTGTAGTTGTCGACGAGCCAGGAGATGGCGGTCTGCACCAGCACGAACGCGCCAGCGAGTTGCGTGACCTCGCCCAGCGTCAGATCGCCTGAAAAGTATTTCGGGGCGGCAAACAGCAGAGGGACGACCGGAATCATCGGGCCGCTGGAATTGGTGATCCAGGTCAGCCGACCATGCTGGCGCACAATCGCCAGCCAGCGCGTGACGACCGTGTCGTAGGCGGTCTTGAAGGTTTGCTGCTCGCTACCGGCGCCGCGCAGTAGGGCGATGCTTTCGGCATTTTCGCGCAGGCGCATGAGAGCGAAGCGAAAGATGCCTTCGGCCTCGTTCTTGCGCGCGAAGCAGGAGATCAGAGGCCGGCCGATGTAGAGCATGAGCCCCGACATGAGGCCGCCGTAGGCGAGCGCCAGGAGGACCATGTAGGCAGGGATGGTGAGGGCCGTGCCGCCGACCGTGACGTCGAGCGATCCGCCGACGGACCACAGGATGCTGATGAAGGCCGCGGCGCCCGTCAGCGCTGAGAACAGGCCGATGGCGAGGTCGACGAGCGGCTCGGTGGCCCAGCGGGTGTCGTCGGCGATCCGGTATTCCGGGTTGGCCGGCTCGGTGTGGGTGACGCCCAGGTGGTAGTAGCGATCGCGCGCCAGCCAGGTGCCGAGCAGGCGGTCGACGATCCAGGCCCGCCAGCGCACCTGCAGGGTCTCGCGCGTGAGGACGATCCCGACACCGATGGCCGCCATGGCCACGATGATGGCGGCGAAGACGAGGACTGCCAGCGCGGCCGTTTCGGCGTCCTTGCGCTCCAGGGCATCGAAGAACCAGCGATTCCAGCGATTGAGGGCCACGGTGGCGGCCAGGCTGAGCAGGAGGAATGTGGCGAGACCCAAGGTGAGTGCCCACGCGACGCGCGCGGTATCGCCATTCCAGAAGCCGCCGGAGAAGCGGGCGAAGGCGCGGGCCACCGCCGGGTCGAGCCGAAGACTGGTAGACTCGCCAGATGTTTGGTCGGTCATGAAACTGGTCCGTCAGCCGGTGGACGTACCGCCGTCAGCGGACGCGCGACTTCATAACGTTGGGCGGTCGAGTATCAGCAAGCGTAAGCCTGCCGACAATATGACGTTCGGCGATGAATGCAGCGTGACTGATCGGGATCTCGGACCGATCCAGTTAACGCGCCTCCATCTGGCCTGAATCGAGCAGCCGCCGGTGGAACGCCAGAATATCGTCCCGGCGCTTGCAGTCGTAGTAGCGGCCGTCGCAGACAGCCATGAGCCGCAACCGCTCGCGCCATGCCTCCGGCAGGGGAACACCGGTTTGGTCGAGCAGAACTGCGCCCAGATAGGCGACATCGAGAGTTTCGTAAGGCGGCAGCGCGGGCAGCTTGTAGTTGAGGGCATCAACCGCGTAGTAGGTGATCATTCCAAGCGAGCTCATGCCGAGGTGGATGTCCTCGACCTCGTTGTTCTCGTTGTAACCGAGCAGCATTCGCGTCGCCATGGGGTGATGGTCGCCATAGTGCACGATCAGGATCGGCTCGTTGGGGAAGCGGCGCTTGAGTTCGGACTTCAGGTAGTCGTAGTCCATCTTGGCGATACCGACGCGGCGCAGATATTCCTGCATCTCCGGATGTGTTCCCGGAGCACCGCCGGGAACGCTGATCTCCGGGTGAAACGGCTCGTTGTACGGCCAGTGGCCCGACATGGTCTGGATGTAGGTGAAGAGCGGATTGTCCTGCGTGTGGACATGGCGCTCCATCTCGTCGAGGGCGTTGGTGTAGTAGAAGCGATCGCGCTCCATGACGCTGCGTGCCTTCTGCGCCCTGAGATCGAAGATCTCCCGCAGACCGATGGTCTCGTAAAAGCGGGCGTTGGAAACGAAGTTCTTCAGCATCGGATAGAACAGTACGTTGCGGTAGCCGCAACGCAACAGCACTTCCGGCACGGTCTCGCGCACTTTGCCGGCGAGGATCGACTGCACGAAATGGCGCATGCCGCCAAAGGACTGTGTCGACATACCGGCGAGGATCGAAAACTCGGTGAGCCATGATGCGCCGCCATAGGTCTCGACGCGCAGGCGGCGCATCTTGCCGTCTGCCGACTTGAAGAACTCGTCGAGCTTGCGGTCGTGTCCAAGTGAAGGGAACAGCGACGGCTGCACGATCGATTCCTGATGGATGAGGACGATGTGCGGCGGCTTTTTCAGGGGATGACAGGCTTCGGGAGCCGCGAAGGGGCGGTCGGCCGAAACCGGCGCGGCCTCAACGATCTGCCCACGCCATAGCGTCTCCAGGGTCTCCGACCAGGAGGAGAAAAAAGACGAGACGTACAGCCCCTCCCAGTAGAACAGCGTGTGCGGGCGCTCGCCCTTGGCCTGCGCGCCGGCCAACGCCAGCGACACGAACACGGCCAGCGCTGCGGCGGCATGACGACGGCGAACGCGCGTGCCGTCGAAGCGCCACGCAAGCCAGACGATCAGCGCAATGAGGAGAATGCCTACGACGAGGGCCAATACGTACATCCGGGCGCCGTGCCACAAGTAGCTCACCGTCGACCAGGAGCTAAGGTAGAAGATGAAGTCGTAGGCGTGCAGCACCATGCCGATAGTCTCGAGCTTGGCGCGGGAAATGCCGACGACGAGGGCGACGAGGCTCATCGTGACGGCGGTGGCAACGAGCGCGCGCCGGATCGCAAGGACGATAGCGGCGGCGATACAGAATGTGGTGGCGGCCGTAAATAGAATGTTCGACGGCAACCCTTCGTGTTGCCAAAAGTGGCCGAAAAGAACGACAGTTGCGGCGCTGGCAATGACGCATACCGTTGACGGACGCAGCTGGCGCGCTTCCAGAAGGTTCCGCGCAATCTGCGCGCGCTGCGCCCTCGCCTCGGACTCGCTTAGACCGGCTGTTTGGTCCGTCATGGAACGCCTTCACGAGCCCTTCACGAATTCAATGTCACAGAACTGTCATATGCTCAATAACTGGGATGAACGCAGGATGAAAGCGCCGCGTTGGCCGAGCGCTTAACGGCGGAGGCGCGTGGTGATCGGCGTCGGCCGGCAAATGGAGGTGCGAATGGCAACGGCAGCGCAGCAAAGGGTCGCGATCGTCACGGGCGCCGGAAAGGGGATCGGAGCGGCCATCGCCAGGCAACTGGCTGCCAAGGATTGGCGTATGATCGTGGCGGACGTCGATGCCGCGGCTGTGGGCGCAACTGCCGGGGCGATTGGCGGTGTCGGGTTGGTTTGCGATGTGGGCCAGGAAAGCGGCGTCGAGAGGCTGGTGGCCGAGGCTCTCCGGCAGTGTGGGCGCATCGATGCCATCGTGTCCAATGCGGGGATCAATGCCAATGGTCCCTTGCGCGACACTACGACCGAGGCCTGGAATCGGGTGCTGGCCGTCAATCTGACGGCGACTTTCCTGCTGGTCAGAGCAGCCGAAGCCGAGCTGCGCAGCCGGCGTGGAAGCCTGGTCACGATCGCCTCAACCCGGGCGCATATGTCGGAGGCGAATACGCTCGCCTATTCAGCCAGCAAAGGCGGGCTGCTGGCGCTCACGCACGCGCTGGCCCTTAGCCTCGCACCTGACGTTCGCGTCAACTGCGTTTCGCCGGGCTGGATCGAGACGGGCAAGTCGGGCGCGTTGCGTGCCGTCGATCATGCGCAGCACCCGGCTGGGCGGGTGGGGCGGCCGGAGGATATCGCCGAGGCGGTCGGGTTTCTGGTGTCGGACGCTGCCGGGTTTGTCACGGGCGCCGAGTTCGTCATCGACGGCGGCATGACGCGTAAGATGATCTACGCGGGTTAGCGTGCCACCTTATGCGGGGCGGTTCGGGTGTCCGGCCGGGTCGGTCTCCAGAACGAGACTGCTGACGTGCTCGCGACCGTATTCGTCGCTGACGCGCACCGTGATGTCGTGTGCGCCGGAGGGGAGCCCAGGTAGCGGAGCTCTCCAGAGGTGGGATGACAAGACGGGCTCGACCCAGGGCTTGCGGCGGAACTGCTTGAACAGATTGACGATGTAGGGGTCGGCTACGGGCTCGCGGGCCATGACCACCGGCGTGATGTCCCTGCCGATCGTATAGGTCACCCTGGTTCGCGGACCACCGTCGAACACGTTGACGATCAGCTCAGGATGAGAGGTCATCTTGCTCACGAGAACGCGGTGCTGCGCCGATGTCTTCTCGGCGGCGGGCACAAACTTCGTCGTGTAGGCGTTGCCGTCGACGCTCAGGACGTGAAAGCCATTCGGCGTTCCGTCCGCGCTGTCGGCTGATGGGACGCCGCGACGGTCGAGAGGCCCGCTCCACCAAGCCCCCGACGCGGCCGTCAGAACGTGGTGGTGGTGAGGCTGGGGGCGGGCAAAGCCGTGCTCGGTGCCTAGGTAGTGGTGCTCGGTCGTGTGCATGTGGCCGGAGAAGCTGACGCTGTGCGGCCGCCCTGACAGCAACGCCAGCAGCGCCTTGCGATCGACGGTGGTTTCGGCGGGGTCGAGCGGGTTTGTGGCGTTTACCAACGGAATGTGCATCGACAGGACGACGAGCCGATCCGCCGGGATGTTGGCGAGGACGTTGCGCACGAACCGGAGTTGCATCTCGCCGAACCTGCCACGGTATCCGCCGCGTCCGAGATAGTGGACGTTGTCGAGCACGATGAAGGTGGTGGAGGCGTATTGGAACGCATAGTGACGCGGCCCGAGGATGCGCTTCCATGTTTCGCGGGAGTAACGATCGTCCTCGGCCTCTGGGTTCAAGTCGTGATTGCCCGGGCAGTGGTGCCAGGGGATGCCTGTCAGGCCCATGAGGCGCAGGTAGCGCGGATAGAGCGACAGATCGTCGAACATCACGTCGCCATGATTGATGCCGAAGGCGGCGTCGCGGCCGATCAGGCCGGCGATGATGTCGTCGCGCAGATAGTCGAGCTCCTGGTCGTCCTGCGGCTGGGTGTCGGTCAGGAGCAGCGCTTCGAACTGCGGTTTCTCGTCGGCGCGAATGAGGCCGAAATCGATGGAGTGCGGTAGCGCGCCAGTGGGGGCGACGCCGGCATGGCGGACGTTCAGGCGCGAGGGCGTGCCTTGGGGGTGATGCAGGTACGAGAAGCGCGGAACGCCGCCGGCGCCGATCAGCGTTGACCAATGCGGCGGCTTGATCACGAACACGCTGTCGCCAGCCGCAAGGGGAAGCCGCCAGCATCCGTCCGGTGCCGTCGTCACCACGTCGCGGCCATTGGAGACCATGACGCCGGCGATGCCGCGATCGCCAGGCTGGCGCATGCCGGAGCCGCTGCGGTCCTCGAAGACGAAACCGGTTGCAAGTGTTTCCGGCTGGCCAAATGCGGGCGTCGAGAATGTCAGAGCCGAGGCGCCGGCACCCGCCATCACATCACGGCGCGAAAGGCCGGCACGCCGCAGCTCGTCGTCGCGCATCGCGCTCGCTCCGCATGTCCTGAATCATGCACGCGCGCGCTTGCTATCCTGAGTCTATGACAGGGATTCAAAGAACTCGTGACGAAACCGACATGTGGATGTCAGGGTTAAGACCAGGGACTGCCGGGCAGCGCCCCACTGCTCGAAGAGCGGAGCATGTGCGGGGGCTAAACCTCATATCGCCATTTGCGCAGCGCGAGCGGATGGTCGTCGGGATGCCGGCCGTCATGCGAAGCAGGCAAGGCACGACGCCGGTATGACGCCAATGGGTGGGGCTCGAACGCCGCTATGTTGAGAGCCAGCAGGCGTCGGCGTGGTGGGGGTGTTTTTCGACGAGGAGTGGCTCGGACTGGGCGCAGCGGGGTTCGGCGAGCGGGCAGCGCGTGCGGAAGCGGCAGCCTGACGGCAGATGCGTGGGGTCGGGCGGCTCGCCTTCCAGCCAGAAGTTATCGGTGACCTTGCGCCCGCCGATTTGCGGGATCGCGGCGAGAAGGGACTGCGTGTAGGGATGTTTGGGCGCGGAAAAAATGGATTCGATGGCGCCCATTTCGACGATCTTGCCCAGATACATGACGGCCACGCGGTCGCAGATCATGCGCACGACCGACAGATCGTGGCTGATGAACATGTACGTCAGCCCGAACTCTTTCTTGAGATCGAGAAACAGGTTGAGGACGGTCGCCTGCACGGAGACGTCGAGGCCGGACGTGGGCTCGTCGAGGATGACGAGCGTCGGCTGCAGCGTGAGGATGCGGGCGAGACCGACACGGCGCTGCTGTCCGCCGGAGATTTCATGCGGATAAAGATCGAGATGCGTCTCGGGCAGGCCCACGGCCCGCATGATGGCGCGCACCCGCTTTTCGCGCGCGTCGGTGGACAGCTCGGTATGAATAACGAGCGGCTCATGCAGGGAGCGGCGGATCTTCCAGCGCGGATCGAGAGAAGCGCCGGGGTCCTGGTAGGAATACTGCAGGCGGCGGCGCAGGGCGCGGCTCTTGTCGGGCCGCAGGTTGGTGATGTCGTTGCCTTCGAACACGATCCGGCCATCGGTCGCGGGGTGGATGCCCATGATGGTCTTGCCGAGCGTGGACTTGCCGCAGCCCGACTCGCCGACGATGCCGAGAATCTCGCCTTTGCGGACGGTGAGGGATACGTCGTCGAGTGCCTTGAGCCAGCCGACCCGCCGCTGCCACACGTCGCGGACGGCGAAGTATTTGCGCAAGACGGCCACGTCGAGCAGACGTTCGCCTTGGCGCGAGGCGGGGGAAGCCGGTGCTGTGGCCTCGCCGGCGATATTCATGACGATGCGCTCGCCTGCATGGGCTCGGAGAGCGGATGGTAGCAGCGCAGTGTGTGCTGATCGCCGATGCTTGTCATGGACGGTCTCACTGCAGAGCAGTCCTTGGTGGCGCGATCGCAGCGCGGATGGAAGCGGCAGCCGGAGGGCGGATTGACGAGCGCCGGAATCTCGCCGCGGATGCCCCGGATGCCCCGCTCGCGACTGGGCAGGCTATCGAGCAGACTGCGGGTGTAGGGATGGCTCGGCCGGGCAAAAAAGCGCTCGGCCGGTGCGGTCTCGACCTCCTGTCCCGCGTAGAGGACGCAGATGCGGTCGCAGATCTCGTGGGCGGCGCCGAGGTCATGCGTGGTGAAGAGGACGGACACCCCGCGCTCGCGGGTGAGCTGCCGCAGCAGCTTGAGGATTTGGGCCTGGATCGTGACGTCGAGCGCCGTGGTCGGCTCGTCGGCGATGATGAGCTTGGGGTCGGTCATCAGCGCCATGGCGATCATGAGGCGCTGGCGCTGGCCGCCGGAGACCTCGTGAGGGTACTTGGCGAGCATAGCCTCGGGATCGGGAAGCTGCACGGTCCTCAGCAGATCCATCACTTTCTCGCGGTCGGCCTTGCGGCGCGCGCGCGGGTAGCGGCGGAAGCCGCTGGCGGGCGGGGCGAGCGGCGACTTCCACTTCATCAGCTCCATGATCTGGCTGCCGATGGTGAAGACGGGGTTGAAGGACGTGAAGGGGTCCTGCGGCACGAACGTTACGGTGCGGCCGCGCACGCGCGTGGCGATGTCGGCGGCATCGGCCTCAAGGAGGTTTTCACCTTCAAAGCGAATGGAGCCACTCTCTATGAGTGCGGCGTTGGCTGGCAGGATGCCGAGGATGGCGCGCGCCAGGGTCGTCTTGCCACTGCCTGATTCCCCGACGAGGCCGACGATCTCGCCGCGATTCATGGCGAACGTCACGTGATCGAGCACCTGCACGCGGCCGGCATCGCTGCCGAAGGTGACGGTGAGATCGTCGACAGCGAGGAGGCGGTCGCTCATTGCCGGCTCCGCCGGGTGCGCGGGTCAAGGATGTCGCGCAGGCCATCCCCCAGGAGGTTGAAGCCCATCACGACGAGGAAGATCGCGAGCCCGGGGGCAGTCGCATACCACCAGGCATCGGGAAGGAATTCGCGGCTTTCGGCGATGGTGCGGCCCCACTCGGGCGTCGGTGGTGGCGGACCGAGGCCAAGGAAGCCGAGCGCGGCGGCCGTCAGGATGGTGCCGCCCATACCGATGGTCGTGCGCACGATGATGGAGGACGAGATGTTGGGCAGCACGTGCAGGAACAGAACCCGCATCGGCGAAGCGCCCAAGGCGATGGAGGCCTCGACATAGGTGTTGTTCAGGGCGGATCGGGTTTCCGCGTAAACGAGCCGCGCCCAGAACGGCCAATAGGTGATCGACAGGGCGAGGATGACGTTCTCGATCGACGGGCCGAGCGTCTGGGCGATGGCGATGGCGAGGACGATCTGGGGCACGGCCAGGAAAATGTCGGAGACGCGCATCAGCATCTCGCTGAACCAGGTGCGGTAGTAGCCAGCCAGCAGGCCGATCGGCACGCCGATGAGGACAGCGGTGCCGACGGCGATCAGCGCGATGACGATGGTGATGCGCGCGCCGAACAGCAGCCGGCTGTAGATGTCGCTGCCCATCCGATCGGTGCCGAGCAAATGCTCAGCACTCGGGCCTTTGAGGCGCTCGGCCGGATGGAATTCCGTGACGTCGGCCGGATGCGTGGCGAGAATGGGTGCGAGCAGAGCCGCCAGGATGAGGGCGAGGATCAGGACAGCGCCCAGCAGCGCGGTCTTGTCTCTCGCCAGGCGCTTCAGAAGGAAGAGGGCAGTCTGCATGGGTCAGCCTGCACCGCGCGGATCGATGGTGCCGTGCAGGATATCAACAACCAGATTCACGAGAATGAAAATGGTGCCCGCGACGAGCGTGAAGCCCATGATGCCGTTGTAGTCGGAGCGCAGGATGGAATTCACGGCGTAGAGGCCCAAGCCCGGCCAATCGAACACGCTTTCGACGACGACAGCGCCAGCCAGAAGGATGCCGAAGATGAGGCCGATCTGCGTGACGGTGCCGATGAGCGCGTTGCGCAGCACGTACTTCCAGACGATCACGCGCTGCGGTAGGCCCATGGCCTGCTCATAGAGGACATAGTTGGAATTGATGGCATCGAGAACGCCCGCGCGCGTGAAGCGCACAATGGTTGCCATGGCGGGAAAGGCCAGCGTCATGACGGGCAGGATGAGATGCGCGACGACGTCGGAGAAGATGTTCCAGTCGCCTTGAATGATGGCGTCGATGAGGAAGAAGCCCGTCACCGGGTCAGGGCCCCAGCCGTCGGCGCGCCCCTGCAACGGCGTCCAACCCAGTTTCATGGCAAACAGGAGCTGGAACAGGATCGCGAGCCAGAAGCTGGCGATGGCGAGACCGGACACCGTGAAAAAGCGCAGCGCATGATCGATGAGGGAATTGCGGCGCGCCGCGGCGATCACGCCGAGCGGAATGCCAAGCAGTGCGGCAATGACGACGGTGATCAGGGTCAGCTCGAGGGTCGCCGGCACGCGCGTCAGAAGATCATCAGCGATCGGGCGCTGCGTATATAGGCTCGTACCCAGGTCGCCCGAAACGACCGATTTAAGGTAGCGCCAAAATTGTATCGGGAGCGGCTGATCGAGCCCGAACTTCTCCTTGATGGCATCGATCTGAGCCTGCGTAGCGCCTTCGCCTGCGAGTACCGCGGCGGGATTGGCGGGAATGATATGGCTGACGGAGAACACGAGCAGCAGCAGGCCGACCAGCGTGGGTGCGAACCACGCCAACCGTTTCAGTATGAGAGCTAGGATGCGCATGCTGCGCGGTAGCCTTTGGCCGGTAATGAAAAATCAAAGGCGGCGACTCGATTGAGCCACCGCCTCGCGAGAATCCAGGTTTTCAGTTCTCCATGGAGGCCCACCGCATCTCCTGACCGTCGCCGATCGGGCAGAAGCGGATGCCGGTGACCTTTTTGCTGAAGGGGCCGAACCACTTCGTATTGTAAATGAAGATACCGGCCGCATCTTCCATCACCATGGTGGAGGCCTTCTCGTAGTTCTTGCGGCGGACGTCCTGATCGGTGGTCCTGAGGGCCTCGACCAGAAGTGCGTCGACCTCCTTGTTGCAATACCAGCTGTTGTTGCGTTGGCCGATCTGGTCGCAGGAATACATCTCGCCCACCCAGTTGTTGGGGTCGGCGTAGTAGGTCGACTTCCACAGGAACAGGAGGTCGAACATCTGCTTCTCGTCGCGCATCTTGTTCGAGACGACGGGCCAAGGCTCGGCAACGATCTTCGATTTGACCCCGATCTTGTTGAGCCCGGCCTGAAGAAGGGCAGCCGCCTGCTCGGTTTGCTGGTAGCCGGCGAGCGCACCGATGGTGATCTCGCGCGGCGGGTTCGCCATCTTCGCCAGATGCTCCTTCGCCTTCTCGATATCGTAGGTGTAACCCTTCACGTCTTTGGGTGCGCCCCAGATGTTGTTGGGTAGAGGGATCGGATCCCGGGCCACTGAATCCGAGAGGATGTTCTTGTTGAAGCCGTCGTAGTCGAACGAGTACGAGAGCGCCTTGCGGAAGTTGATATCATTCATCGGCTCGCGGCCGTTGTGGATGATCGAGTAGAAGATGCGCATCGACTCCTGCTCGCCGATGTAGATATTCCCGGCCTCGCGCAAGCGTTTGATCTGGTCCTGCGGCAGGTATCCGTCGGTACCCTGGAAATCACCTTTCAGCAGGCCGAGGACGCGACTGTTGAGCTCTATGACTGTGCGGAACTCGATCTCGTCGATGGGTTTGGTACCCCACTTGGGGTTCCAGTGCGCGACGAAGCGCTCGGCCGTGAATCCGATGGCCGGATCGTAGCGGCGCAGCGCGTAGGAGCCCGAGCCCGCCTCTGCCTTCGAAAGCCAAGCCTTGCCCCAGTCACCATCCTTTTCGTTCTTCTTAACCAGCGCAGCGTTGACGACGTGGACCTCGGGCACGATGGCGAGGAAAATCGCAGACGGTTGCGTGAGGGTGAACTCGACGGTGTGGTCGTCCACCGCCTTCGTCGTACCCGGCTTGACCAGCGCGCTAAATAGGGGAGCGGACTGGCCGCCGAGCGCCAGAATGCGTTCCATGGAGTAGACGACGTCGGACGCCTTGACCTCGGCGCCGTCGTGGAACTTCGCGCCCTTGCGCAGCTTGAAGGTGTAGGTCTTTCCGTCCTGGGAGATGGTGTAGCTCTCGGCCAGCCAAGGCTCGAGCTTGGCCGGATTGTCGAGCCAGCGCAGCAGGCCGTCGTACAGATTGATGCGCGATGCGACGCGGCCCACGTCGAGGATCATGTGCGGGTCGAGCGTGTCGTAGGGGCTGGCGTTGGCGAAGACGAACTTCGTTTTGGCGCTGGCGGGTACCATCGGCATCGCGATGAGCGCGGCCACGGCGAGCATGCCAAACCAAAACACCTTCAGCGAACTTCGACGTCGTATCATGTTATCCTCTCCCTTTATCCCGACGCTACATTCCGCGGCTGCCGGGGCCCAGTACAAGTCGCGTTTTCAGGCAATGTGCTCAGACATTGAACTGAAATCCGTCGATAACGATATCCTGCCCAGTGATAAAGCAGGGGTCGACCGTGGCCAGGAAGGCGACAAGCTCGCCGACGTCCTTGGGCGATCCGACGCGATGCAGGGCAACGCCCTTGATGAGCTCTGCCTCGCGTGCGTAGAGCGTCGAGTTCTTGCCAACCTCCGTCTTGATGAGGCCGGGGCAGATGCAGTTGATGCAGATGTCGGGGCCGAGCTCCTTGGCCAGCGCGCGCGTCATGCCGATGATGCCGGCTTTGGCCGCCGCGTAGGCAAATCTGGAGACGGCTGCCGTCACCCCGCCGGAATGGGCGTTGAGCGAGGACATGGAGATGATGCGGCCAAACTTGCCGGCGATCATGTGCGGGGCCGCGGCCTGGATGTAGTTGAAGCAGCTCTTCAGATTGACGTCGATGGTCGAGTCGAACTGCTGCTCGGTAATCTCGAAAATGCCGGTGGCCATGGACCGGCCGGCGTTGTTGACGAGCACGTCGAGGCGGCCGAATTCCTTGACGACGCCTGCGGCGACCTCTTTGGCACGCGCATGATCGGCGACATCGGCCTCGAACGTCAGGCACGGGACGCCCATCGTCTCGAGTTCGCGCTTGGTGCTGGCCATTTCGGTCGTGAGAACGTCGACCAGCGCCAAGGCATGGCCACGCTGTGCCAGCGCGTGGGCGCATCCACGTCCGATGCCTCGCGCGCCGCCCGTGACGACGGCGACGCGCCGGTCGATGGCCGACATACGCAACCCTCCTATGTGTTGGCCTGTCATTTTGTAGACAATAT
The DNA here is from genome assembly GCA_046154585.1 of Hyphomicrobiaceae bacterium. Lineage (GTDB taxonomy): Bacteria > Pseudomonadota > Alphaproteobacteria > Rhizobiales > Hyphomicrobiaceae > CADEFX01. The sequence continues at coordinate 20,000 of JBJXDX010000091.1, read as the reverse complement.
TGACGGGCGACCCCGACAAGGTCAATGAATTGACATCGACGGGGAATGGCGTTGCGAGGAAAATAGCCTTGAGAGTGGAAAATCGTACCGGCTGCAGGCGCCGGAGCCTGCAGGCATGACGTATCGCGTCGGGGTGGATATCGGGGGGACGTTTACGGATTTCTGCGTTCTCGGCGAGGCCAGTGGGGACATCAAGACGCTGAAGGTGCTGTCGCGGCCCGACGAGCCCGGAGCCGAGGTGATCGAGGGGTTGAAGGAGCTGGAGCGCCGGTATGGCATCCGGCCCGGCCAGATTTCCTACTTCACGCACGGCACGACGGTCGGCGTGAACACAGTGATCCAGCGACGCGGCGTACCGCTGGCCCTGTTCACGACCGAAGGGTTCGAGGACGTGCTCGAAGTGGCGCGCCTCAAGATGCCGGACCCGTACGATCTGTTCTCCCGGCGGCCGGAGCCGCTGAGCCCACGGGAGCGGGTGTTCGGCATTCGCGAGCGCGTGCTGGCAGACGGTAGCGTCGATACGCCGGTCGATGCTGAGAACGTGGCGAGGGCGATCGATCGCGCTAAGGCCGACGGCGCCGAGGCGATCGTGGTGGCATTCCTGCATTCCTATGTGAACGCCGCCAACGAAAGGCGCGTCAGGGACCTGATCCGGGAACGGGCGCCGGAGCTGTCGATCACGCTGTCCTCGGAGGTGTGGCCCGTCATCCGCGAATACGAGCGGACGGTGACGGCGACGGTCGCTGGATACGTGCAGGCGCGGGTCGCGACCTATCTGTCGACCTGGCAGGCGGCGCTGAAGGAGGCGGGCGTTGCGTGCGAGCCGATGATCACCAAGTCGAACGGCGGCGTGATGCGCGCCGAGCTCGGCAAGACCGCGCCGATCCAGATGCTGCTGTCGGGTACGGCATCGGGCGTGATCGGGGCGAGCCGCATTGCCGCACAGACCGGCGTGTCGAGCGTGCTGAGCTTCGATGTCGGCGGGACGAGCGCCGATGTCGCGATCATCCATGATGGCAAGCCCGCTTTCGGTACAGGCGAGCGGGTCGGCGATTTCCAGATCCACATTCCGACGGTGTCGGTGTCGTCGATCGGCGCCGGCGGCGGGTCGATTGCGCGCGTGGACGAATTCAACGTGCTGAAGGTGGGACCGGAGAGCGCGGGCTCCAATCCGGGGCCGGCGTGCTACGGCCGCGGCGGCACCAACGCGACCATCACCGATGCCTACGCGGTGTGCGGGTTCCTGGGATCGGGCGACCTCGGCTACGGCGCGGTGACGCTCGATCTGGCGCGAGCCCGAGAGGTCGTGAGTGAGATCGCGGGCAAGCTCGGCATGGGAGTCGAGGAGGCCGCGGAGGCCATCATCAAGGTGTCCGTGTCCGGCATGTTCCTCGAGATCTCGAAGCTGTTCTCGCGACATGGCGCCGATCCGCGGCACTTCGCGTTGCTGCCGTTCGGCGGCGCGGGGCCGATGACGGCGTGCTTGCTCGCGCGCGATCTCGGCCTCGAGCGTATCATCGTGCCGCCGACGCCGGGCGTGCTGGCGGCGTTCGGCGGACTGGTCGCCGACATCCGCAATGATTTCATTCGCACAGCGTTCGTCGATCTGAGCCCGGCGGGACTTGGTGAGATCAAAGCGCATGCCGAGGCTCTGGCGCAGCAGGCGCAGGCCTGGCTCGTCGAGGAGCAGAAATTCAAAGGCAAGGCGCATCTGCAATACTCCGCGGATATGCGCTATCGCGGGCAGTCTTACGAGATCGAGGTGCCGCTGGAGGCGGCGTGGATCGAGACCGGCGACGTGCGCGCCATCGGGGCCGCCTTCCACGCCGAGCACGAGCGCGTCTACGAGCACGCGGATGATAAGGCGCCGGTGCAGATCATCAATCTGCGGCTGGTCGCGTCCGGCGCGTCGCCGCAGCCCAAAATACGACGGGCGGAGCTTGTGCCGCGCGCGGCGACGCCAGTTTCGGAAACACGAATCTTCTACGACGGGGCCTATGTGGCCGCGGGTATCTACGATCGCGACAAGCTCGTGCCGGGGGAGTGGTTCGCCGGCCCGGCCGTCGTCCGGCAGAGCGACTGCACGACGTGCCTGGTCGGCGGGTTTATGGCAACGGTCGACGAATTCTCCAACCTCATCATCACGCGCGACGCGAGTAGCTCATGAGCATCGATACGATTTCGCTCGAGATCCTGAAGAACCATGCCCGGGCTGCGGCTGAAAGCATGGCGTTCACGCTCTACCGCACGGCGCACTCGACCTTCGTCAAGGAGACGGAGGATTTCACGACCGGATTGACGACGCCGACGGGCGAGACCTACGCGACGCCAACCGAACTGGGCGCCACATGGTTCGTCGGTCTCAACTACGGCCCGGTCATCCGTACTATTTCACACTACGAGGAAGGCGACATCTGCATCACCAACGATCCCTACTCAGGGTTCGTGTGCACGCACTCTCCGGACATCCACATCTGGAAGCCGATCTTCCATCAAGGCGAAATCGTCAGCTTCTCGGTTGGGCATATTCATCACACGGATGTCGGCGGCGCCGTGCCCGCGTCGTTGTCGCGGACGCTGACGGAGGTGCACCAGGAAGGCATCCGCATTCCGCCGACCAAGATCATGACGAAGGGCGCGGTCAACCAGCAGGTGCTCGACATCCTGATGGCCAACGTGCGGGCGCCGGAGCAGAGCTGGGGCGATCTCAAGTCGCAGATCGCCTCGTGCAATACGGGCGAGCGCAAAGTCCGGGAGATGATCGCCAAGTTCGGCGCCGATACGTTCAAGCAGGGTATCGAAGATCTGTTAGGATACGCGGAGGCGCAAGCCCGGGCAATCGTGCGGCGCATTCCGGATGGCACCTATCAGTTCGCCGACTACATGGATGAGGATGCGGTCGACGGCAAGCCGTGCCGGCTGAACCTGGCAATGACAGTCAAGGACGGCAGCCTGCACTTCGACTTCACCGGCTCCGACCCGCAGCTCGAGTCCTCGCTCAACATCCCGACGGGCGGCGACGAGCGTCATACGCTGCTATGCGTAGGGTTGGTGTACACGCTCTACTCCCTCGATCCGACGCTGTTCCTCAACTCGGGGATCGCACGCATCCTGTCCTCAACGCTGCCGAAGGGGACCATGATCAATCCGCAATTCCCCGCGGCGGTGGGCATGCGCACGCTCTCGGCCAAGCGGCTGCAGGGAGTGATTTGCGGCGCGTTCGCTCGGGCGTTGCCCAATGAGATGCCGGCGGCGGCGGCAACCGGCGGGCCGATCATGAACGTCAACACGACGGACAATCGCACGGGGCGGCGGCTGATGGCTGCAATCAATCCCATGTCCGGCGGTGCCGGTGGACGCGCCAACGAAGACGGCGCGGACGGATCGGGCGCCAATCAGGGCTTCCTCAAGAACACGCCAGTGGAGATCAACGAGGTGGAGGTGCCGCTGCGCTTCGAGCGCTATGGACTGGCGAAGGATTCCGGCGGGCCTGGCAAGCATCGCGGCGGACTTGCCACGGAGATGAAGTTCGAGGTGTTTGCGCCCAACACGCGGGTGACAGCGCGCAACCGCGACCGCACGGTGTTTGCCGGCTGGGGCATGCGCGGAGGCAAGCCCGGGGCCAATTCGGCCTTCTGGCTCAATCCGGGATCGAACCGGGCTTTCAACTTGAGAAACACGGACATCGTCAAAGTTGGGCCGGGTGATGTGGTGTACGTCGCCTGCGGCGGTGCGGGCGGTTACGGCGATTCGCTGGAGCGCGATCCGGTCAAGGTCGCGCTGGACGTGAAGCGCGGATATGTGTCGGTCGACAAGGCGCGTGAGGATTACGGCGTGGTGATTGCCAATGGCGCGGTGGATGCCGGCGCCACGGCGTCGCTACGCAAGGCACGGAAAGCGGGGAGCCCGAAAGGGGAGCCTCCGATCTTCGACTACGGCGCAACACGCGATGCACATGAGGCGATCTGGACGGAGAAGAACTATGCGGCTCTGACGGAGCTGCTGGCGGCGCAGTCGGTGCATTGGCGTTTCTATCTGAAGCACCGCGTGTTCGATGCCGTCGCCGCCCTCCCCGACAGCGAGCGCAAAGGCGACGGCAGCGAGGTGGCCCGGGTGTTTGCCAAGCTGATCGAGGAGTTCCCGCAGCTCGCGGCCCAGGCGGCGGAGTAGTTTATGGATATTGCCTTCGAAGGTCAGACGGTGGTCGTCACGGGCGTCGCCCGCGGCATCGGCCGGGCTATTGCGCAGGGCTTCGCGGAGCGCGGGGCGCACGTGCAGGCACTGGATATTCTGCCTGAAGGACTTGCTGAATGCGCACGCGATGTGGCGCCTGCACGCGGCGGGTCGGTGACGACGCATCAGGTCGATTTGGCCGATGCGGCTGCCGTGACCACGACGATGCGCAAGATCGAGGCGCGGGGGCGCGCCGTGGATGTTCTCGTGCATGCGGCGGGCGGCATTCGCGGGCGGTCGAAAGCAACGATCGAGAATGTCTCCGATGACGACTGGCGCGCCATCATGGATGCCAACGTCACGGCGGCGTTTCATCTGGCGCGGGCGGCCGCGCCGGCCATGAAGGTGGCCGGCAAGGGGCGGTTCATTGCCATTTCCTCGCAGGCGGGCCTGGGTGTGAGCCTGACCGGCATACAAGCCTATGGAACGGCCAAGGCTGCCGAGATCGGATTCGTCAAGCAGCTGGCGGCGGAGCTCGGTGCCTTCGGGATCACCGTGAACTCCGTGGCGCCGGGGTTCATGCCCACGAGCCCCGACTATGTGAAGCAGTGGGAAGGGTACAGTGCCGAGCGGCAGCAGCAAATCGTCGAGTCGATCGCGTTGAAGCGCATCGGCAAGCCGCAGGACATCGCGCATGCGGTGATGTTCCTGGCGTCGGAGTATGCCGGGTTCATCACCGGGCAGACGTTGCTGGTCAAGGGAGGCCCGTAGACGTGCCGGGACGATCGCGAGACGGGTTTGCACTGGCACTGGATGTAGGCGGCACCTTTACTGACGTGATCCTGGCGGATCGCCGCAGCGGGCAGTTCACGGTGGCGAAGTCGTCGTCGGTGCCGAGCGATCCGGCGAGCGGGTTCTTTGGTGGTGTCGACAAGATTTTGGCGCTCGCAAAGGTGGCGCCGAAGGACGTGAGCCTCGTCCTGCACGGCTCGACGCTGGCGACCAACGCCATTCTGGAGGCGAAGGGCGCGCGGACCGGACTCGTGACGACGCGCGGATTCCGGCATGTGCTCGAGATCGGCCGGGCAGATATTCCGCGCAAGGCCAACCTCTACGGCTGGGTCAAGCCGAAGCGTCCGGTGCCGCCGCGGCACGTGTTCGAGGTCAGCGAACGAGTGCTGGCCGATGGCACCGTGCATGTGGCGCTGGCGGCGGAGGAGCTGGCAGGGATCGCGAAACAGATCCGCGAGGAGGATCTGGCGGCGGTGGCTATCGTGTTCCTCAACAGCTTCGCTAATCAGGTGCATGAGAAGCGCGCCGAGGCGGCTCTGCGCGATCTGCTGCCGGGCGTGGAGATCGCCATTTCCAGCAACGTGCTGCCGATCTTCCGCGAGTATGAGCGCACGCTCGCCACGGTGATCAACGCGTCGGTGCAGCCGCTGACGGGCAGGTACATGAAGCGCCTGTCGCAGGGGCTCGAAGAGCGCAAGATCGCGTCGCCGTTCTTCATCATGAAATCGAACGGCGGCGTGTTTCCGCCGGCCGAGGCGGCGCGGCAGCCGGTGTACCTGGCGCTGTCGGGGCCGGCGGCGGGCGCGCGGGGCGCAGCGCATATCGGGCGGATCGCGGGCTACGAGGATCTCATCACGATCGATATGGGCGGCACGAGTGCCGACGTCGCGCTCATCCGCGATGGCGAGCCCGTGACGGCCACATCAGGCCGCGTCGGGGAATTTCCGCTAGCGCTGCCGATCGTGGATATCCATGCCATCGGTGCGGGCGGTGGCTCGATCGCGACGGTAGGCCCGGAAGGCGCGCTGACGGTCGGGCCGGAAAGTGCCGGGGCCGATCCGGGGCCTGCGGCCTATGGCAAGGGCGGACGCCGCGCGACGGTGACGGACGCGAACCTGGTGCTCGGCCGCGTGCCGCCGCACCTGCTCGATGGCGAGATTGCGCTGCATCGGGCGGAAGCCGAGGCGGCCATCCTGCGTGATGTGGCGGCGCCGATCGGCGTGTCGCTGGAGGATGCGGCGCGCGGCATCGTCGAGATCGTCGACAACAACATGGTCGGCGCCCTGAAGGTGATGTCGGTCGAGCGTGGCCTGGCGCCATCGGACTTCACGCTGTGCGCGTTCGGCGGTGCCGGGCCGGTGCACGGCAGCCGGCTGATGCGGTTGCTCGGAGCACCGCGGCTGCTCATTCCGCGGCATCCGGGCATTCTGTGCGCCATGGGATTGCTGGCCACCGATCTTAAGTACGACTTTGCCGTGACGCGGCTGCAGCGCGGCGGGCGTTACGATCTGGAGGCGATCGAGGCGACGCTGCACGATCTCGAGCAGCAGGCCCACGCGCGGTTGGAGACGGACGGCGTGCCGTCGGATCGCCGGCAGATCATCCGTGCGGCCGATCTGCGCTATGCGCATCAGGGCGTCGAGATCTCCGTGCCGATTGGCGAGGGTCGCATGACGCAACGTGTGGCCGACGATCTGGTCAATCGCTTCCACGAGCAGCATCAGCAGCTCTACACGTTTGCCGACCGCAAGGCGCCGGTGGAACTGGTCAACTTGCGAGTCTACGCCAACGGACTGATGGATCATGTGACGCTGCCGGAGATCGGCCGGGCACCGGCGGGCGAGAAACCTGCGCCAGCCGGCACACGGCCGGCGGCACCGGAAGGATCAGTGATCACGGAGGTGCCGACCTACCGCCGCGACCGGATGCTAGCGGGCCATGTGGTGGAGGGGCCGGCCATCGTTGATCAGCTCGATTGCACGACAGTCGTGCTGGCCGGTCAGATCGCGACGGTGGACCGCTTCGCCAATCTCATCATCGAGGAGACGCGCTGATGCGAGGCATGTCCGCGTCCCAGGACCGCATCACGCTGGAGCTGGTGAAGGGTGCGCTCGGAGCCGCGCGCTCGGAAATGGAAGCGCTGATCGCGCGCACGTCGATGTCGCCGTTCATCCGCGAGAAGAAGGATTTCTTCACGGCGTTCCTCGATCGCGACGGCAATCTCGTGGTGTCGACCGCGCTGACGCTGGCAGGAAATCTGGTGGCTGCGATCCTGGAGCAGTATCCGCGCGAGGAGATGCGCGACGGGGATTTGTACTGGTACAACGATGTCTATGCCTCCAAGGGCGGCGTGAGCCAGGTGAACGACACGGTGTTCGTCATGCCCGTGTTCGATGGCGACCGGCTGGTGGCGTTCACCGAGGCCTGGGGCCATTTGTGGGACGTGGGCGGCACGTATCCGGGCTCGGTCAGCCCGCATGCGACCAGCGTATTTCACGAAGGCATCATGATCCCGCCGGTGCGGGTGATGCGCGATGGCGTCATGAATGACGAGGTGGTGCGCATCTATCAGCGCAATTCGCGCTTTCCCGAGATGATGAAGGGCGACCTCAACGCCATCATGGCCGCGTGCAAGCTTGGAAAGCAGCGGCTGGAGGAAACGATCGCGCGCTATGGCGGCGAGACAGTCGAGGCTGCGTTCTCAGAGATGCTGCGGCAGACCGAGGCGGCTTTGCGCCGCCAGATCGACACGCATATTCCGGAGGGCCGATGGCGGTTCCGCGACCGGATCGACTCGGATGCGGCGACGGACACGCCGTATCACGTCGAGGCGCAACTGGAGAAAAAGGCCGGGAAGCTGACGATCGATCTGTCGGGATCATCCGACCAAGCTCTGGGTCCCATCAACTTCGTCATGGACGACAGCGTCATCGGGCACATCCTCGGCCTCTACATGACGCGGAATGATCCGAGCGTGAGTATGAATGCGGGCTTCACGCGGGCCATCGACAAGATCGTGAAGCGACCCGGCAGCATCGTGTGGCCGGACTTTCCGGCGGCGGTCGGACTGCGCTCGCACACGATGCTGCGCGTGACCACGGCGCTGCAGGGGGCGCTGGCGCAGGCGACCGGCGGCAAGGCGTCGGCGGCGTCGGCGGTGTACGTGCTCTATTACCTGCGCAGCATCGACAAGGAGACAAAGGCGCCGCTGCTGTGCGTGGATGGGCTAGCCGTAGGCTTCGGGGCGCGGCCGACGGCTGACGGCACGGATGCGGTCTACTACGTGGCGCAGGAGAACTATCCGGTCGAGTTCGCCGAGATGGAGTTCGGCATGCGCCTGGAAGCGTTCAGCGTGCACCTGGATTCGGGTGGACCGGGGCGCTGGCGTGGCGGCTGCGGCATCGTGCGCGACGTGCGCGTGCTCGTCGACGAGGCAACGCTCGGCGTGCGCATGGACAACTGCCGGTATCCGGCGTTCGGCGTCAACGGTGGCATGAGTGGCAGCGGTGGCGGCTTCATTCTCAATCCGGGAACGCCGGAGGAGCGGCATCTGCCGACCATGAGCGACGGCCACAAATTGAAGAAGGGCGATCTGCTGCGCGTCATCACGCCGGGCGGCGGTGGCTGGGGCTGCCCGCTCGACCGGCCGGAGGAGGACGTGCTGGCGGATGTGCGGGATGGCTTCGTGTCCGCCGCGCGCGCGTTCGAGGTTTACGGCATGGTGTTGAGCGCTGATTGCCGGAGCGTCGATGAACGCGCCACACAAGAGCGCCGGGCCTCGCTGCCGCGCAGCAGCAAGATGTTTCATCGCGGCGCCTACTATGATGCGGCGGAGGATCTGGCGGCTCGGACCGCCGGGTGACGTCCCTCAGTTGTGGCCCCTGGGTCCCGGCGTGTTTGGGATGGTGCATAAAGGCGTGGGCGGGTGACCGTTGGGTCCCTGAAGCCACCGGCGCCTACGACCGCACGCTCAGAGCCGCCCTCGCAGCCGCCTGCATCCGCGCCCTCCGCGTCAACCCCGGCCGCGCCCGCGACTTCGCCCGCGCCGCTGGCTACCTCGCCAAGACCGATGCCGTCGACGCCCGCATGCTGGCCGCCATGGGCCGGGCCATTGCCATGCGGCCCGCCGAGCCCGTCGATCCCCGCCGTGAGGAGCTCAACGCCTTGGCGCGCCAGCGCGACTGGCTCGTCCGCATGGACGCTCGCTTGGCCGGGATGACAAATGGGGAGCAGGTGCGGCCGTCCTCGGCAACTTTGTCATCCCGGGCAAGCGCGGGCCAAGGCAACACCGAACCGCGAGACTTCAATTCCCGCGTGCGACCCGGGACCCAGAGTCTCGTGCGGAGCACGCATCCATTAAAACGCATGGCCCGCCAGTGCCGCTTCAATGCGAGCCCGAAACGCTTTAGCGTGCACCGATAACCGCGTTGGGGAAACGCCATGCTCAAGCTGCCGGCTCCGCCGAATTTTCGCTTAGATGGCAAGCGCGCGCTCGTGACGGGTGCGGGGCGGGGCATTGGACTGGCGGCGGCTGCGGCGCTGGCTGATGCGGGCGCACACGTGGTGCTGGCGGCGCGCACGCGGGGCGAGATTGACGGGGCGGCTGAAGCCATCCGCGCGAAGGGTGGATCGGCCGAGGCGTTGCCGCTCGATGTGACGGATCTAGAGGCGGTGCGGCGGATGGTCGGCGCGCAGGCGCCGTTTCATGTCCTCTTCAATAATGCCGGTGGCAACCGTCCGCAGCCGTTCCTGGAGTTCAAGATCGAGGACTTTGATTTCATCATGGATCTCAACGTGCGCGCGGCCTTCGTCATGGCGCAAGCGGTGGCCAGGCGCATGGTGGAGGCGAAGATCGCGGGCTCGCTCATTCACACGACGTCGCAGATGGCCTTCACGACAGGGCCGGGGCGCACGGCATATTGTGCGTCGAAGGCGGCGGTGGAGGCGTTCTCGCGCGGTATTGCGCTGGAGCTTGCGCCGCATCGCATTCGCTCAAACACACTTGCGCCGACGTTCATCGAGACGCCGATGTCCAAGCCGTTCCTCGAGGACAAGGCGCTGCGGGACTTTGTGATGACCAAGATCAAGCTGGGCCGGATCGGGCAGGTCGAGGATCTCACAGGCGCAATCGTATACCTGGCGTCCGATGCCTCATCCCTGATGACGGGAACGCACATGCTGATCGACGGCGGCTGGACCCTGGGGTGATTATAGCGGCCGCTTGGCCGCTGCCGTCTGATAACCGAGCGCCTCGTTATCGTCGGGGCCGGGATCGTCGGGCGCGCGCTGTGGCACGAACATGCGCGGCGTCTCGGTCATGGTGCGTGACGGCGCGCGCTTCGCCGGCGACGTATCGGCCTTAACAAATGCGGCCGCGTGCGGCGCGGGCGACGTGCCGGTGGCGCGTTCCGAATTGGTGTGGGCCCTAGCAGGATTGGGCTTGGCTGTCTCGAAGGATGTTGCGGCCGCCGTATCGCTGTCGGCGCGGGCAGATGCCTTGGCCGGTGGACCGGAGGCACTGTTATCCAGCGGGGCTTCTCGCTCTTTCGCCGGAACGGCAAACGCGGTGTCCGACTCGTCCACGAAGGTGTTGAGAGGCTTGGCCTCGATCGCGGTCTCGGGGCGGGCGCCGAGAGCAACGAACTCTTCCAGCTTGGCGGCCAGCAAGTCCTGATCGGCCTTGTCGACGGACTCGACCGGGACTTTCCATTGAAACGCATCGAGGGCGCCGGTGACGGGCGAGATCGCGGCCCAGCGGTCGGACACGATGCCGTCGGCAGTCCACGCCGGGTCGCGGGGCGCATTGACGGCGCGCGCGAGCCATTCGCGGACGCGGCCGGCGTCGTTGTGCTCCTCGCCTTCGATGCGTGCCATCAGCGTGCAGACGCGCTGCGTGAGCTGCGTTTCGAGCAACGGCTGCAGCGCCTTGCGGGCAGTGTCCCAGTCGCGCGCATCGATGGCAGCGGTGGCTACGGCGATGGGGCCCTCGATCGAATGCGGCGTCGACCGGGCGAGCCGCTGGATGCGATCAAGACGGTCGCGCGGGCTGTCGCCAAGACGGGCGAAGGCGTAGGCCGTGGCGAGATCGGGATGCGGCGCGAGCTTCCATGTCTTCTCCAACACCTTGGCGGCCTTCGCCGTGCTGCCGCGCGAGGCCAAAATGCGGCCCGCGATGGCACCGGCCGGAATGAGATCGGGCGCGAGGTTGTGGGCTTCGCTCGACAGCGCGAATGCCTGGTCGATGCTGGTGTCCTCAAGCTCCTGCGCTTGGGCCGTCAGGAGAACGGCGCGCCGCCGGTCGGCGGTGCCGCGATCGACGTGGCTATGCTTGCGGGCAACGCCGAGCGTTTGCAGTGCGCCGGGCCAGTCGGACGCCATGCACTGTAGCTCAAACAGGGCATGCGCGGGCCAGCCGAGCTTCGGGTTGAGCTTGAAGGCGCGTTCCGCAAACTGGCGCGCAGCAATCGGCTCATGCGCCTGCTCGGCAGCGAGGAACAGGCCGCGCAGTCCGAGCTGTTCGGTATCGGGCGAGCCGAGCATGGCTTCGAAGATGCGGCGCGAAGTGGTGCGATCGCCAGTAAGCTGGGCCACCTGGGCGCGCAGCAAATGCGTCAGCGGCTCATTGGGCAGAGCTCTGCGCGCTTGGAGAGCGAAGCGTGTCGCAAGATCGCTGTCGCCGGCGCCGACGGCGATCATGCCGCCAGAGAGCGCATCGAGGCCGCGCTCCTGACGGCGCCGTGTGAAGAAACGGCCGACGACGGCCGGGCTTCTCCAGACCTGACGGAAGATCAACCAGGCGACGATGGCCGCGCCGAGCAGCAGGGACAGCAGCACCACGGCACGGAACAAGCTGGTCTGTACTTGATAGCCTTGCCAAGTGAGGATGAGGTCGCCCGGCCGGTCGGCGAGCCAGGCCAGCCCGGTCGCCAGCCCGGCAACGCCAATAAGAAACAGGACAAGGCGAAGCATTACCGTTGTCCCTTCTGATCGGCAGCCGGCGCATTGACGAGAGAGGCCTTGAGCGCGGCGTCGACGGCGGCAAGCGACGTCGCGACGGCCTGCCGCGCTTCCACCTTCTTCAGCCAGTCCTGGGCGGGAATGGCGGCACGAGGCGAGAGCTTGCCGGCTTCGGCGAGAACGTCGCTCAAGCGGTTTTCCTTGAGGGCCAGTTCCATGCGGCCGACGACGGCTTCGGTGGAGGTGTCGCCTGGGGCATGTGTGACCTTGCGGACCCGCACGATGGTGCGGGCGCCTGACAGCAAGCGATCCATGAGCGAGGCGTTGGGTTGTTCCGCGTCCGCGTCGATGATGGCGTTGGCGACGGTCCGGAATTCCCCCGCGAGTTCGGTCTCGAGCGGCACGCCGTCGTGCTGATAGCGCTCCAGGGCACCGAGATCGAAGCTCGCGCCGCCGCGCTTTTTCACGGCCGCCAACTCGGCTGCATAGCTGCCGCCGCGGTCGAGGGCGCGCTTGAGGTTACCGAGCTCGAGCGAGAGGACGATGCGCTCGGCGGCGGTTTTGCGATCGCCGTCGGCCCGGACCACGCCTTGCAGGCTCTCCTCGATTGCCGCGACTTTGGCCGACAGCGGGGCGACGGCCGAGGCGACGTCGGTGGGCTTGGCTGTGCTCTTGAGCTGGCCTTCCAGGCCATCGACGGCAGCCTTGAGGGCTGCGGTGTCGCCCTGGAGCATGCGCAGGCTCTGGTCGAGGCGGTCCGTGCCGGACTTCAGCACGTCAACCCGTTGACCGATGCGCGCCGTCTCGGCGCGGCTGCCGGCGACATCACGATCGAGGCGCTGAACGCCGGACTTGGCGGCCTCGCTGGCTTCGGCGACCGATGCGGTGCGGGTTTCCAGTTCCTGCGAGATGTCCTTGCGCAAGGTCGCAAGGCGGGTGTTCAAGGCTGATTCAAGATCGTTGATCTTGCCAAGGACCTGAGCCAGCTGCGGGATGCGTCCTGCCGATTGGGGATCGGCCGCGGCCATCGCGGCAAGCGACGTGAACTGCTCCTGCAGTTTGTCGATGCGGCCTGCCACTTCAAGATCGGGAGACCGGGCGAGCGAGGCGCGCACCGCTTCGCCTTGCTCGCTGAGCTTGGCCTGGGACTCGCGCAGCGCGGCAATAGCGCGATTGAGTTCGCCGACCTGGGCGAGGCCGGACTCGAGGCTGGTCAGGCGTCGCGCGGCATCGGGCGGGAACGTGGCCGCCGACGCGCCCTGCTTGACTTGCTCCAACGCAGCAATCCTGCTGCCCATGGCCTGGACCAATGCGGCATCGGCACCAGCCGGTCGCGTATCCCGTGGCGACGGCGCCAGCAACAGGCCGCCCGTCAAGGCGAGGAGGCCGCCGACGATGCCTGCGGCTGCGTGCGACGCATAGCTGCTCCAATCCTTCGGTGGTGCTGCGTCCGCATCTGCATTCATGTCCAGGTCTGCGTTCCGACTGGGCGCAGCGGTCGTGATGTGTGGAACGGCGCGGGCGTCCGGACGCGATGTCGCGACGGCAGCGGCGGCTGCCGCGACACGGGCGGCGGCCGCGGCCTGGTCGTCTTTTGCACTGGCGGCGGCCGTGCCGGTCGCGGCTGTTGGTTTGGCCGCTGGCTTGGCTGCGTCAGCGGGCTGTGCGCCGGGCGAAGTTGACGTCGGGACCTCGGTTGCTTTGAGATCGAGGGTTGCGTAGGGGCGCTTGGCGCCGGCGCTGTCGTTACCGCGCTTGTCCGGACCCTTCGGCGGCGGGTCTTGCTTATCGGTCATAGCCTTGACCTCCTGCACCAACGCCGTCTTTGCTCAGCCGCACCGGCGCCCGCATCTTTGGCTTGCCTCAAAGGCGATGAGCTACTCGTCCCAGTGTGCCGCCGTCAACTCAATCTCGGCAAGCAGGCCCTCCACCGTCGGCCGGTCGGGAATGGCGACCCGGACCTGGCCGAGGGTTGCGAGTCCTCCGGCGATCGCGGCGGACATGCAGAAATGCACAATTTTAGGAATTGCATAGGCCAGCCGATGCCGGGCCACGAGATGGGCGTAGATCCGGGCGGTTTGCGGTGACATCAAGATGACGCCATCGATCTTCTCGTCGGCGAAAACGTCTATGGTTGACGCGGAAAAGGCCTCGGTGGCCTCCATGCGGTACACCGTGATCTGCAAGACCCTGAATCCCAGCAGCTCGAGCTCGGATTTGAGGTCGAAGGCCAGGGTTTCGCCGGCAAGGTGAACGAGCAGGCCATCCGTGGAGTCCTGGGTCGCTGCGATGGCGGGTACGAGATCGGCGGCTTGCCCTGCCCCGACCAGGATACGCTTGAAGCCCAGGCTGCGTGCCTCGGCCGCCGTGGCCTTGCCGACGACGAAAATGGGGATGTGGCGCGCTTCGGCGAGCGCTGGCGAGGCGCGCAGAGCCCTCAGCGCGTTGCGGCTTGTGGCGATGAGCGCGGAAGCGCCATCGAGATCGATGGGATCGGTGTCGTCCAGCGTCAGACGCATCAGCGGCTCGACGGCGACCTCATGGCCCTCCTGTTCGAGCCGGCCAGCAAGCTTCATGGCATCGGGCTCAGGCCGGGTGACGAGCAGACGCATCAGGCGGGCGCCCGGAAGAAATCGGGACCGGCGCGGCCGAGAAGCTCCGCGGCCAGATCCTCGCCCATGCGAACGGCTTCTTGCGGCAACCCTTCTCGGCTGGACGCGTGGGATTGTGTCCCATCGGGCGTCAGGATCTCTCCCGACAGCCGCAGGCGGCCGTTGCTCAGCACGGCGAGGCCGGCGATGGGCGTGCGGCAGGAGCCGTCGAGTTTGGCGAGGAAGGCGCGCTCGGCGGTGACGCAGATGGCCGTTTCCTGGTGGGCGACGGCGCCGAGCAGCGCGGCGGTGGCATCGTCGTCGGCGCGGATTTCGAGGGCGATGGCACCCTGGGCGACAGCCGGCAGCATGACATCGACCGCAACGGGAGCGGTGATCCGATGCTGCAGCCCCAAACGATTGAGGCCTGCGCACGCCAGCAGCGTGGCATCGGCGTCGCCGGCCTCGAGCTTGCGCAAACGGGTCTCGACATTGCCGCGCAGACCGACGAC
This sequence comes from Hyphomicrobiaceae bacterium, assembly GCA_046154585.1. GTDB lineage: Bacteria > Pseudomonadota > Alphaproteobacteria > Rhizobiales > Hyphomicrobiaceae > CADEFX01. Next base: position 4,975 of record JBJXDX010000091.1, on the reverse strand, counting down.
GCGGAGATGCGGGTGGCGGCGCAGTACCTGTGCCTGCCGCCGCAGGGAAGACGTGCCGACAATCGCTCCCTGCGGGAGGGCTTCGAGCGCCGCATGGCGTGCGCTGATGAAGGCGTCGCGGGGGTCCTCGCGGGGTGGATAGGCGGCGATCACGAGGCCATCCGGCAGAATTGTCGGCATGTCCTTGGCGGAGTGGACGGCAAGATCGATTGTCCTGCCGAGAAGCGTCTCCTCGATCTCTTTGGTAAACAGGCCTTTGCCGCCGGCCTCCGACAGCGGCCGGTTCTGGATGCGGTCGCCGGACGTCGTGATGGGGACGATCTCAAACTCCGATTCCGGCAGGTTGTGCGCATGGGCAAGGCGGCGGCGCACCTCGCGCGCCTGTGCGAGCGCCAGGGGCGAGCCGCGGGTGCCGATGCGTCGTCTCACTGCTTGCACGGTGCCGGTTTCCAGTGCTACGCCCAGCCAACCGGGCGCCAGACCCCTTGTAGCCCGTGGCGCTTCGCAACCGCAAACCCCTTCCGGCAGCTCTACTCTTGGGCGCAGGCAAACCGTCAATGCATGACCGTGACATGCTTGTGCTCGGCATCGAGACGAGTTGCGATGAGACGGCGGCGGCCGTTGTTGGGCGCGACGCGGCGGGGCGCGGCTGTATTCTGTCGAACGTGGTGCGCTCGCAGTGGGAGCGGCACAGGGACTATGGCGGCGTGGTGCCGGAAATCGCGGCACGGGCGCATGTCGAATGCCTCGACACCATCATCGGCGAGGCGATGGCGACGGCGAGCGTGGGGTGGAATGACCTCGACGGTGTGGCAGCGACGGCTGGCCCAGGGCTCGTCGGCGGGCTGATCGTGGGCTTGACGACGGCCAAGGCGATTTCGTTGGCACGGGGGCTTCCCCTGGTCGCGGTGAACCATCTCGAAGCCCATGCGCTGACCGTAGGGCTGACTGACGGGGTTGCGCCGCCTTATCTGCTGCTGCTCGTATCGGGGGGGCATACGCAGCTGCAACTCGTGCTCGGGGTCGGCCGCTACGAGCGGCTGGGAACGACCATCGACGATGCGCTTGGCGAGGCGTTCGACAAGACTGCCAAGATGCTTGGCCTCGGCATGCCGGGAGGTCCGGCCGTCGAGAGGGCGGCTGCGGCCGGCGATCCTTTGCGATTAACACTGCCGCGCCCGATGCTGGGACGCAGCGAGCCGCATTTCTCGTTTGCGGGCCTCAAGACGGCCATTCGCCAACAGGCCGAAAGGCTGGCGCCGCTGAGCCCGAAGGATGTTGCCGACCTGTGCGCTGCCTTTGAGGTCGCGGTCACCGACGTTGTCGTAGACCGGACACGTTGTGCCTTGAGAATAGCGCGCGAGCGTTATGAGCCTCCAGCCCGGAGTGCGCTCGTGCTGGCGGGAGGGGTCGCCGCCAACGTCCGTCTCAAAGCGGGGTTAACGGCCCTGGCCACTGAGGAAGGATGCCAGATCTTTATCCCTCCGCCAACTCTTTGCACCGACAATGGCGCTATGATTGCATGGGCGGGGCTACAGCATCTGGTAAACGGGCGCACGGACTCATTAACGTTTTCGGCGCGCGCGCGCTGGCCTCTCGATGCGGATGCCGTGCCGGCCATCGGCTCGGGGCGGCTCGGCGTGAAGGCCTGACGATCGAGAGCGCGGATAAGTTCGAGGACTAACGCATGCGTATTGTTGTGATCGGTTCGGGGTATGTGGGGCTCGTTTCGGGAGCCTGCTTTGCCGATTTCGGCCACGAGGTCATCTGCGTCGACAAGGATGCCGACAAGATTGCCAAGCTGAAGGCGGGCGTGATTCCGATCTACGAGCCGGGCCTCGATACCCTGGTGGCGGCAAACGTTGAGGCCGGGCGGCTGACGTTCACGACGGAGCTGGCGGCGCCGGTGGCGGATGCCGACGTGGTGTTTCTGGCTGTCGGCACGCCGTCGCGGCGCGGCGACGGACACGCGGATCTCTCGTATGTGTATCAGGCGGCCAAGGAGGTGGCCGAGTGCGCCAAAGACGGGCTGGTGATGGCGACGAAGTCGACTGTGCCAGTCGGCACCGGCGACGAGGTCGAGCGCATCGTGCGCAAGACCAGGCCCGAGCTGGCGTTCGACGTGGTTTCAAACCCGGAGTTCCTGCGCGAAGGCTCGGCCATCGAGGATTTCAAGCGGCCCGATCGCATCGTGATCGGCGCCAACAGCCAGCGCGCCCGTGATCTCATGACGGAGGTCTATCGCCCGCTGTACCTCAACCAGTTGCCGCTGATGTTCACGGACCGCCGCACGTCGGAGCTGATCAAGTACGCGGCGAACGCGTTCCTGGCGGTGAAGATCACCTACATCAATGAAATCGCGGATCTGTGCGAGCAGGTGGGCGCCAACGTGCAGGAGGTGGCACGCGGCATCGGCCTCGACAACCGCATCGGCTCCAAGTTCCTGCACGCGGGGCCGGGCTACGGCGGCTCGTGCTTTCCCAAAGATACGATGGCGCTGATCAAGACGGCGCAGGACTACAATGCGCCGACGCGCATCGTCGAAACCGTGGCGGCGGTCAACGAGCAGCGCAAGCGCGCCATGGGCCGCAAGGTGATCGCGGCCTGCGGCGGCAACGTGCGTGACAAGACCATTGCCATGCTGGGTCTCACGTTCAAGCCGAACACGGATGACATGCGCGAGGCGCCGTCCATTGCCATCGCCACGGCCTTGCAGGATGCGGGTGCGCATGTGCGCGGCTACGATCCGGAGGGAACGGAGCAGGCGCGTGCGGTGTTGCCCGGCGTGGAGTTGTGCGATAGCGCCTATGCGTGCATCACGGGTGCGGATGCGATGGTGATAGTTACCGAGTGGAACGAATTTCGCGCGCTCGATCTTAAACGGGCGCGCAAGCTGCTAAGGGCGCCCGTCGTGGTTGACCTGCGCAACATCTACCGGCCCGATGAGATGGCGCGCCTCGAGTTCACGTATACGAGCGTCGGGCGAGGGCCAATCTGAAGCGTGCGGCAGATGCGGTGAGCATAGGTGCCAGCCTCGCCGATCTCGGACCTGCGCGCGCCGGGCAGGTCGTGCGCCCCATGCCGGCGTGAGTCGCTGTCCTTCTCGCAAGTTCTTGGTGCTGCTTCGTGCTATCGGGCATCGTATTGATAGAAGCGAAGCGAGCTGTCTGAGACACAGGTAGACACCTTTACGGTAGGCTCAAATTTTGAAACGCGACGCAAGTTGAGCATGATATAGCCAACTACATCTCATTTCCCTTTCCAGGGCGTCGCATGGCCGTTTCGAACAAGATCGTCATTTGTGGGGCCGGAATCGCAGGCATCGCCGCCGCATACTATCTCGCCGTCGAGCATGGCCAAGACAACGTGGTGATTGTCGAAGCCGACAATCCTCTTTCCCTCACATCCGACAAATCGAGCGAAGCCTACCGCAACTGGTGGCCCGGCCCCGACCGGGCCATGACGGCTTTCATGAACCGCAGCATCGACCTCATGGAGGGCATTGCGCGTACCACGAACAACCGCATCCACATGAACCGCCGCGGCTACGTGTTCGCGACCGCCGACACGGCCAAGGTTCCGCAGATCCTGTCCTTGGCGAAAGCGGCCGAAGTCAACGGCGCCGGCGATGCAAGGCTGCACGACACGCCGTCGAGTGGATACATGCCCTCGCCGGAAAACGCTTTCGATTCACCGTTGACCGGTGCGGACATTGTTACCGAACCAAGCCTCATCCGGCGGCACTTTCCCTATCTGGCACCTGAGACCGCAGCCCTCGCGCATGTCCGCCGCGCAGGATGGCTCAGCGCTCAGCAGCTCGGAATGACGATGCTAGAGGCCGGTCGTGAGCGCGGGGTGAAAATCCTGCGTGGCCGCGTCGTCGGCCTGGACACCGGTGGCGGGCGCGTCCGCAAAGTTCATATCGAGCAAGCAGACGGACGCCAGTCGCTCGAGGCAACATGTTTCGTGCTTGCCGCGGGACCTATGCTCAAGACCCTCGCGGCCCAGCTTGCCGGCATCGATCTGCCGGTTTTTGCCGAATGCCACCACAAGATCAGCTTTTCCGACACGCTCGGCGCCGTGCCTCGCTCAGCGCCGATGCTGATCTGGCTCGACGAGCAATACCTGCCGTGGAGCGAGGAAGAACGCGCGGCCCTTGCCGAGGACGAGGAAGGACAATGGCTGCTGAAGAAGTTTCCGTTCGGTGTCCATGGGCGGCCCGACGGCGCGGGCGCGGGGACATCCGTCATCATCCTCTTCAATCATCATGCCGATCCGGCCGAGATTGTCTTTCCCCTGCCGGAGCCTGCCAACTATGCCGAGATTGCGCTTCGCGGCATGTCCACTATGGTGCCTGCGCTCAAGGTCTATGCCGATAAAGGCGTGCGGCCCTATATCGACGGCGGGTACTACATCAAGACCCGCGAGAACCGGCCGCTCATCGGTCCTCTGCCGGTCGAAGGGGTGTACATTTCCAGCGCTTATTCCGGGTTCGGTATCATGGCTTCCTGCGCTGGCGGCGAGCTGCTCGCGCGCCACGTCATGGGAGGCCCATTGCCCGACTACGCTCCGGCCTTCCTCCTGTCCCGCTATCAAAGTCCGGAATACAGCGCCATGCTGGCAAATTGGGGAGACGGCGGACAGCTCTGACGTCGGGAGCCGCGCGGTTGCGGCAGGCGTTGCGTCCAAGCTAGGGGTTCGCAGTTTGGTACCGAAGTGGCGCGCCGGGAAGGATTCGAACCCACGACCTCCTGATCCGTAGTCGCGCCAGGCCTCCTGCACTCCTTTGAGATCAACACCTTACCCGCCTCATGATTTGAGCACAGGGGTTTGTGTTGCCACAGGAGTTGAGCTGCTGCCGGTTCCACGGACACATGGTTTAGGTGTCATGATGGGACTGGAGGTGGCGAATGGGACGACGGAGCTTCAGCCGGGAGTTCAAACTCGAGGCGGTGCGATTGGTGCGCGAGCGTGG